>CAYVFC010000193.1:0-12800 GCA_964450715.1 uncultured Sandaracinaceae bacterium | reverse complement strand
TGTTCCAAACCGATCGTAATTCCTTGCCTTTTTCCTTAAGATCCTACCTATGAGTCTATAAGGAGCCCGTGAAAAACGAAAAGTCGTTGGTCGCGCATCTGACCAGTGAGGGGGAGCTGTGTTCCCTGAGTATCGTCAGCGAAGACAGTCCGATTAAAATGACCTTCGACGCGAACGATGGCTTGTACTACCTCGGACAATACTCCTACGGAAAGCTAGCGCTCTGAAGGTTCCGCGGCGTCGAGCAACGGTAACCGTTTACTAGGGACGTTTTCAGGGCTGGGGCGTGGAACGTCATAACGTCGCCCCTCTTCTCGCGTTAACTAGTTAACTAGGACCGTCCCGCTTTTGAATGAATCCTGCGTCTACGCGGGTCGGCGTACCCGTTGCTCGCTTTTTCGGTCCGTCCCCTCTTCTCGCGTTAACTAGTTAACTAGGACCGTCCCGCTTTTTATGACTCTTTACGAGAGGTCACTCGCGAACAACAGGGGGGTGGCCGAAAAGTGCACGATCGGCTATTCTTCAAACATTACTGATCGTCTAGCTCGGGTCCGGCTCAACAGCCGAGGCGGTCCGACGTTGCGGGGTAGTCTATGAAAATCCTGTCGTCTTGCTTGCTCTCCTTTTCGCTTGTCCCACTTCTCACTCTAACCGCCCCGGCCTGCAGCGCCGAAAACGAAGGCAACGGTGGCACCGGTCCAGGAACCGCCGGCTACTCCGGCGGAGCGAGCGGCGTCGGCGGTACCTACATCCCACCCGCCGGAGGCAGCGCGGGCTTCCCGCCCAGCGGCGGGAGCAGCGGAGCCGCCGGTTCCCCGCCCAGGCAGCTTCAGCCGGGCGAATGCGGCGGCGACTACTACGTGGCCGAGCCCAAGCAGCTCGACATCTACGTGATGCTCGACGACTCTGGCTCCATGGTGCCCTGGTGGCCCGCTACCCTGGACGCGCTGACGCAGTTCGTGACCGCGCCCGAATCGGCCGGCATCGGCATGGGCCTTCAGGTGTTCGGGCCGGACGACCCCTGCGACCCCTCGATGTACGCCACGCCCCGGGTGCCCATCGCCCCCTTGCCCGGCAACCTGGCCGCGCTGCAGGCCGGCGTACCCATCCTGCCCATCGAGAGCACGCCCACGCTTCCCGCCATGCAGGGAGCTATCATGCACGCGCAAGAATGGGCCGCATCGCATCCGGAATCCAAGGTGGTGGTCTGGCTCATCACCGACGGCATGCCGAGCGGTTGCGCGTCCACGGTGGAGAACGTGGCCCAGGCCGCGGCCGAGGGGCTCACCGGCTCCATCCCCATCACCACCTACGTGATCGGTATCGGCGATCTGACGGCGCTCGACGCCATCGCCCTGGCCGGCGGCACGGACAAGGCCACCATCATCGATCCCGCCAACACGGCCCAGGGGCTGCTCGACGCCATGAACGCGCTGCGTGAATCGGCGCTACCCTGCGACTATGCCATCCCCACCCCCGACAATGGCGAGCAGGTCGATCTCGGGCTGGTCAACCTCTACTTCACCCCGGACGGCGGAGCCGAAACGGTCATCCCCAATGTGGACGGCCCGGAAGCCTGCGACCCGGCCCAGGGAGGCTGGTTCTACAGCGACTCCAACACCCGCATCATCGCCTGCGACTCCACCTGCACCATGCTCAAGACCACCAGCGGCCAGGTCAACGTGATCCTGGGCTGCCCGATCGTACGGATCGAGTAGCGGCCATTGGATATGCATCTGGCCCGGTAGCAGACATAGCCGGTTCGGCACGGGGGATAGCGGGACTCGGTTTCCGGAGGCCGCCCGAAGCGGCCGTAGCGGTGCCCACGGTCGCACCTTCGAAGGTCACGGGCTCGGGATCGGGCTCGGGGCTGGCTTGGGGATCGGGCTCGGGGACGGGAAGAGCGCAAGCGCGCCCGCGATGAGCGTGGTTCGTACCTAATCCCTCCGATGAATCTCTTCGCTCGCGAAGCACCGCTGCCGTATGGACGCGATTGACAAAAGGTAAGTGTTTCGAATTCTGGGTACGACAATTTCACACGCGCGGCAACTCTTGCGGACACTCAGGGGGAAAACGAGGCGCGGTTGCCGCATGTCGCGATCCGTGTTAACTATTAATAGGTGTACGATTTTTACGCACCCAAATCGCGAACAGGTGAATTTGCGGGGAGGAAACAACAGCATGAGAGAGAGGACGCTCGGGCTGTTACTGACAGTGGTCTGGTGGTCGGTGGTCCTGGGTCTGGGATGTACGGGACAGGATGATGCCGGATACGGCCAGGGGAGTGGCGGAACCGGTGCTGCGCCTGCTGCGCCGGTCGACGGATGCGTTCCCGGGATTACGGTCCCCTGCATCTGCCCGAACGGTCTACAGGGCGTCACCATCTGCCACAATGATGGAAGCGGTTATAGCGAGTGCATGTGTCCGGAATCGGGCGACGGCGCGGATCTGTCCATGGGTGACTCCTGGCAGCAACAGCAGCCGATCGGGGGCGAGGGCGGCGCCTCGGCGGAAGCTGGTGCGGGCGGCGCTGCAGGCGCGGCCGGGGCGGCCGGTGGCGTGGAAGATGCGGGCGACGAGATCACGGTCATGGACGGCGGCGGTATCGACGACGGCGGCGGAAGCATCATCGCCGACTCGGGGACCGTAACACCCAACCCCGACCAGGACGAGGTTCCAGCGACGGCCTACTGCGCGCCGGCCTCCAATTGGGATCCAGGCTGGACAGCCTGGGAGGAGGAGGTGCTGCAGCTGGTGAACGAGCGCAGGGCGGCGGGCGCCAACTGCGGCAGCGAGGGGACCTTCGGCCCGGCCGAGCCGCTGACCATGAGCCCGGAGCTGCGCTGCTCGGCCCGGCTTCACTCCAAGGACATGGCGGAGAACAACTACTTTGATCACACCAGCCTGGACGGCCGCGACCCCTTCGACCGGATGGCCGATGCCGGATATTCGGGCGGTTCGGGAGGCGAGAACATCGCTTCCGGCCAGATGTCGCCCCAGGACGTGATGAGCGGCTGGATGGGCAGCGACGGCCATTGCGCCAACATCATGAGGGCCAACTACACCGAGATCGGCATCGGCTACTACGAGGTGGCCGGCAGCGGCGGCGGCTGGTGGGACGGCTCCTCCAGGCTCTGGACACAGAACTTCGGCGGCCCGGGCTGGGGCGGCTGGTAGCCCCGGCAGATCGGGCAGACCGAACAGGTAAGGCTACCGGTACAAGAAGGCCACGCTGCGGTAGCGATCGAGCAGCGAGGGCTCTGCCGGACCGATCTCCAGCGAGAGGTCCAGGCTGGAGTGGAAATCGATGGCGTCGCCCAGCACGTGCCAGCGGCAGCAGACGGCGATGCCCCGTTCGCCGAGCGCGCTGGCTTGGCCCTGGGAAAAGGCGGTGGCGAACAGCCCGTCTGCAAAATAGAAGGAGCTGTTGAAGTAGTCCTCGGTGCCGGTTCCGGGAAGCGCCAGACGGCCGTCCACCAGCCCCCGCTCGTCCCCTTCCAGGAAGTTGAGCGGACCGGAGTGCTGGTGGCGGCCCTGCAGGCCGTGCCCCTCCAGGGTCACACAGACGCCCGCCAGCCGCCCGCGTCCCTCGACGCGGGCCAGGGGATGGTAAACGGTTTCGGTGGGACCGAGGGTCTGGTGGTACTGCGTGTGCAGCCGTCCCCACTCGGGCTCGGGCAGGCGGTTCTCAACCTGTGCGTACAGCTCCAGGGAGAGCCGTTGCCGCGCACCGCTGTGCAGCCTCCACTCGGCGCGCTCGCGGAAGGGCATGGGAAGCCGCAGCGCGAGCTCATAGCCCCCCGGCGTCTTTCGGGTGGTCAATACCGGACCGGGAGTCACGGGCGGAGCGAGCTCCGAGGAGAAGAGCGCGGCCAGCGGAAGCTGGATGGCGGGCTCGGAGCTATGGTCCCAACGCACCTGTAGCGCTACCTCCCGCAGCGCCTCGAACGAGGCCGAGCGTACCAGGATTTGCCGGATGGTGGCCGGCCCGGAGAGATCCAGCGCCCGCGCCGTCTCCCCCGGCCCTAGCACCACCTCGCCGCCCGCCTCCCTGTCGGCGGCAAAGCTCTGCTGCTGCAGGGCGTCGCGGGCCCGGTCGCGCCCCTCGAGTCGCGAGGCCGCCCGGACCCGCGGCCGGGCTTCGCGATCGAGCACTACGTCGGTTTGGTGATAGTAGCTCGCAAAAAGCTTGATCCGATCCAGGCTAACGATGAGCCGTGAGGAGAAGACCACCGGGTAGTACCAAGCCAGGAAGAACTTGCGCCCGGCCCCGAAGGGCGGCTGGAAAATCTCGCCGGCACGCCCGGACACGGCGTCGATGAAAGGGATCTCGATCAGCGGACGCGGATCGTCGTCAACGTAGAACCGCAGCACCTCGTCGCGGTGGTGCAGCTTGAAGAGCGAGTTGCTCGTCATCCAGAGCCGCGCCAGCCGGCCCGAGCCCTCGAAACGGGACAGGACGTAACCACGCACATAGGGCTCCGGGCAGGTGTCGAGCTCGGTGACGATGGGCACGCCCGGCTCGCCGACCTGCTCGCTCTGGCGGCCGACGCAGAGAAAGTTGTTCATATCGCGGTTGCCCCTGGCGAGCATCCGCTTGGGCTTGGCGCCTCCGAGCGCTTTTCGCTCGGCGCTCGACTGCTGCTGGTAGACGCCGTCATCGAAGCGCGGCAGTCCGCGCCAGTCTGCGAGGCGCTCGATCGCCTCGGCGTCCGCCGTCTCCGGCGGCACCCGGGGTGCGACCGGCGGCAGGGCGGCCCCCTTGCCCTCGCCGGCGCGGTCCGGTTGCAGCAGCAGGCCGCCAGCGACCAGACCGAGCGCCAGCAGCAGCCCGGCTCCGGCGATTACGACCGGCCACCGGTACCGCCTCGCGCTCACCTCGCCTGCCCCAGCGCCCGGTGCGCGTTGCGGACCAGCCTGACGCTGGCGTAGGCCACGAAGGGGGCGACGAACACGTCGAAGGTGTAGTGTACGTGCTGGACGATCACGCAGCCCCCCAGCACCAGGGTTAGCAGAAAGTAGAGACGACGCGGTCGCGGCGCGCGGGCGGTGAGAAAGAGCAGGAACATCAGCGAGGTATGCCCGGAAAAGAACAGGTCGCGGGTCAGGGTTCCGTCGACCCCGAAGAACTCCACGAAGGGATCGTTCAGGGGGATGATCTTCAGCGGGGGCTCCAGCGGCACCATCATCAGCGCCAGGGCCCGGAAGAGAAAGAGCAGCACGTAGGACTGGAAACCCACCATCAGCTGCTCGGGCTCGCGCAGCAGGAACCAGACCGCCGAGGAGATGGAGAGGTAGAGGATGATGAAGGTGACCCAGGTCGCGTCCAGCGGGTCTAAGGCGTCCAGCAGCGGATCGAGAAAGCGGACGCCCGGCCGCTGCTCGATGTGGTTCAGGAAGTTGGGATAGACGACCAGGTTGCCGATGAAAACCACCAGGGTCACCGCCGTTTCCAGGCGAAAGGCGGGGCGCTCCAGGCTCTGCCGCCAGGCCTCGACCAGGCTCGCGAAACGGGATGTCGGTCCGGCGTTCATCTCGCGGAAATCCTCGCCGAGCTCTTACTGCCCCAGAAGTAGAGGGGCAGCCCGAGCAGAGAGATGGCGAAAGGCACCCAGACGATCCAGGGCCGGTTCAGCACGTCGATGGCGAAGCGCACCGCGCTGTAGATGAGGAATCCGCAAACGGCGGCGAAAAGCAGGTTGGGCAGCGGGTAAGCGGTTACCCGGTAGGGCCGCTGCACCTGGGGCTCCTTGCGGCGCAGGACGATCACCGCCAGGCTGGTCGCCAAATAGAACGTATAAATAGCGGGCGTGGAGTAGAGAATGGTCTCCACGAAGGATCCCAATACGACGATCAGCCCGAGCGCCAACAGGGCCTGCACCAGCAAAGCGCGGACCGGGGTGCCGGTGCGCTCGCTCCATCTGCCGAACCAGGCGAAGGCCCGGTGGTCGGCCCCGACCGCGTAGGAGATGCGCGCCCCGGTGAAGATGAGCCCGTTGCAAGCCCCCAGAGCAGAGATGCAGACCAGAGCGCTGATCAGGTTGGCGCCGGCTGCCGGGAAGGCGCTGCCCACCGCGTCGGCCGCCACCCGCTCGGAGAGCGCCACCCCCGCGTAGCCCAACGCGTAGAGAAAGGCGCCGTTGACCAGCAGGTAAAGCACGGTGACGGCGAGCGTGCTCAACACCAGCGCGCGGACGATGTTTCGCTTCGCATCCCGAACCTCAGCGGCGACATAGGCCATCTCGTTCCAGCCCCCGTAGGTGAACAGGACCAGGATGAGCGCCACGCTGGCCGGCAGGGCAACCACGGGCTCGACCGGGGTGGCCGGCTGCCCCGGCGCGAGCAAGGCGACGGCTACCACGGCCAGCAGCGCCGCTGCCTTGACCATGGTCAGTACGTTCTGCGTCCACTTCCCCTCCCGCACGCCGGAGATATTGACCGCCGTCAGCGCGATCACCGCGGCGCCGGCGTAGATGCGCTGCCCGTAGGGAAACGCCGTATCGGCGAAGGGATCGTAGACCGCGCGCGCGTAGGTGGCGAAGGCAAAGGCCATCACCGCGATGTCCCCGGGGCGCGTCACCCCGAGCTGCATCCAGCCGAAGAGAAAACCGGCCCAGCGCCCATAGGCGCGGCTCAGATAGACGTAGTCCCCACCCTGACCGGGGTAGGCCGAAGCCAGCTCGGCATAGCCGAGCGCCCCGCAGAGCGAGAGCAGGCCGCCCGCGACCCAGATCAGCAGCACGCCCGACCAGCTGCCCGCTCCCTTGGCCACGTCGGGGGCGGTCTGGTAGATGCCGACTCCCACGATGATGCCGACGACCAGGCAGACCGAGTCGAAAAGCGTGAGCTGTTTGCTGGGTTTGGCTCCGTCCTGCACCCGTCGATCTCCGGTCTGGGTCGCGGCCCGGAGGCCGGCTCGCGTCAACGGGCGAGAATACCCGTAACCAAGGGGCTTCACAAATCGCCGGCCCCCTCCTAACCTCATGAACCGGCCGCCCGCGAAAAAACGGCCGCTCTTGCATCTGATGGTACGATGCCGCATTTTATCGATCGACCTTTGCTCGCGCCATGCTGGACGACAAAACCATAGGTGTCGTGGTTCCCGCTTATAACGAGGAAACGCAGATCGGCAAGGTCATCTCCTCCATCCCCGACTTCGTCGACAAGATCGTGGTGGTCGACGACGGCAGCGGCGACGGAACCGCCGCCGCCGCCGAACGCTTTTGTGGCGAGAAACGGTTCGCGGACCGGGTCTTCGTCGTGCGACGCCGGGGCGAGCGGGGCGTCGGGCACGCCATTGCCGAGGGGTACAAGTGGATGGCGCAGAGGGAGATCGACATCACGGCGGTGATGGCCGGCGACGGCCAGATGGAGCCCGGCGAGTTAATCGAGATCATCCGGCCCGTCGTGGACGGTCGGGCCGATTACGCGAAGGGCAACCGGCTGCTGACCGAGAACTCCTGGCACAAGATCCCCAAGCGGCGGTTCATCGGCAACGCGGTCCTCTCCCTTCTGACCAGGATCGCCTCCGGGTACTGGAGCGTCATCGACTCGCAATCGGGGTACACGGCCATCTCCCGCCGCGCGCTGAACGCCCTCGATCTCGACCGCATCTACGGCGGCTACGGCGTCCCCAACGACATCCTGGTCAAGTTGAACGTCTTCGGCTTTCGCGTGGCGCAGATCCCCAGCGAGCCCCGCTACAACGTCGGGGAGAGGTCCAAGATGCGGATCCTGCGGGTAGTCTTGCCGCTATCCTTCCTGCTGCTCAGGCTGTTCGTCTATCGGATTGTCTACCGTTATCTGGTCCGGGAGCTGCACCCCGTCTTCTTCTTCTATCTGATCGGGATCGCCCTTTTCCTGCTGGGCTCTATCGGTGCCACGATGATCGCCGCCATCGATTTCGCCCCGACGCTGGGTGTGGCCGCAGACGTCGAGGTCTGCTACGGCTGGATCTCCTGGCTCGCCGTCTATTCGCTCGGCGGCATCGGCCTGCTTCTTTTCGCCATGTGGATGGACATGAGCGAGAACGAAGAGCTGCAGATCGACATTCCAGCGGAAAGGAAACCGCACGAACGCGAGGTCGAGGGGGCGTCCCCCGCATCGGTCCCAGCAACCACGCGGCTCGAGCTACCGGCGGTATAACCTCACCGCTCGTTTGCCGGGTCGCCCGCCACCATCCGGCGACGACGCCAACGGCCGATAGTAAGCCAGAGGGCGACCGCCAGCGCGAACGGCGCGACGGGCAGCGCGGGCGCGGGATGCCCGGGCAGCGTCCGGCAATCGCAGGCCGGATCGGACAGCTGCTCGGCGCCGGGCGCGAACGGGGCGGCGCCGCCCGCGCTTCCGCCGTCGGCTTCCGCTACCGGAAACGCCGCATCATGCGATTCACCGCCCGCTCCGGCGCCGGCAGCTCCCGGCAGGTCGGGGCCGGAAGAGCCGCCGGCGCCGCCCGTGCCCCCGGCGCCCGCGTTCGCCTGCCCCTCGACGCAGGCCCCGCTCTGGCAGAGCTGACCCAAAGGGCAGACAGCGTCCCGGCAAGCGTCCACGCAGACGCCCTGCTCACAATAGCTCCCCTGCTCGCAGGTCACCTGCAGGCAGGCTTCGTCTACGCAGCGGCGATCGTCCTGCCGGCAAGCGAAACCGTCCGGGCAACCCTGGCAGGCACAGCCCGGAATGCAGGCGCCCTGCTCGCATACTAGGTTGTCCCCGCAGACGATGCCCGCACAGGCGTCCATGCAGCGGCCGATCCGGCAGACCAGCGGCGGCGGGCAGGCGACCCCGTCGCAGGGAGCGCGGCAGTCGCCCTCTATGCAGGCCTGACCCGGGTCGCACTGCACTCCGACGCAGTCGGGATGAACGCAGACCAGGCCCTCGCAAACCGCCGGCGGGATGCAGGGGAACTCCTCGCCGCAGTAGGGAACACAGGTGCCGCGCACGCAGACTTCGTTTATCGCGCACAGGTCCTCGTCTTCGTCGATCTCGCCGTCGCAGTCGTTGTCTACGCCGTCGCAGGCCTCACTCTCGGGTTCGATAAGCTGCTTGCAGACGATATCCCCGTTCTTGTCGCACTCGGTCAATCCGTTGAGGCAGACCCCCTGCGCGTCCTGCACCTGGCAAGGCTGTCCGGCGCCCGAACAGACGATGCCAGTGAAGAGGAAGACGTAGTCGTTGTAGTCGCCGTCGTTGTTCCAGCTGAAGTTGGTGGTGTCGCCGTCCTCGAAGGCCAGGTACCAGGCATCCGGAATGGTGGTGGACTTGTAGCTGAGCCCCAGTATCCAAGGGCCGGGGGTGGCGGCGCAGAAGAGCTGGTCGCAGACGGTATTCCACTTGCTTTGGGAGAAATGGGGGGGATCGCGTATGAGCGCGAATCCGATATCGCCTCCCAGGTAGGCGGGATGCTCCCGGATGTCGGCACTGGCGATGACCGTGCCCACCGCAGAGCCGGGCGGCACGATCTGGTAGATCTCGCCCGGCCCGGGCGGCGCCACCGCCCCGGGAACGACATTGTACCAGCCCACCCCCAGGCTGGAGCCGGACTGCTTGAGAACCAGCGTGGCCGAGAACTCGCAAAGCGGGGAGAAGGTGTCCGGCGTATCGTGCGCGTCGGCCAGCCAGTCTATGGCCTCTGCCTGGTCGGCGAACAGCTGGTAGAGCTGAACCTCGCTCCCCGAATCGATGGGCACCACCGCGCCGTTGGGCTGGGTAACCAGCGCTAGGGCGGGGGTCGCGAACAGAGACGAGCCGAGCAGCAGGGCGGTAACGGCCGCGGCGGCCAGAGACGGAATACGTAACCGTTCAGGGGGGGTAGTCGGTATCTGAAACAACGGCGGCCGATGCATCCCGAAAAACCGGTTTTCGTCCTCGGGCCGGTGTACTCGGGGCCTGCGGCCCCTGTGTATTGCCGCTGGATTCGTGCAGCTCCGCGGACTGTCGTCCCCTCCGCTTCGCACGAATCCACCGACAACCGTCAGGTACGTGAGTACAATCCTCACCGGCCCGGCTGGCCGCCGAGCTCTTTCCGGCGCCTGGGCCGCCGCGCTGCCCAAGGCCTGAACGCTTACCGGAATACCGCCGGAAGACACGACGCGGATATTCATCCGGTATTTGTACCACCGAGACACGTTCCGATCACGCCGACGCGGCGTGCGGAGGGTCGTACGCGGGGTCCCCGCAACCGCGCGTTGGGAATGTTGGGGATGCCGGCGGCGAATGAAACGTCGGTACAACCCCCGGGCGCGCGGTTGCGGGGACCCGGCGGGGGCACGTGGGTGAGCTACAAGTGGAAGGGGAAGTTGATGGAGAACTCGTCGTCGGAGAACTCCGGGAACTTGGCCAGCTTGACCGCGCCGGCGATACAGGAAGCAGCGGGCTCCTCGACGTTGCTGATATTCACGCTCTTGACCTTGCCGCTGCTGGCCACCTTGATCGCGGCCATGGCCGTACCCTTTTTCCCACCGGCACAGGCCGATACCTTTGACTGGACCCTGCGCAAAGCGTCCAACACCTGGTCCCGCGAGGGTTTCTGGGGAAGGTCGCGCGCCGGTTGGGCTGTCGCGGCCGTTTTGGTCGCGCCGACCGGCGCTCCGGCGACCACGGCGTTGTCCAGCAAGCTCGCCAGGGACCTGTTCGCCGACGGCTCTTTCTCCTGCGCCTTTTTGGCCTCTGGCCCTGTCCCGGACGAAGGTGCGGTCTTCGCGGTAGCGCCGGGCTCGGACTCCGGAGGCGCCGCCGTTTTCTCGGCACTCGCGGGCTCGGCCGCCGGCGCGGATTCGGTTTTGTCCGCCCGTAGCGAACGCTTCTTGCCCCGGCCATTTTCCGAGGAAGCCGGATCGCGCTCCCCGTAGCCGCGGCGCGGGCGCTCTGCTTCCTCCTTCGCCTCGTCCCGGTCGGCCCGCTCTTCAGCGGTCGGCTGTTGCTCTAGATCCGACGGGCCGGCTTGTTTCTCGTCCGGCTCGACTGCAACCGGGCCGGCCACGGTTGCCTGCTCGGTCCCCGGGTTCTGCTCCAGCCCAGCGATAGGCTGCAACTGCGGTTTCAGGATCCATGCCGCGCCCAGAATGGCCGCGCCGATGAACATGCCAGCCCCCAGGATGGCGTAGAGGGTCTTGCCGCCCTTTTCTTCCTTGTCGGCGTCGTCCGGGGAGACGCTGAGCGAGCCGACCGCCGGTCGTTTCACGCCGAGCAACGCGGAGCCGTCTCCGACCTCGGGCCGGCTGTCGCGCCCCGTCGCCCTGGCCGCCGAGAGCAGCTTGGCCACGTCCACGATGCCGGAATCCTCCACCGCGGTTTCGCTCTTGTCGGCCGTCTTGCGCAGGGTGTTGGCGTTGAACGGCGGCGAGTCCTCGCCGCGCTCGCCGATCATCGCCTTGTCTGTCTCCGCCTTGATGGCCCTCGCTCCTCCGGCCGACGCTGTCGCGGATTCTGGCGCGGAAATCGCCTCGCCGCACTCGGCGCATTTCATCTCGGGCACGCCTTCGCCGGCGTCTTTTTCCGGGACCGCGTTGGCGGCCCCGCATCTCTCGCAGACGATCTCCGTCATTTCTTGCCCCGGGCTTCGCGCCCCCGCTCCAGCGCCACCTTTGGCGGCAACAAGTCTATCACGCCCTCGTCCACGACGCCCTTCTTCTTTTCCTCCTCCAGCGCCCAGTGCAGCTTGGCGCTGTACAGGGCGTTGGCTGCATCGCTGCCCAGAACCTCGAAGATCTGCAGGTCCTCCGTGACCAGGCCTTTCTTCTGAGACAGCAGCTCCCCTATCACGATGGCGCCCATGACCTGCCCGCTCACCAGCAGCGGTATCGACGCCACGGGAAACTCCCTCCTTTCACCCTGCTGCTCCTCGGCCACGTGGACCTTGCCCGTCTTGATCGCCTTCTTCGCCCCCTTGCCCACGGCCTCGTTCTGACTCTCGGATATCCCCTCCGAGGTCAGGACGACCAGGCCTTTACGCTGCTTGTCTACCAGATAGATGCGGAACGACTTGCCGCCGATGAGCTGGCCTATGATCTCCTTGACCGCCCGGATTACCGATCCGTACTTCAGCGAGGAATGGATGCGAGAAGTCGCCACGCACAGATTGAGCAAAGAGGCGTTTTGCGCCTCCAGCAGCGCGTTCTGCTCGACCAGCTCCGAGTAGCGCGCCAGCAGCAGCTCGATCTTCTCGTGGTACTCCTCGCTCCGCGCTCGCAAATCAGCGATCTCTTTTTCGGTGGCCGATAACCGCGGATGTTTGGTTTGTCTTGCCATGGTGTTCGGATCGGGATAGCTATCGAAAAGGGGTTGACTTTTCTATACTATAGACGAGCCGGCTAGGGCCGCGAAGCGAATACTATACGCGAAATTTCCTAGCTCGCGCAATCCCCTCCCGGGGTCGGGAAGGGGTAGAAAAGCGGCGCCACCCGACCGCCCGCAACGGTAGCGCTGCCGACCCGCCCCCGCCGCGTGTACGGCCGGCCTCCTTACCCCACCGGACAGGAAACGTCGGCCGGCTCGCACAGTCCCAGGATGGAAAGCACCAGCGGCTCCAGGCTCGACATCCCGGCTCGACGCCCCATCTCCACGGCCTCGAAAGCGGGGACGCCTCTGCGCTCGGCCTGATAGAGCGCGCCAGGAAGCGCCCGTGCGGTTGGAGGATGCACAATGTAAATAAACGGGCCCGCCCAGCGCGATCTGCTCGTCGTAACCCGTAACAACTAGAGCCGGTCTCATAAACCCTTTCAGCCGCCTCTCGGGCGGGGCGGCCCCATCTGCTGCGTTGCTCCTTGAGTAGCCGGGGCGGTTACCCGCCCCGGCTCTCACAG
>CAYVFC010000192.1:0-12842 GCA_964450715.1 uncultured Sandaracinaceae bacterium | reverse complement strand
CGGTGCCTCCTAAGGCCGCGATTGCGTACCCGGTGCAGAGCCGGTATTTTTCCGTTTAACAGAACCGCCGGTCTTCTCGCACCGAGGGGAGGAATAGAACCAGATGACGATCTCTCAGAAACTCGTGGACCTCATCGAGCACAACGCCGATACCCTGACCAAGCGGTGGCTGCAGTTGGTGAAGAAACACCCGGCGACTGGCTCCTATCACACCTACGACGAGGCCGAGCTGTACCAGCGCGCCTTCAGCGTCTACAGCCAGCTCGGCAAATGGCTCTCCGAATCGACCGGCAAGGAAGAGATAGAGAAGATCTACACGGCCATGGGAGAGCAGCGCCGCAAGGAGGGCTTCAAGCTCAGCGAGGTGATGCAAGCGCTGATCATCACCCGCCGGGTGCTCTGGGCGAAGATCGAGGGCGAAGGGCTTCTGGATAGCGCCCTGGATCTCAACCTGGCGCTGCAGCTCAACAACCGCACCATCCTCTTCTTCGACCGGGCCATGCTCTACGCAGCCCAGGGCTACGAGGCAGGCGCCTGACGCGGGTTTTGCCCCACCGCTGACGGTACGCTACGCCCCCTCGCCCCCGGACGGCACGGTCAAGACGGGCAGGTGCGGGATGGCTGCGGTGAGCGACCGGGGAAGGTTGCGCGACTTCCAGGCCTGAATCCCGCTGCGGTGCTTCCTGCCCAGGACCAGCAGAGCGTACTCGGGTCGTTGCGACTCTGCCGCGAGCTGGTCCAGCGGATTTCCCTCCAGGACCTTGATCGAAAACGAAACGGGCGATTCTCGCGCCATCTGTTCGAAGCCGACCCTGGACAGCCTCGCCTTTTCCATCAGGCACCGCTCGACGTGAGCCAGGTACTCCTCGCGGCCCTGCGCGTAGATATCGTTGTAGAACTGTTTCAGATAGGGATCCTTGACGTGGACGGCCGTCAGCGAGAGCCCGAGCTGCTCGGCCATGCGCAACGCCCAGGCGACGGCCGACCGGGTGTGGGACTCGCCGTCGATGGCCAGCAGGACATGGGTCCTTTTCCCGGAATCAGTCGCCACCGGTTACCTGCAGCAGGGACGTCCCGATGGCCAGTACCGCCAGCAGTCCCAGGATCATCTTGGCCGTGGCCGCGCCCGAGCCGATGACGAAGGCCATGCCTCCGGCCTTCTTCATGTCGTCGATGGAGATGGAGAGCCCGATCCCGGCGAAGCCGACGGCGAAGAACCACTTGTAAACGGCGTTCATAGCCCAGAACGGCGTCCCCTTCACGGAGGGCCCGCCCAGGGCCTCGATGTGGAAGCTGTTGAGGACGATGAGCACGAAAAAACCCAGGATGAAGATCGGAAACTTCTTGCGCATAACCGTCCAGAAGCCGTCCGACCTGCCCTCGCCTTTGAGCCCGTAGAACCAGACGGCGAATACAACGATCAATGGAATGAGCATGATGCGCGCGGCGTTGATCAGGACCGCGGTATTGCGCGCCTCGTCGCCGTACCATTCGGCCGCGGCGATGAGCTGCGCGGTGTTTAGTATGGCCACCGCCGCCCAGGCGCCGAACTGCGGCTGGGAGATCTGAAGCGCCTTTCCCACGTAGGGCATGAGGAAGAGCATGGCCGTGCCGAACAGCAGGATGGTGCCGATGGCATAGGCCATGTCCCGCGGCTTGGCGCCGACCACTGGCGCGGTGGCGATGATCGCCGAGACCCCGCAGACCCCGGTGCCCGCGCCCATGATGCCACCCAGGCCGTCCTCGACGCCGAGGCGCCTGGACAGCCACATGACGGCGATGGCGGTACCGAATATGAAGACCGCCGCCAGGATCAATCCCGTACCGCCCACGCGGATCACGTCCGACCAGACGTAGTGTACACCGAGTATGATGATGCCGGGCTTGATCAGGGGCCGGGCGACGCCGATTCCCGGCAACAATACCGCGGGCACCCCGAAGAGATTCCGGATGAGGATGCCGCCCAGCAGCAGGATGGCTACGTACTTGAACTGCAGGGTCTGGTATAGAAAGGTCGCCCAGCCCCATTGGTCGCCGGCCTTTCCGCCGACCTTGCCGAGGGCCTGCCGGCTCTTGGCGATCTTCGCTTCGAGCTGCTCCGCCCGCTCGGCCTCTCCCGCGGCGGTCGCCGCGGCCAGTTTCTCCGCAAGCTCGGACAGCGCCCGCGAGGCCACGTCGGCTTTGTGGTACTTCCCGATGTAATGGTCGACATTCATGACGATCAAGGCGAACGCCATACAGAACAGGAGACCGGGAATGAGCTTCCCGGCGTCCTCGACGACCAGCGAGCGTATGATGGACATGGCGCGCCTCGGCTACAGGAAGTAAAGGAGCTTCTTGAACAGGTTGTAGACCGTCTCCGGCGCCGCCGCGGAGACGAGAAATACGGCGAAGGCGATGAGGAGCGCCCAGATATCTTCGCGCTTCGCAGAGGAGAGCCCCTGCGGTTTTTCCGGAGTCGATGATTCGTCCTGCATTGCTCTCTCGTTGCGCTGAGGGTCCCGGGATTTCGAGGATCCTACGTGGGTCGAGAAATCTATTCAACGGTTGCGCGGAGATGCGCGTCCGGCAGCTTCCTGCGAGACGGTCGCTCGCGGCGAGTTGCTCGACCGGAAGGGCAGCGGCGGCGCGGGCCGGGTGCACTGGCAGTTGCTACACGGGCGGAGTTTTGGCGACGACCGGGGCGCCGTGAAGTTTGGGTGAATACCGGGAGGGCCTCGCTTTTTGCGCCTTGCCAGCCGAGCCGCCCCGCTCCAGAATCCCAAGCTGTCCGGTCGGGAACCATGCCGAGAGCGAGTCGATGAACGACGGCCACAAAAACGCGGAACAGACCCTGTCCCAGAAGCCTGCGACCACGCCGGACAGGCCGGGACTGCTCGGCCTGATCGGCAACACGCCGCTGGTGCCCCTGAGGGTGGTCAATCCCAATCCCAAGGTGGAGGTCTACGCCAAGCTGGAGCGCAACAACCCCGGCGGCTCGGTCAAGGACCGCATCGCGCTCTGGATGATCGAGCAGGCCGAGCGCACGGGCGAGCTCACCCGGGACAAGACCATCCTGGAGGCGACCAGCGGCAACACCGGGATCGGGCTGGCCATGGTGGCGGCGCTCAAGGGCTACCGCATCACCCTGGCCATGAGCGAGGGCGTCTCGGTGGAGCGGCGCAAGATCCTGGCCGCCTTTGGCGCCGAGTTCCTGCTCACACCGGCCGAGCGCGGCACCGACGGCGCCATCGAGCGCGCCTACGAGCTGGGGGACGAGCAGTCCGACCGCTACTACCTGACCGACCAGTTCAACAACCCGGCCAACATCCTGGCGCACTACGAATCCACCGCCCCCGAGATCTGGGAGCAGAGCGGCGGCCGCATCACCCACTTCGTGACCACCATGGGCACCACCGGCACGCTGATGGGCTGCGCGAAACGACTGCGGGAATACAACCCCGATATCCGCATCATCGGCGTGGAGCCCTACCTGGGCCACCGCATCCAGGGGCTGAAGAACCTCAAGGAAGCCTATATTCCGGGTATCTACCACGCGAAGAACATCGACCAGAAGGTGAACATAGAGGACGAGGCCGCCTACGACATGGCCCGGCGGCTGGCCCGGGAGGAGGGGCTGCTGGTGGGCATGAGCTCGGGAGCGGCCGCCTACGTGGCCTGCGAGCTGGCGCGCGAGCTAGAGGCGGGCGTGATCGTCACCATCCTGCCCGACGGCGGCGAGCGCTACCTCTCCACCACCCTCTTTCAGGTGGCCGAGCCCGAGGCGGTGCCGGTCCGGCTGCACTTCTTCAACACGCTGACCCACAAGCACGAACCCTTCGAGCCGCTTCACGCCCGGGCCGGAGGCCCGGCCTGCGGCGGCGACCAGGAGCCCGCGGGCGAGGTCACCATGTACTGCTGCGGCCCCACCGTGCACCAGCGGCCCCACCTGGGCCTGCTGCGCCGTATGCTGGCCGACGACCTGGTACGCCGCTCGCTTCTGCTGGCGGGATACGCCGTCAAGCAGGTGGTGAGCATCACCGACATCGACGATCTGACCATCCAGGAGTCCGAGCGCAGCGGGGAGAAGCTCGCCGATCTGTGCGCCCGCAACCAGGCGGCCTTTCACCAGGATCTGCAGGCGCTGGGCGTCGGGCCGGCGAGCGCCTACGTGCGCTCCTCGGAATCGGTCGAGGAGATGATCGCGCTCGCCCGCTCGCTGGTGGACAAGGGATACGCCTATGAAAAGCTCAACTCCGTCTACTTCAACATCGGCAAGCTGAAGAGCTACGGGGAGCTGTCCGGCAAGGATCTGGGCAAGATCAAGCTCGGCGCCACCGTGGACCTGGAGCGCTACGACAAGGACGACCCGCGCGACTTCACCCTCTTCCGCCGCTGCACCCTGTCGGAGATGCGCAAGGGGCTGAGCTACAAGACCGAGTGGGGCAACGTGCGGCCCAGCTGGCACGTGGAGTGCTCGGCCATGGCGCGCGCGCAGCTCGGCGACCGTTTCGACATCCACACGGGCTCGGTCGACCTCGTCTTCCCTCACAACGAGAACGAGATCGCGCAGAGCCGGGCGCTTACCGGCGAGCCCGGGGCCCGCTACTGGCTGCACTCGGAGCTGGTGCTGGTGGGAGGCAAGAAGATGACCTACCAGGAGCAGAGCCGGGTAACGCTGCCCGACCTGCTCGAGCGCGGCTACTCGGCGCGGGATGTGCGCTTCTTCTTGCTGCAGACCCACTACCGGCAGCCGATCAACCTGACTGACGAGGCGCTAGGCGCGGCGCGCGCCTCGCTGCGCAGGATAGACGCCTTCTGGGAGGCGCTGAGCGCGGCCGAGCCGCGCGAGCAACGCGTGGCCGACCTGGCCGGGTGGCTGGTACGGCTGAAGGACGATTTCACCGCCGCCATCTTCGACGACATCAACATCTCGGCCGCCCTGGCCGCGGTGTTCCGCCTGGTCCGGCAGGTCAACCACCTGCTGGCCGGGGGCGGGCTCTGCCCCGAGGACGTCGAGGAGGTGAAAACGGCGCTGCGCCAGGCCGATTCCGTGCTGGCGGTGCTGCCCGGCGACGAGCAGCCCGAGGCGCTTCCGGACGAGGTGCAGGGGCTGGTCGAGCGCCGCAAGCAGGCCCGGCAGCAGGGGGACTTCGCGCGGGCCGACGAGCTCCGGCAGAAGCTGGCCGATCTCGGCTACGAGGTGAAGGACCTGGCCGGGGATACGCAGGTGAAACGCTCGCTGTAGTCGGAACGGGCGGGGGAAAGCACCGCCCCTCTTGGAGGGGGGCTTTTTACCAACCAACGCCCAGCGCGATACCGATCTCCGTCGGGTAGACCGTGTCGCCCGAATCCTCGTTCTGCTCGGTGCAGTCGTACCCGCGGCAGTAGTCGTATCCGGCTTCCATGGGCAGAACGTTCTGGGAGACCCGCACCTCCGTATACAGCCGGCTGGAGGACTCCCTCATGAACATCAAGCCGAGCTGAAGGAAGGGCGCAATGTTGACCCCTCCGTCATAGGAACCGAGGAGGATTCGCGGGCTGAGCCCGCCGCCGACGTAGGGCGATATGCTCGATGATCCCAGGTAGTAGCTGCCGCCGATCTCGGCGAACAACCCGCCCATGCTGATGCGACCATCGTCATCGTCGAAATCGGCCGGCAACATCACCCCCGCACCGAATTCCAGAAAGTAGGTGTTTCCCTCCAGGCGGCCGTTGAACCCGAGCGATGCCATGGGATCAAAGGTATGGTCGATGGCCAGAGGTAGGATGACGGCCGTCTTTATCCCGAACACCTTCTCGGAGAAGGTGCGGTTGGGCACCTTGTTCTCGGTCTTGGTGACGGTTTCCAGGGTGAGCGAGTGCTGGAACGGAACCCTCAGGTACAGCGAGCGCGATATCCGCGCCGACACCTGCTCCATGTCGTCGAGCGAGGCCGCCGTCGCTCTCACGCGGTACTTCCGGCGCCCGCCCGCCTCGTACAGCGAGCTAGTGATGAGCAGCTTGGACTCCAGGCGAATCGCGCTGGTAACGATGTACTCGGAAACACCCAGTTGTTCCGCGGCGGCGGTCTTGCTCTCTGCCTCGGAAACCGCCTTTTCGCTCTGACTCGGCCCGATGACCGATAGGCCAGATTCGGCACGATATGACTCTGCGATCATAACGCCGATGGCGTCGTTCTCGCCCGGCTGAAGGTTCGTGCCCTCGACCGGATAGACCGCAACGTCGGCGGCAAAGGCTCGGTTCGCCGCGAAAACAGTAAACAGCAAGGCAAGAATCGTGAGTTTTTTCATCTGAATCCCCTGAAGTTGGTGCCTGGTCATCGAAGTTCGCAAGAACCAGGCCAACGCCATCAGTCTCGAGAAGCCAGCGATTCCGCCGCATTTCGGCCCTGTGCGCCACGAGCGCACATGCCCACTGTAAAGCCCGTTACACAGTGTGCTGATCCGGTCTCTGCACAGGACGAGCTCTAGCAGATGCGCGGCAACAGCTCGCCCGCGTGCATGCGCAGCCGGCGCCGCCCGCCCACCGCGGTGCTGAGCTCGACGCCCGGCTCGCCGGCAACTACCTTGCCGATGATGGCCGCGGCCGCGCCCAGCGGCTCGGCGCGCAGCAGGCGTAGCGCCTCGTCGGCCTGCTCGGCTGGGAGTATCAACAACAGCTTGCCCTCGTTGGCCACGTAGAGGGGATCGAGCCCCAGCAGCTCGCAGGCGGCGCGCACCGACGGCCTGATGGGGATGGAGATCTCCTTGAGCACGATGCGCGTGCCGGAAGCGGAGGCGATCTCGATCAGGCTCTGCGCCACCCCGCCGCGGGTGGGGTCTCGCAGGGCGTGTACCCGTAGCGCCGCCTGTCGCAGCGCGCGTACCAATGAGCCCAACGGCGCCACGTCGCTGGCGACTTCCCCCTTGATGTCAAACCCCTCGCGCGCGCTGAGCACGGCCACGCCGTGATCGGCCAGGCTGCCGCTCACGATCACCGCGTCGCCCGGCGCCACCCGCGAGGCCGTGGGACGGAACTGAGGGCTCAACCGTCCCACCCCGGCGGTGGTGATGAAGGCCCCGTCGCAGGCTCCGCGCGCCACCACCTTGGTGTCGCCCGCCACCAGGTCCACGCCCGCCTCGCGGGCCGTGCGGCCCATGGAGGCGACCATGCGGTCCAGCTCGGCGAGCGGCAGCCCCTCCTGCAGGATGAGCGCGGCCGAAAGGCCCAGCGGCTCGGCGCCCACCATCCACAGGTCGTTGACCGTGCCGCTGATGGCCAGCCGGCCCAGATCGCCGCCCGGGAAGACCCGGGGGGTGACCACGTAGCTGTCGATGCTGAGCGCGATGTCGTCCATCACCGCGCTGTCCTCGAGCCGGGCCAGCACCGGGTTGTCCAGGGCCGGCAGGATATGCTCTTCAACCAACTTCCGCGTCAGCCGGCCGCCGGCGCCGTGTCCCATGAGGATCATCGATCCCCCTGCGCGCTATAACGGTAGTGAGCCGCACAGCTTCCCTCGCTGCTGACCATGCAGGCGCCCCGCGGGGTTTCGGGCCTGCAGTCCCGTCCGAACAGGGCGCACTGTCCCGGGGCCAACACCCCGCGCAGCACCTCCCCGCAGCGGCAGCCCGGATGCTCGCGCGGCTCGGGCAACCGTACCGGAAAACGCGAGCCGGCGTCGAAATCCGTATAGCGCGCGCGAACGGCAAAGCCGCTGTCGGGAATGGTGCCGAGCCCGCGCCACTCGCTGTCACACGGCTCGAACACGCGGTACAGGACCTCGCGCGCTCTCGGATTGCCTCCGGCGCTGACCGCGGCCGGGTAGCAGTTATCGACCCGGCTCTGGCCTTGCGCCACCTGGCTGCAAAGCGCCTCGATGGCGAGCAGCATCTCCACCGGCTCGAAGCCGGCGATGGCGCAGCGCAGGGCGAGCCGTTCGCAGAGCGGGCGGTAGGCGTCGGCCCCGATGACCACGCTCACGTGGCCCGGGCACATGAACCCGTCGATGAGGATCTCCCCGGCGCCGGCCAGCGCCTCGAGCGCGGGCACGATGCTCTTGCAGGCGGCCAGCACGGAGAAGTTGCCCAGGCCCTGCTCGGCCGCTCGGGCGATCACCGAGGCGATTGCCGGGGCGGTGGTCTCGAAGCCCACGCCCAGGAAGACCACCTGCCGCTCCGGGCCGTCGACGGCCAGCTGCAGGGCGTCGCGGGGCGAGTAGACCGGCCGCACGTCGGCCCCGCGCGCCCGGGCCAGGGCCAGGCTCGTCGGCTCGCCCGGTTTTCCCGAAGCGGTCGATCCGGGCACGCGCATCAAGTCGCCGAAAGTGGCCAGGGTCAGGCCCGGCAGCCGGCAGAGCGCGAGCGCGTGATCCAGGTACCCGACCGGCGTCACGCAGACCGGGCAGCCCGGACCGGAGATGAGCCGGATTCCGTCTGGCAGCAACCCGTACAGGCCGGAGCGCGCCGCGGAAACGGTGTGGGTGCCGCATACTTCCATGAAGGTCAGCCGCGCGGGCGCGCGCGCGGCCAGCCGGCCGATGATCTCCCGCGCCTGATGGGATAGGCTCATCACGCCTCTTCACTCCGACGCTTCGACCAGCCGTCGCAGGATGGCCAGGTTCTCTTCGGCCTCGCGGGCGCTCATGCGATTGATGGCGTATCCGGCGTGCACCAGCAGGTAGTCGCCCGGCTGTACGTCCTCTACCAGGTCCAGGGCCACCTCCAGCCTGACGCCCGCGGCATCGACCAGGCCGCGGGAACCCTCGACGGAAACCACCCGCATGGGAATCGCCAGACACATTGGATCGTCTCGATACCACACACCACCGTACCTGCACAAAGCGGCCGCATACCACGCCGCGCTTTCGCACCTGACAGACGACCCCGAAGCCATTTCATGTATACAAACCGAGTATTTCGCAGCGCGGCGGCCCCAGATGCAAGGAGCGGCGACGAGGAATCGCAGCGCTATTTCGAGGAAAAGCGAGGCCGCAGGTGGGGCCGCCCCGCCCGAAAGACGACGGGAGTAGTTATGAAATGGCTTCGAGTCCGGCCCGCGAACGGTTCGGTTCACCTTGGCTTTCGCCGGCATATCCGGAATACTGGAAGAGGACATGTCGAAGCGGGAGCGTTCGAGGACCGGAGAGGTCATCAATGGCGAGTACTCGCTGGAGATGCTCTCGAGGTCCGAAGGGGTCTGCGAGGCCTACCTGGCCACCGACCAGACGAGCGGGCAGCCGGTCACGGTCAAGGTGCTCAAGCCAGAGTTCGCGCTGAACCCGAACGTAGCCCAAGAGTTTCTCAATACCCCTAAAAGTTTGAGCAGGTTCAAGCATCCCAATCTGCCCCAGGTACTGAAGGTCGACCTGGACGAAACCGGGATCCCCTTCGTGGTCGAGGAGCACGTGGAGGGAACGCCGCTGTCCAACGAGCTCGAGCGCTTCGGCAACGGGATGCCGCTGGGCCCGGCGTTCGATCTGATCGTGCAAATGCTGACCGCGGTGGCCGCCGCGCACGAGCGCGGCGTGGTTCACGGGCGGCTCAACCCCAGAGCGGTGATTCTCGAAAGGCAGGGAAGCCGCCGAGTCGTGCGCGTGCTCGGTTTTTGCGGCGCATCGGCTGCCGCCGACGCCATAAAGGGCAGCTGGGACGGCGTGGCGGCCGGCAATCTGCTCGCCTATATCGCTCCGGAGGCGAGAATGGTCCCCGCGCGGATCGACACGCGTTCGGACGTATGGTCGCTCGGGGTATTGGTCTACGAGCTGCTCTCCGGACGGTCGCCCTTTCCGCCGCACGCGGGCGCGACCGCCGGCATCGAAACGCGACAGCTGCAAGAGGTGGCGCCGGACGTGCCTCGCCACATGTGCACCACGGTCAACGCCTGCCTGAGCGTCTCGCCCGCGAGCCGGCCCAAGGACGCGGCCGACCTGCGCGACCGGCTGATGTCGCCGCCGGCCAGGACCAGCCAGCCGCCGAGACCGGGCTCCGAGCGTCTTTCGCAAAAGCCCCTGGCCATGCGTACCTCCAGCCCCGGCCGGCTGCCTCCGGAACGGGTCGACCCCCTGGCCGCCACCTTGGCCGGAGACATGCACTGGAAGGGGCCGCCGACCAAACCGGAAGACGAGTAGAGAGCCGTTTGGCGACCGCCGCGGCCAGCGACGACAAGTAAGCGTTCAGGCCTTGGGCAGCGCGGCGGCCAAGGCGCCGGAAAAAGCTCGGTGCCCAGCCGGGCCGGTGAGGATTGTACTCACGTACCTGACGGTTGTCGGTGCATTGACCGCCGTCGTTTCAGATACCGACTACCCCCCCCTGAACGGTTACGACGACAACGAAGGGGCGGGCGTCGAAATACAGTAGGGGGAGGGGCGGCTACCGTCCGTCCGCGCAGGCGGCGACCGCCGCCTGGCCGGCTGAGAGGCCGCCGTCTCCGGCGGGCAGGGCAAGCGGCCGGATCACGGTCAACCCCTCGGCCGAAAGGCGCTCCTGCAGCCTGGCCAGCAACACGCGATTGACCATGCACCCTCCGCCCAGCGCCACCGTGTCGTTGCCCGCCGCCAGCGCCGCTCGCGCCAGGGCGTCGGCCAGTGCGTTGTGAAAGCGCGCGGCACGGGCCGGCGTGGGCGAACGGTCCCCTACCAGAGCGGCCGTGAGCTCGCGGGTGTCCAGCTCTGAGCCCCGGAGCGGCAGCGGATAGCCGTCGCCACAGCCCGGCTCTGCCGCTGCCTCCAGCAGCGCCGCGGCCTCGCCCTGGTAGCTCTGCAGCTGCGGAGCCAGGCCCAGGATGGCCGCCGCTCCGTCGAAGAGCCGGCCGGCGCTGCTGGTAAGCGGGGAGACGGCGCGGCTGCCGCAAATCCCCGCGATATCCTCTTTATATCCGGCCACGCCCGCGCCCCCGAGCCCGGCGTCGAGCAGCAGGCTGGTGGACATGCGGTCGGGCTCACGCGCGGCCCGGTCGCCGCCCGGCTGCGGAACCGGCCTGAGCCAGGCCACGCGCTGGAAACCTCCATAGCCGCCGCTCAAGACCTCGCCCCCCCAGATGGTACCGTCGTCTCCCAGACCCACGCCGTCCAGGATGATGCCCGTCACCCGTCGCTCGGGCGCGATGCCGTGCTCGACCATGACCGCGCACAGGTGGGCGTGGTGGTGCTGCACGCGCACGAGCGCCGCGGAGGCGGCCAGCTGCTCGCCGAGCAGGGTGCTGGCGAGGTCCGGATGCAGGTCCACGGCCACCCGCTCGGGTTTCAGGCGCTCGAAGCCGAGCACACGCCCGACCTCCCGGCGGAATGCCCGCTCGGTGCGCGCGTCGTCCAGGTCACCCAGGTGGCGCCCCACCACCAGCCTGCCTTGCTGGAGGGTGGTCACCGTGGCCTTGAGCTCGGCGCCCAGGGCCAGCACCGAGCGCCGCGGCAAAAACCCCGCCTCGAGCGCGCCCGGTACGTAGCCGCGGGCTCGGCGGACGAAGGCGACGGCCGCCCCTGCCCTCACCCCTGACCCCTCTGCCCGGAGAAGAGAGGGGGACCCGGGCGCAGCCGCGCGCGGGGCGGTGCGTACCACGCTGTCGTCAGTGGGCAACAGGATGTCGCGGTCGTGGAGCAGAAACGCATCGACCGGCAGCTGCCGGCAGGCAGTCCGGTTGTTGATGATGATGGGCTCGGCGGGCTGGTTGGCCGA
This sequence comes from uncultured Sandaracinaceae bacterium, assembly GCA_964450715.1. Taxonomy (GTDB): domain Bacteria; phylum Myxococcota_A; class Polyangia; order Polyangiales; family JAFGIB01; genus CAYVFC01. Next base: position 1,212 of record CAYVFC010000192.1, on the reverse strand, counting down.
GGTCATGACCAGGGCGGCGGGTTGCTCGCTCAACAACAAATGGTGCAGCGGCGAGCCCGGCAGCATCACCCCCAGGTCGCCGAGCCCGGGCGCGATACCCGGCGCCAGCCCGTGGGCGGCTCTGGCCGGCGCGAGCACGATGGGGGCGGCCGGCGAGGCGAGCAAGGCCTGGGCCTGCTCGTCCAGGTGGACCAGCCGGCGCGCCGCCTCTAGGTCGGGTACCATCAGCGCCAGCGGCTTGCTCTTCCGCCTCTTTATCTCGCGTATCCTGTCGACGGCGCGGGTGCTGCTCGCGTCCGCGGCCAGCAGAAACCCCCCGACGCCCTTGATCGCCACCACCTCGCCCCGCTGCAAGAGCTCGCTCGCGGCCAGCACCGCCTCGGCCGGGTCGCCGGCCGGTGGTCCTGGCGGCGGCCGCGCCTCGCCCCCGGCCCGCACCAGCCATACGCGCGGCCCGCAGGCCGGGCAGCAGATGCCCTGGGCGTGAAAGCGGCGGTCGGCCGGGTCGGCGTACTGGCGCGCGCACTCGGGGCAGATCTCGAAGCAGGCCAGGGTGGTGCGCGAGCGGTCGTGCGGCAGCTCTTGCGCGATGGTGTACCGGGGCCCGCAAACGGCGCAGGTGATGAACGGGTAGTGGAAGCGCCGGTCGGCCGGGTCCCGCATCTCGCGCAGGCAGTCGGGACAGGGAGCGCTGTCCGGGGCCAGGCTCGGGCAGCCCGCCTCCCCGGTGAAGCTCTCGGCGATGGCGAAGCCCCGCTCGGCCTCGCGCACCGGCAGGGTCTGCTGCGAGCAGGATTCGACGCGCGCTCCCGAAGGGGGCTGCGATGTCATTTCCTGGATAAATCCATCAACATCATTGCCCTCACCCTGGATCTCCAGCGTCACCCGGCCGCCCTGGTTGCCCACCCAGCCGGTCAGCCCCCGCGCGCCGGCCAGGCGATGGACAAAGGGACGGAATCCCACGCCCTGCACGGTTCCCACCAGGGTCAGCCGGCGGCGGATCGGGTGCCGAACCCTCGGGTCAGTGCGATCTGTCATTTCGAGGAGCCGAAGGCGACGAGAAATCTCTCTCGCATCAAGGGAACGCCTAACACCGAGATTTCTCCCTCCGCTCGAAATGACATCTCTGCCACGACCTTAGGGTCCGTGACAAAATCACTCATCCATCTTTCGGGCGCGACGGCCCCGGCTGCTGCGTTGCTCCTCCTCAAA
>CAYVFC010000191.1:0-12993 GCA_964450715.1 uncultured Sandaracinaceae bacterium | reverse complement strand
CGTCCCCCTCATTTTTCGCGATCATTCGTCCATCAAATTGCGTGATCACGCTCAGTATAGAAAGGCTCGAAAACCTTATCCAGCGTCTCGGCATCCATACCCACGCCGTCATCGATCACCTTGACCTCGACATGTCTGCCGAGGGCGTTACCCCCGGATCCGACGCCCTTCGATTCCTCGATATATACGTTCTTTGTGGATATGGTTAGCTTACCCGTGCCTTTCACCGCGTCGACGGCGTTTATGCAGATGTTCATCAGAGCATGGTGGATTTGGCTGAGGTCTCCTTCGACATAGTCCAGGTCCTCTTGTAGAGCCAGATCGACCGCTGTTTTTTTGGAGATCGTACGCTCGAGCAGCGCTCGAACTTCCTCGGCCACCCGGTTCAAGGAGATGTTTTTCTTCGTATACTTCCCCTTACGGGCAAAACCCAGAACGTTGCGCGTCAGCTCTCGTCCCTTGTAGCAAGCGCTGAGTATATTTTCGACATCGTTTCTCCTTGGATCGCTCGGCTCGGTTTCGGATTGGAGCGCCGAAGCCGAGCCCAGGATGGCTCCCAGGACATTGTTAATGTCGTGTGCGATGCCTCCGGCTAGTCGTCCTATCGCCTCCATTTTTTGCGATTGATAGAGTTGGGCTTCGAGAGCCGCCCTGTCCTTTTCGGCATTAACGCGTTCGGTGATATCCCTGATAGTGCCCACCGTTCCTACGAACTGACTCTTGTCGGTTTGGCGGTCAGACTCGTATCGCCCGAGGGCAGACACCTCGCCTTGGCTGGTCAGCGAGCCGAGAAGCCATCTCGATTCATCGGATTCGTCCCATCCCTTGGGAATTAGTCTTAAAACGAGGCCCCTCGTAGCTCTGTCTCCGCATCTTCTTTCGTCCAGAAGCTTGGGAGCGTCGCTATCGCCGGTTTTCTTGCCGCGGAGCCGGGATAAGACGGAAAGTCGGCTGACGCGATCGAGGTCGTCCGGATGTACTATTGTCGCAAAATGGCTACCGATAAGCTCTTCCGGTTGATATCCCAATGCGCGTATCGAGCTGTTTACGTAGAGAAAATTCCCTTGAGCATCGATTTTGTAGACGATGTCGGGCAGCGTTTCCAGAAGGGTCCGGTATCTTTCCTCGCTATCGCAGAGACGCTCGGTCGCCTCTCCTAGATCCCGCGTCCGTACCTCAACCATCGATTCTAGGTCCTGCATCCTTTCGCGCGCCTGACGGTGGAACCGCCACTTCCGCGCCAGCGCGTGCAGAGCCTGAAGCAGCTCGATGTCATCAAAAGGTTTTTTAAGGACGATTAGACTATCCGAATTCCCCAATTTTTCGACAATCTCCTGCCAGGAATGATCGGAATAAGCGGTGCAGATCACTACCTGCAGATCGGGTTCTATTCTCCACAGTTGAGAAATGGTCTCGATTCCGTCCCAACCAGGCGGCATACGCAAATCGACAAAAGCGACCGAGTAGGGCCGGCCCTCCCCGGCCGCGTTGATAACCATTTGTAGCCCCTCCTGGCCCTGATACGCGGAATCGACCTCGAAACGCTGCCCGCGATTCTCTTTACGGGTCTTGCCGAACAACTTCGCTTCCATCCGGGAGAGGGCAAAGTCTTCGTTGTCAGGTACAGTCAATACCTTACTAATGTCGGCGTGAATCGCCCTGTTATCGTCGATGACGAGAATTCGGCTTATCATTTCAGAAGAATCGCTCATAACTCCCCCTATTAGTGCATCGGGCAATCTCTCTATCTTTCCGGCCAACAGAATCACGTCCTGATGCGTACTCGTTTATACCTTCCTCGTCTTTTGTTTGTCTTTGCTTGCCCTGCTGTGGTCTCTACCTTGCACACACTGTACCGTCCGGGCGCCGGGATGGAGCGCATGGACGTCATTCTCAATAGACGTGTATTTAAGAGGAGATACAGTGTTACTGTAACCTCTCGACGCTCACAAAGGTGGTCAAATGCTCCCTTATTTTGGACAACGGGCTGCGCCGGCCTCGCCCTTATGACCGGCTCTGAGGAGGCGCCCCACACGTAAACCCGAGACCGAAACCGGGGGGCAGGCAAGCTTACACCAAAGCGGAGCGAAGGGGAGGCTTCTCGAAATAGACGAGAATTCTTGGGCAGATTGTCGCGTGACTCGACGACGAGCGCAGCGGCCGGCCACCCCACGACGAGGTTGAGCCCCCCTGAACGGTTACGTAGCGAAACGGTGCACCCGGATTGTCCGTCGGCGGTTTTTCCCTATACTGGACGGGTGTCGTGCCAGGATATGAGCAAGGATTTATTACTGAAATTCATCGTATGTAAAGCTCTACAGCGGGAAGCCTATCTCTGCGCGTCTCGATCGGTAAATGTGATTGACGTCGTCGTTCTGCCCCAGGGGCTGCACAATGAGCCGGACAAGCTCCGTAGTCGTCTCAAGGCGGAAGTGGGCAAGACGACGGATGTACAAGACCGGCCCTATAACGCGATATTACTGGGGTATGGCCTGTGTAGCAACGGGATAGTCGATGTCTCAGCTCCGGAAATACCCATCGTCGTCGCCCGCGGACACGATTGCATAACGTTGCTGCTCGGCTCGAAAGAGAAATACAAGTCGTACTTCGACAGCCATCGGGGTATCTACTGGTATAGCGCCGGGTGGATCGAGAATTCGCTTCAGCCGAGCAAGGAACGCTACGAGACGACTCTCGAGTACTACAAGCAGAAGTACGGCGAGGACAATGCCGAGTATTTAATGCAGATGGAACAGAATTGGTTCAAGGAGTACTCGTGGGCAACTTATATCGACTGGCGGCTGGCTGATTCCGAACGGTACCGCCAATACACGAAAGAATGCGCGGACTATCTCAACTGGAACTTCGACGAGATCGAAGGAGACAGCTCTCTTATCCAGCAGATGGTCGACGGCAACTGGAGCGAAGATCTTTTTTTGGTCGTAAACCCCGGGGAGAAGATTCAATCGGATGTATTGAGCGACAATATTGTCAAGTCGGTAAAGACAGATAGAAGCTGACCCACGTTTAACGAGGTGGGACAATTGAACGAGACCGGGTACCGGACCTTCGGCCTGGTCGGCGCCTGCGTCATCGTCTTCTCCATCGTGGTTTCCTCGAGCGGGACGCACCGCAACATTGCCTTCCTCAAGCAACCGCCGCCGTCTTCCAAGCCCTACCCTTTCGGAATTCGGTCTTTTTCGGATATTGGCGGGCCAACAACTTAACTTCTTAACTCCGACCCCTTTACCCTCTGTCATGCGCGCACGACCGGGTAACCCAGCCCGCGCTTTCCCGATCCAAGTCCGTGGCTCTCGGTCAGGACCGGATCGGACAGGAGCTCGACTCTCTTCGGACTTCGAACGCGTTTCGGATCAGCCTCGTGGTACGCACGGGCCACCACCGGCGGTCGCACACGCCGCCTCTCGTCAATGACCCGAAACTTCAGGTTCGCCCCCCCTGTTCTCTCGATCGAATGGCGGCGAGGGGGCGGCAGAGGGCGTCGGTCAACCGATGCAACCCTTACGCTTGACCACCATCAGAGTGACGTCATCCGGGCAGTCGTAGCTCTCCAGTGAGGCGAGGATCCCGTCGCGTATCTGCTCGGCGCTTCCGCCGCCGAGCTTCTGCAGCGTCTGTACCAGGTGCTCGTCCCCGTACCTCTCGCTCGCGGACCCGTCGCTCTTTCCGCCCGCGGGCTTTTCGAGGGCCTCGGTGATCCCGTCGGTGTACAGCAGCATGGCGTCGCCCGGCTCGAGTTGGAGCGTGCCGTCGGTCAAAAGCCCCTGCACGTCGTCCATCAGGCCCACCCAGATCCCGTCGGTCTCTATCGGTTCCACCCGTGCTGACGCCGCCCGGTAGACCAGGATATCCTGGTGCAATCCCGCGAAGCGGAACTCGCCGTCCGCGCCCAGGGCGAAGGCGGTGATGGTCATGTACTTCTCCTCGCCCAGCCGCTTGATGTTCCCGGCGATGACGGTGTTGACCCTGGTTAAAAGCTCGGCGGGCGTGACCTGCGGATGCACCGTGAGAACCGTGTGTATGGCCGTCTGGGTCATCATCATGATCAGGCCCGCCGGCACTCCGTGGCCGGACACGTCGCCGATGATGATCCAGTCGACCCCTCCGATGCGCATCACGTCGTAGTAGTCGCCGCCCACGTCGTCCGCCGGCTGCATGTGGGCGGCGATCTGATAGTCGTCCACGGCCGGTTCCACCGGCAGCAGCGAGGTCTGGATGGAGGCCGCGATCTCCATCTCCTTTTCCAGCACGGCGGCCTTTTCCCGGTGCACCAGCAGACGTGCGTTCTCGATGGAAATGGCCGCCTGCGAGGATATGATGCGCAAAAGCTCCACCCGCTCCGGGGTGAAGGCGCCGACCGAGAGGTTGTTCTCCAGGTACAGGATTCCCAGCAGACGCCCGCGGCTGACGATGGGCAGGCACAGCACCGACTTGGGCCTGTGCTCGACGACGTAGGGGTCGCCGGTGAAGTCGCCCTCGTTGACCGCGTCATTAAGGATCAGTTGCTCACCGGTGCGCGCCACGGTATTGACCATGCTGGAGGAGAGCCCCGGATGGGAATCGGCCGGGATCGACTGCAGCACGGCGACCTCGTCGCTTGCGGCTGACTTCTCGGCCTCTACCAGCAGCCGGCCCTCGTCCTCCATTACCATGATCGCCCGGTCCGCTCCCGCGTTCTGCATGGTGATCTCGATCATCTTGACCATGAGCTTTTCCAGCACGATCTCGCCGGATATGGCCTGCGAGGCCTTGGTGGCGGAGGAAAAGTCGAGCGCCTGGGAGATGGCACCGCTGGCGGTGTCGCCCGGTCCCGGCTCTGCTGCCCGGCCTCGCAGCGCGGTCCCCAGAAGCTCGGGGTAGAGGCGCCGTAGCTGGTCCAGCTTTCCCATCGCACCCCAGCTGGCATAGGCGTTGTAAGTTGAGATCATCTGCTCGCGCGCCGGGCCCAGCTCCCCCAGGGAGAGGTGAATCCGGGCCAGCAGCTCCCTCGCGGTCGCTTCGAACAGGATGTCGTCCGGCCGTTTGCAGAATTCGATGGCGCGCCCGAGCAACTCTTTCGCTCGCATCGGGTCCTTGCCGATGCGCCAGGCTCGCAACCCCTCCACCAGAAGGAACTGCTGGCGGCAGTTGTCCGGGGCGTGGTGCATCCAGTACCGCACCTTGGCCTGGTTGACCCGGAGGTGGACGCGATGGGCGGCTTGCCTGGCGGGCGAGGCCTCGGGATAGACCATGATGGTCGAGACCGAGTCGTAGAAGTTGACGAAGCGGTTGTTGATCACGCCCTGCATCGAGTCCTTGTGCCGGCGAAAGAGCGCGGCGTCTTCCAGCACCCCGGCCCAGTCGCCGTAGACGAAGCGCACGTTCATGCGCTCGACGCAGAAGGTGGCGATCGCGATGTCGTTGTGGGTGCTGCGCCAGGTCTCCAGCAGCTCCTCCGCCCGTATCGCCTCGCCGGTCAGAACACGCGGGTCGTCACAGCGGCCCAGCAGGTTGAGCACGCACTGCCGCTTGAGCTGCGCCAGGGTCAGGATGTACTTCTGGTTGAGATTGGCGATGGTCTGGATTTGCTTGCCGAGCTCTGCCTCGAACTCGGAGAGCTCCGGTCCCACGTAGTACCCGTGCACGTTGCTCATCAGCAGGTTGAAGGCGGCGAAGTTGAGATCGCCCGTCTCCAGCCCCACCCGGTAGCCTTCCAGCAGCGCGGGAACGGTATCGCGCAGGGGCTCCTTCCAGTGGCGAATCACGCAGTTGGTGACCAGGATGGTCTTGGCCAGCTGCTTGCGCACGCCCAGCTTGTCCATGAGCTTGAGCCCCAGCTCGCCGTGCGCCTTGGCCGAGTCAAAGGCCCAGAGCCCCCCGACCAGCACGACTCCGTACCCGGCATAAGCGAAGACGGTATCGGGCGAATTGCCCTTTTTCATGCTCAGCCGAAAGGCGTTGATGATGTCGAGTGCCAGCAGGTTGGGATTGACGAAGAAGGAGGTCAACCCGAGGTCCGCCAGCACCTGCATGGTCGCGACCGCCGTGGGGTCGGTCATGGGCGGTAGCTCGAGCAAATCGTCGAGCTTGCGTCCGACCATCGCCAGGTTGACCTTCATCATCTCCACCGCGACCTGCGCGCGGGTGGTGTTCTTGGTCATGTGGATGCCGAGCAGGTCCAGGATGGGCAGCGCCGCGTCGATGGAGCCGCGGAAGTCCTCCTGCGAGCGGCGCGCGTTGACTCGCGAGATGGTGATCTTGACCTTGTCCAGGGTGGAGACCGCGTGCTCGAGCGCGGTCTCGGCCAGCCGGTTCATGCGCTCGAAGTCGCCCACCAGGTAGGCCGCCTCGGTGATCTCGGTGTAGAGCGAGAGTGTGAGCGGGTACTGCTTCTCCCAGCAACCTTGCTCCAGTAGCTCGATTCCCGTCTCGAGATAGCGCAGCGCGGGCAGGAAGGCCGAGGAAGCCTTGGCCTTGATCCCGGCTCTGAGGTTGAGCCGGGCCAACTCCTCGCGCTCGACGGGGTCGATGATGAGCCCGGAGCCGAAGTTGAGCTGATCCACGATGTAGAACAGCTTGCGGTCCAGGTCGTCGTCATCGGTGACGTTTTGCAGCGCCTTGCGGCCGATGCGGTGGTGCAGCGCAGCCCGCTGCTCTTCCGGTACCAGCGAATAGGCCGCCTCCTGGATGCGGTCGTGGTGAAAGCTGTACAGCTCGCCCTCGGGCAGCAGGCTGACAAAGCCCACGTCGATGGCCTGTTTAAGGCTGTCCAGAACCTCGTCGATGGGCCGCTCCATCATGTAGGAGAGGACCTCCAGGTCGAAGCGGTTGCCCACGGCGGCGCAGATCTTGAGCACCTCTCGTACCCGTTCCGACTGCTTGTCGATCTTGGAGGCCATGAGATCGACCACGTTGTCGGTCACTTGCAGCCGGTGGATGCTCTCGATCTCCCACTGCCAGCCCTTATCCGCTTCGAGACGGATCAACCGCTCGTTGTAGAGCGTCTCCAGGAACTGGATGACGAAGAAGGGGTTGCCCCCCGTCTTGCGGTGCATGAGCGCTGCCAGCTCGGCGCCCTGTTGTTTGGAACACTTGAGAAAGTTGACGATCAGGTCCTGGACGTGCTGCTCGCGCAGCGGTCCCAGATCGATACGCTCGATAGAGACCCCGGCCGATTGCATCTCCGCGACCGTGTCGGTCAGGGGGTGGGTCTCGTCCACCTCGTTGTCGCGGTAGGCGCCGATCAGGTACAGGTAGCCCATGTCCGAGCTGGTGGTCATGTTCTTGATCAGCTGCAGGCTGGGGATGTCCGCCCACTGCAGGTCGTCCAGGAAGAGCGCGACCGGGTGCTCGGCGGAGGGGAAGGCGCAGGCCACCCGCTCGAACACGTACTTGAAGCGGTTGCGCGTTTCCTCCGGTCCGAGCTCGGCCAGCAGGGGCTGCTTTCCGATGATGAGCTCGATATCGGGCAGGATATCGGTGATGACCCTGCCGTTGGGCCCCACCGCTTCCAGCAACTTCTCCTTCCAGCTCGCGATCCGCTCGTCGCTCTCGGCCAGGATCTGCCGGGTCAGGCTGCGGAAGGCCTGGATCACCGCGCTGTAGGGCTTGTCGCGCCGGAACTGCTCGTACTTGCCCGAGACGAAATACCCGCGGCGCGCCACGATCGGCTTATGGATCTCGTTGATCAAGGCCGACTTGCCGATGCCCGAGTAGCCGGCCACCAGCATCACCTCCACCCCGACGTCCTGGAGGTACAGCTTCTCGAAGCTCGAGACCAGCGTCTCGATCTCGCGCTCGCGACCGTAGAGCTTGGGCGGGATCAGGAAGCGGCTGGAGATGTCCTGCGTCCCCAGGGCGAAGGGCTCGATGGTCCCGGTGCGGTCGAGCCCTTCCAGGCACCGCTTGAGGTCGGCCGCCAGCCCGAACCCGTTCTGGTAGCGATCCTCGGCGTTCTTGGACAAGAGCTTCATCACGATATCCGAGATTGCCTGCGGCAGCTCGGGCCGCGGCTCGCGGGGCGAGGCCGGCATCACCGCGATGTGGGAATGGATCACCGCCATGGGGTCCAGCGCCACGAAGGGCGCGGTGCCCGTGAGCATCTCGTAGAGGGCCACCCCCAGCGAGTAGAAGTCTGTACGGTAGTCGACGGTACGGTTCATGCGCCCGGTCTGCTCCGGTGACATGTAGGCCAGCGAACCCTCGATCACCTCCGGACGGTAGATGTCCTCGTTCTCGCGGGTGAGCTCGGCCGATATGCCGAAATCGGTAATCTTGACCCGACCGCTATCGATGTTGACCAGGATATTGCTCGGCTTGATATCGCGGTGGACGATCTTGTGCTCGTGTATGCCGCACAAAGCCTCCGCTACCTGGACGGCGATGGACAGCAAGGAACGCGGGTCGAACGGCCCCTTGTCCTGCAGCAGGCGCTTGACCGAGATCCCCTCGAAGTCCTCCATCACCAGGGCCAGCCCCTCCTGGTGCTCCACGAAGTCGGTGACCCGGATCACGCCCGGCAGGTCCACCTTGCGGATCAGCCGGTACTCCTGCCGGAAGCGGGCGATCTCGGAGGGTGTGGGATTGCGCGTTTTGAGCGCCTTGAGGATGACGGTTTTGCTGGACGAACCCGCCTGTGCCCGGTAGACGAATGAAGCGCGGCTTTCGGCGATGGTTTCCAGGATCTGGTAGTCACCTATCTGTTGTACCGGTTGCATAGATGATCAGGGTAACGCGATTGCGGTGTTCTGGACAGACCGGGACCCGGAGATATTTAGGGTCCGTTGTTTTGTCACGGACCCTTACTCGGTGGCGTAGTCGTTAGGCGGCGGCAAACCGTCCCCTGAGCCGTTGTCCTACAATTTTCGTCCCTGATCAGCCCCTCGCGGGCCTTTTGGACCATTACGGGTTATCGTAGGACCGAAATGCGCCGTCTCCCGGTTTGCTGCAGTTGTAGAAAAACTTACTGCAGTTGTAGAAAAACGCCCTCGGTAGAGTCGAAGATGAGAAGACGGTGGCCTAGATGATCGTACGTCATATAGAGAGGCTCGAAGAGCGCCGCCGAGCGTCCAATACCGCTGATGGTCGTGAAGCGGTCGTCTCTGCCGACCATGGTGGTAGTCGAATGAGCCGAGGAGAGCTTCACCTGGCGAATGGCGGCGCCGAACTGGCCCGAGCCGCCGTACTCGAGGCTATCGGAAGCGTCACCGATAAACAGGTTGCTGCCATCGGAAGCGATAGCAATACCATTTATTAGTCGAGCCGCCGTGCCCAGCCCGTCTGCTCTAGGCTCATCCACGTCGGCGCCCGCGATAGTCGTTACCTGGTTGTCCGCAAGGTCGATCTCGCGCAGCAGCCGCCCGCCGTCGAGCAGATAAAGGCGCTGATCACCAAAGGTCATCGCAACCGGATCGGCAAAACCGGCCGTCTGGAAGGAGCCGTCCTGAACCTCCGTCGCGTCTTCGACTCCGGCCAGGGTGAGCACGTTTGGGGTCGCCGCTCCGATATTGATGCGGCGTAGAGTGTGGTCGGCGTCGAAGAAGTACAGAGTCTCGGACGCCGGGTCCGCCGCCAGGAGTCGAGCCTGTAACTTGGCGCTGTTGACCGGACCGTCTTCGGATCCCGGATCGCCGTCTGTGCCGGCGTACAGAGCTGGAGAGGATCCGTCCGCAAGCGGGACTCGCCAGATCGACCCGTCACGCGTAAGATAGAGATACTCCCCGAGCACGGCCAAGGTTCCGGGCAAACCGCCCGGTTGGGAGCTCGTCCAGCTCGAGCTGGTCGCGAAGGACTCCGAAGCGCCGTTTTCTAGAGTGATACGGCCGATACTCGCGCTACCTCCGCCTCCATCGACGATAAAATAGGCGTAGGTACCGTCGGTCGCGATCGCCCGATGTCTGTAGCTGGCGGAACCGCCATATCGCGACGAGGCCCCGTCCGCACCGTAGACGATGCTCTTGTTGCGACCGGAACCGGCCCAAGTCGTCACCGAAGGGGTGACGCTACGTATCGCCGAGCTGTACCAGTCACTGACGTAGAAGTCATTCGAACCGTAGCCCCCGTATTGGACGATGCCCGTCGGGTAGGCGAACTGCGCTACCGAGGCAGTACCGTCCTCGCTGCCCGACGTCCCGCTTCCGGCGTAGGTCGAGACCAGGTTTACCGATACGTATATCTTGCGGACCTTATAGCAGGTGCTGTCGACCGCATACAGGTCCGTGCCATCGGTTGCGATATCGTTGATATCTCTAAAGGTCGAAGCCAGACGATCGTTGGTATCCACGCAGCCGGTGCTGGACGGATCTCCGGCGAAAAGGCTGACCGTACCGCTACTGCTCACCTTGAGAATAGCCGATCGGCAACCCAAGTAGTAACTGGTGCCGAGCTTGGCCAGACCGATGCAGTCGTCGCTCGTGATGGTTTCGATATCCACCTCATCCGCCAGAACCTCCGGATTGCTCGCGCTAAGCTCCTGGGTTGGATCCCAGCGTTTAAGCGCCCCATCAAAGAAGAGCAGGGTATCGCCATCGGCTTTTAGCGACTTGATATTCGATTCGCTCAAGCTGTTGTCGGTGCTGACCTCAGAAGTGGCCAGATCGATGACGCGCAACCCTTCTTCGCCGAGCTCGATAATCCACAACTTGTTGTCGAGTGCCGCGATACGGGTGGGATAGCAGAAGCGCGCCTCGGTGCCGATACCGTCATCGGCTCCACTTCGGTCGCACTGCCCGCGATCGTACATGCGGCCGGCTACCGTGGTCACGACTCCGCCGGAGTCGATCTTGCGCACCAGGGAACCGTTGATATCGACGACGTACAGCACGTTGCCGTCCCTCGCGATTCCGTCGGGATGATACAGGCGTGCTTCGTTAAGCTCACCGTCGGAATAGCCGGCGCGTCCGGGACGTCCCGAGAGGATGGAAAGGCTGTTGAAATAAGAGCAGGTAGGATCGCAGTTGTCACCGTTCAACTGGTTGGAGTCGTCGCAAACCTCGGTTGTTTCGGTCGCACCGTTTCCACATACCGGTACGCAATCGTCATCGTTGTTTGCATTTGCCCCGCTCGGACAGCATCCGTCGCCGTCGGCAGGTGCGGTTATGGTCAGGGTTACCGCGCATCGCGCGTTGCACTGCTCGGCGCTGCCTTCCAGAGTCTGGTCCGTGCACGGGTCCAGGTCATCACAGCTCGTCGGGCAGTCTCCGTCGCATAGCTCGCCTTCTTCAACGGTATCGTTTCCGCATCTAGCTTCTTCGCCGCCGTCTCCCGCGTCTCCCGCTCCCCCTTCTTCGCTTTCTCCGGCATCACCTGGCTCTGCTGCGTCAATTTCGTAGCCGCCATCGCTTTCACTGGCGTCGCCCCCGCTCGCGTCTCGTCTTCCGGCTTCCGCCGCATCACCTGCGTCGTGCTCATCCGGCTGGCCGTTTCCGCCGTCGGCCGGACCGCCGTCGGCCGCGAAATGCGTGGCCGCGCCGTCTGGTTCCCGGAGGCGGTAGGCGTCGAAATCTATCGAGCAGGCGGAGAACGCGAGAAGCCCGATAAGCAGCGGGACGAGAGCTAGCTCCCGCAGGGAGGCTCTAGAGCAGCGAACGGGTTGAAAACTCTTTGAGTTCGTGTGTTTAGAGGGTGTCAGATTCGGTGCTTGGCCCGACGAAGCAGTGGTAGAGCCACTTCGAGGAGGGACAACGCCGAATATGGCCCCTATAAGCCGCGAAATCATGAGCTTTTCAACCCGATCGGTGCTCTCGGCCGGAACCCGAATGCGGATACTCGGGTTGCGCAAACCGAGTGCGGCGCCGTAGGGATCGCTCGAGCCAATCGGCAAGCCATATTCAAAACGCTCCGCGTAACTGAGCATGGCACCCGTCCCGCGTACACGCGGCGCTCAGCTCGGGTCGCTCGCGCTCCCTGGACGCCAGGACCCAGTAGGTGACCCCCGCTCCCACGGTTATCATCCCGGTTACGAGAAGCACATTGGTCAATGTCACCAGGGTCTTGCCCGAGCTTACGTCGTCCTCGAAGGCGGTATCGCTACAGAGCCTTTCCGGGCACTTCTCCTGCAACCGCGCTTCCGCATCGTTGGCCAGCTTCCAGGTGACGCCCGCGCCAATCAACATCGCGCCGCCCGTTCCGGTCACCAGCCAGGGAACGATTCCCGGACCCGGCTTATCCATCGCTCGAACCGGTTCCTTGGACATCTTCGTCCGCGTCGTCGGCGCTGCGGTCGATTGCTCGGTTTTCGTCTTTTGCCCCTCCGGTCGGAGCACGATACGAAGCGTATCGCTGCCGGCTGCTCGGGCTTCGAGGATACGCCGATCCTCCGCGAATCCCGGTGCGCGCGTTATCACCTCGTGGCGGCCGACGTCGAGCAGCAGTACCGCTCCGTCGAAGTCTCCCTCGTGTCCGTCCACTTCGACCGTCGCGTCGGCGGGATCGACTTCGAAGCGAAAGCGCGCCACAAACGCCTCTGCCTTGCGCAGCACCTCGGTCGCTGCGCCTCTCTGCTTGGCATCGAGCGGGCGGCGTGTATCGGCCAGCGAAGCCTTGAGGTGTACCACGGCAAGACTGTACTTCCGCGCCTCGAAGTAGGCCAATCCCAGACCGCGATGGGTTCGGGCGCTCGGGAGCAGCTCGTGGGCTTTTTGAAACAGAGCGGTGGCTTCATCGAAACGTCCCGCCCGGAACTCCCCTACCGCATTTCGTATCACGGATTCGTACTCGTCGCTCTGGGCGAACGCGAGAGAAGTCATGACGGACCATAGGAAGACCACGAGCAAAAACCGCGCTGGCGAACGTTTCATTGCTCCGTACGCTGTTACCATCTCGGGTGCCCAGCAAAATTCGCTCTTTTTCGAAGCGCGAAAGACCTCAACCGACACAAGTTCGCCCAGCCTCCAAATACCGCGAAAACGCCAAACACTCAACCGCGCAGGGGTGAGGGGGAGGTGATCGGCAAGTGCGAGGCCGAGTGCGGCAGCGCCCGTCAATAGCGAAGCT
>CAYVFC010000190.1:0-13123 GCA_964450715.1 uncultured Sandaracinaceae bacterium | reverse complement strand
TCACGCTTCTAAGTCAACGAAAAGACCGGGGAATTCGCTTAACTGACTGGCATTGAGCCTAGGGTTGTCCACCCGCTCGAGAAAGGTCCTTGCCCGCGGCGTGAAGGCACCACCGGTGACGAAGATCATCCTGTCGGCCAGGTCCGGGTGGTGCTTCACCAGCCACTCGTGCAGGTCCATCCCGGTAACGTTCGGCATCATCAGGTCGCAGATGATGCCGTCGAAAGCCCAATCGCTCTCGAAGATCTCCATCGCCTCCTTCGCCGATGTCACGGAGACCGCTTCGTGCTCATCTTCGAGTAAGCGTTCGACGGCTTGGGCGATGTGACGTTCGTCATCGATGACCAAGATCCGTTTCCGGCAAAGCGGCTGCGCGACGGAGGCCTCCTCGACCGCGGTCCGCTCCGGCACCATCGTACCGATGGGAAGTCGAATCATGAACCGGGTACCCTTGCCTTGCTCGCTATCCACCGTGATTTCGCCATCGAGCTCCGTGATGATCTTGCGGCAGATGCTCAATCCCAAACCCGATCCAACCCCGACCTCCTTGGTGGTGAAAAACGGCTCGAATACGTGAGGTAGATGCTCCGGCGAAATGCCCTTTCCGGTGTCCTGCAGCTGCGCTACCACCTGATCCCCCTCGGCCCAGGTCCGAACTCGGATCTCATTGCTCTGCGCATTTCCCTCCTCTATGGCATGGGTTGCGTTCAGCAACAGGTTCAGGAATACCTGTGCCAGCTTGCCGTCGTTTACCGCCATTGTCGGAAGCGCGTCGAAGTCCGTGACAAGCCTAGCGCGGTATTTGATTTCGTTTGACGCTAAACTGATAGCACTATCGATGATGTCGTTGAGGCAGGTAACGACGAGCCGGTTTTCGTCCACCCGGGCGAAGGTCTTGAGGTCACCGACGATGTCGCGCACCCGGCGCGCACCCTCCGCGGCGTCTTGACTCTGCTGCACGATATCGTCGAGTCGGCTTGGCACTGCCAGCGCAGCCATCTCCCCCAGGGCGTGCCTGGTCCGCTCGGGACCGAGGGCGCGCTGCAGACGGATCACCATCTCGGCCAACAGCGGCACGTCTTCTCTGAGGGCATCGAGGTTGAAGAGCACGTAGGTCAGCGGGTTGTTGATCTCATGGGCCACGCCGGCGGCCAGCAACCCCAGACTCGCCATGCGGTCCGATTGGTAGATATTGGCCTGCAATTCCCGTCTCTCGGTTACGTCCCGGAAACACTCCAATAGACAGGTCTGGCCATCGATCGTCACCGGGATCGCGCTGACGTCGGCGTAAAATACGCTTCCGTTCCGTCGCTCGATGGGCTGCTCGGACGCGACGCGCCGCTTGGTGCGCAACGGTTCGACGACTATACTCGTCATCGGGAGGGCATCTCGACACGGGCGAATCTCCTCCAAGCTCATCGCCAACACCTCCTCTTCGGTCGCCCGGAGCATCTCGCACATCGCCTGATTGACCATCACGATGCGACCGGTATCGGTTCGAGTGACCAGGATCCCCTCGGTGATACCGTGGAAGATGGTGCGGAATCGCTCCTCGCCGGCTCGCCGGTCGGCTTCGGCGGCGACACGGTCGGTGACATCTTGGACAGACGAGCGCAGCCCAACGATCTCACCATCTCGAAAGATCGGCGCGGATCTCACTACCATGTGAAGCAGCTGGCCATCTTTGGCGAGCATTCGATACTCGTTGGCTGGAACGTCGTCACCTCGCAGCACCGCGGCCGCGTTCTGCAGGGCCCGCTGGTAGTCGTCGGGGTGCAGGAACTGATCGAACGAGTTCAACTGGGTGTCCGCGGAGATCCCGAAGATGTCCAGGCCCAGCTTGTTGATGTAGATGATTCTTCCCTCCAGATCCATCTCGGCGATGATCGAGGGGAGGAGCTCCGCGGTTTCGCGGAAGCGGGCTTCGCTCTCGAGCAGCGCGTCTTCCGCGGGCCTGCCCTCGCTGATGCCGATCATGGCCGCCTCCCCGTACAACTCCCCATGTTCTGCCGGCGTGCGCTCGCTGATACCGATCATGGTCCCCTCCCCGTGCAGTATCCCGTGTTCGAGGGCCGTGCCCTTCTCCAGGCTGGCGACCCGATGCCTCAGCTCCTGCAACTCGTCGATGAGTTGGGCTTTTGTCTTTTGTTCGTCCGTCAACTCTTGCCGTCCTCTTCCGATCTCTCGACCAGCGCCGAGATCTCGCTTTTCAATTCCGCCATCAGGGTCCGATACTCCTCACAAAGGGCCGGTGCTCGTTCATTGCGTGGCGGTGATCCACACCAGCGCTCTATGGCCTGCAGGCAATCGCGATAATCCGCGCACATGGATCGGAAAGTGTGGTCGCGCTGAAAGAGGGCCTCGAGCTCTCCTCTCTGCTCGGGGAAGTGGCGTATCACCGCCTCCAACTCCGGATGTCCGACCTTGGACAGTGCTCGTTCTCCCTCTATGGGCGGATGCTCCGGCTTTTTACGCGGCCATGGCGCAGGCCTTGGCGTTTCTTGTTTCTTCTGCTATTCTTACGCCGCGCCGAAGGGGCGGGTAGTAACTTACCGTAGGCTACGGACGCCGGGTTCCGCGCTCGTGCCGAGGGAGGTGGCGCATTTCGACGAGGAAAGCGAGTCGACCGCCGGCCAAGAGGCAGCGCAGTGCTGGGAAGCAGCCAACAGCGCCGCGCAAAGGCCGCCAGAAGGGTCCGTCACCCCGAGCCATCCGAGAAGAGCTGAAGCGAATCCTGGCCAGCCCGGATTTTCTGGCCTCCCCGCGGTCCAGGCAGTTGCTGCGCTTTGTCGTGGAGGAAACCCTGTCCGGACGCAGTGACACGCTGAAGGGCTATACCATCGCCGTCCGCGTATTCGGCCGGGCCGAGGAGTCTGATCTCAACCAGGATCCCATCGTCCGGATCCAGGCCGGCAAGCTGCGCCGAGATCTGGAACGCTACTATCTAGTAACCGAGCCCCGGGAAGGCGTACAGATCGAGATCCCCAAGGGCACCTATGTGCCGACCTTTCGAGAGCGGACCTCGGGCGGCTCGTACCAGGTCCCGAGCGCCGAGCAGCGCAGCGAGCAGTCGTGGCCCACCATCCTCGTCCGGCCCTTTCAGAACCTGACGGGCGATGCGGAAAACCAACACCTCGGCCTGGGTCTGGCCTCGGATCTCGCGGTGGAGATCGCTCGATTCCAGGATGTGCGGGTGGCGCTATCTGCTCTGGATCGCGACCATACCGGGGCGGCGGAAAGCGCGGCTCGGTTTGTCATCGACGGCAACATCCGCCTGGACGGAACCGAGATCAAGGTCAACGTCCATCTGACAGACGCGACGACCAACCGACAGATCTGGGGCGAGACACACCGGTCGGAGCTCGCCGCCGCGCCCCTGTTCGCTTTCCAGGAAACGGTCGCTAGAACGGTCGCCGCCCAGGCCGCCGCCAGCC
Source organism: uncultured Sandaracinaceae bacterium (assembly GCA_964450715.1). GTDB lineage: Bacteria > Myxococcota_A > Polyangia > Polyangiales > JAFGIB01 > CAYVFC01. The sequence continues at coordinate 9,689 of CAYVFC010000190.1, read as the reverse complement.
GGGGAGTCATCGCCAGGACGCTCTCCGCGGAGTCCAGAACCAAGCCGCCGTCCCAGCTGAAGACCTATGAAGCCATCCTGCGGTTCCACGAGTTTTACCTGACGCTGACGCCCGCCAGCTTTCTGCGAGCGATGAGCGCTCTTCAGCACGCCGTACAGATCGAACCGGATTGTGGACCGGCCTGGTCCGCGCTGGCACAACTGTACGGGAACATCTGTTCCTTGGAGATCCCTGGCTTGGTGGATCCGGTGGAAAGGGCGCTGGAGATGGCGCTCGAGTGCGCCGAGACCGGGGCTCGGCTGGACCAGGGCAACCAGCGATCCAGAGCCACTTTGGCCCTGATTCGTTTTTACGACGACCAGCTGCCGGCCGCTCTGGCAGAGGTCGAGGCGGCCCTGGCCCTGAATCCCAACTCTCTTTATATAATCGATGGTATCGGCTATTTACTAACCCTGCTGGGTCAGTGGGAGCGCGGCAGGGCTCTGATAGAGCGGGCGATCAGAGAAAACCCGAACTACATCCTCGTCGTCCACTATGCGCTGTGGGTGGATTGTATCAGGCAACAGGAGTACCAGCAGGCGTACCTGGAGACCCGTAACTTCAAGAGGCCCGCTGTCTTCTGGGATCCGCTGGGAAAGGCCGCTACCTGCGGCCTGCTGGGATCGCTCGAGGAAGGACGACGAGCCGCTCAAACCCTTCTGGAGCTCAAGCCCGATTTTCCCGCTCGCGGTCGGGTCCTGATCAAGCGCTACATCAAGTTCGACGACATCGTTGAGCGGGTGATCGACGGTCTGCGTAAGGTTGGCGTCGAGGTGCAATAGCAGCGCCATTTCCAGGAGGAGCGACGCAGCAGCTGCGCCCGCCCACGCGCCCGCAACCGGATCGTTTATCTTGCGGTGCCTCCTTACCTTCTTAAATCCGACCCCAGTTGCTGGAAGTCGGCGCCGGTGGGGTTCTGGAAGACGCGCAGGCCGAACTCGGGAACCACGGCCAGGATGTGGTCGAAGATGTCGGCCTGGATGGCCTCGTAGTTGGCCCAGGCCTGGTCGTTGCTGAAGACGTAGATCTCGATGGGAAGCCCGTTGGCCCCGGGTGCCAGGTGGCGGACCAGGAAGGTCATGTTCTGGTGAATTTTCGGGTGGGCCTTGAGATAGAAAACGATGTAGGCACGGAAGGTGCCCAGGTTGGTCAGCCGGCGCACGTTGATGACCTCGTCGGCGTCGGCGCCCACCTTCTGGTTGTGCTCGGTAAGCTCCTCGCGCTTCTGCTGGATGTAGTCGCGCAGCAGCCGCACCCGCCCGTAGCGCTCCAGCATCTTCTCGTCGCAGAAGCGGATGCTGTTCATGTCGATGTTGAGCGCCCGCTTGATGCGCCTCCCCCCGGACTCGCTCATGCCGCGCCAGTTCTTGAAGGTCTCCGAGACCAGGGCATAGGTGGGGATGGTGGAGACGGTCTTGTCCCAGTTCTGTACCTTGACCGTGGCGAGCGAGATGTCGATCACGTCCCCGTCCGCGCCGTATTTAGGCATCTCGACCCAGTCGCCCGGGCGGATCATGTCGTGCGAGCCCAGCTGGATGCTGGCCACGAAGCCCAGGATGGTGTCCTTGAAGACCAGCATGATGACCGCGGTCAAGGCCCCCAGGCCGCTCAAAAAGCCCCAGGGCGAGCGGTTGAGCAGCGTGGCCAGCACCAGGATGGCCGTGACCAGGTAGACGAAGATCTTGCCGACTTGTACGTAGCTCTTGATGGGCCGGGTGCGGGCGACCTCGAAGGTGCGGTAGATGTCGACTATCGCGTTCAACACGCCGTCCACCACCACGGCCACGATCACCACCATGTAGGCGAGGGCCACCCGCCGGATGCCCAGCTGCAGGTCGGGCAGGTCGGGAAAGGCGACCGGCGCGCCAGCGTAGAAGACCAGGGCCGGGGCCAGGTGCGAGAGCCGGTCGAAGACGTGCCGCTGCATGAAGACGTCGTCCCAGCGGGTCGAGGTCCTGGCGATCAGGGTCTTGATCCAGGCGAGCAGGATGCGCTTGGCCACGAAGTTGACGACCACGCTGAGCAGTACGATGGCGCCGATCACGACGGCGTGGGTGAGCGCCGGCACCAGCGCGGGCTCGACCCCGCTCGCCGTCAGCTGCTGCTGTATCCACTGGGTGATTTCCGGCACGGTTTGCCTCCGTGATCAGGGATCGAAACAGCCGATCTGGCGCGAGATGACGATGCGCTGGATCTCGCTGGTTCCTTCGCCGATGGTCAGCGCCTTGTAGTCCCGGTAAAACCTCTCGATCCGGTAATCCTTCAGCAAGCCGTAGCCGCCGAAGATCTGGACCGCGTTGTCGACCACCCGGCCCATCAGCTCGGAGCAGAAGAGCTTGGCCATGGCCGACTGCTTCCGGTAGGGCCTGCCGGTGTCCCTCAGGCGACAGGCCCGGTACAGCAGCGCCCTGCCAGCCTCGATCCCGGTGGCCATGTCGGCCAGCTTGAAGGATATGGCCTGGAAGGTGGCAATGCTCTTGCCGAACTGCTTTCTTTCGCGGGCGTACTTCAGGGCCAACTCGAAGGCCCCCTGTGCTCCTCCCAGGGCGGTGGCGGCGATGGCCAGCCGGCCGCTGTCCAGGGTTTGCAGCATCTGGCGAAAACCCTGGCCGCGCTCGCCCAGCAGGTTCTGCTCCGGGACCTGGCAGTTGTCGAAGAAAAGCTCCCCGGTGTCCGAGGCGCGCCAGACCATCTTGCCGGTCATCTTGCGGGCGGTGAATCCGGGCGTGCCCGAGGGCACCAGGATGCAGGAGATCTCCTTGTTGCCGTCCGGCCGAGCGCCGGTCACCGCCTGCACGATGCAGACCCCGGCCAGGGGCGAGGTGCTGTTGGTGATGAACAGCTTGCTGCCGTCGATGCACCAACGGCCCTCTTGCAGCCGGGCCCGGGTCTTGCTCGCCCCGGCGTCCGAGCCGGCATCCGGCTCGGTCAGCGCGAAGCAGGCGAGGATCTCGCCGCTACAGAGGCGGGGAAGCCACCGCTGCTTTTGCTCTTCGCTGCCAAAGGTGGCGATGGGCATGATGCCCAGGGAGTTGCCCGCGGCCACGGTGATGGCGTGCGACACGTCGATGCGGGCTATCTCTTCCACCGCGATACAATAAGCGAGGTAGTCCATGCCCGCTCCCCCGTACTCGGGCGAAACGGTGATGCCGAACAGCCCGAGCTCCGCCATGCTCTTGACGATGGGCAGCGAAAACTCTTCCTTCTCGTCGAGCTCTTGTATCACCGGGGCGATCTCGGTCTCGGCGAACTCGCGGACGGTCTCCCGGAGCAGGTTGTGCTCCGGGGGCAGACTGTTGCGGAGGGGAGAGATCATCTGCGCCGGGCCTTTCGCCTTTGCCGACGGTTCTAGAAAGAGAAGCCCTGCGGCAGGGCACCGGCCGCGGTCCCCTTCGGCACCCAGGATAGATCGAGTATAGTGAAGGTCGGATCCTGCGCCCGGAAGATGGGGACGACTTCAAGGCCGATACTGGGCTCGCCCAGCGAGAGGTAGCTCATCAAGATGGTGTCGATGCCCTCGAATTCGAGGTTGATGAACTTGATGGGCCTGTCCAGCAGGTTGAAGGCGCCCGAGCGCTCGCAGACCATGAAGGTGTAGACGCGCGCGCTCTGCCTCGCCTTGTCGGTCACGTCGATCACGGTGTTGCGGCCCAGGCAGTCGGGGCAGAAGATGCGAAAGGGCAGATAGGTGCAGCCGCGGCTCTGGCAACCGGGCGCGTCGCAGCGGCTGGCCAAGAGCTTCTTCTGGCCCAGCGCCTCGAAAAAGGGCGCCTCGGCTCCATAGCTGTGCAGGTAGGTCATCTGCCGGGGGTTGGTGATCCCGCAGAGGCGATCTCCCTGGTCCGCGTTTCGTATGGGCAGATGAGGATCTAGCTGGTGAAAGTCGCCGGCGATGCGGTACTTGCCGTTCTTAACCCGAACTCTTCCGTAAGTAGCCATGCGCCCGTTCCTCTATTTGTCCTGCTCGAGCAGGTGATCGGGGTCCATCAGCACGGTGGCCGTGACGTGGGAGCCGACTCCGGCGTGGCTGATGGCCATGCCGCGCCTGGCTTCCTTGACCTGCAGGTCGGTCCAGTCGGCGGGTTTCTGGCGCCGGAACGCCTGCCAGCGCCCGTCGTCGCCGTGGATCTCGGCCCAGCGGTGCCAGATGTGGGTGGCCACCTCGAAAGCTTGCATGATGCCGGTGGCGCCTACCGCGTGCATACAGCCGATCAGACCCCCCGAGATGTTGGAGGGAAGCCGGCCGGGTGCGCCGGTGTGGGGATTGGTGTGGTAGCAGTCGCCGGACTCCACGTAGTCGCGGCCCTGGCCGTAGGGCCTGACGCCGATGTCCTCGTAGGTCTGCACGTCGCTGATGGTGAAGGCGTCGTGTAGCTCGAGCAGATCGAGATCTTCGCTGGGGTCGCTGATGCCGGCCATGCCGTAGGCGTACAGCGCGGCCATGCGCGCGCCCAGAAAGCCGGTGAAGCCGGGGTAGCGGTCCGCGCCGGGGAAGCGCTGTTGCAGATCGCGGTACTGCTCGGCGCTCTCGTTGGGCAACAGCGGGATCTGCATGTGCAGGCGGTCGGCCGGCCTGAGCGTGTGCGAGCCCGCCGCCACCCAGATGCGCAGCGGCTTGTGCGGGCTGTTGCGGCTCAGCTCGATCGCCGTGTCCTCGTCGCAGAGGATGGCGCAGGCCGCGCCCACGCTCATCAGGCAGCAGTCCAGGGCCCGCAGCGGATAGGCCACTACCGGGGAGTTGAGCACGTCGTCCACGGTGATCTTCATGGGCGCCTGGGCAAAGGGGTTCATGCGCGCGTACCCGTGGTGCTTGACCGAGATCTCGGCCAGCGTGCGCCGGAAGGAGTCCTCGGCCTTGCCGAACACCTGCCAGTAGCGCTGCGCCATCACCGCGTAGTACCCGGTGTAGATGTGGCCCAGCGGCGACTCCCAGTCCTTGTCAGCCGCGCAGGAGATGAGGAAGTTGCCCTCGTCGGTGGGCACCTCGTCCATCCGCTCCCAGCCCATGGCCAGCACGCAGTCCGAATAGCCCGAAGCGACCGCCTTGACCGCTTCCCACAGCGTGGAGCCGCCGGTGGCGCCGCCGGTCTTGATGCCGACGTTGCCCAGCGGGTCCAGCCCCAGCCGGTCGTGGATGACCGCCTCGCCCAGTAGCTGGTCGCCGAAGTGGTCGGCGAAGTGGCCGTAGTAGCAGGAGTGGACGTAGCGCTTGAGCTCGGCCGGGCTGAGGCCGATCAGCTCGGCGGCCATGCAGAGCGCGTCCACGCAGAGCTCCTCGGTGCGTTTTTCCGGAATGGCGCGATCGAAGAGCGATTGCCCGGCGGTGACCAGATAGACGGGCCGCAGCAGGCTAGGGATTTTTAGTTGTCGTTCACTGAATCGGATCATGCAGCCCCGTTCCTTACCCCCAACCATGGGGTCGAAATCAAACCCCGATAAAGAGGCGGTGGCCGAAGTTGCGCTCCAGATCGCCCTCGAAGATCTTTCTGGCCGCCGCGTCGATGTCGTACTCGATACGGTGGAATTCCAGCCGGCGTTCGTCCGAGTCGTAGACCGTGTAGCTGGCGCGGTTGTCGTAGTCGCGCGGCTGGCCCACCGAGCCCACGCTGACGATGTACTTGAACTCGTCATCCAGATCGAAGGTCTTGGGCGGAAGCTCAATCACGTGGTCGTGGGTCAAGGCGAAGACCTTGCACAGGTGCGAGTGGCCGATCAGCGTCAGCCGGCCCAGGCTCTCGTAGATGGAGAGGCACTCGCGCGCCTGCTCCGGGGTGAAGACGTAGTCGAACTCCTCCATGCGCAGCGGCGAGCCGTGGCAGAGCAACAGGTCCAGGCCGTCCAGGGGGTGATCGTAACGCAGGTTTCGCAGCCACTTGCGGTTCTGCCTGGAGAGCTTGGAGGCGTGCGAGTCGAGCACCCGCCGGGCCGCCTCGTAGTAGTAGGAGTAGTCCATACACCCGGCCACCGCGGCGTCGTGGTTGCCCAGAACCGTGACCTCGGCCATGGAGCGCACGACGTCCACGCACTCCGACGGGTTGGCCCCGTAGCCCACCACGTCGCCGAGGCAGTACAGCGCCTCCACCGCCTCGTGGTTGTAGGCTTCCCGTACCGCGAGCAACGCCTCCAGGTTGGCGTGAACGTCGCTGAAAACACCGATGCGCATTTGAGAGGAAAAGTAGCATACCGCCCTACGCTCCGGCGTGCACGGGGTCCTGCCGAAAAACCGACTTTTCGGGACCCGGCACCCGTATCATTTCGACCGCGGGGAGAAATCTCTGTTGGAGATCTCTCACTTCGTTCGAGATGACAGGGGAACGGGTTCGAGATGACAGCTGCTGCCGCCCTCAGAGCTCGCTTTGGACGATGACCGCTTTTGAGTAGAAGAGCTGCGAGAGGCGGGCGATCGGACTTTCGTCGGCTATCTTGCCCTGCTCCCGGATGGCCAGATCCTCCCACTGCACCTTGGAACGCTGGGCCACCGCCGTCCTGGCCGCGGCCGCCACCCGGCTGTTGGAGTCCTTCTGCAGCTTCTCGATCTCCCGGTCGCACCCGTGGTTGGACAGGTGGGCCAGCGCGAGAACGAAGCGCTGATCAGCTCCCTTGCCCGCCCGCAGCGCCGAAATGACCCTGCGGGAGGCGCTCGCACCGAACTCGCCCAGGGCGCGCGCGATCTCCGTCCACAGGGCGGTCTCCTCGGCCCGGAGCTGCTGCAATAGCGGAGCGATGGCGCGGCGCAGGCGCAGCCTTCCCAGCAGCAGCGCCGAGGCGTGTCGTACGGCCGGCGACTTCGAGCCCAGAGCCGGGATCAGCACGTCTCCGCTGCTCTCCCCCATCAGCAGCAGGTAGGGAGCCACGCAGAAGAGATTGCGGTCGGACATCCTCTCCATGGCCCGGACGATAGTGGACACGGTAGCGGTTTCCCGCCGCCGGCAGAGCTCGACGGCCGCGGCAAAGTCGGGATCGGGCTGCTCCAGCAATCGAACGAGCTCGGCCCTGGACAGGGAGCCGAGCGAGGGCCGGTCGATCTCCTCCAGCTCCTCGTCCATCACCATGGTCGCCTCGTCCAAAAACTCGGCTCCGGGCTCCGGCTGCTCGTCCTGCGGTATGAGCTCCTCGTCCCTTACCTCTTCCGCGTCCTCGAACGAGTCGTCCTCGGCCGCGTGCGGCCTGCTCTCTCTAGCGGGCGGCGAGCTTTCTCCGGCCGGCTGCGCGCTTTCTCTGGCGGGCTGCGCGCTCTCGCGTGCGGGCGGCGAGCTTTCTCGCGCGGGCTGCGCGCTTTCTCTGGCGGGCTGCGCGCTCTCGGGCGCGGGCGGCCTGCTCTCACGCGCGGGCGGCGAGCTTTCTCGCGCGGGCTGCGCGCTTTCTCTGGCGGGCTGCGCGCTCTCGGGCGCGTGCGGCCTGCTCTCGCTCGCGGGCGCCTGGGACGGACGCCGCTCGACCGGCACGGGAGCGGGGTCTGGTTCGGGCGGCTCGGTGAACCGGCGGATCGCGTCGTTAACCTCTAGCTCGAAGACCTCGGCGAGCTGGAGCAGCTCTTGGCAGTTTTCCTGTAGAAACTGGTCGTTCCTGTCGACTCCGGGCCTGTCCAGCCGGGCTGCGAACGCCTCCAGCTGCTGCTCGACGATTGCCGCGCGGTCCGGGCCGACTCCCATCTGCACGGCCCGCTCCAGCAGCTGCTCCGGAAGCGCTACACCCATCTTGAGGGCGGCCTCCAGCACCCGCTTGGCCGAGGCGTCGATGACGTGCGGCGGCACTGCGTAGGTCAGGATCGCTTCCTGCAGCTTCTCTGGCTGCATCCATTCGGCCAGTCGCTCGACCGCGCCGCGGACGACTTCTAAGGTCGCCGCTTGCTTCTGCGGCGGACCAAAGGGCAGATCCGGACGGTTGATGGGGGGCGGTTCCTCGGCAGCGCGCGTCAGGGCCTCCGAGGCGGAGATGGCCTGCGGCGGCGGCACCTCCTCTACCTGTTGCAAGATGGCGCCTACCACCGCCTCGCGAAAGGCGGCGATCTCGAAGGATCTCTTGAACTCGTCGCCCACGTAAATCGCGACCCGTGCTTCGTAGGAGCTCTGTAGCGCCTCCAGCACCTGCCGGTCCCGCAACCGAAGGGGGTCGAGCACTGCCCGGCGCACGAAGGGCTCTCCCTCGAAGGCATCCACCAGTGCCAGGAAAACGACCGGGTAGTCCTCGATCTGCATGTACTGAACGAGCAGATCGCTGCTCTTGCTCAGCACGTGCTCGTGATCGGCGTACACGCGCACGAATAACCACGGTTGCTCTTCCAGCACCACGGACATCTGCACGTCGTCGGTGGCCAGGAAGCGAACCGGCGGATCGACGTCGGGCCGGGGCAGCGCCATGGTTTCGGGCGCGACCATCACCTTGGTGCCATAGGGATCGACGTTGAGTGTCGAGCTGGGCGAGTCTTCCACATCGCTTCCGCTGGGCACGGGGGCGACCACGGTATGGGTGTCCTGCCAGGGTTCCTCGTCCGTCCTTGTCGAACGCAGATTGAGCGCCGGGGGAAGCACGCGACCGTGCGGTCTCAGCGGGGGCGGCCCGCCGGCAACCGTGCGCCGGGGCAGCGATAGCGGCGGTGGCGAGCTCAGGCGGCGCGACGAGATACGCACCTCCTCGACCTCGGCGTCATCGACCTCTCTGTCCTGCTCGATCTCGGCCAGCCGCTCGCCATGCTCGTCCAGCGCGGGCACCTGCTCCACGCCCGGCTCCGGCAAGGCGGACATGCGGTGGGGGCTGAACGAGGAGACCTCCCGCCACTCGCCGTCCTCGCTGACGGGCTGGGCCAGGCCGTTCACAGGCTCGTACTCGTCCTCTCGCCGTATTTTCTGTCGCTCTTCCAGCCGCGCCAGCCTGATATCGAGCTGTGCCTGCTTGGCCTCGACCCGCCGCACCCGCTCGCGCAGCTCCTCCTCGCGATCGCGGATGCTCTCCTCGACCGCGATCAGGCTCCGCTCCCGGCTCGCGATTGAGCGCTCCTTCTCGGCTAGCACCCGCTTTCTGTTTTCCAGCTCCCGTTCGCGCTCCTGGGGCGGAAGCATGGACAGGCCCGCGTCGTCCATGGCGACCGGCTCCCGCAGATAGGCCTCCAGGGCATCGATTCCGATCACCGTGGTGCAGCGCCGGACGTATACGGGAACCGGATTCTCGCTGTCCTCCGACAGCTCGTTCATCAGCTTGGCCCGTTCCTTGAGCTCCAGGTGGGCCAGTGCGGTGGGTACGATCAGGGCGAACTTACGGGCATCCGGATCGTGGTAGACGAAGGAAAGCTTGAGATCGCGACCGTCCTGTAACCGGTGCAGGCGGCGCTCTAGAACCAGCGTCTTGAGGTCGGGGTCGGTAGCCGCGTTGACAACACGGGGCACCTCGACCGAGCGCATGGAGCCGTCGGCCATAATGACGTGAACATGCTCGGTCCGGGTCTGACCGAGCTTGCCCTGATAGGCCGGCTCCCCGCCTTGCCCTTCCGGTATACTGGACGGTCGCTGGCTATCCATCGCGTTGAACGAACCATACCCCGGCCGGGCGCGATTTGCATGATCCCTCTCTCAAAATCCCCATAAAGCCTTCACGAGAACACAGTGGGTAGGGCGGTGGGATTACCACCGCCCCCCCGTTGTCGCCTGGCGGTG
>CAYVFC010000189.1:13265-13335 GCA_964450715.1 uncultured Sandaracinaceae bacterium | reverse complement strand
GGCTGCGTCCGAATAGCTATCGCGCGATAGCGCGGTTTCGTTCAACTAGTTAACTCGTAAAACCGGGACG
>CAYVFC010000189.1:0-13165 GCA_964450715.1 uncultured Sandaracinaceae bacterium | reverse complement strand
GTCCTAGTTTCCTAGTTAACTATAGAAACGTAGATCGCGACTTAACTAGTTAACTCGTAAAACCGGGACGGTCCTAGTTTCCTAGTTAACTATAGAAACGTAGATCGCGACTTAACTAGTTAACTAGGACCGTCCCGGTTTTAACCAACCGGTGCATGGGCTGACTTGCACCTAGAAGGGATATGGGTGCAGTCTGTTTAATGCACCCCTCCCGTAAGTAGCTGAAATCACTCGGTTGGGATCGGGCACGGGCCTTGCTCAACTATTGGGGGAACGCTGCCCTGGTGATGAAGTCGACGAGCCGGAGGGTCCTGATGAGGCAGATGTACTTCGACGGGAGCTATAACATGCGCAAGCGGTGGAAAGACGAAGCAGCGCGGGCCAAGCGGGAATTCCGGCGAGCGGCAAGGCAGAGTGGGCCTCCCTGGGGAGGCAGTCACCGGCCGCCGTGCGGGCCCTTTGACTGGGACCAGGACGAGGAGCGGACCGAGAGCGAGCCGCCCGCGGGCACAACGATGATCGACCCCAAGGAGCGGGCGCTTCGCGACGCGGAGCGGATGGCCGACCGGAAGGTGGCGCTGTACCGCGATATCGCGGTCGCGGTGGCCATCGTGGCCCCGCTGCTCTGGTTCCTCACGCCCATCGGCGTGATCGCGTTGATCATCGTCGGAATCCGCCTGGGCAAGCGCTACTTCTCGCTGATGGTCGCCCCCGAGCTGCGCAAGAAGTTCGTAGAAGAAGAGGTCGCCAAGCGGGTCGACGAGAGCGTGACCCGGCAGCGCCGCGACATGCAGGGACGGCACGCGCGCTCGCTCGAGCAGCTTTCGGCCTCCATCGCGCACGAAATCCGCAACCCCATCACCGCGGCCAAAAGCCTGGTGCAGCAGATGGGCGAGGAGCCGGCAGCGGCGGAGAACGTTCAATACGCGCGGGTAGCGCTGGAGGAGCTGGAGCGGGTGGAGAAGTCGATCTCGCACCTGCTGCGCTACGCCCGCGACGAGGAGCTGCAGATGGGCGAGATTCGCCTGAACGAGGTGATCGATTCGGCCGTGGAGAGCTTCCGCGACCGCGCCGCGCGCAAGGGCATCGAGATCGTCCAGCAGATCGACGGCCAGAGCGAGCTGAGGGCCGACGGCGAAAAGCTGCGCCGAGTGGTTATCAACCTGGTCGGCAACGCCATGGACGCCCTGGAGGAGGGCAAGGTTCAGAGCCCGCGCATCCTGGTCTCCTCGGGCGAGAACCTGGCGGGCAACGAGGTCTGGCTGCGCGTGCGCGACAACGGCCAGGGCATCGACGAGGAGGCGCAGGCCAAGCTCTTCAACCCCTTCTACACCTCCAAGAGCGGCGGCACCGGTCTGGGGCTGGCCATCACCCGCAAGATCGTAGAGGCGCACGGGGGCGAGATCGAAATCGTGAGCGAGCCGGGCAAGGGCGCGCAGTTCATCGTCACCTTCCCCAAGCGGCCCGCCAGGCGCTCGCCCGAGGCGGAAGCGCAGGAAGGGGAGCCGAGTTGACCGCGCGTATTCTCATCGTGGAGGACGAGAAGGCGATCCAGATCGCGTTGGGCGGTCTGCTGCGCCGTGAGGGATACCAGGTGCAACAGGCCGACAGCGGGGAGGCGGCCATCGCCGCCTTGCAGATACAAGCCTTCGACCTGGTGCTGACCGATTTGGCCCTGGGCAAGGGTAAGAGCGGCATGGATGTGCTCGAGAGCGCCAAGGCCGCGCGGCCGGACACCGCGGTGGTGATGATCACCGCCCACGGCTCGGAGAAGATCGCGGTACAGGCCATGAAGTCCGGCGCGGACGACTACCTGCCCAAGCCCTTTGACAACGACGAGCTCAGGGTGATCGTGGCCCGCGCGCTGGAGCGCTACCGGCTGGCGCGCGAGAACCGGCTGCTCTTGGAGCAGATCCAGCGCGCCTACGGGTTCGAGAACCTGATCGGCTCGAGCGATGCCATGCGGCGGGTATTCGGGACCATCCAGAAGGTGGCGGAGACCGATCTCACGGTGCTGGTGCTCGGCCGTAGCGGCACGGGCAAGGAGCTGGTGGCGCAGGCCATTCACGACCGCAGCAGCCGAAAAGGCCGACCCTTCGTGGTGGTCAACTGCGCGGCCATCAGCCGCGAGCTGGTGGAGAGCGAGCTGTTCGGCCACGAGAAGGGGGCCTTCACCGGGGCGGACCGGCGGCGTACCGGGCGCTTCGAGGCGGCCGACGGCGGCACCGTGCTGCTGGACGAGATTGGAGACATGCCGCTCGAGACCCAGGCCAAGGTCCTGCGGGTGCTGCAGGAGCGGGCCTTCGAGCGGGTGGGCGGCAACGAATCGATCGAGGTGGACGTGCGGGTGGTAGCCGCCACCCATCGCGATCTGCGGGCCGAGGTGCAGAAGGGCCGTTTTCGGGAAGATCTCTACTACCGGCTCAAGGTGGTGGAGATCGAGCTTCCGCCGCTCGGCGAGCGCACCGAGGACATCCCCGCGCTCTGCGAGCACTTCTTGAAGCAGCTATCCGAACGGCTGGGGCGCGACCGCAAGCGGCTCAGCCCGGCGGCCGCGGCCCGGCTGCTGCGCTACCCCTGGCCGGGCAACGTGCGCGAGCTGAGGAACGCCATCGAGCGGGCGGCCGTGCTCTCGACCGGCGAGGAAATCGGCGAGATCGACCTCGAGCTGGACGGTTCGGCCGGTGCCGGTACCGCAGCCGGCGAACAGTACGCGACGCCGACGGCGAGCGCCGAGACCGGCGGCGATCGCACCTTTGCCGAGGCCAAACGCTCGCTGGTGGAGCGCTTCGAGCGCGAGTTCATCCTCACGGCGCTTCGCCAGAACTCGGGCAATGTCTCGCGCACCGCGCAGGCCATCGGCATGGTGCGCCAGAACCTGCAACAGAAGATACAGCAGCTCGGTCTGCGTTCCGCGGACTGGGGTCAGGACAACGGGAAAGGAGAATAACCATGAGTACGACGAGAAGAAGGGGTCTTTTCGCCCGCCTGAGCAGCCTGTTCAGCGGAATATTCCGCGTCTGGGTCAAGGACAAGGAGCACGACAACCCGGAGGTGGTCTACGAGCAGGCCATCGTGGAACGCCGGCGCCAGTATACCGAGCTCAAGCAGGCGGTGGCCGGCATCCTCTACATGCGCAACAAGCTGGAGTCGGACATCGAGAACCGCCGGTTGGAGATCGCGCGGCTTCACGACGATATCCGCCGCGCGCTGAGGGGCGGCCAGGAGCAGCTGTCGCTGGCGCTGATCACCCGCAAGCAGGATCTGATCGACGAGCTGGGAAGGGTGGAGAAGGAGCTGGAGACCATGCGCTGCGAGGCCGCCGAGGCCAAGGAGAACCTGATGCGCTTCCGCGAGGAGATCAACTCGCTGATCAACGAGAAGGGGCGCATGATGGCCAAGCTGGCCAACGTGCAGACCCGGCGCCGGCTGCGCGCCGCGCTTGACGGTTTCAACGTGGAATCCGAGATGGCCGCGCTGGAGAACGTAAGGGAGTACATCGCCCGCATGAGCGTCGAGGGCCAGCTGGAGCAGGAGGTCAACGACCCCTCCTTCCACCTGCAGGTCAAGAAGCTGCGCGACGGCGCCCGCGAGGAGGCCGCCCGCGTCGAGCTGGAGCGGCTCAAGCGGGAGATGAACGGACGGCTCATTGCGCAGGAAAGCGCCGAACGGGTCGCGGCAGCGGACGAGCGAACGAGCGTGGTGCTGGCTAGGGGCTAGAGCACCGGGCGGGGGCGGGGGAAGCGCGGCGCCGGACCGTGGGGGGGGTGCTCGAAATCCTCAGAAGCGGCTTCTACGCATGGCTGTTGGCCCGAACCGGAATGAAGTGGTTTTAAAAACCCCCGGACCGAGTATTGGGCAGCGCGGCGGCCAAGGCGCCCGAAAAAGCTCAGCGCCCAGCCGGGCCGGTGAGGATTGTACTCACGTACATGACGGTTGTCGGTGGATTCGTGCAGCTCCGCGGACTGTCGTCCCCTCCGCTTCACACGAATCCGGCGGCAATACACAGGGGCCGCAGGCCCCGAGTACACCGGCCCGAGGACGCCCGGGTGATTGCACAGAATCGCCCCAGTTCTGGCACAGGTTTTTCGGGGTGCATTGGCCGCCGTCGTTTCAGATACCGACTCCCCCCTGAACGGTTGTGTGCCACCCCGCCCGAAAGACGACGGGAGGGGGTTTGAAACCACTTCTGGGGGGATTGCCCATCGGCGGCTACGGCAAGGACTGATGGCAATTCGCCAGCAGGGGCGATATAATGAATCGAGATCTCGACGAGGTTTTTCCAGTGGTAGACGGCACGGTACTGCAATTCACCACCCAGCTTGCCCCGATGTGGTCGACCATCCGGGGAGTCCGGGAAAAGGTCGGCGAGCTGATGAAGAGTCGGCCCGCGGACCTCAAGGATGCCGTGCAAATGGTCGCCTCCGAGCTGCTGGAAAACGCCGTCAAGTACGGGGAGAGCACCCCGGGATGCCCGAACATCGATTTCGACATCGGCGTACAAGACGGCCTGATCACCATCCGCGTCTCCAACGGTTTCACCCAGGTCGAGCACCTGGAGCGCCTGCGCAACCGTATCGAGGAGATCTCCTCGGCCGAGGACAAGGAACAACCCTACATCCGCCAGCTCGAACGGCTGCTGGAGACCCCCACCGCGAACGCGGGGCTGGGGATCTACCGCATCGGCTTCGAAGGGGAGTTCGACCTGCGCTTCGAATACAACGAAGGCAAACTCACCGTGACGGCGACCAGGAGCATGCGATGAGCGTGACGCCAACCAGATACGAGTTCGAAGATCTGGTCATCCTCGTCTCCCGGAACGGCGACCGCGGAAGGGTGGTCTGGCTCGGCACCAGCGACGCCCGCAATGCCAGCGAGCTGTTGAACCCGCTGTCGGAGACCGTGGTCGATACCATGCGCGGCGCCGAGGTGACGGTCGATTTTACCCGACTGGAATTCATGAATTCGTCGACCGTGTCTCCCATCATCAACCTGGTGCGCAAGCTGGACGCCAACCAAATTCCCGTGCGGGTGCTCTTCGTGGAGGACAACTGGCAGCGCACGCACCTGAGGTGCGTGGCGACCATCGCCAGGAAGCTCGATTACGTCACCGTCGAGGGCCGGTCGACGGCGACCGACGATTCTGCGAAAGAAGAGTGATTACTACTGGCTTTCTCGACGGCTAACGAGGTGTCATTTCGAGCGAAGTGAGAACTCTCCGGCGGACGAAGGAGATCCCTCGCTTCGCTCGAGATGACAGGGGGAGCCGGACGTCTCGGCGACGAAGCCATCCTCACCATCCATTACCCGGTGAGAAAATCAGCGCGGTCTGCGCCGGACCACCACCAGGGTGACGTCGTCGGGGCGTTCGTAGTCCTCGAGCGATCGCAGTATCCCCTGCTTGATCTGCTCGGCAGTTCCGCCCCCGACCTCGCCCAGCAGCTCGACGAGATTCTCGTCTCCGTACATCTGCTGCTTGGCGCCGCCGTCGACCGGCTGCTTCCGCGCCTCGGTGATCCCATCGGTGTACAGCAGCATGGCGTCTCCCCGCTCGAGCATGAGCGAGCTCTCGGCCAGCATTCCCTCGACGTCCTCCATCAACCCCACCCAGACGCCGTCGGTCTCCACCGGTTCCACCTTCTTCGAAGATTCGCGGTAGATGAGGATATCCTGGTGAAGACCGGCGAAGCGAAACTCGCCGTTCGCGCGGCAGGCAAGCGCGGTAATGGTCATGTACTTGTCTTCCCCCAGCCGCTTGATGTTGTTCGCGATCACCCGGTTGACCGCGGTCAGCAGCTCCGCGGGCGACAGCTCGGGCCTGGCCGTCAATACCGAGTGGATGGCGGTCTGCGTCATCATCATGATCAGACCGGCGGGCACGCCGTGGCCGGAGACGTCTCCGATCACGATCCAGTCGGTCCCGCCGATGGAGAAGACGTCGTAGTAATCGCCCCCGACCTCGTCCGCCGGCTGCATGTAGGCCGCGATCTCGTAGTCGCTCACCGCCGGGCTCTCGGGCAGGAGCGAGGTCTGGATGGTGGCCGCGATCTCCATCTCCTTTTCCAGCACGGCCGCCTTTTCCCGGTGCACGAGCAGCCTGGCGTTCTCGATGGAGATCGCCGCCTGCGAGGAGATGATGCGCAAAAGCTCCAGCCGTTCCGGGGTGAACGCGTCGACGGTCAGGTTGTTCTCCAGGTACAGCAGCCCGAGCAGCCGCCCCTGGCCGATGATCGGCAGGCAGAGCACCGACTTGGGCTGCTTCTGCTCGACGTAGGGGTCGCGGGTGAAGGCGCCCTCGTTGACCGCGTCGTTCAGGATCAGCATCTCCCGGGTGCGGGCGACGTAGCTGGCGATGGCCGGCGAGACACCCTGGTGGGATTCGACCGGAATGGACTGCAGCGCCTGGACCTCGCCGCCGTTCGAGGATTTCTCCGCCTCGACCAGGAGCTTGCCCTGGTCCTCCAGCAGCATGACGCCCCGGTCGGCCCCGGCGTTCTTCATGGCGATATCGATCATCTTGACCAGCAGCTTCTCCAGCAGGATCTCCCCGGAGATGGCCTGCGAGGCCTTCATCGCCGAGGAGATATCGAGCGCTTGCGAGATGGCCCCGGTCGTGGTGGTGTCGGTCACGAGCAACGCTTCGCCGGCCCGCGCCCGCCCGGTCGCCTCCACCAGCTGCGGGTACTTCTTCCTGAGCTGCTCGAGCTTGCCCAGGGCGCCCCAGCTGGCATAGGCGTTGTAAGCCGCGCTGAGCTGCTCGTCCGCCCTGGACTCGTCTCCGGTCGACCGATACATGGTCGCCATCAGCTCGTTGCAGGCGGATTCCACGATGACGTCGTCGGGACGCTTGCACAGCTCCAGGGTCCGGTCGAAATGTTTCCGGGCGCGCTTGGGGTTGTTGCCGATGCGCCAGCTGCGCATGGCCTCCACCAGGTGGTACTGGTGCAGGCAGTTCTCCGGGGCGTTGCGCACCCAGTACTTCATGACCAGCTGGTTGAAAGCTACCCGCAGGCGGCTGCCGATCCGCTTGAAGAAGGAGAGGTCCGGGTAGAGCACCAGCCGGGAGAGCGAATCGTAGAAATTGACGTAGCGGTTGACCAGCACTCCCTGCATCGACTCCTTGTACTTGTGGAACCCCTTCACGTCCTGCAGAACCTGGGAGTACTCGTTGTAGACGAAACGGGCGATGGCGCGCACGAAGTAGAAGACCGCGAGCGCCAGGGAGTTGTTGGCCTTGATCCACTCCGGTTCCAGCTCCTCCGCCCGGATGGCTTCACCCGTCATCAGCAAGGGGTCGTCGCTCTTGCCCAGCAGACTGTGGACGTTCTGCCGCTTCAGCTGTAGCAGCGTGGTGATGTATTTCTGGTTCAGCCCCTTGACCACCTGGATGTGCTTGTCCAGGTCGACGTCGAGCTCGGACAGGTCCCGGCCGACGAAATAGGCGTGGATGTCGCTCATGTGCAGGCAGAAGGAGGCGAAGTTGGTGTCCCCCGTCTCCAGCCCCACGCGGTAGCCGTCGAGCAGCGAGGGGATGGTCTGCTTGAGCGGGTAACGCCAGTGGTTGATGATAACGTTGTTCACCAGCAGCGTCTTGGCCATCTGCTTGCGTACGCCCAGCTTGTCCATCAGCTTCAGGCCGAGCTTGCCGTGCTCGACCGCCGTCCGGTAATCCCACAGGCCGCCCACCAGCACCACCCCGAAGCCGGCATAGGCGAAGACGGTATCGGGGGAGTTGCCGCGCTTCATGCTCAGCCCGAAGGCCTTGATGATGTCGAGGGCGAGCAGGTTGGGGTTGACGAAGAAGGAGGTGAGCCCCAGATCGGCCAGTACCTGCATGGTCGCCACCGCCGTGGGGTCGGTCATGTCGGGCAGCTCCAGCAGGCGATCGAGCGGCCGGCCCAGCAGCCTGAGCTTCACCCCCAGCAGCTCGACGGCCACCCGAGCCTTGGTGGTGTTCTTCGACATGCGGATGCCCAGCAACCGCAGAATGGGCAAGGCCTCCTCGATCGAGCCGTGAAAGTCCTCCTCCGAACGCCGGGCATTGACCCGCGAGATGGTGATCTTCACCTTGTCCAGGGTGGTGACCGCGTGTGCGAGCGCTTCCTCGGCCAGCTGGTTCATACGTTGGAAATCGCCGATCAGGTAAGCCGCCTCGGTGATCTCGGTATACAGGGCCAGCGCCAGGTCGTACTGCTTCTCCCAGCAATCCTGCCGCAGTAGCTCGATGCCCATCTCCAGGTAGCGCACCGCGGGCAGGAAGGCCGAGGAGGCCTTGGCCTTGATGCCCGCCTTCAGGTTCAACCGAGCCAGCTGCTCACGCTCCTTTTCCTCCGCGATTAGCCCGGAGCCGAAGTTGAGCTGGTCGACGATGTAGAAGAGCTTCTTGTCCAGCTCCTCCTCGTCCTGCACGTTCTCGAGCGCTTTCTTGCCGATGCGCTGGTGAAGCGCCGCCCTGTCCCCGTCGGGCACCAGCGAGTAGGCCGCCTCCTGGATACGGTCGTGGTGAAAGCTGTACAGGTCCTTTTCCGGCAGCAGCCCGATGAACCCCACGTCGATGGCCTCTTTCAAGCTGTCGAGGACATCGTCGATGGGACGTTCGAGCATGTAGGAGAGGATTTCCAGATCGAAGCGGTTGCCTACCGCGGCGCAGATCTGCAACAGCTCGCGCACCTTCTTGGCCTGCTTGTCGATCTTGGAAGCCATCAGATCGACGACATTGTCGGTCACCTGCAGCTGGTCGATGCTCTCCCTATCCCATTGCCACCCCTTCGCGCCGTCGGGACGGATGAGCTTCTCGTTGTACAGGGTCTCCATGAACTGGATGACGAAAAAGGGATTGCCTCCCGTCTTCTTGTGCATCAGGGCGGCCAGCTCCGCGCCCTGCTCTTGCGAGCACTTGAGAAAGTTGACGATCAGGTCCTGAACGTCGCTCTGCAGGATGGGCTTGAGCTCGATCCGGTCGACCGCCACCTGTGCCTTCTCGATCTCCCTGACGGCGTCGTTCAAGGGATGGGTCTCGTCGACCTCGTTGTCGCGGTAGGACCCGATCAGGTACAGGTAGGCCATATCCGCGCTGTTGGTCATGTTCTGTATCAGTTGCAAGCTCGGAATATCCGCCCACTGCAGATCGTCCAGGAACAGGGCCACCGGATGCTGCTCGGTGGGGAAGGCGCAGGCAAACTTCTCGAAGACGTACTTGAAACGGTTCCTGGTCTCCTCGGGGCCGAGCTCGCCCAGCTCCGGCTGCGGTCCGATGACGAGCTCTACCTCGGGGATGATGTCGGTGATGACCCTGCCGTTGGGCCCCAGCGCTTGCAGCAGGTTCTGCCGCCAGATGTCGATGCGCTCGTCGCTCTCCACCAGGATCTGCCTGACCAGCCCCTGAAAGGCCTGGATCACGGCGCTGTAGGGCTTGTCCCGCCGGAACTGCTCGTACTTGCCCGAGATGAAGTAGCCCCGGCGGGCGACGATGGGCTTGTGGATCTCGTTGATCAGCGCCGACTTTCCGATGCCGGAATAGCCCGACACCAGCATGATCTCGACCGCCCCGTTCGTCTGGTAGAGCTTTTCGAAGCCCGACAGCAGCGTTTCGATCTCTTTCTCTCTTCCGTAGAGCTTGGGGGGGATCAAGAAGCGCTTGGAGATGTCCTGCATGCCCAGCTGGAAGGGTTTTATCTCCCCGGTCTTGTCCAGCTGGGCCAGGCACTGTTTCAGATCCGCCACCAACCCGAGGCCGTTCTGGTAGCGGTCCTCGGCGTTCTTGGACAGCAGCTTCATCACGATGGCCGATATCGTCCCGGGGATGTCCTCGTGGTGCTCCCTGGGCGGCGGGGGCATTACCGCGATGTGGCCATGGATCACCGCCATCGGGTCGTCGAAGTGAAAGGGCAGCCGGCCGGCGAGCATTTCGTAGAAGGCGACCCCCAGCGAGTAGAAATCCGTGCGGTAGTCCACCGTCCGGTTCATGCGGCCGGTCTGCTCCGGCGACATGTAGGCGAGCGACCCCGCGATCACCTCCTGGTTATAGATGTCCTCGTTACCGCGGGTGAGCTCGGTCGAGATGCCGAAGTCGGTTATCTTGACCGCTCCCGTCCTCGGATTCATCAGGATATTGCTCGGCTTGATGTCCCGGTGGACGATCTCCCGCTCGTGGATCGCGCGAAGGGCATCGGCGACGCGGATGGCGACCGGGAGAAACGAGCGGGCGTCGAAGCGCTTCTTCTCCTCCAGCAGGCTCTTGACGGAGTGGCCCTCGAAGTCCTCCAGCACCAGGGCGAAGCCCTCCTTCTGCTCCAAAAAGTCCTTGACCTTGACCACGCCCTCTAGGTCCAGGCTCTTGATCAGCCGGTACTCCTGCCGGAAACGGGCTATCTCCGAGGGGGTCGGGTTCCGGGTCTTCAGCACCTTGATGATGACGGTCTCGGCGCTGTCCCCGGCTCGACCGCGATAGAGGAGGGATTTGCGGGTCTCCGCGACGGATTCCAGGATTTCGTAGCGGTCAATCTTTTTCACGTGGTGCCTCGCCCTGGGTCGCCCCCCTCCCCCCCCGGTCTTGAGCCGCTAGCCCGCTGTGCGCAACGGCCAGACGGAAACGGAGCGGAACCGATCGGTCTCTAATAACGGATAACGGTCCGAGTATCGATGATAACCGAAAAGGGCCCGCTGTGAGTACTATCTACCCTGCTTCGAGCCAGCGGCCGGACGGCTCCGGGCGAGAGCGAATGAAAAGGCGTTCAAGCACTCGTAAGCGTTCAGGCCTTGGGCAGCGCGGCGGCCCAGGCGCCGGAAAAAGCTCGGCGCCCAGCCGGGCCGGTGAGGATTGTACTCACGTACCTGACGGTTGTCGGTGGATTCGTGCGAAGCGGAGGGGACGACAGTCCGCGGAGCTGCACGAATCCAGCGGCAATACACAGGGGCCGCAGGCCCCGAGTACACCGGCCCGAGGACGCCCGGGTGCTTGTACGGAATCGCCCCAGTTCTGGCACAGGTTTTCGGGATGCATTGGCGGCCGTCGTTTCAGATACCGACTACCCCCCTGAACGGTAACAGCCACTCGCCACAGACCGCGAGCCGAGCAAAGGACGGATTCGGGGCAGACGAAACGAAACCCGCGTCCGGTGTGCTGCGGTGTAACCGTTCGCATATTCGCACCGACATACACCGACATAGAAACGATAGGGCTTCTAGGCCGTGCGGTCGGGTGCTACGCCGCCCTTTTCTGTCGCGCGACCAACGCCGGGCGGAAAACGGGATAGATTAGGCGCGAAAAATAGGAGAAAATGGAAGTAGTCATCTAGGAATTCGAATCGCGGCGATACCGAGTATCGCCGTTAGAGCGATGCATTTTGTCAACGCTACGGATGTCGTGCGATGAACGAGGACCCAAAGCCGGTCGAACGAATTATCGCGGATCGTTACCGCGTTGAAAGCGTGATAGGCCAGGGCGGGACCGCGATCGTATTTCGCGTGTTCGATACCCTCGCCGGGAGAAAAGTGGCGCTCAAGCGGCTTCGGAAACGCAAGAACGGTAAGCACGACAGCGACCTCATCAAGTTGTTCAGGCAGGAATACCACATTCTAACGCAGCTCGCTCACCCCAGGGTCGTCGAGGTCTACGACTACGGCGTCGATAACGGCACGCCTTACTACACAATGGAGCTGCTGGAAGGCGGCGACCTACGGAGATTATCCCCACTGCCGTGGAAACGGGTTTGCTCGCTGCTATGCGACATCTGCTCGGCGCTGTCGCTTCTGCATTCTAGGCGGCGGCTTCATCACGATCTTTCGCCTCGCAATGTTCACTGTACGCGGGACGGCAAGGCGAAGTTAATCGATTTCGGGGCCATGACGCCCATCGGCCCCTGTCACAACGTCGTGGGCACGCCGGCATACACGCCTCCCGAGGTTGTCTACATGCTCAGCTCGGATGTACGGGCCGATGTTTTCTCTCTCGGAGCGACCGCGTATTACGCGCTCACCGACCAAAATGCCTATCCGGCCCGTGATTTTTCCCAGCTTCGCGAGGCGTGGATGGTGCGACCACCTCCACCTTCCAGCCTCTGCGAAGGTATTCCTAAAGAGTTGGATGACCTGGTCATGTCGATGATCAGCATCGACCCCATGGCCCGACCTTCGAGCGCTACCGAGCTATTCGAGAAACTCTCCGCTATCGCCTCTCTCGAAATCGAAGAGCATCTCTTGGTAGCCAAATCCTATCTCGTGACCCCTACACTCATCGGACGCGAGGAGGCCCTGCAGACAGTTCGAGATGCGTTGGTCAGCAGCTTGAACCAGCAGGGCCGATGCATATTGGTGAGGGGCCCCAGCGGTGTTGGACGCTCGCGTTTTCTCGACGCCTGCGTATTGGAGGCCAAACTGGTGTACGCCTCTGTGTTACGGGCGGACGCCACGGATTCGAGCGCCGGAAACTGGGGTGCCATTAGATCCATCGTTTTACAGGCGCTCAAGGCGGCGCCGGAGGACTTGATGCGGAGCGCGGAGCCTCTGGTTCCCGTATTGGGACACGTCTTGCCCGAGCTCGTCACCGCGATCGAATACCTGCGGAGAAAAGGGGCGGTTCTTCCGGAGAGCAACGAGCCGGAGCGAAGCGAGCTAGTCTCCCTTTCGCCCGTACTTCTCGAGGGAACACCGATCGATCCCGATTCGCATCAGGCCGTCGAAGACGGCTCCCAACCTATAGAACTGGCAACATTCGAAAGCCCTCAACAGATGCGCACCCGGGTACAACACGCGATGCGCGATCTTCTTCTTTCGCTTTCCGAGAGGCGGTTTATCGTCCTGGCGATTGACGACGCATACGCCATTGATGAATCTTCCATGGCCATATTCGCTCTTCTGGCGCGTGAAATCCGTAAGGCGCGCATCGCGATCGTGGCGACCTTCAAGAGCGATACCGATGCGGCTTCTCCGAGCGCTTCCAAGCTTTTACACGAAGCCAACGAGCTCATCGATCTCGGTTGTCTGAACGCGGATCAGGTCGGCGAGCTTCTGCGTTCGTTGTTCGCCGATGCGCCCAACTGCGGGTTACTCGCCGATCGTCTATACGACATTTCCCAGGGTAATCCCCGAGCCGTCATGCAGATCTCGCAACATCTAGTGCCGTGACCGGGAGGTTTTGAGCCCCCTGTATTTGAACTTGCGCCGC
>CAYVFC010000188.1:0-13753 GCA_964450715.1 uncultured Sandaracinaceae bacterium | reverse complement strand
GCGCTCCGCCGACGCGCCCGGTCTCGTATCGTTTATTTTGCGGTGCCTCCTTAGCACGCCTCGTGCATCTTGAAGACGTTGAATAGCATCCCCATGGCGACCATGCTGGTGCCGGCCACCGCCGCGTCGTAGATGTCAGGGTCGGCCCAGCCCAGGGCGCGCAGTTCTTCGATATCCTTCTCATCGACCTCGTCGGGCTTGGTGACGGCCTTGAAGACGAACCTGAGCATGGCCTTGTCCTTGTCGTCGAGCTTGGCCTTGTCGGGATCGGTGCGAACGGCGGCGATCTCCTCGTCGCTAAGCTTGCCGAAGAGCTTGAGCAAGCCGGTGTTGAGGTCCACGCAATAGGGATAATCGGTGTTGAAGGCGACCAGCAGGCGAATATGGGCCTGCAGCAGGGGTCCCAGGTTGGGGTGGAACATGAAGTACTTCATCTGCTGGCTGATGATGGCGAAAAGGCCGGGGCTGGCGCTGGCGAGCTGCAGCGGCTTGGGGACGTTGGGCATGATCTTGAGAAGCTCGTCGTAGAACTCCTTTACCTGCCCGGTGGCGGTTTCGGCGGTCTGGGTCTTGATGATGGCCATAGTCGTCTCCTCTTTTCTCTTTTAAGGTCCGGGGGGGCTTGCTACGGATGGCTAGCAAAGGTATGCCACGTTCCCGCGTTTGACGAGCCCTGAGCGGATGTTCGGGATACGGCTGACGGATCTTTGCAGGGGAAAAGGGAACGGGAAGTACCCAACTTCCACGGGAACGGGGAACGGAGGAACGAAGCGAACGGAGGGAACGGAAAGGGGAAGGAAGGGAACGAAACGCACCCAACTTCCACGCGCGAGAACCGGGAGATCCTCTCGACGCTCGCAGTGGATGGCACTGCGGACCGCATCGGGAAGGCCGGAGGCCGTAATCCGATGATGAACGGCGGGAGGAAGTCGGACAGGTCCGTAGTACCTGCGAAGCCGTCGAACAAGTCTGGGCGACTGGAGGCGGAGACGGTGGAGGGAAGGGACTGGCCAAGGGAAACACGGGTGAGCAAAACGCGGCGACCTTGTCTCGGCTCGAAGGCGTTTCTTTCGGCATCGATCCAACCTCGCGACCGATAGGGGTCAACGGTGCCTCCTAAGCAATACGGGCGAACAGAGTAAGCGCCGCGCTCCGGAGGTTTCCGAAGCTGGTAAATAACCCCTCAATCGGCTAACGGCAGCGCTTCAATAGCGCTTCAACTTACTGCGATGAATTATTCCTGCTTGACAGAAAATTTGCCGGCCGAACATAATGCGAGCATGCCGATTTTTCCGGAGGACCTTGGCTAGTGGCGGACGAACCTCTGTCCGCGCGGCGAAAACGGTCCGACCCCCAACCCGGCGAGCTAATCGCGGGCCGCTACCGCGTCGAGTCCGAGCTTGGACGCGGTGGGATGGCGGCGGCCTACGCGGTCCGCGACCTGGCCGATGATCGGCGCCTGGCGTTGAAGCGGCTGTTCGACGGCGAGTACGACGGCCGCCAAGAGCTGGTCCAGGGCTTCGAGCGCGAGTACCACGCGCTCAAGGAGCTCAGCCACCCGCGCGTGGTAGAGGTATACGAGTTCGGCCACGACGGGGGCACGGCCTTTTATACCATGGAGTGGCTGGGGGGCGGGGACCTGAACACGCTGGCGCCGCTGCCCGTTTCGCGCGTGTGCGCTTTGCTGGCCGATGTCTGCTCGGTGCTGTCGCTGCTGCACTCGCGCGGGCTGGTGCACCGGGACGTGACCCCGCGCAACATCCGCTGTACGGACGACGGGCTGGCCAAGCTGATCGACTTCGGCGGCGTCACCGCCTTTGGCTCGGTTGCGCACGTTATTGGCACGCCGGCCTTCTGTTCTCCCGAGGCCCTGCACGGGCAGGAGCTCGACGGGCGCACCGATCTGTACTCTCTGGGCGCAACTGCCTATTACGCCCTGACTCGAAGCCACGCCTATCCCGCGCGCACCTTCAGCAAGCTCAGGCCGCTGTGGCGAGATCCGGTGACACTGCCTTCCCGGGTGGTCGAAGGAATCTCGCCGGAGCTCGAAACTCTCATCCTCGCGCTGCTGTCGCTCGACCGCGATGCGCGCCCCCGCACCGCGGCCGAGGTGATGGAGCGGCTGTGCACTATCGGCGGCGTCGAGATGCGCGAGGACCTGGTGGCGCGGCAGGCCTACCTGACCACGCCGCGGCTTAAGGGTCGCGAGCAGAACCTGGCCGAGCTGCGGCACGCGCTCGGACGCGATCGGCGCAAGCGGCCGCGCACGCTGAGCTTGGTTGCCGAGCCCGGCATGGGCCGCAGCCGTTTCCTCACTGCCTGCGCGCTCGGGGCCCAGGTCCAGGGCGCGATCGTGGCCCGGGCCGACGCCTCGGACGCCACCACCACCTTTGGCGTGGCGCGAGCGCTGGTCGGGCAGGTGCTGCAGGCCATACCCTCGTTGCTCGAAGGGCTCGACATCGAGCAGCGCGCTCTTGTCTCGCCCACTTCTCCGGAGACGAGCGAAGCGGAGTCGGGCGACGAGCTCGACTACCGGGCGCGGGTTCAGACGACGCTGCGCGAGGTGGTACTGCGCGCGTGCGCCGAGCGGCCGCTGATGCTGGCGGTGGACGACGCCCACCTCATCGACGAGCGCAGCGCAGCGCTTCTCTCGCTGCTCTCCTCCGAGCAGGGCGCCTCGGGTTTGATTCTCGTAATTACCCTTCCCGCGGGCACGGACGAGAAAACCGTCCAGCCGTCGCTGCGGTTGTTCGTCGAGCGCGCCACGGTGATCAAGCTGCGGCCGCTCACCGCCGAGCAGACCCAGGCGCTCTTGGCGTCCATATTCGGCGAGGTCGAGCACCTCGATGCGCTCGCCGATCGCCTGCACCGGATCGCGGCCGGCTCTCCCCGCGCGCTCATGCAGCTCGCGCAGCACCTGCTCGACCGGGGCGCCATCCGCTACGAGTCGGGCTCCTTCATCCTGCCCGCCGCGCTCGATCCCGCGGACCTGCCCGAGACCGTACACGGTATGCTCGAAGCGCGCTTCGCCTCTCTCTCCTCGACCGCCCGGCAGCTGGCGCGGGGGCTTTCGCTGGTCGAACACGAGGGGCTGACCCTCGACGAGCTGAAGCTGCTGCTCGAAAGCGACGACTCGGGCGCGGTGATGAAGGCGGTGAACGAGCTGTTCGGTCGGAACATTCTGCTGGTCAAGGGCCTGCAGCATCTGCTGGCGAGCGAGGTCTACCGCGAGCTGTTCACCTCCCGGCTATCCGAGGAGGAGATACGTGCGCTTCACCTGAGGCTGGCGGAGATCTACCGGCGCAGGTCCGCCCGCGGTTGGTCGGTCATACAGCACCTCATCGCGGCGGGGGAGTACCAGACGGCGCTCGAGCTCATGCTCCCGGGCGCGCGCGACCACAGCAACCTCAACCCCGCCGAGGTCGCCGCCACGGTGAGCGAGCTGCCCGAAGGGTGGCAGGACCATCTGCGCGCATTGATCGACTACTGCGACCGAGTCGGTCGACCCCGTGACGAGGCCCACTTCGTACGCAGCACCCTGGTCGGCTACGGTGCGCTCGCGGCCCAGGCGACCAAGCAAGACGTAATGTTGCTCCTGAAGCAGCTCGAGCACGACTGCGGAGTCGATCTCTACCGGGCGCTGCCCGACGACATGGATCCCACCGAGCGCGCGATGACCGCGCTCAGGCAGGCCCAGGAGCGCTTCGATCGTATGCCGCCCCATGAGAGGGTGACCGCTCCCGGCCAGGCGCTGCCGCTGCTGGCCCGCGAGGTGATCGGAGCCATCGGCGTGATCGGAGCGCATTTCGATTACCCCTTCTTTCGCGACTTGACCTCGATCGAGCCTTTCGTCTCGCTATCGCCGGCGCTTCAGGTCGTGCAGTGGAATATCGAGGGAACGCGTTCGCTGGCCACCGGGCACTACCATATCCTGCTCGAGCGCAACCGGGCCATCATGGAGCGCATGGCCCAGCCCGACCGGGCCGGCCTCGATCCGGCCGCTCACCACTTCATGGGGCTGGCGCTGCGCTTCTCGAACACCATCGTCACGACCGTATTCGGCCGTCAGCTCAACGAGGAGTTTCTGGCCGACCTGGAGTCCGATCCCATCTTCACCGTCAACGCTTGCCGTTTGCGCATGCTCGATGCCCTCTGCCGGGGAGACATCAGCCGCGCGGACGAGCTCAAGCGCAAGGCCGAGCTTATCCGGCTGCGCGACAACCGGCCGCAGATGTTCGAGGGCAGTCACGTGTTCCGCGAATACGTGGTGTATGCCTTTGCCGGAGACCTGGCGCGCCTGAAGCAGCTCTTACCCGTCATCGAAGCCCGCGCGGAGTACATGCACGGTTGGAAATCCATCCTGCGGCACGCCCGCGGCTGCTACCACTCGTTGCGGGGCGCGCCCCGCGAGGCGCTTGCCGATTTTCGAGCCGGCCTGGAGGGTCTCAGGGCCGGCGAGCACCCGACCTACGCCTGGTTGGCGGCCGGCGAGGTGCTGGCGCTTTGCAAGCTCGGCGAGCAGGAAACGGCGGTCGAGAAGGGCGAAGCGCACCTGGCCGCGGTGCGCGAGGTCGAGCTCGGGCCGCAGATGCACGTCGTAATCGAGGCGGTCGCCCGTGCCCATGCCGAGAACGGCGGGCACGATCGCGCACGCCTGCTGGCGGATGAAGCGATCGCCATGCTTGAGGATTTCGGCGCCGGCGGCCTGGTCATGGGAGGAGCCTACGAGACGCGAGCGCGGGTGGCGCTTCTGGCCGGCGACCAGCGCGGTTTCGATACCTTTGCCGCCCGCTGCGCCGCTCTTTACCAGGACGGCCACAATCCTCTGCTCATCGCTCGCAATGCGGAGCTGACGAAACAGGCCGCCGCGGCTCGCCTTCAGATCGCCGACAACCTGGCAGAGGCGGCCCAGAATCGCGTGGCCAGTTCGCTGCACACGCTGCTCTTCAGCGACTTTGCGGACAGAGAGGAGCGCTCGCGGGTGGCGCTCAAGGCGGTGCTGCGCGAGGCAGATGCCGAAAGCGGCTTCCTTTACACGGTACAGGCTGACGGCGCTCAGCTCACCGCCCAGGTCGGCGCAATCGAGCCGCCGCCCGACCTGGACGCCCTGGTGGAAGGCCTGCTCGAGCAGCTCTCCGATGACCAGGCAGGCCTCACGGCTACCTGCACCATCGCGGTCGATGAAGGCGACGAGCAAGCCGGGCATCTCGAGTGGAGCAACGCGAGTGGGGCCATCTTCATTCCGCTGGTGCTCTGCCATCTCACCGATAGCGGACGATTGGTGACCGGAATTGTGGTGCTGGGTCCGGGCGCGCGCGCGGCGAGCATTCCGCAGGAGCTGTTGTTCGGCATCAGTCAGGCGCTGCAGCGCGCCGGCGATGTCAATACGTTGGTCGCGAACTGGTAGGGCGGCGCTTCTCCGACGGCCGTTCGGGGTTTCTGCCTGGTGGATTAGCCGTCGTTGACCGGAAGCGTCATCTGAATGTCAACGAACTGCGATAGGAGCAATCGATCGGACTTTCGTGGGAAAGGATCCTCTCCAGTGCCGATATACCAAGAGGTCGCCAAGCATATGTTCTTCGCCGAGCCGCTCGACAAGCTCCCGTCTCGATGATAGTTGAGCTTAGGAGGCCGTTCGAAAAAGATCGTCCAGGTTTCGGAGCGCGACAGCCCCGGATGCAAGGCGCGACGACGAGAAATACCGGGAGTATTTTCAGGAGGAGCAACGCAGCAGCCGGAGCCGTCCCGCCCGTAAGGTGGATGATCTATTTCGAACGGCCTACTTACTACGATGCTACGATGCAGAGGTTGCTGACAGCAGGGGCGATGATCTTCATTCTGGCGTTTGGTTGTGGCGCGGATGACCAGGTCGGCCAAGGCGGCGGAGGAACCGGCGGCGCCGCGGGCGTGGGCGGCGCCGCGGGTGCAGCTGCAGGCGCGGCCGGTTCCGCCGGTGCGGACGCGGGTGGTGGCGCCGATACTGCCGGTAACGACTCCGGTACCGGAACGGGCGGAGGCGACGCGGGCGATCCCTGCGGCGACCCGGTCATCGTCACTGCGCAGGACCTGCAGCAGGTTGCCGGGTGTGCCTCGATCTCCGGGGACCTGACCGTGGCGGAGAATGCCTCAGAGATAACGAGCCTGAACGGGCTGGAAAGCATCACGAGCATCGAGGGCAACCTTACCTTGTTCGGTCCTTCCCTGACCGATATCGACGGGCTGGGTAACCTGGTTTCGGTGGGCGGCTCGCTGGCCATCCAGTCGCCCACCTTGACCGAGGTGAACGGGCTGCAGAATCTCCAGTCCGTGGGAGGCGATCTTTTTATCATGGGGTGTTTGGAACTGGCCGATCTGGCCGGACTGGGCAAGCTTACCTCGGTAGGCGGCCAGCTGACCATCCGCACCGTGCCCCGGCTGCCGACCTGCGAGGCCAGGGACCTGGTGCAGAGGCTGGGTCTGTCCACCGCGGACCTCTCTCAATTCGTATGTGGAACGCTTCCGGACGAGTGCGGAGGCGTGGACTGTCCTTCCATCACGTAGCCGGAGTCCGGCGGCCAGCGCCGATCAGGTCGTGAACTGGTACATACCTTCGCCGTGGGTTTCCAGAAAGCCTTGCAGCGCGGCGTCCAGGTCCACGCCGCGCAGAAGAACGCGGATGCTGGCCGGCCTACCTCCCTCCAGCTGCCAGGCCCGGGTGAGCGCGCCGTCGCCCGAGAGGTTCTGCTCGAAGCTGTGAACCGCCAGGCTGGAGGAGGGCGCCGACGAGGACCATCCCGGAACGATGGCGGGAAACATGCTGTTCAACATACCGGCCGAGGCCGGGTTGTAGCCGCCCGCCCCCGGGGTGACGGAGGCGTAATGCAGCAGCGTACCCACGGCCACCGCGTCGTGGTTGGCAATGTTGGCCGAGGCGATGACGATGGGCGGCTGGGCGGTGTAGACGGTCCCGACGTCCGGACCGTCGTGCAGCAGCAGCTGTTCGGACAGCGAGACCGTCATCCGGTAGCGGGACCGGATCTCGTTCACGTAGTTGACCTCGGTATACTTGGCGTAGAAGTTCGCGGCGTCGACGTGCAGGTCGTGGCGGCTGTCGTCGCGCAGCCAGCCGACGGCGCACTTGAGGGCGAGGGTACAGCCGGCCAGAATGTGGTAGCCCAGCCGCGGCATGTAGATGATGTGATCGACCTGCTGGACGATGTTGGGCAGCCACAGGCCCCTGGGCCAGTTGTTCTGCGGGGGCGGGGTGGCCTGGAAGTAGCCCGCGTCAAACCCCTGGTCGTCGAAGAAGTGCGCTTCGGCGCCAGACTGCTCGATGGCCGGGAGCAGGCCGTTGTTCTGCATCATCTGGCGGGTCGAGCTCACGCGCTGCTCGCCGGCGAAAAGCGTGACCCACTCCACGCCCGCCTTGTCGCCCACCACCACGCGGCCGGCGCCTCGCGCAAAAAGCTCGGCCACCATGCCGCTAACCGCCTGCGGAGAGGTGACGGCCGGATGCGGGTTACCCGAGTTGCAGGCTACCTTGATGAAAACGGAATCGCCGGCAGACAGCCAGGAAAAATCCATTTCGGAAAGCACCAGCCTGACGGCGGCATCCGCGGTGGCTGCCTGCTGTGAATCGTAGCGGGCGAAGATAACGTCCGAGCCGCCCGCCGGCGGCGAGATCTGGCCAGCGGTGCCGCCGCCTCCCCCGTCTCCGCCCGTGCCGGCCGTACCGGCCGTACCACCGCCGCCGCCCGTGCCGCCCTCGGCTCCTATACCGCCAGTGGCTCCGGCACTGCCCCCCGTACCGGCCGCGTCGCCTCCTGTTCCGCCCAGGCCTCCCTCGCCTCCGGCAGGCACGCCTCCGACGCCGGCAATCTGACCACCAGCACCAGCCGGTCCCCCGTCCCAACCCGCGGGCCCTCCGCCCCAGCCTGCGTAGCCCGCGCTCCCGCCGACGCCGGTATTTTCCCCGGATCCGCCGCAGGAAGAGAGCAGGGGTACGGCCAGGCTGGCAGTGGAAAAGGCAGTAAGCCTTACGAATTCGCGCCTGTTGATCGGGTCTGGGGTCGAAGAACCTGGTTCCTCGTCATGCGAAAACGCGGCGCTCGCGTCCTCGTTCGGGCTTCCCCTTTTTGGTTGTTTAAAGGACTTTTTTGCCACTTTCCGCCCTCACTGCGCTTTTTTACTTTTATTTAATCGAGCTGGCGAGCTTATTAAACAAGGATTTAGTACCATGTCCTTGTGTGCAAATACCGTATACCTTATCGTAGCTGCAAGTAAAACTGGCGGGAAAGAACAATTCGGTGACGCAATGAGAAAAAGAACGATTTTTTTGGGGCTTTTCATGGTTTGCGCTGCAATCGGTTGCGGCGATGACGACGACGCGGGTACTGGTGGAACCGGCGGAGCGAGCGACGGCGCTGGCGGCGCTGCCGGTACGGCCGGTACGACCGGAGGTAGCGGCGCGCCTGACGCGGGATCGCAGACCGATGGCGGCAATGGATCGGATTCCGGACCGGGGAGCGATGCCCAGGCCGGTTCGAACGACGCGGGCGACCCGTGCAGCAGCCCGACCGTTGATGACGAGCAGGACCTGCAACGCCTCGCCGATTGTACGTCTATAACCGGAAACCTCACCGTTCCGGACACGGCCACCGAGATCACCGATCTGGACGAGCTGGCCGGCGTGCAGACCATCGAAGGGAACGTCTTCCTGGAAGGGACCAACCTGGCGAGCATCGAGGGGCTGAGCAATGTGACCTCGATCGAGGGCGCTCTCAGCATCCGCGCGCCAGCGCTGGCCAGCCTGGACGGGCTCGGAAGCCTGCAGTCGGTGGGCTCGCACCTGTACCTGCGCGAGTGCGCCGAGCTCGAGAGCCTGGACGGATTGAGCAGCCTGACCGCGGTCGGCGGTCAACTGGTCATCATGGGCGCTCTCTTGATTTCCGATCTAGACGGGCTGGGCAATCTGACCTCGCTGGGCGCCGAGCTGAGAATACAGATCGTACCGCAGCTTCCGACCTGCGAGGCCACCGGGCTGCGCGACCGCCTGGGACTGCCGGACGACAACACCTCGCTCGACATCTGCGGGACCCTGGCCGACGACTGCGGCGGGGTGGATTGCCCGCCGGCTACCTGAGCCGGGCGCGGTCCCGGCGTTTTCGTTTCGCAAAGCTACCGAGATCAACAAGCCACTGAAGGAGCAAAGACATGTATCGCCACCTGCGCAAGGGTTTTACCTGGTACAACGAGCAGAGGGAGAAGCGGGGGCTGCCGCCGGTCAGCCGCCGCTATTTCATGAAGATGGTGGCCATGTCCTCGGCGGGTCTCTCGGTGCCCTGGATCTACTCTTGCGGCAGCGATGATCCAGCAGGCGCTCAGGCGGGCTCCGGCGGCGGCTACGCGGGTTATGGCGGCGGCTGGGCGGGCTCCGGCGGGGGCTA
The DNA here is from genome assembly GCA_964450715.1 of uncultured Sandaracinaceae bacterium. Classification (GTDB taxonomy): domain Bacteria; phylum Myxococcota_A; class Polyangia; order Polyangiales; family JAFGIB01; genus CAYVFC01. Next base: position 4,328 of record CAYVFC010000188.1, on the reverse strand, counting down.
TGCGGGTTACGGCGGCGCTCCGCAGGCGGGCTATGGCGGCGCTCAGGCAGGCATCGGCGGCGCTCAAGCGGGCACGGGCGGCGAGCAGCCGGCAGGCACGGGCGGCGCTCAGGCAGGCACGGGCGGCCAGCCGGCAGGCACGGGCGGCGCTCAGGCGGGCACGGGCGGCGCACCCCCGGATGCCGGACCGCCCGACGGGTCCGCCGGCGACAGCGGTCCGCCGGATACCTCGACCAAGATCGCGGTTTCCAGAGACGTCAACGTGCTCAACAACACCAGAAACGCCATCGACATGGCCGGAGGGCTGAGCGGGGTGGTGGGCGGCGACCGGGTCGTCATCAAGCCGAACCTGATGACGGCCGGTACCGACTGCTTCACCAACGTGGAGGTCCTGCGCGGTATCATACAGGCGCTGAAGACGCACACCAGCGCGGCCAACATCACCCTGGCCGAGTGCACCGCGGTGGGCATGGATACCACGCTGTGGGCCGAAATGGCCGGCTACACGGCGCTCTGCCAGCAGGAAGGCATCAACTTCGCGGCCTGGGATCTGCTCCCCTACGTCGGTTACCAGGACCCGAACTGGCAGTTCATCACCGAGGAGAAGCGGGTGCCGCAGATGCTCGACCCCGCGGCTCCCCAGTATGACCACTTCATCACCGCCTCCAAGCTCAAGAACCACCAGGTATGCCCCTATTCGAGCGTGGTGTTTACCAGCTGTATCAAGCTTTTCGTGGGCGTCATCCCCTTCCAGGCCCCGGGGGGACGATGGACCCCGGAGCCCGACGGTATTCACGACGAGTTTCTGGGCGAGCAGTGCGCTGAGCTGCATTGCATCGTCCCCCGCAAGCTGATGAACGTGATCGACTCGACGACCTGTTGCGTGGCCAACGGGCCCGCCGGCGCCGGGCTCAGCGACATCTACTTCCCGAACTCGGACGCGAACGGGCCCATGATCGTCGCCCCTGCCGGCCTGGTCGTCGCCTCTACGGATATGGTGGCCTGCGATTCCATGGGCCTGGCCATACTTAAGCACTACGCCAGGCAGCTCAACGCTGCCGGCAACCCGGGAGTGGACCGCTACCTGAATCGGTCCGTATGGGCCGACGCCCAGATCGCGCGTGCCGGGCAGCTGGGCTTCGGTACCACCGATCCCACCCAGATAGCGATCCTGGATAGCAACGTGGACAACATCGACGCCATCAAGGCCGAGTGGGTCTGAACGGCCGTCTCTTATCCATCGTTTCCCAGCTTGCCCCGTTGCTCGAGCTCGTCGGCGACGGTTCCCAGGCCCAGCTCCTGCAGGGTTCTGCGGGTCGGATATCCGCTCTCCGGGTCCCAGCCCTCCAGCCGGTAGAAGCGGCTCTTGAACTGCTCGAACGCGTCGCGGTCCAGCTTCCTTTCCGCGGTATTGACGTTTGTATACTCCCATTCTCCCGCCACCAGGCAGGGCACCAGGTGCCGCCCGCCGGTCCCCTGTTGATCCCCGGTCGGTCCGCCGTAGATATAGTCGGCAAAGTGCACCTGGTCCCGGTGCCGTCCCTGCAGGGTCCAGATGGCGTGATCCAGGTTCCAGATCTTCCGCCCCAGCTCCATGCCGTCCAGGAATGACAGCTCGGAGCCGACCACGGCGTTGAGGAACCTGGGCTCGGCCTCCCCGGTGGAACCGACCAGGTCGGGCGCGTAGGGATTGAGGAAGTCCGGGTACTGCCAGTCGCAGAACAGGGCCGACTGCTTCCAGAAACGGGTGTAGTGCCGATGCCAGGCCACCAGCCTGGCCATGTGCTCGGAATACATGTTGTCCGGACCGTAGTCCAGCATCCGCATCGGTTCTTCGACCTGGTTATAGGGCTGCATCTTATCGGTGTATATCTTGACCGCTTGCTCCGCCGTGGCCAGCGGCTCGTCGAACGGCGAGGCGTCCGCCTCGGTCGGGTTGCGGTAGAGAAACTCGAAATCGTGCTCGTTCGCGTCGCGGTCTCCCAGAATGGTTCCGTAGCCCCACTCCAGCTGGAACCTGGGGTCCAGGTGCACGGGCAGCCCCCAGTGGGGAAAGGGCAGCAAACCGGTGGCTAGATCCCCGCTTTTATCCTCGAGCCTTCCCCAGCTCTTGGCCGCTCGATAGAAACCCTGGCTGACCGCCCGGCCGAACGCGTGCGGGTTGCCTTTCCCGTCGTCTCCGTAGGCGATGGCCGTGATCAGCTGCTCGATGAACTGGTAACTACCGATCTGCTCGAAGTCGAGCGGGCAGTCGATGGCCTTGCCCGGCCCGAGCATATCCTGCCGGGCCAGCGTGGCGAGATAGGGGATGCCGTAGACCAGCTCCGCCGAGTTCACGCCGTATCGGTTGGCCAGATCGCTGGCCTTGCGCTGTATCTCCGCTTGAACGGCCAGGTCTGTACCCGGGCTGGACTGGTTGTAAAAGGCCGTGTTGAAGCAGTTGGACTCGTTGCCCAGCCCGCTCTGGTGTCTGGACCGGCAGCCGGCATGGCAACCGACACAGGCCTGCGGCCTCTTGCCGCCTTCGGGCAGATCGAAGATCCAGTTGTCACCCGGGTTGGGAGGCACCCAGTGCCCGTAGGAAGGGAAGGTCGGCCGGCACAGCTCGCGGTTGCCCTGGTCGTGCTGGTAGTGCGCCTTCTGCCAGAGACGAGCCTGCAACAGGGCCCGCGGATCGGCCACGGGGATGCCGCCGCTGCCGATCACGCTGATCGCCTTCAGCTTCTTGAAGCCCCAGACGCCGCCGAACCCGCCCTGACCGGCCGCATTGCCCATGTCGTGTATGAGGGCGCCCAGCCTGCTCTGGTTCTCGCCGGCGGGTCCGATGGTCAGAACGGCCGGCCGCTGGGTGGTGCGCTCGCCGACGCCTGCCGGCCGGATCCAGCCGCCGTACTCGCCGCTCTCCTTCAGGTTCTCCCAAATCCTTTCCTGGCACTGTCGGGTATCGGTGCCCCACAGGTCCAGCTCGGCGCAGGTCCGGACGCTCACCTGGTTGTCCCGGATATCGATCCAGACCGGCTCGACCGCAGCGCCCTCGATGACGATCCCATCGCAGCCGGCGAGCTTGAGCATGGCCGCGAACCGTCCGCCGAAGTTGCTCCTGGTGAACCAGCCCACGGGAGAGGTATGTACCCCTATGCCCTGTACCTCGGTCCGGGCGGAGGCGCCGGGCGCGCCGCTGCCGCAGAGCGGAGAGGTCATGATGGTGATGACGTTCTCCGCGCTGAAACCGTCCACCGCCGCCAGGTCCAAGGCTTTTTCCCCCACGGCGATGTCGTAGAAGATGGCCGAGCCCATCCCGTGCCCGCCGACCCACTGGGCGTAGTCAGCGGTGGCCAGCTCACGATGGCTGCCATCCGTCAGATTTACTCGCAGTATCTTTCCAGCGTAGCCGGTCATTTAGTGGATCTCTCCAAGTCGCTCCGGCGCACATCCCGATCGGGGGTCACTCCGTGGGGAAACCCAGTGTTCCCCAGACCTCGTCCCGCAGGTTTACCTTGTAGCCCTCGTCGCCTTCCTGCTCGGGTACCTCGGTGGTGAAGGCGATCGCGCCCACCGGGCAGACCGCCACGCAAGCCTGCATCCCGCCCGGCCCGCCCTTGGCGGGATTCCCCTCGGCGTCGCACAGGTAGGGGGCGTCGATGCACAGATCGCACTTGCGTCCCTTGCGATCGCCGTCGTACGCCTCGTCCTCAACCACGATCGTTCTCTCCGGGGTGAACGGACAAGCGTCCGCGCATCCTCCCCAGCCGGTGCACTTGTCCCGGTCCACCAGCCTGACACCGCCGTTCTCTTCGTCCGCGTGCAGCGCCCAGGTCGGGCACTGCTGCACGCAGGCCGGTTCCACGCACTGACGGCACTGCTCGATGGTCAGGTCATCCGGCCAGCTTTCGAAGGAATTTTGTAGGATCTGGATCCGGGACCGCGTCAGCCTGACCTGGCCCTCGTGCACCAGCGAGCAGGCGATCATGCACGAAAGGCAGCCCTGGCACTTCTTGCTATCCACCACCAGGTAGCCCTCGGAAAGCGGGATGGTCACCACGCCGCAAAGCCCCGCATCGCCCGGGCCTCCCTGCTCGCCGTCTGCGTCGCCGCCGCACGATACGATGCCCGTCCCTGCGCCGGCGCCCGCCACGACCACGCCGGTGATCTTCAGGAACTGGCGGCGCGAGATACCGGTTCGGTCTTTTCCCCCCGCGCCTTTCTTGGCTCGGCTCACCTCTAGCAACTCCTTCTCGCCGTGGTTTGGAGAAGAAAATTCGACCTAAGGAAACACCGCAAAATAAACGATCCGGTTGCGGCCGCGTGGGCGGGCGCACTCGCGGCTT
>CAYVFC010000187.1:0-13838 GCA_964450715.1 uncultured Sandaracinaceae bacterium | reverse complement strand
CCCGAAACGCTAGCAACGCCGAAGCGACCAAGTCGTGCCAGAAGCGATCGAGTCGTATTAGCCGACGTCCTGCAGCTCCGCGGCCGGCAGGGTGAACCAGAAGATCGAGCCGCGGGGCTCGGCCGGCTCGAATCCGGCCTTGCCGCCCATGGCGCTCACCAGGTTGCGGACGATGGACAGCCCGAGACCGGTGCCGCCCAGCTCGCGCGAACGGCCGGGCTCGACCCGGTAGAAGCGTTCGAAAACGCGGTCCCGGTGCTGCGGCTCGATCCCGGGACCGTCATCCCGGACCTCGACGCGCACCATGCCCCGGTCTTCCGCGGCCCGCGCTGCTACATGGCCCCCCTCGCCGCAGTACTTGACAGCGTTGTCCAGCAGGTTGACCAGTACCTGCTCCAACGCCTTCTCGTCGGCGCGAACCCCGATCGATTTCCCGACCGCGTTCTCGAGAGAGACTCCCTTGCGGGCGGCTGTCTCCTCGACCGATTGCGCCGCCCGCGCCACCACCTCGTCCAGCGGAACCGCTTCGGTGTCCAGTACCATCCGGCCGGCCTCGATGCGGGAGAGGTCCAGCAGGTCCGAGATCATGCCGGAGAGCCGTTTTGCGTTGCGGTAGATCGCCTCCAGGAACTCGCGCGCCCGTTCGCGGTCCCCGAGCGCGCCGCCGAGCAGTGTCTCGGCATTGGCCTGCACGACGCTCACCGGTGTTCGAAGCTCGTGCGACACGTTGGCCACGAAGTCCCGGCGCACCCGCTCCAGCCGGCGCATCTCGGTCACGTCGTGCATGACCAGTACGCTGCCGCCGGCGGTTCTTTGCGGCGCGACCACGGCCAGGACCCGGCGGCTGGGCCGACCGGGCAGCTCGAGCTCGGCCGTGGCCGTGGACCCGTCCGCACCCTTTGCCACCAGCTCGATCAGGGCCGGTACCCGTACCACCTCCAGCAGGGTGCGGCCCACCGGGGGAGAGGAGATCTTGAGAATGTCCAGCGCAGCCTGGTTCGCCATGGATACCCGCTGCTCCGGATCAAGCGCCAGCACCGCTTCGTTCATGCTTTCCAGCACGGTCTCCAGCCGATTGCGTTCACCGGCCAGATCCGTGACCGCCCGGTCCAGCTCCGCGACCAGGCGGTTGAAGGAACCGGCCAACCGGCCCAGCTCGTCGTCCGGCGGAAGTGGCAACTTTCCCGCCTTGTTGTGGGCCACCGCCCGGGCGTGCTCGACCAGGCTGCGCAGGCGGCGGGAGAGCAGGTGAGAGGCGACCGCGCTCACTATCACGCTCACCACCAGTCCGAGCAGGCCGGCCAGAAGCAGCAGCAAGCGCAGCCTGCCGATGGCCGCGTCCACCTCGGCGAGCGGAACGGAGAGGCGAACCACGCCCGTACGGTCGTGCCGCTGATAGGGGACGGCGACGTAGAGCATGTGGGTTCGGATGGTGGCGCTGTAGCGCCGGGAGCTGCCGCTGCCCGAGCGGGCGGCGGCACGTATTTCCGGGCGTCCTCCGTGGTTTTCCACCTCCCGCACCTGTTGCAGGTTGAGCTCGGAGTCGCCCAGCACCACCCCGTCGCTGGCGATGATGGTGACCCGCGCCCCGCTGGAGCGGCCCAGGCGATCGGCGAAACGGTCCATCTGTTGCAGCGTATCGTTGCCGGGCGCCGTCTCCACGAACTGGCGGGAGGTTTTGGTGAGCAGAAACAGGTTGGATTCGATGCGGGCTTCCAGCCAGGAACGAAGGACGCGCTCTAGGTAGACGCCGCTGACCAGACCCACCACCGAGACGAGCAGGATCGATGTGGCGAACAGTCTGGTTCGGATACCGAGTCGCATCTACTTTCTCTATACCCCCTGTCGGTCGGGACCCCAGATGTACTTGTGCAACTGAAGCTGCACGCGCGCCCGCAACCCGTCTTGCAGCACCCAGGCGACCAGCTCCTCGGGGGCGAGCTCGCCGTGCACGGGGCTGAGCAGCACCTCGCCGGTTCGGCTCGCGAGCTTCTCGCGCTCGATCACCCCTCGCGCCCACTCGTAGTCGGCGCGGTCGAGCAGCACCAGCTTGACCTCGTCTCTGCGGGTCAGCAGATCCAGGTTCTCCCAGCGCACGCGGTGCGATTCGCCGCTCGACGGCGTCTTGATGTCCATGATCCGGACCACGCGCGGATCCATCTCGGAGATGTCCCGTTCGCCGCTGGTTTCCAGTAGAACCGTCCTGCCCGTCTCGCAGAGCGCTGCCAACAGTGGACGCGTTCCCGGCTGCAGTAGGGGCTCCCCTCCGGTAACCTCGATCAGATCGGTGTCCATCGATTCCACCGCTTCCCGTACCTCGGCGATCCGCATCCGTCGTCCCCCCTCGAACGCGTGCCTGGTATCGCACCATTCACACCTGAGATTACACCCGCTCAGACGTACAAAGCCGCAGGATAGCCCACAGTAGCTAGATTCGCCCTGGATGGACCGGTAGATCTCGTGGACGACCACGCTCTCCGCGTCGGCGGCTGTTGCCGTTCTGGTCATTCTCGTTTGTGCCCGCCTCCGTTTTAAGACATATTCAAGGGGTTGCAACGCACGCTAGACTCCTTCGTGTGCAACCATAACATGATAGATCCGATTCGCGCTCGCGCTCGCCGGTCACGGGCCGGAGGTAAAGCGCCGCTCACATCGCCGTTGTTCTTCGTTATGGTCGTACTGACCGTGATGCTCGCGCCGTCCTGCGGTCGACTCGGTTTGACGGAAAACAGCCGGGAAGCCGAGGAGTGGAACCGAAAAGGTCTGGCTTTCGGCATGCAGGGTAAGCTGGAGGAAGCCATCGAGTGCTTCGACAAGGCGATCCGGCTCTCCCCTAACTACGCCGACGCCTGGAACAACAAGGGAAGCGTGATGCAGAAGCAGGGCAACCTGATCGGCGCGCTCATCTACTTCGACATAGCGCTTCTCTTCGACCCCGACAACCCGGCCGTCCTGACCAACAAGGCCGACGCGCTCAACGAGCAGGGCAAGTTCGACGAGGCCGTAGAGCAACTCGACCGGGCCATTCGCGCCAACTCGAACCACGCGGAGGCCTGGATGCAGAAAGGAACGGCGCTGGCCAACCAGGGGCGGTTGGAACCAGCCCGGACCGCGCTGCAGAAGGCCGTCGAGCTCAAACCCGGCGACGCGAGCATCTTGTATAGGTCGTGTAATGTCATCAGCATGCAGGGGCGGTTCAACGAGGCGATCCTCTGTTACGACAAGGTGCTCGGCATCGATGCCAAGCTGGTGGAGGCCTGGGTCGAACGAGGCGTCGCGCAGCAGGATCAGGGCAAGCGGGACGAGGCCATCGAGAGCTACGACAAGGCGCTCGAGCTAAACCCGAAACACGCCGGAGCGCTGCTCAACAAGGGCTTTCTCCTCACCGAGCGGGAAGACGTGGACGGCGCCATCCGCTGCTTCGACCGGGTACTGGCCGTCAGTCGCGACGACGCGGACGCCTGGAACGGCAGGGGGCGCGCCTTTGCCGTACGCAGCGACTGGAAGGAGGCCATCCGCAGCTTCTCACGGGCGCTGGAGATCAATCCCGATAACGCCCAGGCCTGGACGGGCAAGGCCCTGGCCCTGATCGAGTCCGGGCGCCTGGAAGAGGCGGAGCCCTGCCTCCGAAAAGCGCTGGAGCTCGAGCCCAAGAACCCCGACGCCCTGTACGGGGAGGGGCTGATGCTGCTGAAGCGGGGAAAGGTCCCAGAGGCGGTGAAACAGTTCGACCGGGCGCTGGCCGTGAACCGCGAGCACCCCGAGTCCTGGTGCCACAAGGGCATCGCCGCGGGAATGCTCGGCCGGATGGACGATGCCATCGAGTTGTTCGAAAAGGCGATTTCGTTTCGGCCCGACTACGGCAAGGCCTGGCATAACAAAGGCGTCGCGCTCAAGAGGCTCGGCAAGGACGAAGAGGGCGAGCGGGCCATGAAGAAGGCCGCGCACTTCGGCATCGCCAACGGCAAGAGCGGCTGATCGCCGATTGGCCGCCGGGGTCGAGGTCGAAAACCAAGGGGACGGGATGCCGGCGAGCTTCGAGGAGACCTGGCATCGCCGCCGGGCGCGAGCGGGAGGAGCGGAGAAGCACCTGCGGCGCGTCGATCCGTTGCTAGGCGTTGCCATCGGTCGCGTGGTGGAAACGCTGGGCGCCCAGCGCTTCGCTCCATCGGGCGCTTCGTCGCATCTCGACTGCATCGCCCGCTCCATCGTCTACCAGCAGCTTTCGCTCAAGGCGGCGTCCACCATCTATGGCCGGATGCTCCGCTGCCTGGGCGGGCGGGTCACCGCGTCGCGGCTGCTGACCACCCCGGAGCCCAGCCTGCGCGGCGCGGGTCTTTCGGGCGCGAAGGTGCGCTACTTGCGGTCGCTGGCCACTGCGGTCGCCGACCGGAGCCTGCGCCTGAACGCCTTGGCCAGGGCGAGCGACGACGAGATCGTCTCCGCGCTCACCCGGCTTCCGGGCGTCGGGATCTGGACCGCGCAGATGTTTCTCATGTTCCGGCTGGGCCGGCCGGACGTGCTGCCGGTCGGCGATGCCGGCATCCGCAATGGTCTGCGGATCGCTCACGACTTGCCACGGCTGCCGACGCCTTCCGAGGTCGCCGCCGCCGGTCGGCCCTGGGCCCCTTACCGCAGTATTGCCAGCCTCTATCTGTGGGCGCTGCTGGAGCTTCCGGGGAGGTAGAGCCCCCCCGTACCCATGTCATCTCGACCGGAGGGAGAGTTCTGCTTACCGATAGAGATCTCTAACTTCGTTCGAGCTAGCGTTTCGCGGCCGGCTTGCCGGGCTTCTTGCCCGTCCGTTTTTGCTTCTTCTTCTTGCCCCGGCTCTTCAGCCTGGGATCTTCCTCGGTTGACGCCTTGCCGCGCTTGACGCGCTGCAGGACGTAGACGACCTGCTGCCGGCGCGACTGCGTGGGAGGGAACTCGACTTTCTGCAGTGCCTTTTCCACACACTGTTGCATGGCGGTCGGGGTGACGAAGACGCGCTCGACCTCGCCGCTGCCGTGCACCACCATGGAGATGCGGGCGTAGAGCGAGCCCGGCTCGTCGAGCTCAAAGCATTGCCGCAGCTTGCCCTCTCCCCGGCGCAATACCCGGTCGACCACGCCCATGCTCAGGTAATGCGGCCGGCTTGTGTCCGCCGCTGTGCCCGGGTGCTTCCCGCCGGGCGTCGGCTTTTTTGCCGCCGCTTCCTTCTCGGCCGCCGAGGCGGCGGGCGGCCGGGTGTGCAACGAGGTCAGCGCCCGCTCGGCCAGCTCCCCGAGCCCCTTCATGGTCATGGGGTCGGCGGCTACGCGTTTCAAGATAGTATCCGCGGCCTTTCCGCGCAGGGCGACCAGCGCCTCGATCGCCGCGCCCAGGCCGGCGGCCAGGTGTTGCTCCCAGGGCTCGGCGTGGTGCAGGCTCAGGAAGCGCTCGAGCGGGGCCGCGGCCTCCGAGTAGTCGAGAGCGGCCAGCGCCTCGATCAGTGCCGGCAGCTCGGCTGCCGGAGTATCCGCGTCTTTCAGGTGCCGTACCAGCAGCGGGGCGGCAGCGTGGAGCTTCATGGCCGCCGCCGCCCTGCCCAGCGCTCCGGTCGGCGGCGGCGCGGTCTCGGAAAGAAAGGAGGCGCGGCGGCCGAGCGCCTCCAGGATATGCTGCTGGCCCCGCGTGCGCTCGGCCATCCGGTCGCAGGCCGCGAGCCGTACCGGTTCGGGCGCCTTCCGATCGTCGCATATACGGATCAGACGCCCGGTCATCTCGGCTCCCTCGAAGCGGGAGAGATGCTCGACGGCAAAGGCCCGACCACCCGCCAGCCGAAGATCGTCCAGCTCGGCAGCGGCGATGAGCTGCTCCTGCAGCGGCGGCATCTCGAGCTTCGGCGGGGCGGCTTTCGCGGCCTGTTCCTTCGAGGATTCTGCCGCGTCCGCTTGCGGGACGAGCGACCCCGGGCGCACGTGCGCCGCCACCGGCTTCAGCTCCATCTGCTCTCGCCAGACCGGGTGGCCCAGCGAGGAGAGAAAGAGCAGCGAGCCCTCGGTATCCGCCAGAAATACCCCTCCGGGCTGTACGGCGACGCCGGACAGGTCGGCCGGACCGGTGTAGATCCAGCGAATCGCGTCGCTCTCCGCGTCCAGGGCGAAGAGGAAGCGATAGAAGCGCAGGTACAGGGTGTCGTCCCGGATGGCGATGGTGTCGCCCTTTCCGCCGGCCCGCCAGCTCAGATCCACCCGGTGCCCTGCGTGATCCGGCGGCGGTACGGGCTCGTAAGCCTCGCGCAGCAAACCGGGCTGGCCGGGCATGGGCCGGGCCACCGGGCTGTAGTAGACCGCATCCTCTCGGACGCCGCTCTTTAGCCGCGGGTCGACGCGGAAGAAACCGTGCTGCCCCACGTAGGCGGAGCGTCCGTCCACAAAGGCGTGTCCCGAGACCGAATCCTGCAGGCGCAGGCGCGCCAGCTCCTCGCCGTCCTCGGCGTCGAGCAACGACAGGCGATTGGTGGCCCACGGCAATACCACAAACCCCTCGGCCACCAGCGGTACGCCCACCGGAAAATCGGCCTCGCGCTCCCAGGCGATGTCACCTTCTTCGACACCCACCACGATGCCTCGCGACTGCTCCTCGGGATCGGTAACGAGCGCGATCACCGCCGTGTCTCCGTACCCGTCCGCTCCCACCAGCCGCGCCCGGTCACCGATACTGAACAGCTCCTCCCCGCTGTCCAGGTCGCGGGCCACGATCTCGTCTCCTTCGTGGGTCACCACCAGCGGTCCGGCCACCCGGGGAGCGGAGCTCGCCTTGATCGGGCGCCGCCAGAGAAGCCCCTTCTGTATCTCCCAGGCGAACAGCTCGGCGGGCTCGGCGGTTACCCCGACCACCACCGCGCGTTCCTGTCGGGGCTCGATCTCGGAGAGCGACTCGAGGATGCTCGCCGCGCCGGGCCTGGACTTCTCCACGAAGGTGGTGACAAAGGGCTTGGCGCCGCAGCCGGTAAGGCCGGCGCAGAGAACGATCAAGATCAGCGAACGGTTCATCACTTCGCCTCCTTTGCCGCCGCTCCGGCCGGCTCGCCCGCGGCTTTCGCCTTCTTCGGTTTCGCCTCTGGCTTCTTCGGCTCGATCCTCTCCTGCTTCTCTTCCGCCTTCCGCGCTTCGGTCGCGGCTTGTGTCTTTTCCATTCTCCTGCGCTGGATCGTCTCCAGCGCCTTGCCGATAGCGCGGCTCAGGGGTGCCTGCTCTGCTCCCGATAGCTTGGCCAGCCGGTCGCGCAGGAACTGCTCGGCATCGGGCGAGCCGTTCTCGGTCAGGCCCGCGATCAGGGACATTTTACCCGGCCTGGGGAAGCTCTTGCGCTCAAATAGCGCGATAAAAGCGGGTTCCAGCGCGCTCAGCGGCCGGTCCTCCAGGTAGCCGAGCAGCCTTTTTATCTCGACCGGGGTGGCCAGCGCGGCGATGGCTTCGAGCGCGGGCTTCTCGCCCCGCTCGAAGAGCGCGTACAGCGTCTTGAGCGTCCCCCGGTCTCTCATGCGGGTCAGGGCCCCGGCCGCGGCCGCGCGCACCGCGGGCTCGGAGTCGTCCAGCGCCTCACGCAGCACTTCTCGCGCCGTGCGCACCCGCAGCTCCCCGAGAGCACCCACCGCTGCCGCGCGGATGGCGGCGCGGCGATGGCTGCACAGCTCGATCAGGATCGGCCCCGCTCGCGGGCTCTTGGTCGCCATCAGCGTCTCGATAGCGAGAAGCATGAGCGGCGGGTTCAACCCCTGGCGAAGCCTTTCGGAAATCGGGCGTACGACCGCCGGCTTTCCGATCAGCCCGAGCTGTTCCAGCCCGGCGCGGACCTTGTCCGGATCCGGCGCGTCCAAAAGCCGCTCGGCCTGCTGCAGCGGGGAGAGCTTCTTGACCTTGCCGGCGGCGGCCGGTCTCTTCTTCACCGGTTTGGCCGCTTTCTCCTTGCCGGCGGCGGCCGGTCTCTTCTTCACCGGTTTTGCCGCTTTCTCCTTCGCCGCCTTGTTCGCGGGCTGTGCCCTGACCGTCATGACTGCCGGTCCGGCGAGCAAAGCCATCGCCACCATGAGGGTGTACACCGGGTTGTGACGTCGTCTCGTACGCGCGCCTGTCATGTTGGTCTCCCTTACGTTCGACGTTTGGGCGGCCATTGTATCAGGCGTGAATGCGAACCTGAAGCGGGTACACGCGCGGCGCCTCGGGCGCTTTGTAGGGTCGCCGTGGGTCCGCCCCCGGGTCAGGCGGCTCAGCAGTACGTGCAAGGTGTCGGAAGCCGACCCGTTCCAGCACTAGCCCGGCGGCGATGGAGACCGCAAAGGCGTCCATCGCCAGGCCGAGCGCGATGAGCAGCGTCGCGCCGGTGGTCACGGCGCGAATACTACAATGCGTTCAGTTCTCGGGGTAGTCGGTCCACCCCTCGGTCCAGTCGCTGGCCGCGTTGGGCTCGAAGGCTCCGGCGTAATCGGCCGAGGTATCGCCGAAGCTGGGGGTCGCCTGCCCGGCGAGATCGGCGCTGGTCGGGACGTAGTCGGGTTCGGTGGTGCTGGCGCTGCCCAGCCCGGGATCGGTTCCCAGGGTGTTGTTGCGCGCCGCGTCCTCGATGGCCGCCTGCTCGTCGAATCCGTCGTCGTCGTCCTCGTCGCCGGTTTCCACGGTGTAGCCGACCGTGCCGCCGAATATCTCGATGCCGTCGTCCTTGCCGCGGTGGACCTGGAGGTAGCTGAGCTCGGCTCCCGAGCCGCAGCCGCCCAGGGTCAGGCCGTTCAGCTCGTTGTCCGGGCTCAGCTCGGCGCCGGCGAACTCGATGCGGACGTACTTCAGGGTGCCGCAGCTGCTGGTGTCGTCGCTGCCGCCGTACCGCCCGCGGTCGTCAGCCACATCCGGGATGAGCGGGTGCGACTGCAGGACGGTGGCCGACAGTACCCGCCCGTCGACACCGATCAGCATCCGCACGTCCACGCGGATGGTCTCCGCCTGTGACAGAAGCGCTTCCGGTATCTCCGGCATGGCGCAGCCGGACAGGTAGCGGGGCCTTTCGACGCTCGCCCGGCGTTGCCGGGGACCGGTGTCGAAGGAGGGCTGGACCACGACCGCCGGAGCGGCCTGCTTTTGCTCGGCCTCTCCCTTGCCGTCCCCATCTCCCTCGCCGTCGAGGAAGCCGTCCACCGGAGCCACGTCTCCGGCCTCGACCAGCTCCCCCTCGGCCTCCTCGGGTCGCTCGTCCGAAATGGCGTGCTGTGGGCGCTCGCAGCAGATGCGTTCGCTTGTTTTAGGTCTAGGTCGGGGTTCGGGTAATGTCGTCCGAGCTCATCTGTTGCGGGAGGGGTAGCGAATGGCGGTTGTACCGCCGGTCGCGTAGGTTTCTTGACATACGGTAACGTATGTCAAATAATCGATACGATGCCGGAGCGCACCTCCACAACCGGTATGCCCAGGGGAGAACCGGACCTGACCAGCCCCGTGCGCGCCGCGCTCGGCCTAGGACGGATGGCCAGGGGGCGGATCAAGCTCTGGGAAAACGCCCGCTTCGTGTTGGTCGACCTTCCCCTCGACCGCAAAGAAACCAGACGAATCCTTCCGCCGGGCCTGTGGCTCGACGAGCCGGCACGCGCCACCCTGTTCATCGCGAACTACACCAAGACCTCGTTCACCGTGCCCTACCGGGAGGCGGCCCTGCTCATCCAGGTGGACACGCTCCTGGGCCGCGGGGTGCACTGTGCCTGGATGGTGGTGGACGACGACACCGCCCTCATCTACGGGCGCGAGCTTCTGGGCTATCCCAAGAAGCTGGCCGAGATTTCCTTCGAAGAGGGCGAGCAGGGCGTGAAAGCCAGCGTGTCCCGCCGCGGCGGGCCGGTGGTATCGGTCCAGGCCGTGCGGGGAGCGGTCGAGGTCAATCCCGAGCCGGTGATGGGAAGAAAAGCTTTCAATGTCGGAGGGTTGGGGCAGGCCACGGCGTTGAATCCGCTCTGGATGTTCAAGCCGCGGGAGATCATCCATCAGTCTCACGCCGCCCGGGCCTCCATCGAGCTCTACCCCTCGGACTGGGACCCCATAGAGCGGCTCGTCTCCGGGCCGCAGCTGAGCGCGCGCCTGGCGGTCATCGATATCGTCGGTTCATCTTATATGATCCCCGTGGGGGTAGCGGGCCCGCGCTGGTTCACCAGGACCGCGGACATGCGCTATAGATGAGCCGTTCGATCTGCTTGACCGGACCGCGGAGCCTCTGCATACTCCGCCACACATCGAACCCCGGACGAGGATCGGGGCGTATTAAAAGGAAAACCGAGAGCTAATGGCGCTGAGCGCGGAAAATAAGAGCAACGTCATCAAGAAGTTCCGTACCCATGAAACGGATACGGGATCTCCCGAGGTTCAGATCGCTCTTTTAACCGAGCGAATCCAACAACTTACCGAGCACTTCAAGGTTCACGGCAAGGACTTTCATTCCCGCAGGGGGCTGCTCATGCTGGTCAGCCAGCGCCGTCGTTTGCTGGAGTACCTGCGCGAGCGGGACGTGGGTCGTTACCGGACCCTCATCGGGGAGCTCGGGCTTCGCAAGTAGTCACGGGTAGAGAATTCTAAAGGGCGGCCGGAAGAAACCGGTCGCCCGGGCGACACAGCAAGTGCCGTGTAGTCGGAACGGGGCATTTTCGATCTTCGATTCGAGCGTTTACCGACCGGTCGTTCGTATACGCGCCGGGCGTTGAGCCCTGGAACCGAGGACCGAGCCCGCCCCTCCGGCAACGGCGTAACGGGATCGGCCGATCTGATGCATATCCGCCATACGATTGCGGGGTTACCACCAGGACGAGTGTCCGGGATGGGTTTCCGGTGGCGCTTTCGCCGTAACGGCTATGCGCGGCTCGACCGTTCCTCTTTTATATGCCGGCTGCAAGCCGGTAGGAGGAATCGGTTCAATGATAATTCGAGAAAGCGTAAAAATCGGTGAGAAGCTCGTCACCCTGGAGACCGGCCGCATAGCCAAGCAGGCCCAGGGGGCGGTGCTGGTCAGCTGCGGGGAGTCGGTGGTCCTGGTCACCGCCTGCGGGTCGCAGGACCCCAGGCCCGGTCATGACTTCGTTCCGCTGACCGTGGACTACGTGGAGAAGACCTACGCGGCGGGCAAGATCCCGGGCGGGTTCTTCAAGCGCGAGGCCAAGCTGCACGACGACGAAATTCTCACTTCGCGGCTGATCGACCGCCCCTGCCGTCCGCTCTTTCCCAAGGGCTATACCAACGAGGTGCAGATCATCGCCACCGTGCTCTCGGCGGACAAGGACAACTACTGCGACGTGCTGGCCATGCTGGGAGCGCCGGCCGCGCTGCACATCAGCCCCATCCCCTGGGCCGGGCCCATCGCCGGCGTGCGCGTGGGCCGGGTAGAGGGAAAGCTCGTCGCCAATCCCACGCACGAAGAGGTCAAGCAGAGCGACATCGAGATCATCGTCGCGGCCTCCAAGGATGCCATCGTGATGGTGGAGGGCGAGTGCAGCGAGGTCAGCGAGGAAGAGTTCATGGAGGCGGTCACCTTCGGCCAGCAGGCCGTGCAGGGCGTGCTGGAGCTGATGGAGAAGATGCGCCAGGCGGTGGGCAAGCCCAAGTGGGAGTTCGAGAAGGCGGAGCCGCCCGAGGGCCTGGCCGAGAAGGTACGCGAGCTCGGGCTCGAGCCCATCCAGGCCGCCTGCCGCGAGGCGGACAAGGCCGCGCGGGGGCAGGCCTTCAAGAGCGCCAAGCGCAAGATCATCGCCGAGCTTTCCACCGAGTATCCGGAAAACGAGCGATTCATCGAGAGCCTCTTCGAGAAGCTGCAGTACGACACCATGCGCGCGCAGGTGCTGGATACGGGCGTCCGGGTGGACGGGCGCGACACCGTCACCGTGCGTCCCATCACCATCGAGGTGGGGCTTCTGCCCCGGGCGCACGGCTCGACCCTCTTCACCCGCGGCGAGACCCAGGCCATCTGCACCGCCACCCTGGGCACCTCGCGGGACGAGCAGAAGATCGAGGGGCTGGTCGAGGAGGAGTGGAAGCACTTCATCCTGCACTACAACTTCCCCCCCTTCAGCGTGGGCGAGATCAAGATGCTGCGCGGCCCCGGGCGCCGCGAGATCGGCCACGGAAACCTGGCCGAGCGTGCGCTGATGCGCATGGTTCCCATCAAGGAGGAGTTTCCCTACACCATTCGCCTGGTCTCCGAGATCACCGAGTCCAACGGGTCGTCCTCCATGGCTACGGTTTGCGGCGGAACGCTGGCGCTGATGGATGCCGGAGTACCCATGAAGGCGCCGGTGGCCGGCATCGCCATGGGGCTGATCAAGGAGGGTGACCGTTACGCCGTGCTGACCGACATCCTGGGAGACGAGGATCACCTGGGCGACATGGACTTCAAGGTATGCGGGACGGAAAAGGGAGTCACCGCTATCCAGATGGACATCAAGATCGGCGGGCTGACCGGGGAGATCGCGGAAAAGGCGCTACAGCAAGCGCGCGAGGCCAGGCTGTTTTTGCTGGACAAGATGACCTCGGTGCTGGCCCAGCCTCGCTCGGCGCTCTCCAAGTACGCGCCGCGCATCGTCACTATCAAGATCAAGCCGGATCAGGTGCGGACCGTGATCGGACCGGGCGGCAAGATGATCAAGGCCATCGTGGACCAGACCGGCACCTCCATCAACGTGGAGGACGACGGCAGCGTGGCCATCGCCTCGCCCGACGAGGCGAGCGTGCAGAAGGCGATCGAGATCATCAAGAGCCTGACCACCACGCCCGAAGTCGGCCAGGTCTTCAAGGGCAAGGTGGTCCGCCTGGAGGATTACGGGGCCTTCGTGGAGCTGGTGCCCGGAAAGGATGGCCTCTTGCACATCTCCGAGCTGGACTGGAAGCGCGTGCCCAACATCGAGGACTACCTCAAGCTGGGAGACGAGATCGAGGTCAAGGTCATCGAGGCCGAGCGCGAGGGGCGCATCCGGCTTTCGCATAAGGAGCTGCTGCCCAAGCCCGAGGGCTACGAAGAGCCCCCGCAGGAGCGGCGGCGCCCCTCCTCCAACCGTGGCGGCGGCCGCAACGATCGCGGCCGCGGTGACCGGGGCGACCGCGGCCGAGGCGGCGGCCGAGGATCGCGAGATCGATCGCGTCACTGAGAAGGGCAGCGGTGAACGCGGGCCGTGATAACGCCAGCGCCGGACCGGTGTTGGTGGTACGGTTGCTCGATCCCGAACAGGCGACCGTTCCGAGCTATGCCACCGAAGGAGCTGCCGGCATGGACCTGAGCGCGGCACTGTCCGCGCCGCTCAGCATCGCGCCCGGTGAGCATGCCGCCGTTCCGACCGGCATAGCGCTGGCTCTGCCGGCGGGTCACGAGGGCCAGGTCCGCCCGCGCTCGGGGCTGGCTGCCCGGCACGCGGTGACCGTGCTCAACGCGCCCGGGACCATCGACGAGGACTACCGGGGCGAGGTCAAGGTGCTGCTGGTCAACCTGGGAAAGCAGCCGTACGTGATCCAGCCGGGAGACCGCATCGCCCAGCTGGTAGTCGCACCGGTAACGCGGGTCGTCGAGGTGCGCGTAACCGGCGAGGGCGAACAGTTGCCCCCTACCGCGCGCGGCAGCGGGGGGTTCGGCAGCACCGGGGTGTGACGCCCCCCCCTCGTACCCCCTCCGGGTCCCCGGAACCGCGCGCAAGAGCACCCTTCCGAGGTTGTACGGATCACTAGCTTCTATGACACCTCAGCCGCGCGGTTCCTGGGACCCCGCGTACGACCAGCGGCGTTTGTCCGGGAATATAGCTTCACCCGGCATCTGGGGCCGCCGCGCTCCGAAATACTCGGTCCGTATTTATGAAATGGCTTCTA
>CAYVFC010000186.1:0-13868 GCA_964450715.1 uncultured Sandaracinaceae bacterium | reverse complement strand
TCGGCCGGTTGCGGCCGAAGTTGCGTGGTCGGGGCAGAAATCTACTCTTGGAAGGGGTTCCGGACGCCTCCGACTCTAGCGGCCTTCGACGGTCGTACGCGGGGTCCCCGGAATCGCGCGTCGGATACCTTCAGAAACCGCGCACTCCGAAAACCTCGAAGTAGGCTCGGGCGCGCGGTTCCGGGGACCCGGAGGGGGCTAGAGAGGGATGGCGACCAGCGGGTTCGCCAGGTCTGTCAGGTCCGAGACGTTGATGAGATCCATGGCGATCGAGTAGACGAAATCCTCGGTATCGCTGCTCATGAAGATGCTGCGCTTGACCTTGGAGTTCGAGTCGGTCCACCAGTTGCTGCAGGCCGAGCGGTAGGTGTCGATGGTTTCGGGCTCGTCGTGCGGTACGCCTCCGAGGAGATCGAAACCGCCCGCCACCGTCACCCGGTAGACCAGCAGCCCGCTGAACGTCATCATGTCGCCGTAACTGCCGCCTCCCGAGCTCTCCTCGCAGATGGTCATGGGAATGGCCAGCAGATCCCGCTGCGGAAAGTAGTTGAAAGCCAGGTGGTTGGTGGCCGCGTCCGAGGTAGAGCCGCGCGTGCCGATGGTCTCCTCGCTCAGCACCGTGGGATCGGTCAGATCGCTCACGTCCAGCACCCTGAGCTGCAAACCTTGGAAGTAAGCGAAGGTTCCCTGATCCTCGGCATCGTAGCCCATGGTCAACAGGTGGGTGTCGTCCATCAGGTGCATGTAGGTGGCGAAGCCCGGTACCTTGAGCTCGGCCTTGATGACAGGATTGGTGGGATCGGACAGATCGAAGACGAAGAGCGGATCCGTCTTCTTGAAGGTCACCACGAAGCCCACCTCCCCGTTGAAACGCACCGAGCGGATATCCTCGCTGGGCGCGATGTTGTCGATCATGCCCACCACCTCCAGCTCGCCCTCCTGCTCGGCCAGCACCGAGAGGATGCTGTACACGTCCGGCGACGGCACGTGCCCGTTGCTGGTGGCGATGCGCAGATACCCCTCGTGCTCGTCCATGGAGAACTGATTAAGGATACGGCCCATCGCCACCCCGCTTCCCGCGTAGGCGGTCGCGATCGAGCCCGGGGTGAGGGCGAACTTGTGCAAGGTGGTGGCCTCGCGGTTGACCGCCGGATCTTCGAAGTACCACTGCTCCATCATGGAGCTATAGTGGCGTACGGCCACGTACAGCGCCTGGTGCGAGGCGTAGACCGCACCCGGCTTACCCACGATGGTGGTGGCGTTCAGCTCGCCCAGCTGGCTGGAGTCAAAGGAAACCAGAGCCAGAAAGCCTCGGCCGTCGCCCGCCTGCGACAGGTAGAAGTTATCGCAGCTATCCAGCAGCCCCTCCTCCTGGCTGGGAAGGCCGTTGATGTAACGCGTGTCCTTGATACCCGGTAGAAAATCGGTGATGGTGGCCTCCTCGATGGCCGCGGTGTTCTCGGCCTCGAGCGCCGCGAACATCTCCCGTATCTCTTCTTCGGTATAGGGGAACTCGGTCACGTCCCAGCAGTTGTAATAGTACTCCTGCAGCTCCTGAGGCCAGTAAACCAGCCCCGGCACCGCGATCTCCGGAAAGGTCACCACGGTATGGACGATGTCCCCGATCCGCCGCGAGTTCAGATAGGAGCCGCTGAGCTCGGTCTCGCGCAGCAGCACCGGACTGCTCTTGTTCGAGATGTCGTAGGTCGAGATGAGCAGCTCCCGGCCGTCGCCCGAGAACTCGCAGCTGTAGCCGTAGGTGCACTCCTGCTCGTACTCGTACCCGTTCCCCACCGGCATCATGTACATGCCGTAGTACGGATCGACGTTCCCTTGATCGATGTAGTCTAGAGCCGAGTAGATAACGGCGATGTCTTCGTCATAGTTCACGTAGAGTTTCTTGGGCGTGCCCCGGATCTCGGTCGAGGAGAGCTTGTGGGCCCCGGCGGCAGGCCAGGCGTCGATGATCTGCAGCTTGCCGTCTGCCACCACGTAGATGTAGTTGCCGTCGTTCTTTACGAAGTCGGCCTCATCCACCCCCTGTACCTGCACGTTGGTGGTGGAGTATTCGCTGGCGCCCCCCTCGTTGCCGGAAGGCGCGGCCCCGCCCGGGGCTCCGAGCGCCGAATCCAGCTCGTACATGATACAGTAGCCGCCGTATTCGATCATCTCGAGCGCCTGCTGCAGGTTGGCGTCCAGCATCTGCTCGGCCTCGGTGCGGATCCGCTCCTTGAGCTGCGCCAGCACCTGGCCGCAGTCGTCGACCTGCACCAGCGAGGAGAGGCTCTTGCCCACCACCATGGGCTCGATACCCGTTCCTCCGGAACCGGACTCGCTGCCGGCCGCGCCCGCACTACCGCCGGCCTCCCCGGCCGCGCCCGCGGCTCCGCCGGCCTCGCCTCCTCCGCCGGATCCGGCCTCACCGATGGCGCCCGACCCGGCCTCGGACCCCCCTACCCCGCCAGAGCCGGCCTGAGGCGATTCGTCACCGCCGCCGTCGGCGTAGCAACCCGCGGCTACGACCGCGAAAAAAATCGCTATTGCTGCAATCGATCCCCTTCCCGCTGTTCCTCTCATGACCAACGCTCCCTGTTCTGAACCCCGTTATTCATCTCGTACGAATCCGAATCCCGCTGGACAGACGGTTCCCTATAGCAGCAATGCAATCCCGGTACCAAGACGATAATCTAATAATTTCATACAGATAAACATGTGCCATCCTGTGCCAGGAAAAGCTGCAAACGCCGTACCCTGACATTGCTGTCACAGTTCCGATCAGTTGCCTTGATCGCGCGGGCTTTTGAGGCTATGGCAGGCCGCGCATAGCCGGCAGTCAAGGTGTTCCGAACTCGGAAAGCGCACGTGGGAAGAGGAAGATGAAAAAGGTTCTCATACCGACCAAGCTCGACGGGATCGCCAAGCAGATCCTGACCGATAACGGCAACTACGAGGTCGTCCAGGAGGATTCCGAGGACCTGGAGGGTCTGGCCAAGCGCAACCCCGACGCCTACGCGGTAATCGTGCGCAGCAACAAGGTCTCGCCCGAGATCATCGACATGCTGCCCGACTTAAAGATCGTTGTCAGGGCCGGAGCCGGCTACAACACCATCGACATCCAGTACGCGCGCAAGAAGGGTGTGGACGTCATGAACACCCCGGGCGCCAACTCCAATGCCGTGGCCGAAGAGGTCGTGGGCCTGATGCTGGCCGACGCGCGCCACCTGGTACATGCCGATCCCTCGGCGCGCTGCGGCAAGTGGGAGAAGAAGAAGTTCATGGGCCGGGAGATCACCGGCAAGACCATGGGCATCGTGGGCTTGGGGCATATCGGTCAACTGGTGGCGCGCAGGCTTTCCGGGTTCGACATAAAGCTGATCGGCTACGATCCGATCATCTCCGCCGCTCGCGCCCGTAGCGTCAACGTCGAGCTGACCGATCTCGAGACCATCTTCAAGACCGCCGACTACGTCACGCTGCACGTTCCGGAGACCGACGAAACCCGGAAGATGGTCAGCACCAAGCTGCTCTCCCTGTTGAAGGACGGGGCCACCCTGATCAACACGGCGCGCTCCGGTATCATCGACGAGGAAGCGCTGCGCGAAGCGCGCAAGACCAAGACCATCCGCTTCCTCAACGACGTCTACCCCAAGGATGAGGAGGGCGAGAAGAGCTGCAGCGACGTGGCGGACATCATGCTGCCTCACCTGGGCGCCAACACCGAGGAGTCCAATTACAACGCCGCCCGTCGCGCGGCCGAACAGATCATCGACCTGGACGAGAAGGGAATTGCCAGCGCCATCGTCAACCGCGCGGTGCCGGAGGGGCTGGACGAGGCCTACCTCAAGCTGGCCAACACGCTGGCCCGGCTCTGCCGCTGCCTGGTGGGCAAGAGCGCCAAGCCCAAGACCATAGAGACCAGTTTCTACGGACAGCTGGCCGGTTTCGCCGACTGGATGCTGGTGCCGATCGTGGCCGGGTTCGAAGAGGAATTCGACCGCTTCAGCGACTACCAGTCCGCCCTCAAGTTCCTCAAGGAGATGGGCATCAGCTACACCAACCGGGAAATAGACGACGAGAAGGGCTACGGTAATTCCATCACCCTCGACATGACCGCCGACACGGGCGGCGGCAACCTCCGCCACACCAGCATCCGCGGCACGGTGGCCGAGAACGTCCTGATGGTTTCGCGGATCAACAACTTCTACAAGCTATACTTCGAGCCCGCGGGACCGGCCGCCTTCTTCCTCTACCAGGACCGCCCGGGCGTGCTGGGAGCCATCGGCAGCCACCTGGCCGAGCACGGGGTCAACATCGAGGACATCCGGCAGCCACACGACCCGGAGGCGGGGCAATCGCTGGCCATCGTCAAGCTGGACAAGCCCATCTCCCGCGAGGTGGCCGAGCAGATAGGCAAGAGCATCGAGGCTCATGTATCGTTCGCCATCGCCTTCTGATCCCGGCAGCCGCACGCGGCGATGAGAGTTCTTCTCATCTCTCCGCCGGTCAGCAACATCGGACAGGCGGCACCCTCCATCTCCGTGCTGGCGGCCTGGCTCGCGGCGCGCGGCTACGAGTGCCTGCAGTGGGATCTGGGTATCGAGGCCTTTCACCACTTCCATAACCGCGGCTACCTGGAGCAGGTCGCGGGTAAGCTCGCCGAATCGGAGGGGTCGAACGAACCGGATGACGGAAGCGGCCTTTCCGTACGGCGTGCGGCGCTCGAGACCGCTTCCCGCATCGACCAGGCCAAGGCCCGGTTGCAGCGCCCGGGCATCGAGAATGACCTCGAGACCATGAGCCGCGCCCTGATGGACATCCGGGACGCCGGCCAGCTCATCTCGGCCGCCCACCCTTTCTCCCGCCTGACCTACAGCCGCTTCGAGATCTCCGGAGCCTTCTCCAGCTGGGAGAGCCTGCGGGAAGCGGTGACCGACGAGCAGCGCAATCTGCTGCTCGACTTCTTCCGCTCCCACGCCCTGCCCCGCATCGAGTCACTATCACCCGCGCTGGTGGGCATATCGGTGAGCTACCAGTCTCAGCTGCTGCCGGCCTTCTCCCTCGCCCACGCCATCAAGGAGGCACTGCCCGGGATCTTCGTGCTGCTGGGAGGAGCCTTTATCAAATCGATTCAGGACGACATCGCGCAAATGCCCCCGGACGTGGTGCCGGTCGACGCCATCTGCGTAGGCGACGGAGAGCCGGCGCTGGAGAGCTGCCTCGGAGCGCTGAAAGACGGGCGGCGGCCGTCGCGACCCCCCAACACCCTGCTCCCCGCGGGCGAGCGCTTCGCACACACCGGCGACTGGCTCCAGATCGATCTGGAGCGGGCCCCGCTTCCCCTGATGCAGATGCAGGGGCTGAAACTCGGCGCCTACCTGGTTCCCCGCTACGCCATACCGCTGCCGGTAGCGCGCGGGTGCCACTGGCACAAGTGCGTGTACTGCAACATCTCCAACCAGGCGCGGGAGCGCTACCGGAGCCGCCCCGCCGATCTCTGCGTCTCGGATATCGAGCAGCTGATCGATCTATCCGGGACCGATTGGTTCGACTTCCCCACCGACTCGGTGCTGCCCCGCGACCTGGAGCGCCTGGCCCGCGGGCTCGTCGAGCGCGGGGTGGCGATCCGCTGGGCGGCCGAGGTGATCCCCGACCAGCGTCTGAGCGACGCGACCATCGAGCTACTGGCCCGCTCGGGCTGCTGCTGCCTGAGATTCGGCCTGGAATCGGCCTGCCCGCGCACCCTGCAGGCGATGAACAAGGGCACGGTGCAGCCGGCCGAGGCTGCCCGCATCTTCGCCGCCTGCCGCAAATACGGCATCGCCACCGGCGTCATGCTGATCGTGGGCTTCCCCACCGAGACCCAGGCCGACCTGATGCAAACCGTGGAATACCTGCGTCAAAACGCCGACAACATCGATTTCCTCACCCTGCACGAGTTCACCATCGCCCCGGGCTCGCGCCTGGCCGCTCAACCCTCGCTGGCCGGCGTGCACCTGCTCCCCCGCCGTGGCGTGCTCACCCCCAGCCTGCCCTATGACCACGCCAACCCGGTGGCCATGCGGCCGGCGGACTTACCCCGCGTGGCCGACGCGCTGGCCGATTCCCTCTCCGACCTCTTCCCCCAGTGCGGCCAGCTCTGGGCCTCGGGCATCGGCGGCTGGATGACCTTTGCGGCCGCCGCCGGCAACAGCCCCGCGTTCTTCAAGCAACCGCTGCCGGAACGATAACGAGCTCGACGACGGTAGACGGACGGAAAGGCCGGGCAAACGCGGTGGTGCGCCCGAACCGTCGTGTGGCCGGTATTCGCTTTTTCGATCCGGCTTCTGGTGCGTGGTATGGTTCGGGCGCCGATGCTCCGGATATGCTCGAAGGTGCGGTGCGGTATCTGCTGGGGGCTCGCGCTGGGGCTCCTGCTGGCCGGCGGAACGTGGCTGACGGCCGAGGCGCAGCAGCGCGCGGAGAGGCTACCGCAGGCCAGGAAGCTCTTCGTGGAGGGCCAGGCCTTTTTCGCGACAGGCAGCCTTCACGATGCGCTGGAGCGATTCCTGGCGGCCGAGAGGCTCGTTCCCTCGGCCGAGCTGGCCTACAACATCGGTCACCTCTATGATCTGGTCGGTGAGCCGGAAGAAGCGGCCCGGTTTCTCCGCCTCTACCTGTCCCGCAGCCGCGGGCCCGTCCCGGATCGCGAGCAGGTCACCGAGCGCATCGAGCGGCTGCAACGCAGGGCGCGCCGCGAGCGACAGATACTCATCGGCTCGGCGCCTGGCTTGAGCGCGGAGGCGCGCGCCTTTTTCGAACGCGCGCTACAGATGTTCGACCAACAGCGCTACCGCGAGGCGCTAGGCGCGCTGCTGACCGCGCGGCGCATCGTTCCCGCGCCCGAGATCGACTACAACCTGGCCGTGACCTCGGAGAAGCTCGGCCTGCGCGGTGACGCCATCGACTACTACCGCGTCTATCTGCACACCGTGAAGGAACCGGACGAGCGCGAAGCGATCGAGAGGAAGATCCAGCAGCTAGAAGCGGTAGCCAAAACGGTCAAAAAGCAATCCGAATAGCTCGGAAATCCGCTCGATCTTCCTTCTGATGTTCACCCCGCACGGTTACATGTGGGGGCGAATCCGTGCGTGTAGGATTGAATCCCAATCCCCCGTAAATAGACTATATATATCGTAAGCGATCTCGCTGGATAGCCGGTGTGGAGGTTAGATGGAGCCGGCAGCGCGCGTGTACAGCTCATTCGAGCGTCCGGGGACAGGGGCCCCGCGCAAGCGGTCCGCGCTCAGGGAAATAGCCCCGGCCGCGGCGCTGCTGCTCGTCCTGTTGCTCCCGGCTTGTAGTGTCTACAACCCCGAGCTGATCGACGACGGCGAACCGGACGCCGGCCGGGCGAACGGCGGCAGTGGGGGCGACCCGGGCGACGGTCAGGGGGGAGCCGGCGGAAGCGGCGATCCGGTACTGGACGCCGGCTTCGACGCCGGGCCGTGCGAGCCCGGGGACGGAAACGTCTGCGAGTGGATCTGCCCGGAGGTATGCGACGACCTGGATAACGACTGCAACGGGGAGGTCGACGAGGGCGAGAGGTGGCAGAACAAGGGTGAACCCTGCTTTATCGGAGAAGGCGAGTGCCGGTCCAGCGGCAGGATGCGCTGCGATCCGGACGATCCGTCGGGCGCGCTGGTATGCGACGCCCGGGCCGGCGAGAGAATCCCGGAACAGTGCGACGGCCTGGACAACAACTGCGACGGGACCACTGACGAGCGCTTCCCCGACCAGGACGGCGACGGCGCGGCCGACTGCGTGGATACCGACGACGATGGCGATGGCATCCTGGACGGAGCGGACAACTGCGTTCTGGTAGGCAACCTGGGGCAGAGCGACATTGACGGGGACGGCGAGGGCGACGCCTGCGACGGGGACGACGACGGCGACGGCATCCTCGACGAGCTGGACGGCTGCCCGCAGGTGGCCGACCCGGGACAGGAGGACACCGACGCCGACGGCGAGGGCGACGCCTGCGACCGGGACGACGACGACGACGGCCTGGTGGACCAGGCCGACAACTGCCCGCTCCGGGCCAATCCGGCCCAGACCGACACGGACGGCGACCGGCAGGGGGACGCCTGCGACCGGGACGACGACGGCGACGGCATAGATGATACAGATGACAACTGCCCGCTGGTCGACAACCCGGCGCAAACCGACACGGACGGCGACGGCGAGGGCGATGACTGCGACGGCGACCTGGACGGCGACGGGACGGTGAACCTGCTCGACAACTGCCCGCTACAGGCCAACCCGGGACAGGAGGACACCGACACCGACGGCGAGGGCGACGCCTGCGACGAGGACGACGATAACGACGGCTGGCTGGACGTTGCCGACAACTGCGACCTGGCGCCCAATCCCAAGCAGTCCGACGCCGACACCGACGGCCTGGGCAATGCTTGCGACGAGGACGACGACGACGACGGGATCGCGGACCTGGATGACAATTGCCCGCTGGTGGTCAACCCGGACCAGGAAGACGCGAACGACGACGGCGAGGGCGACGCCTGCGAGCAGGACTGGGACGGGGACGGGTTGAACGACGACTCGGACAACTGCCCGGAGGACGCCAACCCGGAGCAGGAAGACGCGGACAGCGACGGGCTGGGCGACATCTGCGACCTCTGCGTCGATGACCCGGGCAACGACCCCGACCAGGACGGGATCTGCCAAGCGGAAGACAATTGCCCGCAAGACGCCAACCCGGAGCAGGAGGACGCGGATAGCGACGGATGGGGCGACGCCTGCGACAATTGCCTCTCCGTCAGCAATGCCGTTCAGAGCGACGGAGACGAAGACGGCATCGGCGACGCCTGCGACAACTGCCTCTCGGTCGACAATCCCGGGCAGAGCGATACGGACGGCGACGGCGACGGCGACGCCTGCGACAACTGCGTTTCGGTGAGCAACCCCGACCAGAGCGACGGAGATGGCGATGGCGTCGGCACTGCCTGCGACAACTGCGCCTCGACCAGCAACCCCGGCCAGAACGACGGCGACGGCGATGGTGTCGGCGATGCCTGCGACAACTGCGCCTCGACCAGCAACCCCGGCCAGAACGACGGCGACGGCGATGGTGTCGGCGATGCCTGCGATAACTGCCTCTCGGTCGGAAACAGCGACCAGGCCGACGGCGACTTCGACGGCGTGGGCAATGCCTGCGACAACTGCCCGCTCAAGGCCAACAGCAATCAGGCCGACGGCGACGGGGACGGGCTGGGCAATGCCTGCGACAGCTGCGTCGCCGATCCGGACAACGATGCGGACGCCGACGGCGTGTGCGGCGATATCGACAACTGCCCGGGCGAGGCCAACGCCAACCAGGCCGATGGCGACGGGGACGGCGAGGGCGACGCCTGCGACGTCTGTCCGAACGACGCCGATGACGACAGCGACGACGACGGCTGGTGCGCCGACCAGGACAATTGCCCGGCGCTATCCAACCCGGGACAGACCGATAGCGACGGCGACGGAGCCGGGGATGCCTGCGACAGCTGCCCGAACGATGCGGACGACGACAGCGACGGCGACGGCTGGTGCGCCGACCAGGACAACTGCCCGGACCTGTACAACGACGGCCAGCAGAACAACGATGGCGACGCTCGGGGCGACGCCTGCGACCCGTGCCCGAACGACCCGGACGACGATATCGACGCCGACGGCTGGTGCGCGGACCTGGACAACTGCCCGCTGGTCTACAACACCGGACAGACCGATACCGATGCGGACGGCTCGGGTAACGCCTGTGACGCGGACGACGACGGCGACGGCGTGGGCGACGGCGTCGACAATTGCCCGCTGGTCAGCAACTCCGGCCAGACCGACAGCGACAGCGACGGACAGGGCGACGCCTGCGACGGCGACCTGGACGGCGACGGCGAAGCGGACGAAACCGACAACTGCCCCGAGGTCGCCAACGCCGGTCAAGAGGATGCTGACGACGACAGCGACGGCGACGCTTGTGACAATTGTATAGATGTGCCCAACCCCCTTCAGCTCGATACCGACGGCGACGAGATCGGCGACGCTTGCGACAACTGCCCCTTGACGGCCAACCCGGCGCAGCTCGACGGCGACGGAGACGGCATCGGCGACCTCTGCGACATCTGCTCCGGCGACGCGGACAACGACACGGACGGCGACGGCGTCTGCGGCGATCTGGACAACTGCCCGCTGGTGGAGAACACCGACCAGACCGACGTAGACAGCGACTCGCTGGGCGATGCCTGCGACGAATGCCCCGACGACGCCTCGAACGACACGGACAACGACGGCGTCTGCGGCATGGTGGACAACTGTCCGGAGGTATTCAACACCAGCCAGTTCGACAACGACAACGACGGCCTGGGCAACGCCTGCGACGTATGCCCCGAGGACCCCAACAACGACATCGATGGGGACGCGCTCTGCGCCGATGCCGACAATTGCCCGGGCACGGATAATCCCGGCCAGCAGGATGGTGACTCGGACGGACTGGGAGATGCCTGCGACGACTGCGACGACGATCCCTTGAACGATACGGACGGCGACGGCGTCTGCGGCGACGTGGACCTCTGCCCCTCCACCTTTGATCCGGGACAGATCGACAGCGACGGAGACGGCGCGGGAGACGCCTGCGACACCTGTGCCCACGATCCGGATGACGACGCGGACGGCGACGGCGTCTGCGGCGACCAGGACAACTGCCCGTTGGTGGCCAACCCGAACCAGACCGACAGCGACGCCGACGGACTGGGAAACGCTTGCGACGTATGCCCCTACGATCCGGGCGACGACGCGGACGGCGACAGCCACTGCGCCGACCAGGACAACTGCCCGGGCGTTGCTAATCCGGGACAGGAGAACGCCGATGGCGACGCGCAGGGCGACGCCTGCGACGACTGCCCGGACGATGCCGCCAACGACGCGGACGACGACGGCTGGTGCGCCGACCAGGACAACTGCCCCAACCTCGCCAACCCGGGACAGGAGAACGCCGACGGCGACGCCAAGGGGGATGCTTGCGACACCTGCCCGAACGACGCGAGCAACGATCCGGACGGGGACGGCGCCTGCGAAGACGTGGACAACTGCCCGGGCCTGGCCAACCCGGTACAGGCCGATGACGACGGCGATAATCTGGGCAATGCTTGCGACAGCTGCCCCGACGATCCGGACAACGATGTCGACGGCGACAGCAAGTGCGGGGAGGTGGACAACTGCCCGCTGCTGGCCAATCCGAACCAGAAGGACGACGACCAGGACGGCATCGGCGACGCCTGTGACGCCTGCAGCACCGATCCGAACAACGACGCCGACTCTGACGGCGTGTGCGGGGACGTGGACAACTGCCCGGCAGACGCCAACAGCGACCAGGCGGACAGCGACGGCGATACGCTGGGAGACGCCTGCGACGATTGCCCGCTCGATGCGGATGACGACGCGGACGGCGACGGCGTCTGCGGTGAGGTGGACAACTGCCCGGGCACGCCCAACGCCGACCAGACCAATACCGACGGCCAGGCCGACGGCGGCGACGCCTGCGACGGCGACGACGACGACGACACGGTACCGGACGGCGACGACAACTGCCCGCTGGTAGCCAACACCCCGCAGACCGACAGCGACAGCGACGGGCTGGGCGACGCTTGCGACGGCGATCTGGACGGCGACGGCGTGACCGACGCGGCCGACAACTGCCCCCATGTCAGCAACCCGGGCCAGGAAAACAGCGATGGCGACGACCTGGGCGATGCCTGCGACAATTGCCCCGGGCTATCCAATCCGGGCCAGGCCGATGGCGACAGCGACGGCAGGGGCGACCTCTGCGACAACTGCCCGGCAGACGCCAACCCGGGCCAGCTCGACGGCGATGCGGACGGCCTGGGCGACGCCTGCGACTCGTGTCCAGACGACGACGAGAACGACGTGGACAGCGACGGCGTTTGCGGTGAGGTGGACAACTGCCGCTACCTCTCCAACGCGGGCCAGCAGGATTCCGACGGCGACGGGGACGGGGACGTTTGCGACAACTGCCCGCTGGCGTACAATCCGGACCAGCACGACGGAGACGGCGACGGACTGGGCTCGACCTGCGACAATTGCCCGGACACGCCCAACGCCGGCCAGCAGGACTCCGACGGCGACGGCATCGGCGACGACTGCGACGATTGTCCCCTGGACGCTGCCAACGACTTCGACCAAGACGGCGTTTGCGGCGACCTGGACAACTGCCCGAACACGCCCAACACCGACCAGGCGGACGCGGACAGCGACGGTATCGGCAGCGCCTGCGACGACTGCCCGGCCGACCCGGACAACGACAGCGACAGCGACGGCGCCTGCGGCGACGTGGACAACTGCCCGAGCACGCCCAACGGGACCCAGGCCGACGCGGACAGCGACGGCAGGGGAGACGCCTGCGACCTCTGCCCGACCGATCCCAGCAACGACGCGGACGGCGACGGCGTCTGCGGCTACAGCGACAACTGCCCGGGCACGGCCAACCCGGGCCAGGAGGATGCGGACAGCGACGGCATCGGCGATAGCTGCGACGACTGCCCGGCCGACCCCAGCAACGACGTGGACGGCGACGGCGTCTGCGGGCTCAGCGACAACTGCCCGAGCCTCTCCAACCCGGGACAGCAGAACAACGACGGCGACGGCCAGGGCGACGCCTGCGACGCGGACGACGACAACGACCTGGATCCGGACAACACCGACTGCGATGACTTCGATCCGGAGATCAACCACGCGGCCGACGAGCTCTGCGGCGACGGGGTCGACAACAACTGCGACAACCAGACCGACGAGGGCTGCTGGATTATCTTCGAGTATACACCGAGTAACTTTGACCCATCTGGCCTGGACCCGGCCTCGGCGCCCACTGTGACCCTCGGATGCAGCGATGCAGAGTACAACTCCAGCAGCCCCTACGACTTCAGCAAGTGGTGCGGTCAGCCCGCGCCACCGGTGGTGGTGGACACCGCCTCCAATCCGGACGTGGTGATCCTCACCCTGAAAGGGCTGACCGTGACCGGAAGCGGCTCCTTGAGGCTTCGGGGCAACAAGCCGGTGATACTCGCGGTATTCGGGCACGTCTCCATCCAGGGCACCATAGACGCCAGCGCCAGCGGCACCACGCCGGGAGCGGGCGGAAGCCTCTCCTGCGGATCGGCGGCCGGAGGGGACGGCACCGGTTCTTCCAGCACCGGCGGCGGTGGAGGTGGCGGCGGCGGCTTCGGTACCTACGGAGGCGAAGGGGGCTACGGCGACAACAACGGAAACCAGGGGGACCCGGGTGCCACGCGCGGCTCGGCCAGCTTGACACCGCTCTGGGGTGGGTGCCCCGGGGGCAGGGGCGGCGGCTGCAGCACCAGCGGAGCCGCCGGCGGCGGCGCCGTACAGGTTTCGGCCGCGGGCAACCTCGTCGTGTCCGGCATCATGAGGGCCGATGGCGGAAACGGTACCAATGGCTGCGGAAGCGAGGGCGGTGGCACCGGAGGCGGCAGCGGAGGCGGCATCCTGCTGGAGGGCGCCCCGGTCACCACCACGGGCGCGACCCTCACCGCCAGGGGCGGCAGCGGGGGCGACGGCTCGAGCGGGGGCGACGGCGGCGCGGGCTCGACCAATCCGAGCGCAAGCGGGAGCGACGGACAGGACGACGGTACCGATGGGGGAGGTGGCGGCGGGGGTGGCTATGGCCGCATCCGGATCAACCAGCACTAGTGCCGCGACCAGTAGATTTTGGTCGGTTTACGGCGATCTTCGGCGCCGAATGGCGGCATCGCACCTTGAGTAGCCGGGGCGGTTACCCGCCCCGGCTCTCACAGAACCGTACA
>CAYVFC010000185.1:0-13918 GCA_964450715.1 uncultured Sandaracinaceae bacterium | reverse complement strand
GCCCTCGCGGCCCTGGCCTGCGCTTCCGGCCGCGCCCGCCGCGCCCGCCGTACCTCCGATGCCGCCGCCGCCCGCGCCGGCCCAGTAGCTGCCTCCTGACCCGGCGTACAGCGGCGTGCTGCCGGCATATCCACCGTACCCGGCGGCTCCGCCCGCCCCGTCGTCATCGTCGCCGCACCCCGTCAGCGCCACTGCCATGGCAGCAACTGCGATCGTTGCCGGCAATGCCGGCCATTTCGACGGCAACGACGAGCTCGGTATCGGTGACGGGCCGAAACGCTTCATCGCCTACCTCCTCGGATATCGCGAAGCATAGCCGCTGACCGCATAGGTGACCACCGCCTCTGCTCGGTCTTGCCCCCGTGGCACGAGGAAGCGAAATGGGTTATTCGTGTGCAAACCTCGCGGGGCTTTCCAACCGTGCAAACCACCACAGTCACAAAGGATGGACGTTCGATGAACCGGAACCGTATCGATACGACTCGCGCCGTTGTGTTGTTGACCTTCACCGTCGCCCTGCTCGCGCCGGCCGGCTGTGGGGGCTGTCCGTGCAGGAAGGTCGAAGCGGCGCCCGATGGCGAAGCCGCCCAAAAATCCACCACCAGGGTCGAAGTCGTCGCGCCGGAAACCCCTGCCGAGCCCGGGACCGCGGCCGAAGCGCCGGCCGGTGGGCGCGAGGGCGAGAGCGAAGGCGCGGTCGAGGTGCCGCTGGTCCGACCCGAAAGATGGGACGCGATCGCTTTCAACCGCGACCGGGGCAATGCCGGCGCCATTCCCGAGAGCTACCTGGGGGACGTGAACGGTCCGGACGGAGAGCAGAAGCACCTGGGCAAGCACTTACCCTATATTGCGGACACCAGCGGGCTCGAGGTGCCCGAGGGGTATTTGGCGCTGATGTGGGGCGACCCGGCCAAGGGGTACGCCCGGCATCCCAACGCGCCCAAGGGCGCCAAGGCCTACCCGGAAGGCCACTGGTATGACTGGATCCGGGTGCGCAAGGCCGCGGCAGGCCAGGTAGAGGAGAGCGAGACCCGATTCTCGGGCTGGCCCGAGGCGGGCGCGGACGACACGGGCAAGTATCTAGTGGCGGGCGGCGGGAGCATCGAGGAGGACGGCGGGAAGAACACCGTCTACCTGGTCCGGCTACCCGCGGACGTAAAGCCCGGGGACACGATCCGCATCTGGGCCCACTGCATCTACCACGGAGAGTACGTCGACTTCATCGAGGTGAAGTGACGTAATCTTGACTCGGCGGTAACGGCTACGGCTGCACCGGCCGCGTCGCGCTTCGCGCCTCGGACGTGTCGGGCGGCGCTTCGGAAATGCGTTTACGGGCCTGCTTGACGCTGATAGCCAGCGCATTGCCGTCCGTGGGCTCGGGAAAGCGGCGCAGCACCGCGCTGAGCGCCTCGACCATGGAACGCGTCGTCTGGTAGCGCTTCTTGCGGTCGCGCGTCAGCGCTCTCTGCAGTACGTCGACCAGGGCTCCGGGCACGTCCTTGCGATAGTCGACCAGGGGAGGGATCACGGCCGCCAGCGCGCGTTCGGCGACCTCGACGTGTGAGCTGCTGCCGCCGAACAGCGGCTGACCGGCGATGGCCTCCCAGAGCACCACGCCCGCGCTGTAAATGTCGGTCAGGGCATCGGCCCGGCGGTTTCCCTCCAGCAGCTCGGGCGCCATGTAGGCGAGCTTTCCCTTGACGATGCCCGGATCGGTGCTGCGCTGTGAGCTCATAGCGCGCGCGAGCCCGAAGTCGGCCAGCTTGACCACCCCGTTGAGCCCCACCAGGATGTTCCGCGGGTTCACGTCGCGATGAACGATGGGCGCGCGACGCCCGAATTCGTCCAGATGCTCGTGGGCGGCGGTGAGCGCGCGCAGCACTTCGATGCAGATGGCCGAGACCAGGTGCCAGGGCGTGGCTCTCTTCGCCTCGATGAAGCTCCGGACGTACTCCTCCATCCCCAGGCCGTCGACCCACTCCATGACGATGAAGTAGTTGCCCCACTCGTCGAGACCGAAATCGTGCACCTGCACGATGTTGGGGTGGGCGAGCTCGGCCACGATGTGCGCCTCGTGCACGAACATGGAGGCAAAGGACTGATCCTGGACGTGGTTCTGCAGGATGCGCTTGATGGCGATCTTGCGCCGAAACCCCGCCTCGCCGTGCGTGTACCCGCGCCACACCGTGGCCATACCGCCTTCGGCGATCGGCTCCAGGATCTCGTATTTTCCGGCCAGCAGCTTGGAGCGCCCGATCATCGTGCGATGCACTTTAGTTCATAAAGCGCCGGCTGGCGAACCGATTTTATCCGGACCGCGGGCCTGTTCGATTCTTAACGCGACTCCTTCCGCAAACGGCCAATAACGGTGGTGTCAGTCGGGTGATCGGTCACCCCAAAAACCGGGGACAGGGAGATATGAACAAGGCGATCATGGAAATTCGCCGTCCGGGTGCAACGGCGGAAACTCGCGAAATGGCGCGGGAAAGCTGGCTGGTCGGCCGGGAGCAGGGGACAAGTTCCGTCAGATCAAGGAAAACGCGCTCACCGCCGGCCAACCCGCGCCCGCAACGGCGTGACGCCTCTCGTTTTTTCTACCCCCCCGGCCCTCACTTCGATTCAGAAGGTGAGGGTCCGGTACGCATCCTTGGTTTCGGACATGAAGGTCGTCGCCCCCACGATCTCCAGGTCCTCGCGCACCTCGTCCCGTTCGATGTGCAGCGCCTCCATCGCCAGCTCGCAGAGCATGAAGCGTCCGCCCAGTTGCTTGATGCCGTCCACCAGCTCCTTCATGGCAGGCATACCCTTGGCGCTCATCTCCTCCAGCATGTCGGGTTCGAGCGCGGGCACCGCTCCGGGCGTGAAGTAGATGATCACCTCGTCGCCGAGAGCGGCGGCGGCTGCGGCGAGGGTAAAGGTAGGCCAGATACTTTTGCCTTCGGCACTGGTGCAGACGAACGCGATTTTGGGCATCTCTTCTCTCCTCCCTAGTTCCGGAAGTGGTTTCAAAACCCCTCGCGGCTTCTTCCGGCCGGAGCGTAGCCATCGAAAGTGCTCCGTTCGGGGTTTTGAAACCACTTCTAGGACGTTTGACGCGTACGGACGGTACTTGAAAAGACGGTACTTGAAAGGGAGAAGCCCGGCAACCGATTCGGCTTTTCGTGGAGCGTACCCAGCACCCGGCTACGCTCGGGCGATGCTAAGGGTCCGTGACAAAATAACTCATCCATCTTTCGGGCGGGACGGCCCCGGCTGCTGCGTGTACTCGGGCCCTGCGGGCCCTGCGTATTGCCGTCGGAAACGTACAGCTCCGCGGACTGGCGTCCGCTCCGCGTTGTACGTTTCCGACGACAAAGTCTCCGAATTTATGAATACCCCCGGTATTCCTCGTCGTCGCGCCTTGCATCCGGGGCCGTCGCGCTCCGAAACCTGGACGATCTATTTCGACCGGCCTCCTAACCGTTCCCGATGCCGTGGATGGTCGTACGCGGGGTCACCGGAAGCGCGCGACAGAAGCGTTCGCGGAACCCGTGGTATGTGAAACCTCGAACGGGGACCCGGACGCGCGCTTCCGGTGACCCGGAGGGGGGAGGGGGAGAGGGGGAGAGGGCAAGCCCCTCCCCTACGGGCGCGCTTCAAACCTGTAAAAGGCGGGCCTTGCGTCCGCCCCCTACCCTACGCCACTGCCGCCGTCTCCGCGGCCTGCTGCCGATCCGGACTGGCGCCGGACCGCGGTATGGTCACTACAAACTTCGTTCCCCGGTCCAACGCCGATTCGATGTCGATACGCCCGCCGTGCGCCCTGGCGATCTTGTCGGCGACGAACAGACCCAGCCCGGTTCCCTCCGATCCCTTGGAGGAGAAGAAGAGGCTGAAGGCCTTCTCCCGCGTCTCCCGGTCCATACCGATGCCGTCGTCGCTCACCTCGAACACGACGTGCTCCGCAGTGCCGCTAACCCGCAAGGTGACCTCGTGCGTCTGCTTCTTCTTGTCTACCCGGCAGGCATCCACCGAGTTCTCCGCCAGGTTGACCAGCAAGGAACGCAGCGCCCTACAGTCCGCCTGGAAATCGCCCGCCGCGTCCTGCATCTCTCGCTTCAGGGTCACGCCATGCTCGCGCGCCCGGGACTCGATCAACCCGTAGACCTCCTCCAGCAGAGCCGAGGAAGAGATCGTTTCGTAGGTAGGATTCCGTTCCTTGGCGTAATAGAGGATGTTCATCACCGTGCTGCGGATGCGCTCGACGTTTCGCTGCACCATCTCCCAGCCCTGGGTGACGCGTTTCTGGTTCCCCTTGGCGAGGCCGGTGTTGACCAGATAAACCCCGCCGTCCAGACCGCTCAGCAACCCCTTGATGCCGTGCGACACCGAGCTGATGAGCAGCCCGATCGACTCCAGCTGCGACTGCAGCTGCCGGATAGGGGTGATGTCGGTGCTCATCTCCATCACCGACTTGATAGTGCCGTCCCCCGCCCGTATGGGAGCGGTGTAGACGAAGGTATTCAGCTGCTTGCCGTCGAGGCTGGTGACCACCTCCTCGCTCTGATGCACCTTTCCGTCATCGAAGGTGCGCCGCACGGCGCACTGCATGCACTCCTCCTCGCGGTGCTTGTAGATCTCGTAGCACCGCCTGCCAGGATGATCGCCGAAGCTTTCCTTGAAGCTGCGATTTGCATCTACTATCCTGAGCTCGGGGTCCTGTATGGAGATGAAACAGGGTACCTCCTCGAAGAGAAGCCGGTAGCGCTCGCGGCTCTCCTTGAGCATCCGCTCCAGCCGCTTCACCTCGGTGATGTCGGCGGAAATCTCCAGCACCGCCTCGATCTCCCCGTTCTCGTTGCGTATAGGAGAGGTGTAGACGATCACCGAAACCTCTCTGCCGTCGAGGGTCCGGACCTGCTCCTCGCTGCGGTGCGACTGGCCGTCCTGGAAGGTCCGGTCCACCGGACAGTCCTCGCATCGCTCCGGTCGCCGCTTGTAGACCTGGTAGCAGTGGCGACCCTCGACCTGCCCGAAATCCTCCCGGAATCGCCTGTTGGCCTCGACCAGGCGAAAATCCCGATCCTGGACCGTGACGTAACACGGAATCTCTTCGAAATATTGCTTGTACGGTTGCTCCATGGCCCGCCCCTTTTGCCTCCTCGGCGCCCGGCTCCTCCGTCTACCGCTTTTCCGTCACGCCCTTGCTCCGGTTCCGTCTTTTCGGCGACGTCTTGCCAGGGCCGCGGTCCGACGAGACCGCAGCGGATTGCTCCTCGTTCAGCCCGCGCCACCTATTCTCCAACATGTCCTCCAGCGTGAACTCGTTCATGACCTCGGTGATCCGCTGGTTGACCAGTGAGTACATGACCCGGCATTCACACAGGTCCGACTTTAGGCACTGCCCGGGATCGCGTACGCAATCGACGATGCTCACCGGCCCGATCGCCGACTCCACGATCTCCCCGACCTTGATTTCGGAAGGCAGCCGGGTAAGGCAGTATCCGCCCTCCTTGCCGCTGACCCCGCGCAGCAGCCGGTCCCTTTTCAAGGCGATGACCAGTTGCTCGAGATAGCGCCTGGGCAGCTCGCCCGACCTCGCCACCTGGGCCAGGCTGACGGGCGCGTCTCCCTTCGACTGCTTGGCGATCTCCAACATCAGTCTCAGCGCGTACCTCGCTCTGGTGGAAAGCTTCATCTTCGAACCTTCTTTTTCCTACTAATACAATCGGAGTTGTAGGGCAAGGGGTATTTGTCCGGATTTTGCTCGGCTGGGGACCGATTTCGACCCGGCCAGGACAGGAGCCGCGGCTCGCTGCGAACGCCGCGATCTCCACCTGTTATAAGCGACTGTAATTGCAGTAAAAAACCGGTCTATGTCCGCTTCTCTGCCCCGCGCCCCTCGCGGATCTTGTCCACCCGCGCGGCGCAGACCTTGAACTCGGGGATCTTGGCGATGGGATCAAAGGCCGGGTTGGTCAGCCGGTTGGCCGGCTGTTCCCCGTAGTGGAAGGGCATGAAGAGCGTGCCCGTGGGAACCCTCGAGCCCACACGGGCGCGCGCCTTGACCGCGCCTCGCCGGGTGGAAACGCGCACGTACTCCCTGTCCTTGACCTTCAGCCTGGCCGCATCCGCGTCGTTGATCTCCACGAAGCACTCGGGCTCCAGCCCCCGCAGGCCCCGCGAGCGGCCGGTCATGCTGCTGGTGTGAAAGTGCGGCAGGATGCGACCGGTGGTCAGGGTCAGCGGGTAGTCGCCGCCGGCGCTCTCGGCCGGGGGCTTGTACTCAACCGGATGGAAGGCGCCCTTGCCGCGGGTGAACTGCTTGCCGTGCAGGATGGGCGTTCCCGGATGGCCCTCGTCCGGGCAGGGCCAGTGCAGGTTCTCGCCCGCCCGCAGCCGTTTGTAGGAGATACCCGCATAGGAAGGCGTGAGCGAGCGGATCTCGTCGGACACCGCGTCGGTGTCGTCGTACTTCATTTCGTATCCCAGCCGCCTGGATACCTCGCAGAGTATATCCCAGTCGCGACGCGCCGAGCCCAGCGGCGCAATGACCGGCTGCGTGAGCTGCACCAGCCGCTCGGTGTTGGTGTAGGTTCCGTCCCGCTCGGCATACGAGGTGGCCGGCAATACCACGTCCGCCAGGCGGGCGGTCTCGGTCAGGAATAGATCCTGCACCACCAGGAAGTCGAGCTTGCCGAGCGCTTCCTCGACGTGCGAGACGTCGGCGTCCGAGACCATGGGGTTCTCGCCCATGATGTACATGGCGCGCAGCTTGCCCTCCAGCACGACCGGGAACATCTGGGTGACCGTCAGCCCCGGCTTGTCCGGCAGCGCCACGCCCCAGGCCGCCTCGAACTTGGCCCGCGCCTTGTCGTCCGCCACCTGCTGGTAGCCGGGGAAGACGTTGGGCAGCGCGCCCATGTCGCAGGCGCCCTGCACGTTGTTCTGGCCGCGCAGCGGGTTGACCCCGGTACCGCGGCGCCCGATGTTGCCGGTGAGCATGGCCAGGTTGGCCAGCGAGCGCACGTTGTCGACTCCGGTGGTGTGCTGGGTAATGCCCATGGAGTAGACGATGGCGGCGCGCTCAGCCTCGCCGTAGATGCGAGCCGCGCGCTCGATATCGGCGGCCGCAATCCCGGTGATCTGTTCCACCCGCTGTGGCGTATAGGCGGCGACCAACTCGCGGACCTGTTCGAAGCCCTCGGTGCGCTCGGCGATAAAATCTCGGTCGTGCAGCCCCTCGCGCAGGATCACGTGCATGAGCCCGTTGATCCAGGCCACGTCCGTGCCCGAGAGCTGCCGCGCCCAGACCGCCGCCCGGCGCGTCAGCGAGATGCGGCGCGGATCGAAGATGACGAGCTTCGTGCCCCGCTCCACCGCCTTGCGGATCTCGAGGCCGATGATGGGGTGGTTCTCGGTAGTGTTCGAGCCGGTGATCAGGATGGCGTCCGCCTCGCCCAGATCGCCCACCGTGTTGGTCATGGCCCCCGAGCCGAAGGAGAGCGCCAGCCCGGCTACCGTCGAGGCGTGGCAGAGCCGCGCGCAGTGGTCGACGTTGTTGGTGCCCATGACCGCGCGCACGAACTTCTGGAAGACGTAGTCGTCCTCGTTGCTCACCTTGGCCGAGGCCAGACCTCCGAAGCCGTCGCCGCGCATCTTGCCGAGCCGACCGGCCACCAGCGAGAGCGCCTCGTCCCAGCCGGCCTCGCGGAAGCGGTCGCCCTCGCGAATGAGCGGGGTCTTCACCCGGTCCGGATGGTTGACGAACTCGAAGGCGCCGAACCTTCCCTTGACGCAGAGCCTCCCCTTGGCCACCGGCGAGCGGCGGTCGCCGCGGGCGCTTACGATACGGTCGCCACGCGTGCCCAGCTTGATGAGGCAGCCGGTGCCGCAGTAGGGGCAGACCGAGGAGACCTCGCGCCCGGGCGAGAGAAAGCCGCGCGGAGAAAGCGCGCCGGTAGGGCAGCGCTCCACGCACTCGCCGCACGACTCGCAGACCGACTCGCGGATAGGGGTCTCGCCGAAGGGCTTGACCGCGGTGGCGTAGCCGCGCCGCACCAGATCGATGGCGCCTAGGGCTTGCACCTCGTCGCAGGTGCGCACGCAGATGCCGCAGAGCACGCACTTGTTCAGATCGATGGCGTAGCAGGGGTTGCTGTCGTCGGGCTGCACCTCCCGCTCCATGGGACGCAGGATACGCTCTGTAATGCCGAGGTACTGCGCGATCTTCTGCAGCCCGCAGTTCTGGTTGCTGCTGCAGGTCAGGCAGTCCTGCGGATGGTCGGCCAGCAACAGCTGTGCCGTCATGGTCCGCACCTGCCGGAGCTCCTCGTCCTCGGTGGTGACCTTCATACCCTCGGCGGCGGGCGTGGTGCAGGAGGTGGGAAGCCCGCGCACGCCCTCGATTTTGACGATGCAGAAACGGCAGGCGCCGTAGGGCACCAGATCCGGGCTGTGACAGAGAGTGGGGACGTAAACGCCGGCGGCGCCGCAGGCCTGCAGCACCGTCTTTCCCTCTTCTACCGATACCGGGCGGCCGTCGATGGTGAGATTGATCATGACTGCACCTCCTTCCGCGTCACCGCCCCAACCCCGTTTCTACAGACCACTTGCTTTCCGTAGTCACAGCGCAGGCAGCGCCGCGCCTCGGTGATCGCCTCCTTCTCGGAAAGCGCCCGCTCGACCTCCTCGAAGGTGCGAGCGCGCTTACGGGTATCGGCCTTCTTGCCCTTGGCTCGCTTGGCATTGGAGATGGGCGCATCGG
Source organism: uncultured Sandaracinaceae bacterium (assembly GCA_964450715.1). Lineage (GTDB taxonomy): Bacteria > Myxococcota_A > Polyangia > Polyangiales > JAFGIB01 > CAYVFC01. Next base: position 5,172 of record CAYVFC010000185.1, on the reverse strand, counting down.
GATTGAATGCCGCATCCAGCTCGCGCTGGGCCCACCAGGGGAAACGCGTCTCCGCATCCGGATTTAGGTAGCGCTCGATGGCCTCGGCCGCCCGGCGCCCCTGGCCGATGGCCTCGACCACCGTAGCCGGCCCCAGCACCAGATCGCCGCCGGCGAATACCCCCGGCAGGCTGGTCTGCAACGTGGTGCGGTCGGCCTTGACTCGGTTGCCGCGCGCGAGCTCCGGGAAGCCCTTGCCGGTCACCGGCCGCTGGCCCACCGCGCGCACCACCGTGGTCGCCGGCAACGTCACCGTGTCGCCGGGCCTGGGCAGGGGCCGGCGCCGACCGCTGGAGTCGAAGTCGCCCAGCGTCATGCGCTGTAGCTCGATGGCCGTGGCGCGTTCCTGCTTTCCCTTCCGCTCGGTGACGACCTTCGCCGGCGCCGCCAAAAGCTCCAGCACCACACCCTCTTCCTCGGCCTCGATGATCTCCTCGGCTTGCGCCGGCATCTCGTCCCGAGTGCGGCGGTAGGCGATGGTGGAGCTCCGCGCGCCCAGCCTGAGCGCCGTACGCGCCACGTCGATGGCGGTGTTGCCGCCGCCGATCACCACCACGTCTCCGCTCAACCGCCCCTGTTTGCCCTCGGCGACCTTGCGCAAGAACTCGATGCCGGAGAGCACGCCCTCGGCTTTCTCGCCCTGCACGCCCAGCTCCATGTCCGACCAGGCGCCCACGGCCAGGAAGACCGCGTCGAACTTTTTACGCAGGCTATCCAAGGTGAGCGACTTGCCCAGCGGCTTCTTGCAGACGATCTTCACGCCCAGCTTCTCGATGCGCTGGACGTCGCGCTTGAGTTCGCGGGTGGGCAGCCGATAAGAGGGAATGCCGTAGCGCAGCATTCCGCCCGGCTCGGGCATGGCCTCGTACACGGTGACCTCGTGGCCCAACCGGCGCAGGAAATAGGCCGCCGAGAGCCCTCCCGGGCCCGCGCCCACCACGGCCACCCGCCGCCGCTCGGCAGCCGGTCGCTGCAGCACGGTGGGCCGCGCCTGCACCTTGCGGTCGACCATGAAGCGCTTGACCGCGCGGATGGCCACCGGTTCGTCGGTGGCGCCGCGGCGGCAGCTGGTCTCGCAAACGTGCGGGCAAACCCGCGCGCATACCGAGGGGAAGGGGTTGCGGTCGATGTGGCTGGCCAGCGCCTCGGCGTAGCGCTTCTCGCCCACCAGCGCCACGTAAGCAGGGATGTCGACCTCGGCCGGGCAGCGGTTGGAGCAGGGCGCCCAGAACAGCTCGTTGCAAACGCCCGCCTCGCAGCGCCCCTCGCGCACGTGATCGAGGTATTCCTCGCGGAAGTAGCGCAGGGTGGTCAGCACCGGGTTGGGCGCGGTCTGCCCCAGCCCGCAGAGCGACCCCTTGCGGATCGCCTCGCCCAGCGTCTCCAACAGCTCGATGTCCTGCTCGGTGCCGCGCCCGGCGCAGATGTCCTCCAGGATGGTCAACATCTGCTTGGTGCCCAGCCGGCAGGGCACGCACTTCCCACAGGACTCGTTCTGGGTGAAGGTCAGGAAGTAGCGGGCCAGGTCTACCATGCAGGTGTCCTCGTCCATGACCACCAGGCCGCCCGAGCCCATGATCGAGCCGGCCTGCGCCAGCGACTCGAAGTCGATGGGTAGATCCATCAAGCGGGTGGGAATGCAGCCGCCGGAGGGGCCTCCGGTCTGCACGGCCTTGAGCGCCTTGCCGTCCTTGACCCCGCCGCCGATCTCGTAGACCAGTTGCCGGAGCTCCATGCCCATGGGCACCTCGACCAGGCCGGTGTTGTTGACCTTGCCCACCAGCGAGAAGATCTTGGTACCCTTGCTCTTGGCGGTGCCGAGCGAGCTGAACCAGTCGGCCCCGCGCTGCACGATCAGCGGCACCGCTCCCCAGGTCTCCACGTTGTTGATGTTGGTCGGCTTGTCAAACAGCCCCCGCGTGGCCGGAAAGGGGGGGCGAGGCCGGGGCATGCCGCGCTGGCCTCCGATGCTGGCGATCATGGCCGTCTCCTCGCCGCAGACGAAAGCGCCCGCCCCTTCCTTGATATGGATGTCAAACGAGAACCCGGAGCCCAGGATATCGTCGCCCAGCAGCCCGGCCTCGCGCATCTGGTCGAGGCCGATGCGCAGCCGCTCGATGGCGAGCGGGTACTCGGCGCGGCAGTAGATGTAGCCGTGGCGGGCGCCGATGGCGTAGGCGCCGATGCACATTCCCTCCAGCACCGCGTGCGGGTTGCCCTCCAGCAGCGAACGGTCCATGAACGCGCCCGGATCGCCCTCGTCGGCGTTGCAGATGACGTATTTCTCGTCACCCGGGGCCATGCGGCAGAACTTCCACTTCTGCCCGGTGGGGAAGCCGCCGCCGCCGCGGCCGCGCAGCCCGGAACGCATCACTTCCTCGACCACCCGGTCGGGCGTCATCTCGAACAGCGCCCGGCCGAGCGCCGCGTAGCCCTCCTCGCGGATGTAGTCATCGAGACATGTCGGGTCGATGCGGCCGTTCAGGCCCAGCACCACCCGCTGCTGGTGCTTGTAGAAGGGGATCTCCTCTTCCTCGGCCACCCGCGTTCCCGGCTGGCCGGGCGCCGCTGCCGGCATCTCGTACAGCAGCCGCTCGATCACCTCGCCGCGACGTACGGTCCGGTCCACGATGGCGGGCACGTCCTCGGCGGTCACCCCGCAGTAGAGGACGCCCAACGGCTGCACCATCACCAGCGCCCCGCGCTCGCAGAAGCCGTGGCAACCGGTCATCACCAGCTCGACCTGGCCGCCGAGCTTCCGCTTCCCGAGCTCCTTGCCGAAGCTATCCAGTACCTCGTCACCACCGCACGCTTTGCATCCCGTACCCGCGCAAAGGTAGATGCGGGTCTTGTCGGCGTTCCATTCGGCGCGCAGCTTCTCCCGGCGCCCCTTCAGATCCTCGCGACTCGTTAGCCTCCTAGACATGGTCACTTTCCCTTCTTCTTCAGCGAGCCGAGCAGCTTCTTCATGGATGCGCTGGTCTGCTGGCGGTGCACTTTTTCGTCGACCACTACCACCGGGGCCAGCGCGCAAGCGCCGAAGCAGGCCACCGTCTCCAGGGTGAACATCCCGTCGGGCGAGGTCTTGCCCGGCTGCAGGCCGTGGCTCTCGCACAGATCCTCCTGCAGCTTGCCGCTGCCGCGCACGTGGCAGGCGGTACCGCGGCAGATGGTGATGCGGTGCTTGCCGGGAGCCTCGAAGTAGAACTGGGCGTAGAAAGTGGCGATGCCCATGACAGCGGCATCGGACAGGCCCACGTGGGCGGCGATCCGCTGCATCGCTTCCGGCGGCAGGTACTTGAGCTCCGCCTGTACGGCCTGCAGCATGGGAATGGTCGATTCCCGGGATGGAGAAAACCGCTTCTCGACCGCGGCCAGGCAGGCCTGAAGGCGCTTACTGGAAATGCCCGTTGGGTTCTGTTTCATCGCTGATTGCCTCGGTGCAAGGATGGGGGTGCAAGGATGGGAGGGAAGGCGAGCCGCGACGCGCTCGCCGCGCGTAACGCTATCCGTTCTTGGACGGTTGAGCAAAACGAAAAACGGCTTTTTTTCCGGGAAAGAGTACCGAAAACGGGCAAAACCGCACTCCGAGGCGCGGATCGGCATTTATGGGCGGTGTCCGGGTCGTGTATCATCGGACCGACCGCCACCCGAGCCCGGACGCAGCGCCCCACGGGCCGGCGCACGCCCGGGAAATGCCGGGGAGGGCGGGCCGGGAGCGGGTTGATGCACATCGATAGAACAGAAATCCCCTGCCTGCCCTTCTCCTTTGTCGACCGCAAGGGTCGGCCCATTCGGATCCGCGCGGCCGCGCCGGACGATCACGACCGGATCCTGAAGATGCACCGTGACTACGAGCCCAAGGAATCGTACCAGGGGCTACCGCCTGCAAATCCGGACAAGCTGGTCGAATGGGTCCGCTCGATGACGGAAAACGGATTCAACCTGGTCGGCCTCTCCTTCGACGGCGAGGTGGTCTGCCACGGCTGCATCCTCGCCATCGACCAGGGCCGATCCGAGTTCGTCCTGGCGGTCTCGCCTCCCTTCCAGTCGGCCGGCATCGGCACCCACCTGACCCGTTTGGTCAAGAAGGCCTCGCAGCAGCTGGGCTTCGAACGCATCTGGCTTTGCGTCGAGACCAGCAACCATAAGGCCAGGCATATCTACACCAAGCTGGGTTTTCTCTCCCTGTACGAGGAGCTCGGCGGCGAATCGGAGATGTGCGTCGAGCTGCTGATCGATCCCAGGATGCGCGCACAGGTCGCCGCCATCATGACAGAGCAGGTGGTATCGCTGACGCCGAACTGCACCGCCTCCGAGGCCATCGGCCACTTCCTGGGCGGGCGGGAGCTGTCCGGGCTGCCGGTGGTCAACGACAGGGGAGAGCTGGTCGGTTTCGTCAGCGAGACCGACGTGCTGGAGAGCCGCGCCGCCGATCGCAAGATCATCGACATCATGACCCGCGACGTCACGCGCGTGTTTCGCGACTGTTCCGTGGAGGAGATCGTGGACGTCGTCTGCACCCGACGGGTCAAGCAGATCCCGGTGATCGATCGCGACCGGATTCTGGTAGGCATCGTGTCGCGCAAGGATATCCTCCGCTACCTGTTCGGGCAGGGGTAGCATCGGGAAGCGGCGGGATTCAGCGCTGCTGAAACCAGGTGTCTCCAAATGCGATAATGCGAATGTCGCGAATCGCGATAGATATCGGTACATCGGGGCGGGCCTTGCGCCCGCCCTGCTTTCGGACGGCCGATTATCGCGGGAGGGGGCAAGCCCTCATGATTCTACACATCTGATCGATGGGTTCGGCGGGTTTTCCGAATAGCCGCCCGGCTGCGCGGCCGCCTGGTCAAGCTTGTGTTCGCCGTTTCCCATCAACGCGAAAAGCCCCCTATCGGCCTCCAACGCGATTGCTCGCGACTCCTAAACAGGCCGTGGCGCCGCGCAAAAGGCGCAGAAACTCGTGACTGGGGCGGCTCTCGGCGGAGTTCTTGCGCGAAAGGCGCAGAAACTCGCGACTGGGGCGGCTCTCGGCGGAGTTCTTGCGCGAAAGGCGCAGAAACTCGTGACTGGGGCGGCTCTCGGCGGAATTCCTGCGCGAAAGGCGCAGAAACTCGTGACTGAGACGGC
>CAYVFC010000184.1:0-14005 GCA_964450715.1 uncultured Sandaracinaceae bacterium | reverse complement strand
AGTCATTCGCACTGGCGGGCCGCAACCCGCGCTCGAACCGCGCGCCAACCGCGGGCCTCGATTCCAGCGGCGGTTGGCACGCGGGACGCCCCCGCCGGCCGGCCCCGGACCGCCCGCGCCCGGCCGGCGTCGCGTTGCCATCCGGGAAATGCGGTCTGCAGAGCCGGGCGGGTATGGCCCGGCGCGCGCAAGGCCCGCCCCTACGAAGCATAATACTGCATGGTGGCGCTGGGCAGGACGGCCACCCTGGGTCTCGCGCTCAGCCGCGGGCCGAGCGCCTTCAAGGTAGCGTCCCAGTCTCGGGTCAGTATCACGTCATCTGCGTTGGCAAACCAGTCGGCAAAGGTCCGGTCGAGGTGGGGCGCCTGGATGATGAGCGGCGCGCTGGGCAGTACCTGGGCCACGGGATATTGCCGCCCGCCGTAGTTGCGGCCGAAGCGCCCCAACAGGTAGTGGACGACCTGGCCCTCGGGCGCGTCCGCGATGATCACGACCGTGCCCGTCATCTGTTTCAGGGCGAGGATCCCCACCAGGTAGGCGATGGCCAGCTCGTTGGGCTTGGCAAAGGCGTTGCAGATGGCCAGGTCCATGTCGCGCGGTCGCGGGTGGGTGGCGTAAGCGTCACGCGCCAGCTTTACCGCCTCGGCGTGCGCTTGCTCGAAGCTTCCGGCGAACAGCGCCGAGCTCTCCCCGCGCGCGTTGACCACCACGTCGATCTTGAAATCGAGGCCGGCCAGGCGCGCGGCTTCCTGGCTGTTGAGATGAAGCACGTTGCCCTCGAACTTGCCGAGCCCGGTGCTCTGGCGGTCCAGGGACTCCACCTCGAGGTGGTGGTGGGAGACGGTGTCGATGTGGCAGACGCCGGGAAGGATGATCTTGCCGCCGCCGCTGAAGCCCGCCTGCGCGTGCGCCGTCACGCAACCGATGCCGAGCTTGAGCTCGGCCTCGGCGACCTCGCGGTTCAGCAACACCCGCGTGCCGCGCGAGGTCGTGCCCACCTCCACGCAGTTCTCGTAGCAGTTGTGGTTGAACACGCGAAAGCGCTCCACGATTTGTTGGCCCAGCTTCTTGCTGAGCTCGTTCTGCGTGAGCGCGCCGTGCGTGCCCAGCGCGCAGACGAAGGTGATGGCCTCCGGAGGGATGCCGCCCTGTAGCAGGGCGCGGACCACCAGGGGAGCGATCTGGTAGGCCCGGGTGGGCCGCGTCATGTCGTCGAAGATGATGACCGCGCTCTTCTTGCCCCGCGCGAGCTCGGCGAGCCTCTGCGAGCCGATAGGCCGGTCGAGCGCCTGCTCGATCTCGGCGAGGGTCAAGCCCATCTGCTCGGCGCCCCGCATGGGACAGAGCTGCACCTCCCACTCGGAGGGAAGCTCGAGCTCGAGGGTGGTGTTTCCGTACCAGATCAGCTGCGGCAGCTCTACTTTCATCGCCTCTCCCGGTTCGGGCCGGTGGGAAATCCCATCTGCTCCACGAAGATCTGGTGGAAGTCGGCATCAGCGGCAAGGGAAAGGTGGCTCGTCTTTTCACGGACCTCCTGGATGATGGGCTCGAGCCGCTCTGCGGCCAGCAACGCCAGCTTGGCGCCGGCCAGCGCCGTGTTGCCCGCGGGCTCGATCGCTGTGGCCGGAAAGGGCAACAACCCGATGGATCGCGCGCTTTCGACATCGACGTAGTTGCCGAAGGCTCCCGCAAGGTAGATCCGTTCCATACGAGCGGGCTCCAGCCCCAGACGCCTGGAGAGGATCTCGATCCCGGACGCGATCGCGCCCTTGGAGAGCTGTAGCTCCCTTATATCGGCCTGGGTGAGCTCCACGGGTGGCATGAGCGGCATGGCGCCCTTGCCGCCGGCCAGCCTTCCGCTGGGCTCGATAGCTCCCAGCTCGAGCCCCACGGCCACCGCGTCGACCAGACCGCTGCCGCAGATGCCGCGCGGCTCGACGTCGCCCAGCACGTGGTAACGGAGGTGGCCGTCCTGGATCCGCACGGCGTCTATGGCGCCGGTGGCGGCCCGCATGCCGCCGGAGATCTTCCCCCCCTCAAAGGCCGGACCGGCGGCGGTCGAGGCGCAGAGCAGCCCGTTGCGGTCGCCGATCACGATCTCGCCGTTGGTGCCCAGATCGACCAGCACCCCGGCGCTCTCGCGGCGGTGAAGCCCGGTGGCCAGTATTCCCGCCAGCACGTCGCTGCCCACGAACCCGCCCAAACAGGGAAGGAAGCGAACCCGGACCGTCTCGGGCAGGCTCCAATCCAGCCGAGCCGGCTGTAGCTCGATAGTGTGCAAATGGTCCGGCTGAAAGGGGTAGCGAGAGAGCGGTGTCACGTCGATGCCGCCGAACAGGTGGTGCATGACCGTGTTGCCCACCAGCACCACGCCGGTGAGCCGGGCCGGCTCGATGCCGGCCGTGCGTACCAGATCGGTCACCAGCTCGCCCAGCCGCTCGCGAATAGATGATACAAGACGGGCCGCGCCCTCTTGGGCGAGCGCGAGCTGTACCCGGCTCATCACGTCGCTGCCATACGCGGTCTGCGGATTGAGCGCCGTGGTCACCGCCAGCACGGCTCCGGTGGCCAGGTCCAGCAGCTGCCCCACCAGGGTGGTGGTGCCCAGATCGATGGCGATGCCGAAGCCGTCGCCCGGTACGAAATCGAGCGACCGGTGGTCGGCCAGGATCACGGCCTGTGACGCCCCCACCTGCAGCACCACAGGCTCCTTCACCCGGCACATGCAGCCGAGCCGCCAGCCACGCTCGATCTCCTCGGCCGGAAGCAGGCGTGACATGCGCGCCTCGACCGCGAGCTCTCCCGCCAGCAAGCGCACCTTGCAGCTCTTGCACTTGCCCTTGCCGCCGCAGGCGAACTCCACCCCGTATTCGTATAGAATATCCTTGAGCTCGACGCCGCGCCGCACGTCGAGCGTCTTTCCCAGGGGCTCGAGCCGTACTTGAACCAGATCGCTCATCAGGAGTCAGCGAGACAGGGTAGCCCGCTTTACCGCGGTAGGGATACCTGGTAAATGAGTAAACATATATGAAATTATTTCAGTGTTGCAATAATAGAACCGTAGCGCCATCGCGTGTAAACAACCGATATCATTAGATTACATAACGTTCAGCGCCCGGCATGGCGTGGCATATCTATTGCACGACTCGAGATCGTGGCTCGACCGGAGCAATAATATATGCTCGAACAAATCTGAAAATACTGTAATTAGCGTTATCGTTCGAAACGACCGCCGAATATTCTTGTCTATTTGTAAACATCCAATAATATTATAATTCGGTACCGATATCGGAACCATGCGCTCGTCTATCGTCCGATTTTTCTCCCTTTTCGCCATAAACGCCGCTCTTATCGGCTGCGTTTACGAGCGGGGATCCGAGGGGACGGCGCCGGCAAACGCTCCGGACGCGGGTGCATACGACAAATGCGTGGACGAGGACCGGGACGGTTTTGGCAAGGGCTGCAGCCTGGGCCCTGACTGCGATGACGCCGATCCGGATATCGCCGACGAGTGCTTCGCGTGCGCGCATCCGAACGAGGGTTGCCCGTGTTCGCCCGCCGACCCGCCCGCGTCCTGCTTCCTCGATCCCACCGAGACCGATGACGGCGGGGTCATGTGCCACGAGGGCACACGCTTCTGCCGGGACGGCTACTGGACCGGTTGCCTGGACGTACACTCCTACCCTGCCCCGCCTGGAGCTCACGCCGGTAAGCTGGTGGACTTGGACGGCGGGGTTACCAATTGTAACGAGTGTTATATCAAATGCTGGCGGGTCACCGACCTGCTCGACCCGGTCGACGGGGGGCTGAACCCGGACAACTGCAGCGGCGGCACGACCTGGGCCCCGGGCGGCGGGCTCACCCTCAACGAGCTCGACGGCGGAGGGCCGGGCAATCCCAGCACCCCGCCGGAGGACACGGACGAGGACGGCATCACCGACGACGGCGACGGCAGCGGCGCGGACGACGACAACCTCTGCACGGGCGGAGAAACGCTGAGCTGCGACGACAACTGCAGGCTGGTGCCCAACCCGGACCAGGCCGACGCGGACAGCGACGGCATCGGCGACCTGTGCGACGACGACGCGGACAACGACGGCATTCCCGACGAGTTCGACGCCTTCCCCGAGGACCGCCGGGTGCCCTTCGAGACCAGTCACGAGGCCTTCTTCTTCGAGCTGGGGCCGGGCGACAGCGCCTCGGATACGATGGATCTGAACTTCTTCCTCAAGACCGTGGACATCTACTTCCTGCTCGACCAGAGCGGCACCGAGTACGGGGCGCGGGACCAGCTGAAGGCCGACCTGACCGTGGGGACCTTCCTGGACGCGGAGGTGGACTGCGCGGATACCGACCTGGACGGGCTGCCCAATAACGAGCTCAAGGACCAGGGCGTGCTCGGCAACATCCGCTGCCTGATCCGCGACACCTGGTTCGGCACCGGCTTCTCGCGCGAGATACCCTTCCACACCGGCCCGTCGTCCTACGGCCAGGCGCGCGCGGACGGCGACAGCAGCGACGAGCTGCTCTTCAGGAATCTGCAGGACATCACCCAGGACGTCGACGCCATCAAACCGGCGATGGACAGGATGACCGCCGACGCCAACCTGGACAAGCCCGAGGGCCAAACCCAGGGCATCTGGGCGCTGGCCACCGGCAATGGATATTACATGGGATATGACCGGACCGGCGTGCCCGATCGCCAGGGCTGCCGCGAGGAGACATGGGGCTACCCCTGCTTCCGCGAGGAGGCCATCCCGGTGATCATTATCATCACCGACGCGGCCTATCACAACGGTCAGGACCCCCTGTATGACTATCCGGCTACCCTCGACATAACCGCGGGTACCAGCGAGGAGATCACCTGGATAGATTCCACCAACGAAGATTGGAGCACGCTGTACGATCTGGGAGATGTGACCGATACCTTTCTGACCTATCGTGGGGACACCCTGGAGATGAGCGCCGACCTGGACGGCGCTCTGGTCGGCTGCGACGCCGATTCGGACGCCCCGGACGCGGTCTTCGGCTTCACCGTCTCCGACACCGCTAACGTCACCATCAGCGCGGCCGGTTCGCAGTACGACACCGTGCTCGGCCTGTTTTCGGGCCTGCCCGTCAATCCCGAGCCGCTGATGGTGGTGGAAGACGAGAGCCACGACGCCGGCGAGGTGGACAACAAGTCATTGCCCTTCGAGGGCGACACCTCGACCGCGGCGGCCGACTACGCGGGAAGCACGGTGGGCTGCGGGGCGGATTCCCGGGCCGGAGACGTGCTGTACAGCTTCACCCTGGCGAGCAAGACCCAGGTGTCGATCGATACCGAGGGTTCGAGCTTCGACACCGTGCTGTCGCTGCACGACGGCCTGCCATCGGCAGCGTCGGCCATCACGGCGCTCGATCCGAATGATAACAACACGGCGGCTACGGCTTACGACGCCTCGAGCGATCTCTACAACCAGAACCTCGCCTTTTCCGGGGATACCGGCGATGCCCTGATCACCTCGGACTTCACCACCTCGGTGGCCTCCTGCGGCATGGAGGACCTGTCGGGCGACGCCGTGTTCAAGTTCCGGCTGACCGGCGGCCCGGAGAGCACCAACGTGCACATCGACACCGAGGGATCGAGCTTCGACACGGTGCTGTCGCTGCACGAGATAGCGCCGCCACCGGTCTCGCGCATCGACGGCATCTCGGGCAACGACACCCACGCCCCGGGAAGTGCCTACGAGGTTGGCGCGGTCGATGACCAGCAGTACCGGCTGGGCGGAACCAGCAGCGACGCTTCCGGCCTGAACCCGGACTACGCGGGCCCCTTCGTGGGCTGCCACGCCGCGGACAACGCCAACGACGTGGTCTTCAAGTTCTCGCTGGCCGCCTCGGCCGAGGTGCACCTCGACTCCTTTGGCTCGGACTTCGATACCGCCCTGGCTCTGTACCCGGCGCCGCTCGACGAGGCGGCCACTGCCGAGGATCGTAACGTACCGGACAACAGCCACGAAACCGAGGCGAGCGCTCTGGACGCGGGCACGGTCGATGGTTACTGGGTGCACTACGTTGACCCGAGCACCGCGGCCATGGCAGCCGACTACTACGGCACGGACATCGGCTGCGGAGCGCACACGGGCGGGCCGGAGGCGGTCTATCAGTTCAGCTTAAGCACGACCACCACGTTGAGCATCGATACCGAGGACTCGAGCTTCGACACCGTGATCTCGCTGCACGATGGCCCCATCCCGCTCATAACGCCCGTGGCCATCGACGATACCAACGACACGGAGGCCACCGCTTACGACCTGGGCGTGCTCGACGGCCAGCGCCTCTCCTTCACCGGCAACACGAACGCAGCCGGCATGACCGCCGACTACGACGCCGATACCGTGGGCTGCAACGCCGATAGCGCGGCCAAGGACGCGGTCTTCAAGTTCTCTCTCGCCTCGGAAACCGAGCTCACCATCGACACGGCCAACAGTAGCTTCGACACGGCAATCGCGCTTTTCGACGCCGACAGCGGGGGCGCCTCCTCGAATGACCTAGTCTCCTGGTGGCGGATGGGCGACGGGACCTCGCCCGACGACGACCGGTACACCGTCTACGACCGCAAGGGCAGCAATGACGCCGCCATGCAGAACCTGGAGGGCAACGATTTCTCCGCCAGCACGCCCGGCGGGATATCTACCCTCTGCATGAGCACCAACACCAGCAACGAGTACGGCCTGGTGGCGGACGACCCGAGCCTGGACATCACCGACGATCTGACCGTCTCGGTCTGGGTGAGCGCCGGCACGGGTGCAGACCGGGTGGTGGTGGACAAATACGACGCCGATAGCGACCAGCGCTCCTGGAGGGTGCTCTCCCGCTCGGACGGCAAGCTGAGCGTGATCGTCTCGGGCAACGGGACCGACGACTCCAAGCACTACTACACCTCGCTAGACGTCTTCGATAACGTCAGCCCGACCTGGCACCACGTGGCCTTCACCTTTGCCTCGGGCGTGCTCAGGATCTACGTCGATGGCGTGGAGGACACGGGGGTGACCAAAGCCAGCGACACCTCTATCACCTCCATCTTCGCCGGCACCGCTCCCGTTCGTATAGGCAGCGACGGGATCGAGCGGCTGCTCGGCGACATCGACGAGGTCTCCATCTGGAGCGCTGCCCTGTCGGCCCCGGACATCGCCAATCTCTACAACTCGGGCGCGCCCAGCGATATCGGCTCCTGGATCAGCGAGGGTAGCCTGAGCACGCGGCTGTACTGCGATAACGACGACGGGAGCGACCCGACCTCGGCCATCTACACGGCCACGCTGCCGGTCGGCGATTACTTCCTGGTGGTCAAGGGCGCCTCGCCCACGGCGCACGGCGCCTACCGGGTCACCTTCGTGGACCAGCAGGCCGCGGTCACCACCAACCGCGTCGCTTGCAGCGACGACACCCTGATGGAGTCGTTCTCCCACATCGAGCGGTCGCTCGACCCGGGAACCTATACCGTGGTGGTGAAGTCCAAGGGCGCGAGCCAGAATGGTGACTACCACCTGCGGCTGACCGATATGGAGGCCTCGGGCGCTAGCTTTGTGGCCTGCGCTCGCAACAACGTGGCACCGCCCGACAGCGACTGCGACTACCTGGCCTACAACAAGCACGGCTACTGGTTCTGCCGGCCCTCGCGCGACTGGGCCGACGCGCAGGCGCGCTGCGAGGCGGTGGGCATGCACCTGGCGACCATCGAAGACGCGGCCGAGAACAACTTCATCCTCTCCATGATCGAGGGCGATACCTACATCGGGCTGTCGGACACCGATACCGAGGGCACCTTCACCTGGATCGACGGCTCGGCTCTCACCTACACCAACTGGGACACCGACCAGCCCAATGACACCGGCGGCCAGGACTGCGTGGAGATGAACCTCACCGGTGCCTGGAACGACGAGACCTGTACCATCGGGCAGTTCTTCATCTGCGAGGACGAGTGGCCCTCCAATTCCGTGATCGAGGAGGTGCTGGATCCCGGCGACTACTACGTCATCGTCAAGGGCATCGAGGAGTGGGACGAGGGCGACTACCTGCTGACCATCCGCGACGCGGACATCCCCTCAGGGCTGGTGGCCTGCAGCAACGACACGGCGATCGATACAACCTCCTCCATCGACGCTACCCTGAAGCGCGACAACGACTACTACGCCATCGTCAAGGGCTACCGGGCGGCCGACCAGGGCGAGTACGTGCTGAACATCCGCGATGCGGACGCCTACCCCGACACCCGGCTGGCCTGCAGCGACGACGAGACGGGTACGACCTCCCGCATCGAGATGGAGCTCGCGGCCGGCACTTATTATACGGTGGTCAAGGGCGATGGGCCGGCGGATTCAGGGCAGTACAGCCTGACCATACAGGACACCGACAGCGCGCTTACACATCTGGTGTGTAGCGACGACGACGGACCGGGAGATACTGCGGAGATCATCGAGAAGCTCGAACCCGGAGAGTACACGGTCGCGCTCAAGGGCCGCTACGACGACGAGATGGGGGACTACCAGCTCAGCGTGGGCGGGGGCTCCACCGCGGCCAGCACCTTCGCGCCCGCCACCTGGACCGAGACGCTGACCGCGCTGGACGACAGGAAGATACGGGTGATGTCCATCGTGGCGTGCAACTCTCCGGAAACGGGCGGTGAATGCGGAGCGGCCTACGACTCGGCCGCCGCCGTGGCCAGTGCCACCGGCGCGCTAGGCGAGAACAGCAGGCCGCTAGTCAACAATGTGGCGCCCAATGGCAACGGCATCTCCTCGGCCACGGTGGAGATGGTGCAGGAGGCGGCCGAGTACATGAGGATGGACGTCCGCGTACGGGTGCTGCAGGACCCGGATCCCAACCCGTTCGTGACCAGCATCGTGGCCGTGGACGGAAGCCCGGTCAACGGCTGCGAGGGGGTCATCGCCAACGAGCACCAGAACTGTCTGCCGGGCTCCGCGCCCGCGTTCGACATCTCCTTCAAGAACCCGGAACCCGGGGTTGAGCCCAACCCGAGCGATCCCAACGGCGGGTACACCTTCACGCTACAGCTGATCGCGGACAACAAGTGGGTGATGGACGAGATTCCGGTCTACATCGTCCCCTCCGACGAGCCGGTGGCGCCGCCGCTGTACGCCGCGGGCTCGTACTGGCAGGACATCTACGCGGGCCAGTGCGGCACCAACGAGCGGCCTGACTGGAGCGATCTCGCCTGGTCGGCCGATCTGCCCAACGGCACCAAGATCATCTTCGAGCTGTGTACGGCCGACTCGGCGGAGGAGCTCGACTCCTGTACCTATACCCACATCGTGACCGTCCGCTCCTCCGGAGCTTGCACGGCCGACAGCGACTGCCCCCAGGGCACCTGCGCGGCCAACGGCTACTGCCTCTACCTGCAAGGGGGAGCCTGCGAGAATGAAGACGACTGCGCCCCGGACGCCACCTGCTACAACGGCACCTGCATGTATGCCTCCCAGCCCATCGACGTCGCCGAGGCCATGCAGGCGGTGGAAGACCTGGGCAACAAGCGAAAGCACCTGCGGATAAACATGCAGCTGCTCCCGGATCCGACCGCCACCCAGAGGCCCACGCTCTATGACTGGTTCCTTACTTATGTCTGCGGTACCGCCGTCTAGAATGGCCCGCTTGGCCCTGGCGGCTCTGGTCCTGGTATCCGGGTGGCACTGCGCTGCCGCGGACGACGAAAGCACGCCGCCTGCCCGGCAGCCGGACGGAAGCGCGCGGCAGGGAGAGGCGGGCGTGGCATACGAGAGCGACGGAAGCGCCGGGGGCTCGGATGCCGGGGCCGCTGACGCGGGAGGGCAGCAAGACGGCGGATGGCGACAGGACGCCGCCGAGTACAATCCCTGGGAGGGTTGCGGCGGACGCTGCCCGGACGGCACCCCGTATTGCGACGGGGAGAGCGGCCGCTGCCTGGCCTGCGTGGTGGGGGACCCGGACTTTAACTGCCCGGGCTCGACTCCCATCTGCAAGGTGGACGAGGATAGTCCGGACGACGTCGGGGCGAACACCTGCGTCGAGTGTCTCGACCAGAGCGACTGCGAACGGCTCTGCGATCCGTCGACCAACCAGTGCGTGCCCTGCTTCGTGCGCGAGGACGGGGTGTCGGTCGGCTGCCCCGCGAGCAGCGATACCCCCGTATGCAGGCCCGGCCCGATCGGAAGCCGCAACCTGTGCGTCGAGTGCGTCGAGGACCACGACTGTGAGAGCTCGACCGGCGGCTCGAAATGCGACACGGAGGACAGTCGCTGCGTCGAGTGCCTGGAGGACATACACTGCATCGATCCCACGTCGCCGCACTGCGGAGAGGAGCTGGCCTGTACCGGCTGCGATCGCGAAAAACAGTGCGCGCACCTGCCGGGAACGCCGCTGTGCGAATCGGATACCGGCGCCTGCGTCGAATGCCTCGAGAACAAGGATTGCCCGACCCCAACTTCGTCTCGCTGCGACGCGGAGGGTTTCTGCGCGCCTTGCGCGGAGAACGCCGACTGCAACCACCTGGAGGGGCAGGGGGTGTGCGACATCGACCCGGAGGACGGCGACAACAACCGGTGCGTGCAGTGCACGGAAGAAGACCACAGCGCTTGTAGCGACTACAAGGATTTCGTCTGCAACAGCCTGACCCGCAGCTGTTCCTCCGAGTTCGAGGTAGCGAGCGCCGAGGTCTGCGATACCTGCGTCGCGGACGCTCACTGCAAGCAGGGCCTGATCTGCGTGCACACCACCTTCGGTCCGGAGGAGCTGGAGGTCGGTTACTTCTGCCTCTGGATAGAAGGAGAGCCCGGGGCGCCCGAGAGCTGCGCGCTGGACGGCCGCCCCTTCGTGGACACGATCGACGACGTCGTGAGCATCGACGGACAGGTGGCAACCGTTTGCACGCTGGGGACTACCACCTGCCCGGCGCTTCGGGACACGGAGTTCGGGCAGGCTTGCGATCCGTACGGCGATATCAGCGAGCAGTGCGGCCACCCCGGCCTCGAGGACGGATTCTGCTTGCGGGTCACGGCGTACGATTTCCAGTGCTCGATTCCCTGCGACAGCGTTGACGATTGCCCGGCGGACAGCGCCTCGTGCGCAACGGTCAACCTGGAGCTGGTATGCGAGCAATGACGGGAGGACGCGGGCACCGCCGCGCGACGTAAACGACCTTCGGTCCGTACGGTTGCCGTGTTTTACCTCAAATGCAATAATACATTGGTATCAGACGAAAACCGGGGAGTTGCCATGGCATCGTCGTTCTTCAAGTGGTTGGCAGTCTGCAGTGTGATCCTGCTCGGTGCGTGCGGAGGCGATGATGGCCCCGAGCCCTTCGTCGAGCTCGACGCCTCGTCCGGAGGCGGCGGATCCCGGATGTGCGTTGACGAGGACGGAGACGGGTATGGCGAGGGTCGCTGCAGGTACGGAGCAGACTGCGATGACGAGGACCCGGACGTGGGCGACGAGTGTATCCGCTGCCCGGCTTGCGATGCGTGCTTGGAACAGGCCCGAGATGATTGCGAGGGCTGCCAGGGCTGCCCGTGCGAACCCGGTACGCCCTCGGCCGCCTGTCTGTTGCCGCCCGATCCGGCCATGGACGACCAGGGCATCGTGCAATGCAGTGAAGGAGTCATGAACTGCCGCGAAGGAGAGTGGTCTGCTTGCGAGTCGGCTGACGACTGGTTCTGAATCTAGCGGCCTCGAGCCGACGCTGCCGCCAGAACGGCTGGTGCGAGGGTAACCGTTCAGGGGGGTAGTCGGTGTCTAACGATCCATTGCCGCGCGCGCCCGACATCGCGTGCGTCTTCGGCTTATCAGGTCGTCGTCGTCGCGAGGGCGACCTGACACGGTATGGTTAAAGTAGAAAGAGACCGTCTCCGCCGCCCTGGTTTGGACGGCGGCTACGGTCTCGAGACCTGATCCGCCTTCCCGCCGCTACTCTGGTTCCCGTTTCCGGCGGAAACTCCCGGACTGAAACGGGCGCCGGTTTCCCGCCGGAATCCCCGGCTTCTAGCCGGCGTCCTCGTCCGCGCCAGCATCGTCGCCCGGCTCTCCGCCGGCGCCGCCCTCGCCTGCTTCACCGGCCGAGCCGCCTTCGCCGCCCTCGCCGCCTTCACCGGCGGCTCCGCTATCCATTCCGGCATCGCCTTCTCCGGCTCCGCCGTCGAACTCTCCGCCGGCACCGCCGGCGCCGTCGTCATCGTCGTCGCCGCACCCCACGGCGGTAACCGCCAGCAGGAACGACGCGGCCAAGGCCAAGAGAATCGTCAAGAACCTACTTCCAAGCTTGTTCATCTCCGTCCTCCTCGTTCACGTACTCTGGGAAAGCCCTTTCAAGCACTATCGACTTATGCACTATCGACTAACGGGACAGGGACGAATCGGCGGAGAACGTTATTCATCAAAGACTATTAACAAACAAAATCAAATACTTATAAAAATGTATCACAAAATCGGCGGGAATCGGTCGAAACCGGATTGAAATTGTATCACAACGTGTTACGCTCAAAATATCATGACATACAGCAGGCGCTATCGGAGGAGTCACCGGGGAGAGAGAAAGGAGCGGGTACTGCACACTCGCGTGCCGGAAGTGCTGGAGACCGAGCTCAAGCGGCTCTCCGAGGCGCTCCGCCTTCCCGTATCCAATATTGTGCGAGCCGCCATCGAGGACGTGCTGGAAGCGGCCCATGCGGTGACGCGCACGGCCGAAGACGAGGCTCAGGACATTGCCGATCGCTTCGCCGTGCTGCGCCAACGCGCCGAGCGATACGGACGGGGAAACCGCGGCAGTCGCTACGACCGCGACGAGCCTGACGAGGACTACGACCCCGACGAGCCCGGGGCACCCGGCGGACCCGAAGGACCGAACAGGCACGACGCAAGATACGAGGACGACAAGAGGGCGCCACGCGAGAGCTACAGCGAGAGCGAGAGCGACGACCGACCCGACAGAAGGCAGATCGAACGCGCGCTGCGGGGGGTAATCGGCTTTCAGAAGATCACGCTGGCGCGCGACACTGAGTGCGGCCTTTGCGGCCGCGAAATGGGCGCGGGCGAGGCAGCGCTCCTGGCGGTCCGTGACCGAAAGGGCCGACGGCTTATCCTGGGAGCCGAGTGCCTACCTGCACCCGAGCAGAAATGACGACCCATCGTCGAAAGACGATTAGACATTGAAAGGAGAAGCGAAATGCCTAGGAGACGACACGGACGTCGATACGAGCGTGGTTACGACTACGATTACGACTACGACCACGGACGCGAACGAGGAAGGCGCCGCAGACGCGCGCTGGGTCCGGAACTGGCTGGCCCCTGGGCGGGCATCGGGCGCACCTGGGCGAAGGTGGGCCTGAATATGGGCAAGGTAGCGCTGGAAACCAGCATGGAAACCCTGCGCACTGCGGCCGATACTCTGGACAAGCTCTCCCGCGCAGCCGACAGGGGCCCGAGGCCGCTCTGCTACGACGAGCCCTTTTCCGAGCGCGGACGGGAAGAACCCGCCTACGGACGCGAAGGGACCTATAGGCGCGAACGGGACTTCGGTCGCGAACAGGACTTCGGTCGCGAACAGGACTTCGGTCGCGAACGGGACTTCGGTCGCGAACAGATGGCCGCGCCGCGCCAGCCGACCGAGCAGACTGCGGCGACCGAGCAGACCGAGCCGCCGACCGAGCCGAATCAGGACCGCGAACCGCCCAGGTCGGTCCCGCCGACCGAGGAACAGCCCGAGTAAAACGCGGACCTCGTCATAGCCCCCTTTGGGACTTTAGGACGGCCACCTATCCAACCGCCACCGTCCACCCGCTGCCACGGCCACCGGCCTTCCCTCCTCCCCCTCCGGCCTTCCCTCCTCCCCCTCCGGCCTTCACCCTTACCCCTCCATACCGGGCCAGAAGCCCTCTGCGCCGCACCATCGAAGTATCTAGGTGCGACAGCTCTCCTCCGCTGCGTATTCCGCTGAAGCCGATCACTTCTTCCGGGCCAAGCCGATCACCTTTTC
>CAYVFC010000183.1:4290-14042 GCA_964450715.1 uncultured Sandaracinaceae bacterium | reverse complement strand
CGCTTCCTTTCTTTTGCCGGCGACTACAAATTGTCACCTTGGCGCTCGTGTTAATTGGATATTCTTAATGATTTTAACCACTTAGGCCGTCAATACCGGATCTGCACACAATAGCCTTGAAAACACTTCACTGACAACACCACCGCGCTTTTCCAGCCGCCAAAATGGGAAACGGACCGTAGAACCGAAAAAAATTGGAGATCCGAGACGGAGCGGGGCATCAAAGACGATCTTTCTCGGCGAATTTCGATCCGTCGGACCAAGGAGATCGGCCTGTCTACGCTCGAAAAGATTGAAGAACAGCCGGATTATCGGGTTTTATCGGCTCCCCGGCTGGGACGACCATGGACAGCGGATACACCGGGATTCAGGGAGCATTTATCGTGCGATTTTCGATATTAAGTCACGTACACGCAGTCGTCGTACCGGTGGCGTTCGTTCTGTCCTTCCTCGGTTGCGGGGGAGACGAAACGCAGAACGGCGGCGGTGGAGCCGGTGGTACGGCGGCAGGGAGCGCCGGCGCTGACGCCGGCGGCGAAAGCTGCAGCATGGACACACAGTGCAAGGACGACCGCATCTGTGTCGATGGAAGGTGCGTGAGTCCGGACGAGGCCGCCGGTACCGGCGGTTCCGCGGCGGGTGTTGGCGGTTCCGCGGCGGGTGTTGGCGGTAGCGAAGGCGGCGAGTCCGGCGGCGGCAACGGCGGCTCCACGGCGGGCGCGGGCGGGACAGGTTCCTGCGCGGACGTTCCCGACACGCCGTCCGGCCCATCACCGGCAGACGCGGCGACGGATCTCGATCATCTTACGGTAACGGGCCTCGACTGGGACGATGCCGCGGGCGCGGTCAGTTACGACGTCTACCTGGGCTCGTGCCCGGTTCCCGACTATCCGAACGAGTCGTATCAGAACGTGACGAGCCCCGAGCTCACCGGGCTGTCGCTGGAAGACGACACCGAGTACTGCTGGAAGGTCGTCGCCATCGACGCTGAAGAGTGTATCTCCGAGGGACCGGCATGGGCTTTCCATACAGCCGTCTGCAACGACCCCTCGGCCGGGGCGCCGGGCGTAGTCAGCGGTGTGGCCTACTTCAGCGACTGTACCGTGGCGGGCGTCTACACGCTGCTGTTCGACGAGGCGGTACGTCACGTGGACACGGCCAACTTGACCTGGAGCGCGGATACCGGCAGCGGGACGCTGGGCAGCATTACCGAGATCGATGCCGCCACTTACGAGGTGGCGTTCTCCGGCACTGCCGCCGGCGATTCCTACACCTTGACCGTCGGTACGGGCATCGAGGATTCCTGCGGCACCGCCGTGGAAACGGCAGAAGAGATCGATATCTTCGTCGGCGCTACCCCGGCTTTTTTTTACGAGGACTTCGAGGCCATGACCGCGGATTCCGTGCCCGACGCTCAGGACAGTTGGGCCAGCGCCCCCTCGTCGACCGCGCTCTTCTCGTGGCGGGTGAACAGCGGTCCCACGGATTCCTCGGGGACCGGTCCGCTCGCGGATCACACGTCGCGCAGCGGAAACTTCGTCTTTACCGAAGCGAACGACGGGGCGTCCTCGGATACGACCGAGCTGATCAGTCCTTCGATCGACCTTTCGGCCGCGCTATCGCCCGAGCTGTCCTTCTATTACCATATGTACGGCACCGGGACGGGTACGCTCGGCGTGGAGGTGAACGCGGGTGCCGGCTATACCAATTTGTGGTCTCTTTCCGGCCAGCAGCAGACCGCCGACACCGACCCCTGGCGTAAGGCCTCGGTTGATCTGTCGAGCTATGCCGGTAACACGATAACGATTCGTTTCGTCGGTACAAAAGGCGCCGATTACCTGGGCGATATGGCTATCGATGATGTGCTGTTATCGGAAGCCGAGGTGCCGGCTCCGGAAACCGACTTCGATGTGAGCTCCTCCGAGATCGGCTTCGGTAAATATGTACGCCTGACCGACCAGTCGACTGGAACACCCACCAGCTGGTTGTGGAATTTCAACGGACCGGGAGCGCCTATATACGGTAGTACCTACAGCGAAACCGATCCGGATACCGAGGTAGGATTCGATACCGCAGGGACCTATACCATAGAGCTTCAGGCATCAAATGCATACGGTACCTGCTCGCTAGTCCGGGCCGACGCCTTGCAGGTCATCCCCTACTGTCCCGTGGGTCATGGAACGCAAGGTTCGCCGAGCCTGCCGCTCGAGCCGTTCTACGGCTACTCTTATTCGCAGTCGATCTATCTGGCCAGCGAGCTCTGCGGTCCCTCCACCATCGAGACCATATCGTGGGAGTATAACGGAGGAGCTGCTAGCACCGAGCTCATCGACGTTTACCTGGGACACACCAGCGAGACGGCGTTCAGTAGCGAAACCGACTGGATCCCCGTGGGCAGCCTGACCCTAGTGTATAGCGGGAACCTGGTGCTGACCACGACTGCTGGCTTCGTTACCGTAACCCTCGATACGCCGTTCGCCTATAACGGAACCAGCAACCTGGTGGTGGCCGTCGATCGGAATACGGGCGCCTATTCCCTGAGCTCGGCGGATTTTTATTCCCAGACCATCCCCGGGGAGATCCGCTCGATCATTCACCACGCGGATAGCACCAACGCCGATCCCGCATCCCCGCCGGCAGGGATGGGATATAACATGCTGCCCAACGCGAGATTCGACTAGAGCACCGATCGGGTTGAAAACGTCATGATTTAGCGGTCTAGAGGGGCCATCTGCGGCGGCGTACCGACCAGTGGAGAAATCGACGCCGAGATCGGCTAAGGAGGCACCGCAAAAGAAACGATCCGGTTGCGGCCGCGTGGGCGGGCGCCTACGAATAGTCGTTATGAACGGTCCTTTCACTCGTCGTAAAGGTCGGTTCCGGGCAGCGGGGTGAGGACGGAAAAACCGATGAAGTTGAAGCCCAGATCGAGGCAGTAGCCGGCGAACTGGCTAAAGTCCTCCCTGTCGAACTCGGGCCGGATACGGACGCCGCTGAACGATCGAAAGGGCGGCAGGCCGGGAGGTCGCCCACAGGCCCAGCCCGGCTTCAGGGCGCGCAACACCCTGTTGACGCGGGTTGCCCGAGACAGTTGTCCTTCATGACCCCGTAGATCGCCTCGGCCATCAGGTCGGCGCCTGCTTCCGTGGGATGGATGCCGTCGATCGGGTTGATGTACTGATAGGTGTCGCCGAAGATCGGGCGCAGATCGATGAAGTGACAGCGGAGATCGCCGTCGGTGGCGGTCTCGGCGTCATCGCAGATCTCGTTTACCAGCGGGTAGGCGTAATCCAGAATCTCGTTGGGAGCGGGCCCGGTCAACAACGCGTTCGGGGGAAGATGAGGATAGAATACGTAAATCACATCGGACACGCCGGCGTCGCTCATGTCGAGGAAGAGCTGCGCGGCGGCGTCCACCACGTCCTGCACCACGCCCTGACACTCCACATTGGATGACGAGCCCTCCTCCAGGCATTGCCGCGCGCCTATCAGCCAGTCGTTGAAGCCGCCGTTCATGATCGCCAGTGTGATATCCGGGTCGTCCAATACGGCCTGGGCAAACTGCGAGGGTATCTCCCCGGTCCCCATGGAGGTGCCCGCAACCGAGTAATCCCGGTAGGCCTCGCCTGGGCCGAGGGCGCCGTCCGCCTGGGCCAGCGCCTCGACGCGAGGCACCACCAGGGTGTTCGGATACATGTTGAAGTACGAGTCGCCGATGGCCACCACCTGGTCCGGGTCGGTCAGGCACGGCGCCACGAAATCGGGGCTCCTGGCGCAGCGAAACCCGACCGTGAAGTCTCGAAAGGTCCCCGAGGGGACGGTCCGGAGGCGGCTTGCCGCGCGCAGATGCGGTCCGGCGCCGCTCCAGCTGCCGCCGCGTACGTTCGGCGCGTCGTCGTGCGCGAGGTTGGCGCAGTTGTCGCACGGGTTCCCGTCGCCCGGGTACCAGTCGGCGTCGTACCAGTCCAGGACGAACTCCTGCATTCTTCCCGCCAGGTCCTGATGGCCCCAGCGCCCGGCGCCGTCCGGGTAGGAGCCCACGTCCAGGTAGGGTGAGTTGGTGGTGAAGAAGTAGCTCGCCCGCTCCGGAACGCCGTCCGGCGCGGCCGACCCCCAGGGATAGAGCCGGTTCTCGTCGCCGCCGGCCGCGGCGTACTCCCACTCCGCCTCGGTGGGCAGGCGTCCGCCGTCCCCTCCTGCGTCCGCTCCGCCGTCGGTTCGGCCGTCCGTCTCCTCATCCGCCCCGCCGTCCACCCCGGCGATCCCGCCAAAACCGCCGTCCGCGCCGGCCGCTCCTCCGTCTCCCGGCGCCGCCCCATCCCCGCCCCCGCAAGCGGACGCCGAGCAGACGGCCCATACCGCCAGAATTGCCCAAACCAGCCTCATCCCGCTCCTTCCGCCGTCGCCGGGAATGCCCCCCTTCGCGCTTGCCAGCCTACCCCGGGGCCGCGCATCGCGCCAGCGAGAGAATTGGGACGGATCTGTCAAGAATGGGTGTCCCACAGATCGTTCCGGCTTTTGCGTATAAGAGCCTATTCGTTTCCCGTTCATCGAAACCGGTCCCTCTTCCGGGTTTGCCGGACCGGTCGAGATGGCGGTATGCTGGCGCAACAGGAGGGGAACCATGCGCAGCATCTCGATAGTGGCGATACTCGCCGTGGCGGCTGCCGGATGCGGCGGCGGCGACGATGACGCGAACACGGGCGGCGCCGGTTCGGCTGCCGTCTCCGGAGGGGGAGCAGAGGGCGGCTCGGGCGCGCAAGGCGGCGGCGAGGCCGGTTCGGGCACGGGCGGCGGGGCAGCGGGAGCCGACGCCGGGAGCGGCGGTCCTTCCGCCGGGACCGGAGGAGCGGGACCGACCACCGAAGAGGAGCGGTCGGACCTGCCGCGCGACACCAGCCCGGATATCTCCCCGGAGGACTACCAGGCGTTCATATCCAACACCAACGACTTCGGGCTGGACGTGTTCGGCGAGCTGGCCGGCGACGACGGGAACGTCTTCCTCTCGCCGGTGAGCACCGCCGTGGCCCTGGGCATGACCCACGCCGGCGCGCGCGGCGACACCGCCGCGCAGATGGCCGCGGCCATGCACAACGACCTGCCCGACGAGACATTCCACGCGGCCTTCAACCAGCTCGCGCTCGATCTGGGCTCCCGCAACGTCGAGCCGCACGAAACCGTCGAGGGCACCAAGAGCGTGCGCGTATCGCTGGTGAACGCTGCCTGGGCGCAACAGGGCTACGCGCTGCTCGCGCCGTTCCTGGACATCCTGGGTGCGCAGTACGACGCGGGCATCAAGCGGCTCGACTTCGTCGCCGACCCGGAAAGCTCGCGCCTGGTCATCAACGACTGGGTCGCCCACGAGACCGAGGACCGCATCCAGGATCTCATCCCGCCCAACGGCGTCGACGCGGCCACCCGGCTGGTGCTCACCAACGCGCTCTACTTCTACGCGACCTGGCAGACCTCTTTCAACGTCGAGGCCACGAGCGACGAGACCTTTCACACCCTGGCGGGCGGCGAGGTAACCGTGCCCATGATGCACGACACCGGTTACCTGGCCTATACCGAGGGAGACGGATATCAGATGGTCGATCTGCCCTACGACGGCGGCGAGCTGGCCATGACCATCGTGCTCCCGGCAGCCGGTCGCTTCGCCGAGATCCGCGCCGCGCTGAGCAGCGACTGGATCGACAACGCCCGCGCCTCGATGTCGACCGACAGCGAGGTCCAGCTCGGCCTGCCCAGGTTCGGGTTCACCTGGGGGACGGAGTCGCTCAAGCCCGCCCTCAGGGCCCTGGGCATGACCGACGCCTTTGTCTACCCCACGGCCGACTTCACCGGCATGGAGCCCAACCGCGAGCTCTACATCAGCGAGGTCTTCCACCAGGCCTTCGTGGCCGTGGACGAGCACGGCACCGAGGCCGCAGCCGCCACCGCCGTGGTGATGACCCTGGGCTCGGTCCCGATGACCCCCATCCCCTTCATCATCGACCGCCCCTTCCTCTTCTTCATCCGCGACACCACCGGCCTCATCCTCTTCGTCGGCCAGGTGCTCGATCCGACGGCGGGGTAGGGGGCCCCGGCCCCTCGTTCTCGCGGGAGATATTGAACAGGAGGCCGGCCGGCTTGCCTGGCGGAACCGGCCCGTTGCTTGACGCCCATCGACCGAGCTGTTGATCTCTCCCGTACCGTACCGTACCGAGCGACGACCTCGACATACGCAAGAGCTATGACCGCCTGGCCGGGCAGTACGCCGAGAAGTTCGACGACGAGCTGGTTCACAAGCCGTTCGATCGCGAGCAGCTGACCCGGAACAAGCTGAACGCGCAGCTTCAAAAAGACCTCGACGATGACGGCCGGATAGACTGGCGCGAAATTACTACCTATGACAGCGACGGCAACGCGCTCACCGTTGAGCAGGACGACGCCGCCGACGGGACGATCGATAAAATGCTCGGCTAATGGCGGGGACGGACCGACAACCGGTCCGTGCAGCCCATCCCATGCCGAGCCGTTTCGTCGGTTTTTCGGTCCGTCCCCTGTTCCCCGATTTCGTCCCGACCCTCTCCTCCCGCACTCGGCGTCGCCCCGTGTGCGGCCTCCCTCGCTTCTAGACAAAACCCGGCCGTCCATTTACCGTTGCCTCTACGCTCGTTTCCCCAAACCGATATCTATTCGGCCTTTGTGCTCCGACACTCCGACACTCGCGAATCGGGTCGTCCGGGCGCGAATCCCAGGAACAGTAGTCAATCGCTCAGGAGGAACAATGAAAGCGCTTTCAGCAAGCCACGGGTTGTGCCGGTCTTTCGTGCTAGCGGTTGCCCTTGTCTACACGCCGGCCTGCAGCGGGGACGACGAGGCGAAAGAGGCCGAAGAGAACGGCGACGACGCGGGAAGCGTGCAACAGGACGCGGCTGAAGGCCCTGCCGACCTGCCGCCCGCATCCGACCCGGCCGCCGAGGGCGCTTTCGGAATCGGGGTGATCGAGACCAGCATCGACGACCATCTGTCCGTGGACGGCGAGAGCCGGCCGCTACGGGTGGTGATCTGGTATCCGACCGAGAGCGAACAGCAACCCGATCCTGGGCTCAAGGGAGTCATCGACGCCCCGGTGGCTACCGGCGGCCCCTTTCCCCTGATAGCCTTCTCTCACGGTCTCGGCGGTTACGCGTCGCAGTCCACCTACCAGATGACCTACCTGGCCAGCCACGGTTTCGTGGTGACCGCCCCCGACCACCCGAACTCGACCCTGCAGGAGTGCGGGCTCGACTTCTGCGCGGCCCATCCCGAGTACAACGGCATCTCCTACGCCAACCGCCCGGACGAGATCCATGCGGTGGTCGACTTCGTGCTGGCGGAGTCGGAGCGGGAGGGCGCGCCGCTACAGGGCGCGGTGGACGGCGAGAGGCTGGGGGTGATGGGGCACTCCTTTGGCGGCTCCACCACGGTCCGGCTGCTGGGAGAGGAGGACAACCGGTTCTTGGCGGGTATTCCCATGGCTCCGGGGCCGGTATCCGGAGACGAGCCGAGCCGCATCACCGCGCCCGTCATGTTCATGTCGGGGGAGAAGGATTCGGTCGTTTCCTTCTCGAGCGTCACGACCATGTACGGGCTTATTCCCGAGTCCACGACCCGCTTCTTCAATATATTCCCGAACGCCGATCACTTCGCCTACAACGACATCTGCGTGTTGGGGTGCAGCGGGGAGGGTCAGCTCGATAGCGCGCTCGGCCATCAGCTCGTCAATACCTACGGCACGGCGTTCATGCAGGTATACGTGGCCGGCCAGACCGAGTTCGAGAGCTACCTCGAGCCCTCGGACGACATCGAGGGAGGCGAGGCCCGACTGGTACTGGGGAACCTGCCCTGACGGTAGGCGGGCCCGCCCCGACCGCTGCCGCACGCGCACGGCCGCTCCGGGGCCGTGCGATTTCCTCGAGGATCCGGCGAATGCCGGGACTGCATGAAGCGCGTCGCGGCGGCAGACGACACGCGGGCCAGCGACTGCTGGCCGCTCCTTTTCTCGCTTCCCTCCACTCGGTCCATTCGGTCCGTTCAACCCCGGTGGCGCCCACGGCGGCGACGGGAACCGTGGCGGAGGGCAAAGGCGTCCGCAAGAACGGATGAACGAAGACGATGCGGGCACAGGTCGCGACCGAAGCAGGAACGGGTCCCGCGACGGGTACCACGTTCAAGAGGGAACGACGGTGAGGCGCTTCAGCGAGTAGGGGACGGAGGAAAAAAGCGCGAATAGCGGTGAGGTGCTCCGTTGTTTTTGCGTTCTTTTCCGCCTTCCCCTTCGTCCGCTTTTTACGAGGCGGAGAAGAAAAACTTAAAACTTAGCCCCGTCCCCTTATTTCTTATTTCGAAGCCATCGCCACCTCGAAGAAGGCTCTGCAGCTGATGTGACAACTCGCGCCCGCCCATGTCGAGCGGAAACGCGCCGAATAGTGGCTAGCGGCTCACGAATCCAGGTGACTCCCCGTAGAATCCCGTCGCTGTCGCGCGGTCTCCCCTTCGCCTATCTCGGCGGGCGCGGGAATAACGTCGTCTCGCAACGCATCCGTATCGACTCTATACCAAACGGCGCACCTGATCCCATTTTTCCAGTCTCTTTGGGGATGCTCACCGGTATTTCCGAAGCTGACGGTGTGCGGCCGGCTAGGCGCGCCGGCCAAAATCGCCTATTTTGATCCGGGAACTAGAACGAATCATGGTAACTTCTTGTCGGGACGTAACATTCTATAGTCGCGACCCAGCGGGAACGGTCAGTGCGGCGGACCGACTTCCGGTCAACCGCCCAAGATCGTACGATGACTTTAACGGGAGACATTTATGTCGCGTATTAGCTCGAGCATTGGTGGTTCTGGACGGGGTCTGCGGTGCTACTCGCAGGGGCAACTGTAGCCGTCGTGGTAAGCGTGCGACCGAAGGAGGCGTCACCCGGCGACATCCCGCCGGGAGTCGTGTCCGCGCCGTTGAGGTTCAGGTGAAGGTAATAGAACTCAAAACATGCAGGATGCATACTGTCGTGCTTGTGCTGGCCATCGGCCTACTGGGATGCGAGGAGGTCACCGAGGTCCGCCTGGAGATCACCACTGACGCGCTATGCGTGGACATCGAAGAAACCGTGATCACGATTGGTATGCTCGAGACATTAGACGAGCGACCGGCGACGACTTCGACTCCGAACTGTCAGGCGGGAAGGATAGGGAGCCTCACCATAGTCCCTTCGGGCGCCAATGACGCGGCATTCGCGGTCAAGGTCGTGACAGGGGTTGGCATCAAACCCAAGGAGTGTGAACGCAATGGATTCGTGGGGGGGTGCATCGTGGCGCGCCGCGCTTTGAACTTCATGCCGGAGCGTTCGATCGAGCTGCCCATCCTGCTCGAGACTGTCTGTATCGACGTACCTTGCGGGGCGACCGAGACCTGCCGCGACGGTCGATGCGTACCTGCCACTCTCGATGACCCGCTGGCTTGCACCGATCCGCTGGGATGCCCGCCCGCCACCGATGACGCTGCGGTATTAGAAGATTCGGGAGTCGTCAGCTCGATCGACGCTGGCTCTCCGGCACGGGACGCGGGCACGGACCAGCCAGAACCTTGCACCGACGTAGATACCGATGGCTGGTGCGTCGATGTCGACTGCGACGATGCCGACGGCAGTTGTTTCTCTGGTCTGCCGGGAGTGTGCACCGACGTAGATACCGATGGCTGGTGCGTCGATGTCGACTGCGACGATGCCG
>CAYVFC010000183.1:0-4190 GCA_964450715.1 uncultured Sandaracinaceae bacterium | reverse complement strand
TGCGACGATGCCGACGGCAGTTGTTTTTCAGGTCTGCCGGGAGCGTGCACTGACGCAGATACTGACGGGTCATGTGTCGATGTCGACTGCGATGATGACCCTGGGTCCTGTGGAAGCGAGTGCGCACCCACGCTACCAGAATCTGTGGCGACCGGACGCTGCTCGGATGGCTATGACAACGACTGCGACTCGGCCACTGACCAAGACGATCCCGGTTGTCCGGCGGTGGTAGTCGTTACTACCACTAGCGATGTCATTGATGGAACCACCACCTCTATCGCTGCGCTCTTGGCCGATCCCGGTCCTGACGGAGAGATCTCCCTTAGAGAAGCTGTCGAGGCTACCAACGCGACGGCCAACGGTGCGGGGGCTGACGAGATACACTTTTCTATTGACGAGCCGCTTGTAGACGGTACGCACACCATTTCTTATAACCCAGGCCCATTTCCCAATATCGTCGACCCGGTCGTAATCAACGGTCAAACTGAGCCCGATTTTGCCGGGACCCCGATCGTTGAGCTAGATGGCAGCAACGCCGGCTTCGAAGATGGTGTGCATCTCGCCGCAGGCAGTGACGGCAGCGTTGTGCGGGGCCTGGTCATCAACGGGTATTCGGGCTCTGGAGTCGAGATCCACAGCAACGGAAACACAGTAGCTGACTGCTACCTGGGGACCGATGTCACCGGCAGCATTCCTCGTGGAAACCTCGAAGGCGTCATTGTCGGCGGTGATGGAAACCTGATCATCGGTAACATCATCGGCGGAAGCACCGAAGAGGGGATCGACACCATGGATGGTAGTGGCACCATTATCCAGGACAACTATATCGGCACAAACCAAAGCAACGCAGACCTGGGCAATGACTATGGTGTGCTGCTGTGGCGCGGACATACCGGAGCTCTCGTGGGCGGAATCCAGGCCGGGGAGGGCAACGTGATCGCCCACAATCGGTATACCGGTGTCGCGGTCTACGACGGCGTGGTGGGTCACAGCATCCTGCAGAATTCCATCTATGGCAACTCATCTGCCCAAATCGATCTCGGGTTGGATGGTGTCACCGTCAATGACGCTGGTGATAGCGACAGCGGCGACAACAACCTGCAAAATTACCCCCTGTTGACATTCGCATTAACGGACCAGGCAGGCAACGTGGCCATCACCGGCTCGCTGAACAGCACTGCGTTTACGGCATTCCGGATAGAGTTTTTTGCGAGCAGCAACAGCGGCCGACAGGCGGACCGTTTCCTAGGTGCCGTCGACGTGACTACCGATGCCGTGGGTGATGCCGTGTTCTCGCCGGATTTGGCTGCACTCGTATTCGCCGGCGAGTATATCACCGCGACCGCGACGGTGAATCTTGGCGGAGGTGACTTTGGTGACACCTCTGAGCTCGCAGCCACGGTGGTTGCTTGGAGCCCTTAGCAGCAGGTTCATTCGTCCGGCCAAACGCAGCGGATTCGGTATGTGGGTGAACGACCGGTCGCCCTGACGCGTTTCTCGGCCCGGGCAGGTTAGTCGGTACGCCGACCAGCGCGTATTCGCCGGCGAGTATAGTCTGTACGCGACAAAAGTGACAAAGATTTCGAAGCGGGGTATGCTGGTGAAACATTACATCTGTATAGGAAAGCAGACTTTATTTATTACTGCGACCTATCGAGGATCGCGCCCGTATACCCGGAAACATGCGAGCGGTAAGGATCGGCTTGACGGCGGGTTGGTTGTACCAGGTCTGTCTGGTTTTCCCGGTGTGCTTGGGGTGCCTGGCGGGCCAAGCTTCTGTTGCAGAAGCGCAACAAGAGGAGAGACCAGAGGGGGAGGCGCAACAAGAGCAACCAGGGCATCCAGAACAACAGGGGCGGCAAGAGGTGACGGGGTCGGCGAGCGGGAGGGCGATCCTGACGCCGAAAAACCAAACCGTTAAAACCGGGGGTTTGGTCAAAGGCGGCCCGGGGGAAGCCGACGACAGTCCTCGCGTGCCTCGAGACCAGTGGTTTCTCGGCGCGTACTGGCGCCAGCTCTGGGTGCCGTCGGTTCTCCAGGGGTTGTTTTTCGATCTGGCTCCAAGCGTTTCATCGGGTTTATTCGGGCTCGATCCGAACATCGGTGCCGTCGCCACCTGGCGGGCGGCGGACGGCTTCAGTATTCAGTTCGGTCTCGGGTACGAAAGCTACGCGTTCGAGGGTTTTTTCCGGATCAAGGGAGACCCGCCGGAAAACACCGAGTTCGTCAGGAGCGATCTGGGGGTAGTGCACGCCACCGCGTCGATTCTCTGGTCGACCCGTATACACGAAATGCTTGCCCTGGAATACGGCGTGGGTGTGGATCTAGGGTTGGTGCTGGGCGACATCGAGCGCTCGGAGGCATACTACGAAGACGGCGGATGGCATGCCTGCGAACGAGCCGGCGAGCCGGATAACGAAATATACCCGGGCCAGCTGTTCTGCGAGTACCCGATTGCGGAAGACGCCCCGACCGATCAGGCGGACGAGCTCGGCGCCCACTATGATGTCAAGACCGGCAAGATTAGCGACGGGGGGTACATACCCGACGCGATACTGATACCGGCCGTACCGCACCTGGCGCTGCGCTTTTCGCCCATTCAACATTTGGCGTTCAAGTTGGAGGCCGCCTACGGGATAGCGATGTTCTGGGTGGGAATTTCGGCGCACGGAGCCTTCTGGACCGGGCCCAAACCGGCTCCGCCGCCGGATGAGGTCCAGGTGCTGGAGCGCGTGGTAGAGGTGCCGGTACCGGTACCGGTGCCACCGCCTACGATGGGCCGAGTGATCGGCACGGTGGAGGAGGAAGCGGCGGGAACGCCTGTCGCGGGCGCATTGGTTCGGTTTACCGAGCGCAAGCTTTCGCCGGTCCTGACATCCGAGGATGGAAGCTTTCGCGGTTACCGGTGTGAGCCGGGCGAGGTTTTTCTACAGGTCAGCCATCCCGAATACGAGCCGGGCGACTGCAGCGCCGTGATTCCCCAAGAGGGCGGCGACGTTCAAGCGCGCTGCGTTCTGGTGGCAAAACCCAGGGTCGGTGCCATCGACGGACGGGTTATCGACAATAGCGGTAATGAGGTCACGGGCGTCGAGATCCAGCTTTCGGGACCGCTGACGCGTACCCTGGTTTCGGACGCGACCGGCGCCTTCAAGCTGGACCAGGCGCCGCCCGGTTCGTACGAGGCTCGTGTTGACGCAGAGGGCTATCTGATCAGGCTGCAGCAGTTCGCGGTTGTGGCGCGCGAAACGGCCAGTCCGCAGATCACGCTGTACGCGAAGCCGGAAAAGCTGCTGGTCAAGGTGCGTAAGAACGAAATCGTGCTCCGCCGCAGGATCAACTTCGCGACCAACAGCGCGGAAGTCACCGCCGACAACGATTCGTTGATGATGCAGATCGCGGATGTCTTGTTACGCCAGCCCGAGATCGTTCGCGTCGAGATCCAGGGCCACACCGACAACCGTGGCTCGAACAGCTACAATCTGGAGCTGTCGCAAAAGCGCGCAGAGGCGGTGCGCAACTGGTTGGTCCAAGCGGGTGTAACCCCGATCCGCCTGGAGGCCGTGGGATACGGTGAGACACGCCCTGTCTTGCCGAACATCACTCGGATGAACCGGGCGCGCAACCGTCGCGTGCAGTTCATGATCCGGGAGCGGTCCCAGGTGCCCTAGACCTAAAACAAGCGAACGCATCGTAGAGAGGAACCTCTATCCTTCGCCGTGAGAGAACTCTCCGGCAAGTCCCAAGTACACAGTCACACCGGGATTGACGACCATCGCCGGTCGCTCAGTTTTACGTTATCGAAGAACTACTATTGGCAGTTATCGAAAGGGACCGATGAAACAGATGAGAATCGGAAGATACGGTTTGATCATTTCGATGGTCATAACTATGTGAGCTTCCGGTGAGCGTGCAAAAGGCCGGAATTCGGACGGCGCGGGGGCTGCTACCGGGACCCAGCGAGGCTGCGGTACAGGGTGGAGGGGTGCACCCCGAGCTGTGCGGCGACCTGGCGGGCCGACAGGTTCGGGTTAGCGATCAGGGTTCGCGCCATCTCGACCTGAGCAGGGCTGAGCGAACGGCGACGGCCGGGCATCTTGCCGCGCTGGCGGGCGGCCAGGCCGGCGCGGGTGCGCTCGCGCACGGTATCTCTTTCGAATTCCGCAAGCGGGCAGAATACGTGGAAGGTCAGC
>CAYVFC010000182.1:0-14157 GCA_964450715.1 uncultured Sandaracinaceae bacterium | reverse complement strand
GCGCGCGGCTGGGTGCAGGGCAATGGCGCGCCTCGCGACATGATTTGCCGGGGGCCGGGGTAATCAGCAAGCCCCTGGATCAAGACCCCCGCGTCGTCTTTACAGTCAGGGTGAAATATCGGTAGCGTAGTTGTCTGAGGGCGTGGTTAATGATGCATATTAACCCTGGGAGCCGACCATCGTCAAGCTCGGCGAGAAGGTCCCGGATGCCGGGCCCATCGTCGAGCACTGCATGAAGCTGGCCGAAAAGGTCAGGCCCATCATCGGGGACGCCTCGCGCCGGGTTCACGACCGGGTAGCGGCCGGCGGCAAGGTGCTCATGGAGGGCGCCCAGGGGGCCATGCTGGACATCGACAGCGGGACCTACCCGTTCGTGACCAGCAGCTCCACGGTGGCGGGCAGCGCCTGTACCGGCGGCGGCATCGGTCCCACCGCCATCTCCAGCGTGATCGGGGTGAGCAAGGCCTACACCACCCGGGTGGGCCATGGCCCCTTCCCCAGCGAGATGCTGGGACCGGAAGGCGATGCGCTGCGCGAGGCGGGCGGCGAGTACGGGGCCACCACCGGACGGCCGAGGCGCTGCGGCTGGCTGGACATGGCCGCGCTGCGCTTCAGCGTACGGATAAACGGGATCACCGCGCTGGCGTTGACCAAGCTGGACGTGCTGACCGGCCAGGAAACGGTCAAGATCTGCACCGCGTACCAGAAGGGCGACCAGCAGCTGGACAGCCCTCCCTACGACGATCTGGACGATCTGAAGCCGGTCTACGAATCGTTTCCCGGCTGGAGCGAGCCGCTGGGCGACTGCAAGTCCTTCTCCGACCTGCCAGCCACGGCGCAGCGCTACGTCAAGGCCATCGAAGCGTATGCGGGATGCAAGGCGTGGATCATCGGCGTGGGCGCCGGCCGCGACCGCAGCATCGTCGCGCACAACCCGTTCGCCTAGCGTCCGCGACAAAATTACTCGATCAGCCGTGAATCTGGTGGGCGATGCTGGACTTGAACCAGCGACATCCTCCGTGTGAAGAAGGCACTCTACCTCTGAGTTAATCGCCCGTGCTGGGCACTGTGTAGCAACACAACGCCCAGGCTGCAATCACCTTTGACGCGGCCCGTCAATCCTGCTTGGCGTCGCCCAGCTTGGCACGCAGCAGATCGCCAAAGGTCCCGAATCCCTGCTTGGCGGCCTCCCGTCGGTACTCGCGCACCGCGCGACGCTCCTCGTCGATGGCCAGCGCCTTGATCGAGCACTTGAGGCCACCGTCCCGGTCGACGCCAATGACCTTGACCTCCAGCTCGGTGCCGGCGGGAAACGCTTTCCGGAGGTCGGTTCCCCGTTCCTTGCCCGTCTCGCTACCCGGAATGAAGCCCCGTCCGCGCTTGCCGGCCGCTCCCACCACGCGAACGTTCAGCCCGCGATGGTCGGCCGCGTCGATCTTGACCTTGATGCGCGCGCCCGGCTGCAAGCTGGGTGGACGCTTGCCCACGTCCTCCAGCTTGCCCTCCTCGAACTCCTTGGCGGCCTGCGCGGAGAGCTTGGAGAGCGAGATGCGGCGCGTCCTGCGGTCAGCGCGCTCCACCACCACGTGAAGCTCGTCGCCTTCCTTCACCGCCTGGCTGGCGTGCTTGAGCTCGCGCCCGAGCTCGGTGATGTGAAGCAGCCCCTCGATGGAAGGAGCCAGCTCGACGAACGCGCCGAAATCGGTGGTCCTGGTGATCCGGCCCTTCTGCACGCTTCCCTCGGCTATCGCGTCGGCGTTCGTGTCCCATGGATCGGGTAGAAGCGCCTTGATGGAGAGGTTCACCCTGGTGATGCGCTCCTTCGGCCCCTCCCCGTCCGAGCCGACCTTGATGACCTGTACGTCGACCTCGTCGCCCACCTTGGCGACCTCGTGCGGTTTGACGCCGAAGGCGTAGGAGAGCTCGGACTGGTGAACGAGGCCGTCCACGCCGCCGATGTCGACGAACAGCCCGTACTCGCGCACCTGGCTGACCTTGCCCCTGATCTTCTGGCCCGGTTCGAGCGAGCGCAACAGTTCCTTGACCCGCTTGCGGTTCTCCTTTTCCAGGATGGACCTGCGGCTGACCACCAGGTCCTTGGCATCGGCTCCGCCCTTGGCCGCGGGAAGGGTGAACTCCAGCTTCTTGCCGACGTAGTGCCGGGGGTCGTCGATCTCCTCCAGCGACATGCCGCTGGCCGGGCAGAAAGCGCGGATGCCATTGACCAGCACGTCGAAGCCGCCGCGGTTGAATCCGAACACCACGCCGCGGACGCGCTTGCGCTGCTCGCGCAACTGCTCGATTCGCCCCCGGACCTCCGCCGGGTCGATCCAGCGATTGACGATGCCGACGTGACCGCTCTCGGCGATGGCACCGATGCGACCCTTGAAGATCGAGCCCGGGGTAATCAGCAAGCCCCTGGATCAAGACCCCCGCGTCGTCTTTACAGTCAGGGTGAAATATCGGTAGCGTAGTTGTCTGAGGGCGTGGTTAATGATGCATATTAACTCAGGGCCACCGACGCCTTCATCGCCTGCTCGTTGTTGGGAAAGGAAGCGATCAGCGCCAGGTCTGGATCGCCCAGCAAGGCGTACATCGCCTCGATCTTGCCTCGGTGTTTCTTCACCAGCGCCTCGGCCTGACCGGTCCTTTTGGCGCTGATTTTCTTGACCGACTCGGACGAGTATCTACCGAACATGAAGTAGGTGGCCATGGAATCCTCCCTTTTTCGCGCTACGAAGTCTCGTACAGGTCGCCGTCGAACACAAGGGGTGCGGGGGAGGGCGGTTCCGATCGCCCGGGAAGCGCTTTTCGGATAGGCTTTTCCCGTGGCGCGCCAACGTCTGCTGCTCTGGCTGTCGGTCTCGCTGGCCGCTTGCGGCCTGCTCCTGGCCGGGATCTTTCCGGTCGGCAACCACGACACCTACGGCCACCTGGCCGCCGGTCGGCAGATATGGGAGCTGGGCCACGTTCCCGACACCGACAGCTTCTCCTTCTTCCGTGAGACCCCGCAACCGTGGCGCAACTACGAGTGGCTGAGCGGCCTGGTCTTCTGGGGTGCCTACGGCGCGCTGGGCCACCACGGCTTGCTCGCCCTCAAGCTCGCCCTGCTCGCCCTGCTGGCCGCGCTTCTGTTGCGGCGGGCGTGGGAGGAACGCGGAGAGCTGGGCGCGATCTGCTGCGGTATACTGTTGCTATTCGCCATTCCCGCGGTGCGTTTCCGGCTCACGGTCAGGCCGCATCTCTTCGGGATGGTGTTCGGGGCCCTTTTCCTGGTGGGCCTGCCGGCGGTGGCAGGCGGCGACGACGACCAGCGCGCGGCCCGACGCGCGCGCCGGTGGGTGATCCTGCTCGCCCTGGCCCAGCTGGCCTGGGTCAACCTGCACGGCTCCAACCTGCTAGGGCTGGCTCTGACCGCCGTCTACCTCTCGGTCTACGTGGGGAGCCGCACCGCCCGCAAGCGGCTGCTGTTGCTGCTGGGGTTGCAGCTCGGCATGAGCTGCGCGTCGCCCTTCGGGCCGGCCATCCTCGGCGACACCATCGCCCACTTGGCCGACCCGGCCTACCGCCGGGTGATCGACGAGTGGTTCTCCTGGAGCGCGACCCATCACCCGCTCTGGTTCTTCGCCGCTCCGCTGGTGCAGACCGCGCTGCTGGCGCTGGCCGTTCCCGTACTGCGCCGGCGCGGACCCGCGGGCTGGGCATCGCTGGCCATCGCCGCGATGCTGGCTTTGCTCGCCTTCCGCTCCATCCGTTTCGTGGCCGAGTACATGCTGCTGAGCTCGCCCCTGCTCGCCGCGGCCGCCGCCGAACTGCTCGCCCGCCGCTCCGCGAAGGCGCGGTCGGCGATCCTGTGGCCGCTGGTCGCGGTGGCCTGCGCAATGGCCCCGCTGGCCGCGGCCCAGCTTCCCCCGCGCCTGGCGTTGGGCTGGGGGCAGACGCAACGGATGCTGCCGGCCGGATCCGCCTCCTGGCTGCGCGATAACCGCCCGCGCGCGCGCATCCTGGCCGCGGTGGAGGACTCCTGGTACCTGATGTTCGAGCTTCCCCGGGCGCGTTTCCTGGTGGACGGCCGCACTCCCTTTTACGGTCCGGAGCACATCGCGCTGGTCATGCGCGCCCTTGGCTCGCCGCCCCTGCTGCGCCGGACGCTGGACCGTTTCGGGGTGGACACCGTGGTCGTCCAGCACTCGTTCCTGGGCCACCGGCCCATGCTGCAAACCATGCGCGGTATGGACCGGTGGGAGCTTGTCATGATCGAGGACCGACACGCCGTGTTCGCGCGAGAGACCCGGCACGGCACGGCCTCGCTCGCCGGACAGCGGCTGACCGCCCTGGTTCCCGCCTACGAGGCGGGCTTCGTCCTAGATCCCGGGGCCGATACCGCGGCCCTGCGACGAGAGCTCGGGCGGCTGTCCGGCCGGCCCAACACCGGCGGCTACGTCGCCTGGGTGAAGGCGCTGCTCGGGCTGCGGCCCCTGGCCCGCGCGGGCGGCAGGGCCGGGATGCGGGAGCCGGATACCGAGAGCGAGCGCCGGGAGGCGGCCTCGGTGCTGCGCCTTCTCCGCTCCCTCGCCGAAAAGGTCACCGATGTCCCGACCATTGACGTCCATCACGCCATGGCCGCGGTCTCTCTCTGCCGCCTGGAAGAGGCCGGGCGGGCGCTGAGGGCGGCGAGCGCCCAGGGGGGCTCGCGCGAGGCACTGCTGCTCGGCCAGGAGATCGCCCTGCGCCGCGGCCGGGAAGAGGCGGTGCGCGATTTCTTGCGCCGAGCGCGCGAGCTGCCGGGGGCGGAGGACGATCCCTGGCTCGACGCCCTGGAGCAGATGCTCGGCTCCCGGCCGCGCTGCGGCCGGAGCGTTACCTCTTCCCGCTAGTGCCGCGACGCCGCTCTTTCTTCAGCAACCGATACGTTTCCACGTAGATGTTCTTTCGCGGACCTATGGCGACGATGTCGATTCGCTTCTCGGCTTCCGCTACTCGATATACGATCCTGAACCTGCCCACCCGAAAGCTCCTCAAGCCATGCAGCTCGTCCTTCAACGCCTTGCCGACGGCCGGGTCGTCGAGAATGATTCCGAGAGATTTCTTCACCCTGGCCTTGAGCTCGGGGTGAAGGCCGCGTACCAGTCTGGCGACGTGGTCCGGCGCTTTCAGTCTGAACGAACGTCGCAAGGCGGACGGATCCGTTAGCGGAACAGCTCTTCCAGCGTGTACAGCTTCGCCTTTTTGCCCTTCAGCGCCTTTAACCCGTCGCGGATCTCTTTCATCAATGCCGGTTCGGAGAGGATCTCCCGGGTTTCTTTCCAGCTGGCGAACTCGTCTGCGCTTACCAGCACCGCAGCCGGAGTCCCGTTGCGGGTTATGACGATCTCCTGGTCGGTGGCGCTCAGCTCGTCCAGCAGACCGCTCAGCTTCATCTTGACCTCGGAAAGCGGCAGGGTTTTCATGGAGACCTTCTTTCTGGTT
Organism: uncultured Sandaracinaceae bacterium; assembly: GCA_964450715.1. GTDB lineage: Bacteria > Myxococcota_A > Polyangia > Polyangiales > JAFGIB01 > CAYVFC01. The sequence continues at coordinate 8,688 of CAYVFC010000182.1, read as the reverse complement.
GACCTGAATTATGACTATTTTATCGGCCGGGCGCGCCTGGGTCAACCGATGGCGTTCTGACCCCACGGTTCACTTGAGCTGACCCGCCTCGCTTGGTCTTTTCGCCGCGCGCTGCGTTGCTCCTCCTCGAAATATTCCCGATATTCCTCGTCGTCGCGCCTTGCGCGCGACGAAAATTCACGGCGCGATCCGTATCAACTCAAGTGAACCGTGGGGTTGGCGACGGGAGAGAGCCCTCGTACCCTCCCTGGCCCTTTCTTTGCTTCCGCCCTTTTGGAACGCCAGAGGGGGTGACCTCTCTTTCCCGTCGACATTTTCGGTGACAATTCGCGTGGCAGGCGTTACTTTTTTACCGGCGGTTCGTAAGAATCGGTTATCATTACGAAAGTCATCATGCTCGCCCTGAAAACGCGGCGGGCCAGAACAACCCGACATGAGCGGATTTCGAAAACGGATACTCGTAACCGGTGGCGCCGGTTTCATCGGTTCCCACCTCTGCGAGCGACTGCTCTGGCTCGGCCACGAGGTGACCGCCGTCGACAATCTCTTCACCGGCAGCCGGGGGAACATCAGGCAGCTGCTCGAGCACGACCGCTTCGAGCTCATCCGCCACGATACCGTGCAACCCTTGCTGGTGGACGTGGACCTGATCTACAACCTGGCCTGCCCTGCCTCTCCCGTGCACTACCAGCATAACCCGGTCAAAACCGTTCAGACCAACGTGGTAGGCACCTACAACATGCTGGAGCTGGCCCGGCAGGTGCGGGCGCGGATCCTGCAGGCCTCCACCTCCGAGGTGTACGGCGATCCGCACGTGCATCCCCAGCAGGAGAGCTACTGGGGCAACGTCAACCCGGTGGGGCCCAGGAGCTGCTACGACGAGGGCAAGCGGTGCGCCGAAACCCTGCTCACGGACTACCACCTGCAAAACGGGGTGCAGATCCGGATCGCCCGCATCTTCAACACCTACGGGCCCCGCATGGCGCTCAACGACGGCCGGGTGGTCTCCAATTTCATGATCCAGGCCATAAAGGGGGAGCCGCTATCGGTCTACGGCGACGGTTCGCAGACCAGATCCTTCTGTTACGTTGACGACATGGTGTCCGGCCTGATCGCGCTCATGGAGTACGAGGGGCCGGAATGCACGACTCCCTTCAACCTGGGCAACCCGCACGAGAGCACCATCCTCGAGCTGGCGGAAGCCGTGATCAAGGTCTCTGGCAGCAAGTCGACCATCGTGCGCCACCCCCTTCCGCAGGACGATCCCAAGCAGAGATGCCCCGACATCTCCCGGGCGCGGGAGATGCTATGCTGGCAGCCCCGGACCGAGCTGTTCGACGGGTTGAACAAGACCTTTGAAAACTTCCGCGCCAGGGTCGCCTGATAGCGGGGGGACGAAGGGAGTGCCGTTCACGGCCAACGGAGAGCGAAAACCGGACAGGGGGAAGAGTCTGGTGCAGGCTTCCCCCGGGCGGGGCATCGGACGGCTGGTGCTGATCCTGGACGGCGCGGTAATCTTGCTGGCGGCGGTGCTCGCATTTCTGGCGCACGGCACCCTGAGCCGCTGGATAGTTTTCCTCAAGGATCCCCCGGCGGTGGGGACCTATGCCCTGCTGCTCTTTCTCTCCGCGCCCCTGTGGCTCGGCTTCGTCCCGGTTTTCGACCTGGATCGCGTCGCCGATCGGGTGTGGAAACGATGGGAGCTGCTGCTGGCGCTGGTGAAGCTGCACGCCGTGGGTTTGATAGCTTTATCCTTCATTCTCTTCCTTACCCAGATCCGCTTCAACCGAAGCCTGGTGCTACTCTTTCTCGCCAGCACCTTTCTGCTCATGTACGCGGTGAGGGTGGTCATCCAGCTGCGCATCCGCTACCAGTACCGGCACGGGCATACGCTCAGGCACGTATTACTGGTCGGCGAACTGGATGAATCCATGAGGGAGTTCGTCGCCGGCGCGCGGGCCGACGAGATGCCCCCCCGCCTGGTCGGGCGCCTGGCCGAGGAGGGAGAGGCCGCCGCCGGGGAGGGCGACGCGGGCGCTTCCGAGGAGCCGAAGCTGCTGGGTAGACCCGACCAGCTGGAGGATATCCTGCACCAGGAGCCGGTGGACCAGGTGGTGTTCTTCCCCCCCTACCACGATCCCCGGCGATCCGGAAAAGCTCTCGATGTCTGCGAGACCCTCGGCATACCCTCTTTCTTCGCGGTCGAGATCGACGGCGGGTCGCGCTCGGTTCCCCGCATCGTATCGCTGGATGGCCGGCCCTTCGTGCTCTTCGACGTGGCTCCCAAGCCGCCCGAGTCGCTCGCGGTCAAGCACGCCTTCGACCTGGTCACCGCCTCGCTGTTGCTGATCGTGCTGGCGCCGCTCCTGCTCCTGGTGGCGCTGGCCGTCCTGCTGTTCATGGGAAGCCCCGTGCTTTTCGTGCAGAAACGGGCGGGGCTGAACGGCAGGGAGTTTGGCATGCTCAAGTTCAGGACCATGCGGCGCGACGCGGAGAGCCGGAAAGAGGATCTGCTGGAAGCGAACGAGATGGACGGACCGGTGTTCAAGCTGACGGAGGATCCGCGGACGACGCCGCTGGGGCGCTTTCTGCGGCGCTGGAGCATCGACGAGCTTCCGCAACTGCTGAACGTGGTGAGCGGCAGCATGAGCCTGGTGGGCCCCCGCCCCCTGCCGGTGGAGGAGCAGCAGCAGATGAAGGGGTGGCAACGCCGGCGGCTCTCCATGAAGCCGGGAATCACCGGGCTCTGGCAGGTGAGCGGCCGCAGCGACGTGGACTTCGAGCGCTGGATGAAGCTGGACCTGAAGTACATCGACGAGTGGTCGCTGGTCGGCGACCTGAAGATACTGCTGAGAACCGCGGGGGCGGTGCTGAGCGGGACCGGCGCCAGGTGAACCAGGACGAGCCGAAATCGATATGAGTACCGCAAAAGAGCGCTCAGTCACCTACGGCCTGTTCCTGCTCTCGGCGCTGTGCTTCACCGGTTTCTATCAGCTATCCGAGGCCTACGACGGGTACCGGATCATATACGGTCTGGGGCTGATCAGGATTTCCCGAGAGGAGCTGGTCTTCTATCTCTGGTATGCGCTCTTCGGCTCGGCGGCCCTGCTCAGCCTGGCGGCGGCCCTGAGCCGAACCGGGCTGCCGCAGGCGGCGGAGAGCCTGGTTCGCGGGGCGTTCGCCCGGCCCCGGCTCTTCCTGCTCGGCGGAACGCTGGTTCTCGCTTCCGCGGTTCTCTGCTTTCGCCTGCTGGTCCTGCGGGGCGCTCCGGTGGCGGACGACGAGTCGACCTACGTCTTCATCGCCAGGACCCTGCTGCAGGCGAGGGTGGTCAACCCCCTGCCCGAGGACCACGGGTTTTTCCGCAATCAATTCATCGTCTTGAATCAGGCCGGCTGGTTCGGCAAGTACCCGGTGGGACACCCGGCCCTGCTGGCGGTGGGCGAGGCCGTGGGCCTGCGCTTCCTGGTCCCGGCAGCGGTCACCGCGCTGGTCTTCCTGCTCACCTATGCCGTGGGCAAGCGGCTCTTCGGGCGGCTGGAAGCGCTGTTGGGGCTATGTCTCTTGCTGGTGTCGCCGCAGTTCGTCTTCACCGGAGCCACCGAGCTTTCCCAGCCCAGCTCCTGTCTCTGCATGATGCTGGGGCTGCTGGCCATGCTCCGGATAGCCGAGACCGGGCTCTATCGCTGGTACCTGGTGGCGGGAGCGGCCTGGGGATACGGGATGCTGGTGCGGCCCTTGCCCGGGGCGCTCTTCCTGGCCGCGGCCATGGCGGTCTACCTCTTTCAGGAGCCGTGGTCCAAGTGGCGGACGCGTCCCGCCCCGCGGGCGGCCAGAATTCTCGTCGCCTCCCTGCCCCTGGCCCTGTGCGGGGCGCTCTTTCTCTGGGTCAACCGGCAGCAGACCGGGGAGGCGCTGCAGACCGGGTACCATGCAGCCCACGGGGGGCTGGAGCTCTTCGTCATCGACGCCGCCAAGGTCTGGTTCTCCCTGGCCGGGGCCTTTCTGCGCCAGAACTTCTGGCTCTTCGGCTGGCCGGTCTCTTTCATCTTCGTGTTCCTGGCCCGGGGAAGGGTCAGCCTGGCCCTGTTCTGGAGCCTGATAGCGGCCGAGTACGCCTACCGCTTCATCGTGCCCAAGACGGTGGTGTCCACCACCGGTCCCGTCTACGTGGCCGAGATCGTTCCCCTGCTGGCCCTGGCCACGGCCAGCGGGGCGATCAGGGCCAAGCGCTGGCTGCAGGAGGTCGGAGTAGAGCGGTCAAACGCGCGCGTGAGCGCGTTGCTCATCGCCTCTACCCTGGTCGCGGCCCTGATGTTCCTTCCCGTCCAGGTAAGGTGGATCGACACCTCCAGCCGGGCCTGGTTGACTCCCTACCGCTTGCTCGAAAAAAGGGGCGAAAGGCGGGCCCTGGTCTTCACCCGGCTGATGGTCCCCCCGGAAACCGGTCTGAGCTGGGCCTACCATCCGCCCAATCCCTCGCCCACCCTGGAAGACGACATCATTTTCGTCCGCTCGGTTCGCGGCGCCGACGGGCTGCGACCGATGGTGGAATTCTGGCGCAAGCGGTTTCCCGATCGCACGGCCTGGATCTACGGTTTTTCGGAAGGCGAGCCCGCGCTGATCCAGATCGAGAAGAGCCGCACGGATCGGGGTGACTACTACCACCTGGATTCCGGGAAGGCCGCGCCGAGATGAGAGCGCTGCTGCTGCAACCGGCCGCCCTCTACTACGACGGCTCGGAGAACCCCCGTCTGCAGATTCCGGTGGGATTGCTCTCTCTGGCAGCGCAGCTCGAGAGCATCGACGGCGTCGAGGTCGAGGTCCATGACGCCAGGCTCGCCGCCAGGAGGGAAAGGGGCGGGGGAGGGCTGCGCTTCGGCGAATCCGCGGCGGAAACCGAGCGCGTCATCCAGCGGTGCCGGCCGCGGGTGGTCGGGATCTCGCATTCCTTTACCAGCCAGAGGGAGACGACGCTGGAGGCGGCGCGGCTGGCGGCCCGGGCCACGGCCGGGGCCCTGGTGGTGGTGGGCGGATCGGCGGCCTCGGTCGAGGCCGACATCCTGCTGCGAGAACCCGCCGTCGACTGCGTCGTGATCGGCGAAGGCGAGGAAACGCTTCCCGAGATCTTGCGGGCGCTGGCGGACGACACGTCGTTCAAGCGGATACCGGGCATTGCATTTCGAGAAGGCGACGCCTTCGTCGCCACCGGCAAGCGCCCGCCGATCCGGGATCTCGATGCGCTGCCCCTGCCCGCGTACCACCTGGTCGACATGGAGCGATACTTCGAGCTGCAGGCCGGCGGTATGGGTCCGGTGGCCAGGGAGCGGGGCAGACGTTCGATCCCCATCGTGACCAGCCGCGGCTGTCCCTATAACTGCGTCTTCTGTTCGATCCATACCTCGATGGGCCGGGCATGGCGGGCCAACTCGCCCGAATACGTGCTGCGGCACATCGAGCAGGTGGTGGAAAGATACGCCGTGGACCTGATCCATTTCTCCGATGACAACCTCGGCCTCAGGCCCGAGCGGCTGGAACAGATCGTGGACGGGCTCTCGCGCTCCGGCCGCGGCGTGAGCTGGGACACGCCCAATGGCCTGCGCGCCGACCGGCTGCACCGCGAGCTGCTGCTGAAGATGAAGCAGAGCGGATGCGTGGGAATCCACATCGCGGTGGAATCGGGGGTGCAGCGGGTGCTGGACGAGGTAATCAAGAAGAAGCTGGATCTCGCCGAGGTGGAGCGCGTGGCGCGGCAATGCCGCGAGATCGGGCTCGATCTGCAGGCCTTTTACCTGGTGGGCCTGCCCGGTGAAACGTCGAGCGACATCCGCGACACCTGCGCTTACGCCGGCAGGTTATACCGGAAATACGGCGTGTACCCCCACCTCAGCATCGCCACCCCCTTGCCGGGCACCGAGCTGATGAGCGTGTGCGAGGAGCGGGGCTGCCTCTGCGCGGAGGTGACTCCTCGGACCATCTCCGTGGCCAAGCAGTTCTTCGGTACCGGGCTCATTGAGACGCCCGAGTTCTCTCGCCGGGATATCGCCAGGGAGGTGGCGCATCTGAGAAGGATCATGATGGCATCATTCGTCAAGCACTCGCTTCTGCATCCGGAGAAGGGATGGAGCGACATCCGGTCGTTGCTGAAGAATCCCGGGTATCTGTTTCGCAAGTTCGTGGTCGGCAAGTAGCCCGAAGGGTGACCCGGAAGCCATGAGAATAGGTATCGACGGACACTTTCTGGGCTCGGGCACGGGAGGCAACGAGACGCTGACCGAGTCCCTGCTGCGCGCGCTGCTCGACGTCGCCCCGCAACATACCTTCGTGACCATCCATACGAGCGGCGACTTCGATCCGGGCGAGCTGGCCTCCCGCGGTAACGCCGAGTTTCACCTCTTGCGACCGAACAACGCGCTCTGGCGCCAGCTGTACGGTCTGGGCGCGGCCGCGCGACGGCTGAATATCGACGTGCTGCTTTGCCAGTACTGGGCGCCGTTCTTCTTTCCCGGAGAACTCCAGGTACAGGTGATCCTCGACGTCGGCCACCGCTACCATCCCGAGCACTTCACCATGCGACAGCGGCTGCAGCTGGACGCGTCCGTCCTCAGCGGAGCGCGTCGTGTCGGACGGATCCTGACGATCTCGGATTACAGCAAGCAGACAATAACGGAAGCGTACGGTATCGACCGCGACCGGGTAGGGGTCGTGCGCCTGGGGGTGGATACCGGCAGGTTTCGTCCCGCATCGGAGGAGGCGGTGAAGGCGACGAGAGAACGTTTGCGATTGCCGCGAGAGTATCTGCTCTACGTCGGAAATCTGATGCCGCGCAAGAACATAACCGGACTGATCCGGGCCTTCGAGATCCTGAAAAGCGAGCACCGGATCCCGCACTCGCTTCTCATCGTAGGACGGCGCAGGTGGATGACGGGGGAGATCTTTCGTTGCGCCGAGCGCTCGGGGGTATCCCGGGAGATCGTTTTCACCGGATACGCATCCGCCGACGATCTGCCGGCTATTTATACCGGCGCGGCGCTGCACGTTCTTCCCTCGTTCTTCGAGGGATTCGGAATCACCTTGCTGGAGTCCATGGCCTGCGGAACGCCGGTGGCCGCGTCGAACACGACTTCGATCCCCGAGGTCGTAGGCGACGCCGGCCTTCTCTTCGATCCCGGCGATTTCGCCGACATGGCGGGGAAGATGGTGGACCTCATCGAGGACGACGGCCTGCGGCGGAGCCTCGTCGAGAAGGGATATCAGCAGGTGAAACGCTTCACCTGGGAGCAGAGCGCGCGCAAGACGCTGCAGGCACTGGAGCAGGTAGGCAGTTGCCCTCGCTGACTCGGGCGTGAAGCGCGGTCGATCCGAGCCTCGCCCGCCGCCCGATCCGCCGGCCGTCCATCCCGATGACCACGTGCTTTTCAGGGGTAACCACTTGAAATAAAACGGAAATTTTAGCGGAAACGAGCTTTTCGCTAACCCCGGCAACCAGAGCGTGGCAGAATGTAGTCCGGTGTCGCTATGCGGGTATGCGGAGCCTGGCAGGCGGCCCGGAAGCGGTCCCCGAACGGCTTCGATGCTATTCCCCATTTGTTTGCCAATCCGGCGAATATCGGGTTCGGTGGCGGCATCGCTACCGGGTGAATCTTCGGCCGGACCTGCGGAGGAGAGATGAGGCTCGAAGCGACGCGAATTGCCGACGTCCGTATCGTGATACCGGAAACCATCGCGGACCACCGCGGCTTTTTTCAACGCCGCTTTTGCTCGCGCGAGTTCGAAGCAGCAGGTATCAAACTGCGGATCGTTCAGATCAACAGGTCTCTCTCTACACGCCAGGGGACTGTACGCGGTTTACACTACCAAATGGAGCCGATGAGCGAATACAAGATCGTGCAATGTTTCAAGGGCCGGGTATTCGACGTCGCCGTCGACCTCAGAGAGCGATCGCCCACTTTTCTGCAATGGCACGCGGAGATACTGGACGGCGAGAACGGAAGGGCATTGTGCATTCCGCATGGTTTCGCCCACGGATTTCAGACTCTAGAGGAGAATAGCGAGATTATATATTTCACCGATCAGTTCTACGACCCCGAGTATGAACGCACCGTCAACTACGCCGATCCGGTTCTGAATATCCCGTGGCCGGAACCGGTGACCGCCGTGTCGGAAAGGGACCGTAGCGCTCCGATGTTGAAATCCGGAGGCAAGCCGGAATGATAGTCGCCGTGACCGGAGGGAGCGGGTATGTCGGCCGTCCCACCGTACGATCCCTGCGCGAGCTCGGCGCGACAGCCGTATCGGTTTCCCGCCGCGCCGCTCCGGGCGATCCGCGTCAGGCAGCGGTCGACGTGATGGACCGTTCGACCTGGCCCGGCCTTCAGCGGCACGGAAACCCCGACCGGCTCGTTCATCTCGCTTGGGGCTTGCTCGGCGACTACGAAAACCCGGCTCATTACCTGGAGCTGTTGCCGGCGCACCTCGAATTCGTCAAGTGGTGCGTCGACAGCGGGATAAGGGATATCACCGTGGCGGGAACCTGTTTCGAGTACGGAAACGTCGAGGGGGAGCTGCTCGAGGAGTCCGAAACGGTACCATCCACGGCATACGGTTTTGCCAAGGATTCACTAAGGAGAAGCCTGCACGCGTGATCGCTTAACAGCCGGCCCAAACGGTTTCTGACGGCGATTTACG
>CAYVFC010000181.1:0-14292 GCA_964450715.1 uncultured Sandaracinaceae bacterium | reverse complement strand
GGGGCGGTTGGCACGCGGGACGCCCCCGCCGGCCGGCCCCGGACCGCCCGCGCCCCGGGCGGCGTCGCGATGCTATCCGGGAAATGCGGCCTGCAGAGAGGCGCGCATTGCGCCCGCACGTCGAAAAATGGGAGGGGGCAAGCCCCTCCCCTACCACTATTTCAGGATGATGCGGGCGTCGGCGATGACCGAGCGTTGGCTGTTGCACATCACCGGGTTGAGATCGATCGACTCCACGACCTCTCTCAGCTTGTAGACCAGGTCGGAAAACGAAACGATCAACTCCGAGAGAGCTTCCAGGTTCACGGGCTCCCGGCCTCGGTAGCCCTGCAGCAATCCCGCCCCCTGTAGAGAGGTAACGGCGTCCAGCGCCGCTTCCTTGGATACCGGAGCCATGCGGATGGCGACGTCGCGGTATATCTCGACCGAGGTCCCGCCGATGCCGGTGAGGATCACGGGGCCGAATTGCGGGTCGTTCTTCGCCCCGATGATAAGCTCGGTTCCCGCGATCATCTCGTCGATGAGGATCCCGTCAAATCCCTTGATCTGCGACATTGTCCGGTAGGCGTCGACGAGCTCCTCGCTGCCGCCGATTCCGACCAGCACCCCGTTTACGTCGGACTTGTGGATGACATCCGGGGAGACGATTTTGACCACCACCGGATAACCGACGGCCTCTCCCCCTTTGCGCGCATCGCTCTCGCTTCGCGCCCAGACGAAGCGGGTGGTCTGCAGCTGATAGGATTGCAGCAGCTCCTTGGCCAGCGGCTCGATCACCCAGCCGGCGGCTCGCGACCGGTCGAAAATCTTTTTGACTTTGCTATTCATCACCTCACCCCCAGCCCCTTGGCCATGTCCACGGCCGCGTCGACCGAGTGGGCCACCGGAATGCTGTTCACCTCGAAGCCGTCGATGAAGATGCCGTACTTGTCGACCCGCGGCATGTAGACGACCACGGGTTTGGAACGCTCCCGCACGTACTGGGCTATCCTCGCCCCGATATCCGAGGTGATCCCCGGCAGGTAGGGCAGCAGCAGCAGCACGATGCAGTCCACGTAGTCCCTGTCCAGGAAGTAGCGCACCGCGGCGATAAAGTCGTCGTCCACGGCGCTGCCGGTCATGTCGATGGGGTTCGACAGCGAGGCAATGTTCTGTACGGAGGCAGAGAGCATCGACTTGAGCTCCGCCTGGTCGCCGGCGGGGATGTCCGGATTCTTCAGCCCGGACACGTAACAGCGGTCCGCGGCGATGGCGCCGTGACCGCCGCTGGCGGTGACGATGCAGACGTTCTCGACCTTCGCCGTCCGGAAAGCGGCGAGAGATTCGCAGTAGGAGACAAAGGCTTTCTCGTTCTGGGCCTCGATGGCGCGGCTCGACTTGACGACCTCGCTGAACACGGCGTGGTCCCCGGCCATGGAGGCGGTGTGCGAGCTCACCGCCTTGGAGCCGCCGGGGGTTTTACCCGACTTGAGAACGATCACCGGTTTGTCCAGCTTCTCCACGGCGCGGATGAAATCCCTGCCCCGGCCCGGCTTGAAACCCTCCACGTACAGGCCGATCACGGTCGTCGCGTCGTCGCTGCCCAGAAACCGCAGCAGGTCGATCTCGTCGATCACGGCCTTGTTACCGATGCTGATGGCCCGGGACAGACCCACGTTCTCCTGGGTGAGCTTGATCATCTGGTCGACCAGGATCCCCCCGCTCTGGCTGACCAGGGCGACGCCCCCCGGGCGCGGCTCTATCAACCGCTCGTAAGACAAGAAGAAGGAATCGACGTGGGGCGGCGAGTATACCCCGATACAGTTGGGACCGATGAAGGGAAACTTCGCATCCCGGGCGATACCAACGATCTCCTCGCTCAGGTCGTTCCGACCGGTCTCGGAAAAGCCGCCCGAAATGATGACCGCGCCGGACACGCCCGCCTCGATACACTCCCGTAACGCTCCCGGAACGTGCTCCGCGCGCACGCTCAGCACGGCCAGGTCAACCTTGGCGGGTATATCGGAGATCTTCCGGTACACCGTCTCGCCGTACAGCTCGCCTCCCCTGGGGTTCACGCAGAAGGTCTTCGCCCCGTAACGGAGGTGGTTCTTGTTGTAGATAACGTTGGCGGGATTCAGGTGGTTGGAGAGCGATACGCCGACCACGGCGATCGATCTGGGCTCGAAGATTCTCTTCAGGTTCATCATGCGCGTCCCCCGGGAGCGGCGATCAGGGCTCGGGGTGCGCTGGGAACGCCCGTCGCCCCCGTTTCCTAGCAATCATGGCGCGGTCAACCCGATCGGTGCTCCAGATGAATGCTGGTGATCTGCTCCTTGAGGTAGTCCACCGCCTCGTCCACGTCGTCGCAGGTCTTGAACAGCTCGACGTCCTCGGGCGAGATGGTATCCCACTCTATCATGCTCTGGAAATTGATCACCTGGTTCCAGTACTCGGTTCCGTAGAGGAGCACCGGCATCTGCTTCCGCGTCTTGTGGGTCTGGATCAAGGTCAACAGCTCGAACAGCTCGTCCAAGGTGCCGAACCCCCCGGGAAAGACGATCAGGGCCTTGGCCAGGTAGACGAACCAGAACTTGCGGATGAAGAAGTAGTGGAACTCGAAGGCGAGCTCCTGGCACTGGTAGGGGTTGGGATCCTGCTCCAGGGGAAGGCTGATGTTCAGGCCGACCGACTTGCCCCCCGCTCGCTTTGCCCCTAGGTTGGCCGCTTCCATGATACCGGGCCCGCCGCCGGTGCAGATCTTGTAGTTCTTGCCCGGAGCGTCCAAGGTCGCGAACCAGCGGGTGAGCTTCTCGGCCAGCAGGGCCGCGTCCTCATAGTAGCGCGACATCACTAGCGCGTGCCGGGCTGCCTCTAGCAGCCGTTCGCTCTCTGCCTCCGCACCGCCGGCCGCCCGCACCTTCTGTTCCATCTCCTCGATCCGGCCCTGAGCCTGCTCCCGGGAGAGGATGCGCGAGGAGCCGAAAAAGGCCACCGTGTCCCGAACCCCGTATTTCCGGAAACGGGCCTCCGGCTCGACCATCTCCGACAGCACGCGTATCAAACGCGCCGACGGGCTGTTGAGAAACTCCGCGTTCTTGTAGGCCTTGACCGGTCGGATGTCGTTACACGCTTTCTTTCTCTTTCTCGTCATGTGGCGAGCTCCTGATGAATCTTCTCAAGAAGCCGTGACGGCCTTTCGAAATATGTCATTTCGAGGAGCCGAAGGCGACGAGAAATCTCTGTCGATAAGAACACTACGCGGCGTCGAGATTTCTCGCTTCGCTCGAAATGACATCGTCTGCAACGACCGTCGGCCTATTTTTCCTTCAGCCAGTAATACTCGTCGATGTAGTCGTACAGCGCGGACTTGATATCCTTTCTGAAGACGACTTTGTCGATCGTACGTTTGCCCATTCTTCTTCCGATGGGAACGTCGATGGCAGAAATGATCATGGGAGCCATGGCATAGTCTTCTATCTCGCCTCCCGCGCTGCGCACCACCCCGGGGCCGGCGAAGGAGAAGATCCCGGCCCTCTCGGCGATGATGTGGTTGGCCGCGGTGGCGTTGCTGCTGATAACGCCCCCGGTACAGGGGGAGACCAGCAACGAGTAGAACGGAATCCGCGCCTCGTCGAGCCGGGCCACCGCCGCCAGGGTCTTCTCCATCTGCTTCAAGCCCAGGGTGCCCTCGGCCATGCGCACGCCGCCCGAGGAAAAGACCCCGACCAGCGGCATCTCGTCCCGGCGCGCTCGATCGGCCGCCCGGCGGAACTTCTCCCCTTCCGCGATGCCCAGGGTGCCGCCCATGAAGCTGAAATCGAGCAGGTAGACAGCCACCTGGTGGCCGAATATCCGCGCCATCCCGGCGACGGCGGCTGACCTGAGGCCGGTCTTGGCCCGCGCCTTTTCCAGGGCGGCGAGGTAGGCCTCGGTGGTGTAGATGGTGGGCTCGAAGTCCTCGTATCCCAGGTCCGAGTCGAACTCGCTGAACGAGCCCTCGTCGGCCAGCGCGTGCAACCAGTCGGTATGCGGCAACCGTTCGCCCCACCCGCAGCGGGGACAGCTCTTGTGGTTGTCCTGGAACTCCTTCTCGGTAAGGATGGCGCCGCAGGCCTCCTGTCGGCTGGGCAGGGTGTCGTTCAGCGGGGGAAAGAAGCGGCGGCCCTCGCACTTGACGCCCTCGTCCCCTCGTATGCCCCAGGTATCCAGCACGGCCCGCAGCTGCTCGTAGGCCAGGGAGAACAGCTCGTCCTGGGGAGGCACCGAGAGCTTCTCCCGGGGGATCTCCTGGGAGATGGGGCTGAACGCGTAGATCCGCCGTACCATCCGCTTGAGCGAGGAGTAGCGCTGCAGCCGACCATAGCTGAACGCGCGTGTGATTCGCTTTCGCGACAGCGAGGCCCCCTTGCTCTTCGACCGCCCGAGCTCGCCGAAGGCCGTTCGCAGCGCTTCGGCGATGTTCTCCAGCGTGGTTTTGTAGCCTTCCGGCTTCTCCAGGTGCGAGCCCCCCTCGTACTCGGGGATAATGGTGTCGATGATCCCGGCCTCGACCATGTCCTGCGCCGTCGGCTTGAGAACCTCCAGCGCCTTCTTCAGCTCCTCGTCGGTAATAGGCTCCTCGGTTCGCTGGCTCCGGCCCCTGAGGATCCAGGCGCCCTGCTCCGGGGAGATGGTCGAATAGCAGGCGTACTGCATGATCAGGTTCCGGTCCGCGACCTGCCCGCAGAGCGCTCCGCCGCTTCCCCCCTCGCCCAGCACGATGGAGACGATCGGCGTCTTCAGGGTCAGAAGCGCCAGGATGTTGGCCGAGACCAGCCACGATTGCCCGTGACGGGCGGCATTGGTCCCCGCCTCACCCCCCAGGGTGTTGGGCAGCAGCAGCAGCATCTTGCCCTGCTTCTCGGCCTCCAGGTAGAGGCGGTACTTGAGGACCATCCCCCCGGGAGAGATCACGCCGTAGTTGACCGAGGCCTTGGACTCGAGGTCGTCGCCGCGGGGCTTGAGATCCCCGGCGAAGATCACGTCGATGGTCTTATCGTCGCTCAGCCGGAAGCTCCCCTCGCCTCCGATCACGCCCAGCCTTCGCATCCGCTTCTCGAGGTCCTCGTCGCCGTCCACCCGCAGTACCTCGGCTGTGATATCGGTGGCGTAACGCACGTCGTGCAACAAACCGCCCACGACGTCATCGGCCTGGAGCCGATCCGGGTGCCGGAAAACCTGGTGGATCTCGAAACGGGAGAGGCCGAGATCCTGCTGTTCGTCGCTCATCGAGGTCTCGATTCCAAAACGGCGAGTGTAGCGGTCAATCCGGGGACCATGTCAATAGAAGTGGTTTCAATACCCCGGACCGAGTATTTCGCAGCGCGCCGGCCCCGGATGCAAGGCGCGACGACGAGGAATAGCGGAGCTTTTTCGAGAAAGAGTAACGCAGCAGATGGGGCCGCCCAGCCCGAAAGACGACGGGAGGAGTATTGATACCACTTCCAGCTCCGGGACCGGCCGGGCGGCGGAATGGCGGGGGTTGCACTCGCACCGCACCCTCGCTTGCCTGACGGCGAATAACCAGCCAGAATCTTTACTAGATGGCGGAAAAATCGGATTCATCGGCCGACGGCGGCCCCGACAATCCCCCGCAAAGCGCGTCCGGCTCGGGCGAGCTAAAGCCGGTAGACCTCTCGGAGTCGGTCGCCGACTGGGCGCTGCAGATCGAGGAGTACACCGAGAACACCGACATGGTGGGCTGCATCCCGCTGGCGGATCTGCGCTGCGTCTATCAGCCCATCGTGGATCTAAGCACCGGCAAGGTCTTCGCCTACGAGATGCTGGCCCGCTGTCAGACGCCGGGGCTGACCAATCCCGAGGTCCTCTTCAAACGAGCGGCCTCGGAGCGCTTCACCGGGCAGCTGGGCCGGGCGCTGCGCGGGATCGGCTCGCAAGGCTGCCGCGGCATCCCCCTGTTCCTCAACGTCCACCCGGCAGAGCTGTCGGACCGCTACGTGATCCAACCGGACGACCCTATGTACTTCCACGACGATGACGTCTACGTGGAGATCACCGAATCGGTCCCCTTCACTTATTACGAGATCTGCAACTCGGTGCTGCGCGAGATCCGCAATCGCGGGGCGGTTCACCTGGTGGTCGACGATCTGGGTGCGGGCTACTCCAATCTCAAGCGTATCGCCGACCTGAAACCGTCGGTGGTGAAGCTGGATCGTATGCTGATCACCAACCTCGACCAGAACCATCGACAGCAAATACTGGTCAGAGCGGTGGTACGTATGTGCGTCGATCTGGGAGCCAAGGTGGTGGCCGAGGGGCTGGAGACCTGGAAGGAGATCCGGGCCGTGCGCGATTGCGGCTGCCACTACGGCCAGGGATACGCACTGGGCCGGCCCGATCCCGCACCCAAGAAGAACGAATGGAAGCTGTAGAGCGGGCCTGGCGGTAGACCCGCGGGTAGACATCGCGGTGGACGCGTGGGTCCCCCCGGCCTTACCCACCGGGAACGCGCGGGTTGCAGACCTTCGGATGCGTGCGGGGGAAACCGGTCGTACGCGGGATCCCCGAAACCGCGCGGGGGCGGCGTTCGGTAAACCCGTGTCGCACGATACCTCGTCGGGGGACGAGGGCGCGCGGTTCCGGGGATCCGGAGGGGGCACGAGAGGAGGGGGTCAGAGCAACCCGCGACGCTGCTTTTCGCGTTCTATCTCCGTCCGGATCATGTCCTCGGTGATGCTGCCCATGGTGAAGGTGGCAAAGGCATGGATCAGCACGGCCAGGCCCCAACCTCCGAAAACCCAGAGCACCCACAGGTAACTGGGGCTCTGGGTGAGGTTGATGGCGGTCAAGCCCACCATGATGATGAGGAACATCGCCAGGTGCCACATGAAGCCGAGCCGGACGAATACCTTGCGGCTGGCCTTGGCCCTGATCCTGCGTTCTATCTCGCGCTCCAGCGCCTCTTTCTGCTCCGCGGTCAACTCTCTGTCACCCATTGCCTGACCCCTGTCTTTAGGGCCCTTTCCGGTTCGAAAGGGCTGTTTCCATTCTTCTCTCGTCTACCGTTTCAACAGAACCGATACATTAATCACTGTCAAAATTAAGTGTTATGCGGACGGCACCGGTAAACGGGCCCGACCCGGCTTTATTTCCTTCTCCGGCGCGCCCCGGAAACCGCCCGCTTCAGCAACGCCGCTATCGACCGGTCGACCTCGCGCGAGAATATCGCCTGCACCGCCTCGCCGCAGGCGCCGCTTCCGAACAGCGCGTCCAGCACCCGCTCGAGCTCGCTCGGGCCCGCTCTGCGGCGCCCCCGGCTTGCTGCGGTCTCGGCCGCCAGGCGCACGACCTCCTCGGCGGACTTGCCCAGCCGGTGGTGCAACAGGTCGAAGATGTCCGCGGCTATTTCCAGGGGCACTCCCTCAGCCTCGAGCTTCAGGGCCACCTGCAGCAGCCGGGGGCTGTTGACCCGGAAACGCGGTACCGAGCCGTCCGGTTCGTGCTCGACCAGCTTCAAGCGCAACAGCCGGGCGATGACGCCGGCCGGTTGCTCGCCGGTCAGCTGCTCCAGCCCCTCGGCGTCCACCAGCCGCGAAGCATCCCGCCGGTATCCCTGCAGCCGCTTCTCCAGCCCCAACCACTGCTGCACCGACGAGCCGTCCAGATCGGGCCGGCTCAAGAGATCCCGCACCGCGCGCAGGGTGAGCCCGCGGGTCTGCAGATCGGCCACCAGCTTCAACCGCTCGATATGGCTGTCGTCGTACAAGGCCACCCTTCCCCGCCTGCGGGGAAAGGGCAGCACGCCGTTAGCCTGGTAGAAGCGTATGGTGCGGCTGGGAATCCCGGTCACCGCCGCCAGCTCGTCGATGGTGTACTCGGCGCGCTCGGGCTCACCGTTCACCTCGCCCTGCCGCCCATCGGCCACCTGCTCGTCCGGATTCGAGCCCGCTCCCTTGGTTTCGGCTTCTTCCGTCATTGCTATCTCTGACTGTAACAGTGTTTACTGTCGCGGTCAATCTTTTTTTGCAGCAGACCGGACGAAACGCGAATCAGGGGCAAACCGCGGCCACGTGGGTGGTCAGGTATCCGGAAGCCACCGCGGTCGGGATCGGCTCCCCGCAGGGACCGGAGGCGTTGGAGAAGCTCGCCCGGTAGTCACCCGGCGCCAGGTTGAAAAAAGCCCCCCACCCGGCCGAGGAGGCGGCCGTAAGGGCCGGATCCAGCTGCTGGCTCTCGTTCGCGTAAAAGGGCCCGAGCCCGCCGGCCGGCTCCAGGCTCACGGTAAAGCCGGCCGCCATCTGCTCGGCGCCCTGCTCCACGGCAACGCCCGCGCCGAAGAGCAGGTGCCCGGTGGAAGCGTCCGGGTAGGTCGCGCCGACAGCGGTGGCGAACGCCTCGGCCTGGGCGGTCGTGTAAAGGAAGCAAGGCGAGAGCGTCTGGAAGGGATAGGCGAGCCTGAGCACGGGCTGGTAGCCCGCCTTGTCCAGCGTGACGGCGAACCACTCCCGGTTCGACAATCCCTTGAGCGCAAAGGTTCCCTCCGGGCCCGTGGTGGCGCAGGGCTCCGAGGGGTCGCCGTGCACGCAGACCTGCACCCCGGACACCGGCAGCCAGGCCGCCTCCCCGGTCCCTGCGTCCACCCCCAGCTCGAACACCGAGCCGTAGATCGCGATCACCGGCTGCGTGCAGTACTGCAAACAGTAGCTCTGCCCCTGGAAAAAGACGCAATCCCCGGTCGCGCACGCCTGCTGCGCATCGCAGGTCACCGGCGCGGGCTCGAACGCAGCGCTGGGCGGCGTGCACATCCAGTAGCCTCCCACCGAGTTGCACTCCGCGCCGGCGGGACAGGCATCCACCGCAGCGACCGTACAGGGCAGCGTGCAATACCCCTGCCCCTCGTACTGCAGACACTCTCCATAGGCGCACTCCGCTTCGGTCGCGCAAGGCGGGGGCTGTCCGGTCGCCAGCAGCGCGCAGACGAAGCTCGCACCGATGCCCACGCAGGCGGTGTCGGCCGGGCACTGTTCTACCGCCGGCGATACACAGGGCAACGTGCAGTAGCGCGCGCCCAGGTAGCTCAGACACTCTCCGTAAGGGCAATCCGCCCCGGTCGCGCAAGCGGGCGGAAATCCGCTCGACTCCTGCACGCATACGTGCGTCCCCGAGGGAGCGGTACAGATGGAACCCTGGGGGCAGCTCTGCACCGGCTCGACTCCGCAGGGCTGAGTGCAGTAACTCCTCTCCCCGTGGAGCTGGCACTGCCCGAAACCACACTGCTCCTGGCTCACACAGATCGGCGGGAGCCCGCTCGACGGCACGGTGCAGACAAACGTGCCGGCCGGCGCCGCGCACTCGTACCCAGGAGGGCACCCGCCCGAACCCGGGATTCCGCCCGCGCCCGCGCCACCCGCGGCCCCACTGCCGCCCGTGGCCCCGATGCCGCCGTTCTGTGACGAGCTATCCGAGCACGCCCAGCAGAAAACGAAGCAGAGCCAGATAACCACGAGCACCAAACCCATTCGGTTGTTTCGATCCATTCGCTCGATCACCACGCGCACCTCTCTCTTCTCTGTATACGAACGAGTGCAGAGGCGCAAACGCGGTCCGTTCTCGGCCACCTCGTGGGGTATCGACCGGACATCCGTGATATGTAGGAGAGACGGGCGTGCCGGCGATGGACGAAAAACAGCGCTTCCTGGCGACCTTTCGGGGAGACGGGGCGGATCGCTTTTCCTTCTTCGACCTGGAGCCAGACGAAGCGACGGTGAAGCGATGGCGAAGCCAGGGGCTGCCCCGAGACCGGTCGGTAGCCGACTTCTTCGGCCTGGAGCGGCATCACGCCGCGGGCGTGATGCTGCGCAGCCACCCTTACTTCAAGCCGGCGCCCGGACTGCTGGACGACCCGGCCGCCTTTGATCGCCACTTCTCCCTCGACAACCCGGACCGCTTCGCGGACGACCTGGCCGAACGCGGGCAACGGTTAGCCGCCAAAGGTCGGGTGGTGACCATCGACGCCTGGGGAGGCGGCCTCTTGCAGATGCTCGGCGTACACGACTGGAAATCGCTCTCGACCGCCATGTACGCCTTGGTGGAGCGGCCCGACCGCATACACGAGCTGGTTGAGAAGACCTCGGACTTCTACTGCGAGTGCCTGCGGCGGGTGCTGCCGCTGGTGCCGGTCGACTACGCGACCTTTTACGAGCCCATCGCCTCCAACAAGGGGCCGGTGATCTCGCCCGACATGTTCCGGCGCTACGCGCTTCCCGGATACCGCAAGGTGCTGGAGCTGCTCGGCCGGCACGGCGTTGGTTTGCGTTTCCTATGCTGCACGGGCGGAAACCTGGACTGCCTGCTGCCCATGCTGCTGCAGGCCGGCATCAACGGCCTCTGGATCAGCAACATCCAGAGCGATTCCATGCTCTATCCAGAGATCCGCCGCCGCTACGGATCGGAGATCGCCCTGATCGGCGGCATCGACGCCACCGCGCTTCTTTTCGGCGAAGAGGAGATACGCGCGACCGTCGAGCGCACCCTCTCCGAGCTGTTGCCAGCCGGCCGCTACCTGCCCTGCCTCGACGATCGCCCGCGGGACAACGTCCCCTTCCAGAGTTATCGCTTCTATCGCCAGTGCCTGGCGGAGATGGCGGGCACGGGATACGAGCGCGGTTAGCCCCTCGCGCGGTCGCTCCCCGTCTCCCGTTCCCGTTCCAGCGGCGCCGAGCGGCCTGGACCATTCCGCACGATTCAGCAAAATGGCCGGGACCGATTTGCAGCAAGGCCTCCAACGCGATTCCTCGTGACTTCAAAAAAGGCGTGGCGCCGACCGACAGGCGCAGAAACTCTCGGCTGAGGCGGCCCACGGCGGAGTTCTTGCGCCAAAAGCGCAGAAACTCTCGACTGGGGCGGCCCACGGTCGAGTTCTTGCGCCAAAAACGCAGAAACTCTCGACTGGGGCGACCCACGGTCGAGTTCTTGCGCCAAAAACGCAGAAACTCTCGGCTGAGGCGACCCACGGCGGAGTTCTTGCGCCAAAAACGCAGAAACTCTCGACCGGGGCGACCCACGGTCGAATTCTTGCGCCAAAAGCGCAGAAACTCTCGGCTGAGGCGGCCCACGGCGGAGTTTCGCGCGATAGAGGTAGAAGCCATTTCATGAATGCGGAGCGAGTGTCGGGACGGGACGGACCCCGCGCAGGGGCGACGATCCTGTCGCCTTCCTCGCCCCGACAGGCTGGCGTACCTTTTTTAATGAAAGGGATGGCGGCGCTGGGCCACGGGCTATGGGCCACTTCGGACGCGGCCGCGCTCACCCGGGTGAACAGCGATGAACGTGAACCTCTTGGTAGACGGCGTGGTACGGCAGACCACCCTGCTTATCGCCCAGCTGGCCACGGCCGGCGGCCTGCGCGCTCCGCTGGCGCACGTGGCCAACCAGGTCTTCGTGGAGCTGGCCTCCGAGCTGGAGCGGCAGGGGCTGAGCAACAAGGTCACGGCCGACATGTTCGGCATAACCCTGCGCACCTACCAGCGCAGGATGCGGCGGCTCAGGGAGAGCGCCACCGAGCGGGGCCGCACCCTGTGGGAAGCCGTCCATGACTACCTGCAGAAACGCTCGGTGGTCACCCGGCGCGAGCTTTTGCGCCGTTTCCACCGCGACGAGGAGGAGTCGGTGCGCGGCATCCTGCGCGACCTGGTCGAAAGCGGCCTGGTCTTCCGCTCGGGCACCGACCCCGACGCCGTCTATCGCCTGGCCACGCCGGACGAGCTGGGCGAGATGCAGAGCGCCATCCGCAACAGCGAACGGCAAAACGGCCTGGACGAGCTGGTCTGGGTCATCGTCCACCGCGAGGGTCCCATCGACTTGAGTAGAGATTCCGATACCGACGCTGACGGTATCGTGGACGAACGCGTGACCAACACCTACGACGAAAAAGGCAACCATCTCAGCGAACATTACGACGACGGCACGGTGTCAGGCTACAACTACCTTTTCACCCCCATCTACGACGCCAGCGGCAACCTGATCAGCGCCGACGAAGAGAGCGACGTAGACTGGGATTACGTACTAGACACCCGCTCCCACATCACCTACGACGCGATGGGTAACGCCGTGAAAGAAGAGCGAGACGTCGGGTTTTATGACGAAGAGGGCAACCTGATCGCCGCGGACGGCATCGTCGATATCATCGTGACCAGTGCCTACGACGACAGGGGAAACCTGATACGCACGGAAGACGATTTCGAAGCCGACGGCACCGTCGATTTTGCCGTCACCCATACCTTTGACGAAGAGGGAAACCTGGTAAGCACCGAGTACGACGACGACGGAGACAGCGTGATCGACAGCTGCACCGTCAACACCCATGACGACCGGGGCAACCTGCTTCGCTCCGAGTGGGACGCCGACGGAGACGGTGTGATCGATACGTATACGGCATACACCTACGACGAGCAGGGCAACCTGCTGAGCGACGAGACCGACAACCCCGACGCGATCGTTCGCGGCAGGCGCTACGTTTACGATGAACGGGGAAATCTCGTGAGCACCACTTACGACTTCGACGGCGACGGAGCCATGGACCTGGAAGTGATCGCCACCTTCGACGAGTACGGCCACCAGACGCGTATCGAGTATGACTTCGGGGTCGACGGCGCGGTGGGGTACACCCAGAACCACGACTACACCTGCTCATAGCCCCTCCCCTACGGCGGCTTGCGTACTGCCTACGTAGGCGCGGGCCTCGCGCCCGACCGCGATACGCCTCGGTCCGCGGGAGGGGGCAAGCCACTCCTACGGCTCGCGTCCGCCCGTTGTTTCGCGGTATCCTACAGGCGCATCGGGTCCGACCGGACCCCTGGCCTTTACGGGTAGGTAGGTATGCGCGTTCGGTTATCGATCTCCAGGACCGTCGAGCGGTCCATCGCCGGGGCGGCCGTTTTCCTCGTGTTCGCAGCCATTGCTTGTGACGAAGACACCCGCACCGCGGGTGGCGCGGACGCGGGCGCCACGGCCGGAAGCGGAGGCTTCTCGGGCGGCGCGAGCGGCGCGAGCGGCACTAGCGGTATGGCGGGAGGGTCGGCCGGTTCCGCGGGTAGCGGCAATGGCGGAAGCGGCGGCAGCGCGGGCGCCGGGACGGGCGGCGAGGACGCGGCGGGCGCGGGCGGTTCAGATACCGGCGGAACCTCGGGCGGAGAGCCTCTCGACGCGGGAGCCGACACGGGGGGGAGCGGCGACTCGGGCTCCAGCGGCAGCTCCGACGACAGCGGGACAACCGATCCCGACGCCGGGGCGGGCTGCACCCTGGCCTGGAGCAGCGGGTTCGAAAACGGCTTTCCGGGCGAGTGGCTGAACTACGACAACGGGTCGTACTCGGCGAACGGGACCATGCCGGCCGGAAGGGTCTCGGCCTGGACCATCATCGATTCCGGCAGCGGAGAGCCCATCTACTCGGGCGAGCACGGCTACAAGGGTTGGATCGTCGCCGCGGCCGCCGAGAGCCACCGCGCCTACCCGGGCATCCACACCGACATCCCCACGCCCGCGGTCAACACCTTCATGGTCAACCTGGACGCCGATTACGGTCAGATGGGCCCGAGCGAGTGGATCCACTTCGGCACCTGGGGCAACGAGGACGACCAGGGCAACGGGGTCTGGGCGCTACACACCATGAGCGTACGCGACAGCAAGCTGGAGTTCGCGCACACCAACCCCTTCAGCGGCGAGTACATCGGCCCCGCCCCCCGTCCCGACTTCCCCCTGCGGCAGTGGATCCGCTTCACGGTGTATATACACTACGAAGGCACGACGGGAACCGTACAGGTCTGGCAGGACGGCGTCCCCATGCTGCGGGCCGAGGTCTCGGCGCTGGCCGCCGACCCGGGCACCAACCTGACCCGCGCGCACTGGGGCATGTACGCCAGCGCGGAGACCACCCAGGGTATCCAGTACAACGACGACGTCCGCATCTGGACGCTGGACCAGCCGTTGACCGATCTGGACACCGAGCCCGACTGCTACCTGAAGCCGGAGTGAGCCGCCGAACCGGGCGGGCGCAAGGCCTCACCATTGATCACATTTTTAATGAGATTCGTTTTTCGGGGAATTTTACTATTTTCAGCGGTATTTTGCCTGCATGATGAACGTCGCGTGCAAACGGTGGGCAGAAGCTGAATTCGGGCAAGTACAACTTGGCGACTAGCGTCGTACCGGGCGGCTCGTTAGCAAGGGGGCGAGCGCGGCGTATTTTCACGTACTCAGCCTGCAGGTCTGACCGCGGCTGCGCAACTACCCCTCTGAACGGTTGTGTGCCGC
>CAYVFC010000180.1:0-14297 GCA_964450715.1 uncultured Sandaracinaceae bacterium | reverse complement strand
AATCGGTGATCGGCATCGCCCGGAATCGGTGATCGGCATCGCCCGGAATACGCAACTCGCACCCGTGCCCGAGCTCATCGATATCACCCGGCGATATGGGGCGAAACTACTGATAGACGACGCACACGGAACGGGGGTCATCGGCGCTACGGGTAGAGGTGTCGAGGAGCACTACGGGGTAGAGGGCGAAGTGGACATCTTGATGGGCACCCTGAGCAAGTCGCTCGGGGCTCTGGGTGGATACGTTTCCGGTAGCAGGGAATTCATTACGTATCTGAGATACTACGCCGCGAGTGGGATGTTTACCACGGCTCCTCCGGCGGCGATGTGTGCAGGCATCATCGAAGCGATAAAGATAATCCGAGAAGAACCGCAGCATCGAAAGCGGCTTTGGGAAAACATCCAACTGTTCGTCTCGTCACTGCAAAACGCAGGCTTTATCGTGCCGGCACCGGTGAGCCCGATTGTGACGATTTTCGTGGGCGCTCATCCATTGATGTGGACCTTCGGCAAGGAGCTGTACGACGCGGGCATCAAGTGCGGAAACGTGATGTTTCCCGCGGTACGAAAAGGCGACTCTATTCTGAGGCTGACCTTGAATGCGAGGCATTCCTCCGAAGATCTCGAAAGGACGGTGGAGGTCCTGACTCGAATCGGTCAGAAATACGGAATCCTGTTCAAGAGCGAAGAGGAGATACGGGATATCGGCGAGCGGATCGTTGGGTCTCTAGGAGAAGTAGGGTAAACAGAAGACCGGACCCATCATTTCCAGCGGTACTGAGACAGGCATCGACTGTCCCCTCTGCCTCTGCATTCCGGATGTCGTGCATGGACGGCTTTTCCGCCCTTGAACTCGATCAATCTTACGACATATCCGACGAGCTCGAGGCACAATGCTTCGTCGGTCCCCCAGTCGTCCAAAATCGTATCGATTCCCCCCTCGGCCTGAATCAACCGCACCTTGCCGTGGCTCTGAAAGTGGCGCCACAACCGTCTCTCCATCTTGAAAAGGGCCATGGGGCTGAGCACTCGGACGAAAACCCGGGAAATCCGATTGAAGTCTTGTTCGGCTTCGTATGCCCCCACTTCGGAAAGAAGTGACAGGTCTCCGTTGCCACAGGAGGCGTCGACCGCTCGTAGCAAGCGTCCGAAGAGATCGAGCTCGTACCAACCGACCGCCACGGCGCTCCTGATTCGCATCTGGTCTTCCTGGCTGAGCCGACGGAGAACGTCGTCCCATTTGTCTTCGCCTTGCGTATTCGTTACGTAGTTGTGTACGTTGAAGAATCCGATCCCTTTCATGGTCTTCTTTTCGATAGAAGATGACCTGTCTGCTCGGGGGATCATACGGATGAATCCTGGATAGGCCGTAACGCGGTTCTCGATACGCTGCAGAAGATCTTTTTGTAATATTACAACAGCATTGTAGTGGTGCCGGGGAGATTTCGCAAGAGGCGTCCGCCGCGGTCTACCGCGGGAAGACCGGTGCGCTGCGCATCAGAGCTGGAGCAGGGGGACGGAGCAGGGGGACGGAGCAGGGGGACGGAGCAGGAGCAGGGGGACGGGGCTAAGTTTTAAGTTATTGCTCGACGCTCGACCTCGGGGGACATCGATATCGAGCAGGGGGACGGGGCTGAGTCATCTATTGGATAGGGAAAATCAATAACTTAAAACTTAGCCCCGTCCCCTCTATCAGGACGCGCCGACCGGCCCCGGCGCTACTCGGCCGGCTGGCAGCCCTCGGCCGAGCGCGCCCCGGTCTCCGGCGCCGGGTCGATGATGTGGAACTCCACCCGCCGGTTGGCCTGGCGCCCCTTGCGGCTCTTGTTGTCGTCTATCGGACGCGCCTCGCCGCAGCCGTACGCCTGCAGCCGCTCGCTCTCGATCCCCTTTTCGGCCAGCCACCGCTTCACGCTGCTCGCCCGGCGACGGGACAGATCCATATTCTTCGACTCCCGGCCGCGGTCGTCGGTATGCCCCTCGATGCGCACCAGCTTGATCTGAGGATTGGCCGCGATCACCCCGCGCACCTCGCCCAGCACGGGCTCGCTCCCGGGCAGTATCGCATCCTTGTTGGTAGCGAACTCGACCCGTTCCAGGATCAGGATCTTGCCCTGTTCGCGGTCGACCTTGACCGCCTTGGGGCATCCCTCGTTTTCGGGCGAGCCCGGATCCAGCGGGCATTTATCTTTTCTATCGAGAACCCCGTCGTTGTCATTGTCCGGTTCGGGGCAGCCATCTTCGTCCTGGAAACCGTCCTGGTCCTCGGCCTGCCCCGGGCAGCTGTCGTCGCCGTCCAGAACGCCGTCGCTGTCGTTATCCGCGTCCGGGCAGCCGTCTTCGTCCTGGTAGCCGTCCTGGTCCTCGGGCTCAGCCGGGCATTTGTCATCCGTATCCGGTACGCCGTCGCGGTCGTTGTCCGGGTCGGCACAGCCGTCCTCGTCCTGGAAGCCGTCCCGGTCCTCGGGCTCGGCCGGGCAGCGGTCGAACGGATCGAGCAGCCCGTCGCCATCGAGATCGCCGACCGGCTCGGGCTCGGCTAGCGGCTCCTCGCGTTGTTCGTCGGCCGTCCGCCAGCCGACCATGGCCACCAGGCGCGCGTCGGGCGAGCCGATGCCGCGCGACAGCCCCGCTCCGCCGGCCAGGCCGGCCACCAGATTGGGCAGCAAGCGGTACCTGAGCCCGACCAGCCAGTCCAGGGGGGTGGATTCGCGACCGAAAACGTCATCGAAAAACGTGCTGCCGTAGATCTCGCCGTGGGCCCAGAGAAGCTCCTGATATAGCGGCAGAGAGGCGCCCAGCCCGAACTTGAGGGTGTCGGCCACCGTCTGGCTTCCCGTGCTGGCCCGACGCCAGACCTCGGCCCCCAGGTTGGCGACCAGGTTGACCGGACCGGCGTGCAGCTCGCCCAGCAATTCGGGAAGCACGACCACGGAGTCCTCGCCCGAGTAGCTCTGCCCGGACGCGGCCGCCTCGGCCAGGGGCAGCAGCAGCGTCAGCTGCGCCCCCAGCGCGGCCGTGCTCCGCTCATCTCCCACCATCCTGACGCGCAATCCGATCCGGCCGTCGCCCAGCCCGGTGCCGTCGGCCTTCTCGCTGCGGCCCTCGAGCACCGTGTCCTCGAAGCTGTCCCCCTGCATCACCAGGTTCATGTCCAGCCCTGCGAAGACGACCAGCCGTTCCCACAGCCCCGCGGTGAGGTTGAGACGGGCGGCGAGCTGATCGCTGACCACGCTGATCGACTCCGAGTCTGCATCTCCCAGCCTGGACTCGTAGACCAGGGGGTCGTTGGCGTAGTCCAGGTGCAGCACGAAACCGAAGCGCAGGTGGCCGTCGTCCAGGGGGCGGCTCAGGTAGAAACCGTCGTCGAGCGTCTCGGACGCGCTGTAGCGATCGAGGGTGAAGCCGTCCGCGCGCACTCCCGCCGCAGATAGAGCCCAGCAGCAACCAACCAGAGCAAACAGCGCGGCCACCCGCGCGCTAGTGTGATGTAGCATCTCGCTATTCCCCTTCCTTCATCGACCGGAACGCGGCAAGCCGCGAATCGCCGCAACCATGACTGCGTTAGAGGCGAACGCCTCGCTCTCTCGACGACCGCGGTACCGTAGCATCGCCTTTCGGTGGGCGCCAGCGACAACAGGCGCACGAGGCGTACGAAGTGTACAGGCGGAGCAATAGCGCCGCTTTTTTTGGAGGAGCTACGACAGCGGCTGTAAGGATTTGTAAGACCGGCTCTACATCCGCACCCCGTTCGTGCGGTAATTTGCCTGGCAGCCCTCCGGACCCGCATCGTCGACGCCGGATGCGACCAGCAGCGTCAAAGTGCCGTCGAAGCCTGCGGCGGATAGGGTCCAGTAGATCTGGTAGCCGATTTCTGTTTCGCCGCTAGGCGAGCGGATGTCGCAGGTGAGGTGCAGAACGCAGGCGATATCGACCAGCGGGCAGACGGCCTCAATGCCGCCGTATCTGACATCGTATAGACCGTCGATGCGTCTGGCGATTGCTACCACATCCGAGGCCAGCGCGTCGAACGAGGCGGGACAGCGGCCGGGGGCCGACGGATTCCTCTCGCTGGTGTAGCGGTAGACACCGGCTACGGCGTCGCAGGTCTGTCCGCTCTCCGTCTCGATCGGTTCGTCGCCGCATGCGAGTAAGACGAAGACGAGCAGGAGCGGGGAAAGCAGCGCGTACGGACACACCGGGAATCTCGATGTCATCGATCTATTTCGCCTCGCGCTTGAAGAAATAGGTCGGCGTGGCCCGAAGTGCGCGGCTGGTGTACCAGTAAGGGTTCTCGCTCAGGGTATAGTAGCCGCTTTCGTCGAGGGCAAACCCGATGGCCTCGCCCTGGTATTCGTTTTCGAGCGGAATAAGACACGAGTCGGTCTCAAACGCCTGCGCGATGCCGGTAGCGGGGACTCGCCAGAGAAGCGCTTCCAGGTGGGTGCGGACGATGATCTCGTTGCCAGAGGGGGAGATGTCGCCGCCGGACGCGCCCCAGTCGTTCTTGGAGCTGAGCTTTCCGAAGCGTACGATCTCTTCGATCGCATCGATGATATCGTCCTCGGCAAAGGTAAGGCGGAACACGGTGGCGCTGCCACCGATTTCGGCGGTGACGATGTAGAGGTCTCCGTTCGAGGGATCGACCATGATCGTATCCGAGTTGTAGCGCCTGTTGGGATAGATGACATCGAATCGCTTTACATCGTTGACGATGGTCGTCGATGCGAAACCGGTGTCGGTCGTTGCATCGGGTGCATCGTCGCCCGAACCGTGGGTCTCGATTAACGGCTCGGCAATCCGATAGATCTGAACCTCGTTGCGCTCGAGGTCGTCGTTGCCGGTATCGGCGATAAAAATGTAGTTGTTCGGCGAAGACGGATCGGCCGGCGCGCCGGCATAGGGTGCGGGACCGACGGCGATGTCCTCGAAGTCGATGGCCTCGACGCCCGCCAGCTTGTACTGGTGACGCTCGCTGCCCTCGATGGAAAGCGCAAAAACGCGTGCCTCGTCGCCCGAGTCGTTGTGGACCCACATGAAACCGGGATTGGCGCGGCTGACGGCCAGACCGGATAGCTCGATCATGTCGTCGTAGCTCCGCTGCCCGGCCACCACGCCTTCCTCGAACTCGGGACAGGGCGGTAGCGGTTCCGTCAGCTCGTTATATGCCAATACGTAGCTTTCGGTACAACCGGTGACGCACGCGACGACGGGTATACCGGCGGAAACGGAAAGAGCGAGGGAAACGCCGGCCGGAATCGCGGCAGGGATACGGCCAAACACCAGGGAGAGAAACCAACCGCCAAACGCCGCGGGAACACCGGAGTTTCGGGCGGCGCCGCGCCCCGTGGTCCGTTCGTACGTGATCTTGTTCAACGTATCCAGCATGTTCTGGAAGGATGATTCAGAAAACCCCCACGCCCAGACCGAAGTCGAGGCGCACGGCGACCGGGTCGGGCTGAAACAGCAGTGTTCTTTCGACGCCGGTATCGAACTCAAACCGATCTCGAATAAAGGGCACAACCGCTCCCAGGGCCAGGGCGAGAAAAACGGGTTCGGCCAGGGTGACTTGAACCAGGGCCAGCAACTTTCCGCCGACCAGCGGGGTCTGCTCGTCGTGATTCTGCGTATAACCGCGCGCCTTGGAAAGGAGAATGCCACCTTCAACTCCCGCGCACAGGGCCGTGAGGCGAACGCCCAGGTCGGGCGTGAGCGGACAGAGCGAGACGGCGCCATCGACCACGGCGAAACGCGCTTCGCCGGGCTCGACAGCGATGTGGTCGTCGAACGACCAGGAGATGTCGATATATAAAGGCCAGAAGCCGAGAAGCTCGGCGGCCGCGGAAAGAGAGACGCCGGCGCCGATCTCGGGCTGCATGCCCGTACCGAGGTTGCCGCCCGGGATAAGAGAGAAACGGTATCCGTCGTCGGACGCTGGCGGCTCTGGAGCTGGTTGAGAGCTGTTCGGACTTTCGCGCTCGGGCGGGGTCGCTGAATCGAACTCGAGAAACCGATCGTCGTCCCGGCTCTGTTGCAGCGAGGAGGCGTCCCGCGCTTGTTGCTCTCGCTCGAGCTCGCGAAGAAGTAAGATCGCCGGATCGTTTTCCGGCAGCTCGGCCTGCTCGAGCAAACGCGGCAACCAGGTCGACGCCTCTTCCGGATCGATGGTAACCGCGATTACCAACGCGAGCTGCTCGTCCAGAGCGGCGCAATCCGGCTCAGCGCTTTCAAGCTCGCGGGTTCCGAGAATGGCGCCGCCTGAGTCGCTGACCACGATCCTGATCCGCCACAGCGGCGGGTTTTGGAACCGCTTGACCTGCGCTTCGACCGAAACATCGGCTTGAGACGCGGAAACGAAAACCGAGCGACCGATGAGCCGCTCGACCAGCCGCGCCAGAGCGCGCGTGGAGATGCACGACTCGGCGCCCGGTTCGCGAACCCAGCTCAGCGAGGTGGTGGTGGCGGAAGACCCGGCGTCACCGTCGGCGGCTTGCCCGGTGGGTGTCGCTACTTCGCCACCGGTGGCGGCCGAATCCGTCTGCGGCTTTGCGGGCACGATGCCATCGCCGGCCGGCTGCGCGGCAGCCGGAGCGCAGAGCGACAAAGCTGAGAAAGCCGCCGCAATGCCGCCCAGTCGCAACCCACAGGCCATGAACGATTTCCCTGCAACACTCCGCCGCACGATAACTCCCGGAAACGCCGTGAGCCGCCTCTTTAACCGTCATGGGCGCCTAGGACAACCGGCTGCCGCGTAAGAGGTTGGACGGGAGAATAATTTTCGACCGGAAGCGCCTCCCAATACCAGTGCCAACGGATTAATGCCCCGGAACGGGATTTGTCTCTTCGTAGAGAATTTTTTCTCAACCCTGTCGTTCCTGAATCGAAAATTCGGGGCCCTATCTACACAAGCTCAATAATAGAGGCGTCGGTACCGCCTGCGAGGTTGGAGAATCTTGGTCCCGCACGTAGAAGATATCCGCCAGATGCGACGAGACAGCCGATCGGTGGCAGACACGGACCAGAGCAGCGCGCGAACGGCGGGCCCGCGATTCGCCAAGATTTTCAGGCAAAACGCGGCTTTCGTCTGGAGAACGCTCCGCCGTCACGGCGTGTCCGATTCCGAGTTGGAGGACAAGTGCCAGGACGTTTTCGTGGTCGTACACCGTAAGCTTCCGGAGTTTGAAGGACGCTCGAGCGTCCGTACCTGGCTCTATGGCATTTGCGCGAACGTGGCCTCGACGCATCGCCGGCGCGCGCAGGTGCGAAGGGAAAGAACAACCGCAGAGCCACCGGAGCAGACGGTGCCGCCGCAACAGGCGGTAGCGTTCGAGCACAAGAACCAGCTCAGGATTCTCGACGACATCTTGAGCGACCTTTCGCCCGAGAAGCGGGAGGTCTTTGTCCTTTACGAGATCGAGGAGATGACCATGGAGGAGGTCGCCGAGGTACTCGCGTGCCCGCGCGGTACGGCCTTTTCCAGACTCTACGCGGCGCGTCGCGAGATCGACGCTGCTATCGGAAAACTCAAGGGGCGGGAGAGGATCGTATGAAAGAGCCACGTCCGACGCGGTTACTGGAGTCTGAGGGCTCCGTCGATCCGTTGTTGCGGGATGTCCTGCAAGCAGGCCGGAACGAAGGGCCCCAACCCGAGCAGATGGCTCGCATCACCGCCGGGCTTGCCGCTGTGGTGGGCCCTGAAGCGCTCGCGCAACCGACGCCCAGCCAGCCGCCCGTGGCGCTCGCCGTGCCAGGGGCGGCCAAGGTAGAACCGCTGCTGAAAATCGGCGCTGTTGTGCTCGCGGTCGGCGCCGGCGTACTCGGGCTTCACCTGGCTCTGAACCGAGGGACGAAGACGAGCGCCGGGGAGCGGGCAGCTGAAACCGCGTACGCAAAGGTCGAAAAGCCGTCTCCGGCGAAGAGCGCGTCAGAGCGCCGTGGCGAGGTACCGGCACGGGCGTTACCGGGCGCCGGAGAGGTCGCTTCGATCGCGGACGCTCCCGAACCGATATTGCCGGTCGAGGCGCAAAGGCCGGTTAAGCAAGCGGCAAAAGTAAAAACGGCTAGAGCGAATAAAAGGGCCGTCACAAGCACCGATGTCGGCGAAACCGACAGCAGCGGCGCGCAGAAAGACGCTACCGCCACCGGCGCTTTCGACGTCAACGCCGAGCTCATCCTGCTCAAAAGGGCGCGGGCCGCTCTGGAAACCGCGCCGCAGCGGGCGCTGTCGCTCTCCGGCGAGCACCAGACCCGTTTTCCACGCGGCGTGCTGGCACAGGAACGCGAGGTGATCGCCATCGAAGCGCTCATCCGGCTCGGACGCCACGGGCGCGCCGAACGGCGCGCCGCCCGCTTTAACCAGCGCTTCCCCGCCTCCGCACACCGGCGCCGGCTGGATGCGCTCTTGAATAAGCAGTCCAACGACAAGCCGAGGGACATACCGTGAAGATGGTTGTGAACAGCCAGAAGATGCGAGATGTACAAAAGCTCGCCGAGCGCGTTGCCTGCTCGCCCGTACCGGTGATGATCCAGGGAGAGACCGGCACCGGCAAGGAGCTGGTGGCCCGCGCGATACACGACAACAGCGACCGCGCCGACAAGCCGTTTGTCGCTGTCAACTGCGCCGCCATCCCCGAAACACTGTTCGAAAGCACCATCTTCGGTTACGAGCGCGGCGCCTTTACCGGCGCCGAGAAGACCACGGCCGGCCTCTTCGAGCGGGCGCAGCAAGGTACGGTGTTCCTGGACGAGATAGGCGAGCTGTCCGCTTCGGCACAGGCCGCGCTGTTGCGGGTTACCGAGACCAGTGGATTCCACCGCGTCGGCGGCAACCGCGAGCTCATATCGCGGGCGCGAATAATTACAGCTACCCACCGCAACATCGATTCCATGACCGAGCAGGGTTCATTCAGACGCGACCTGTTCTACCGGCTGAACATCCTGGTGGTGGAAGTGCCGCCGCTACGGGAGCGGACCGAAGATATCGAATCGCTCGCCAGATACTTCCTCTGCCAGATCCGCCAGCAGTGGCATCGCCCCGGACTCGATATCCATCCCGATGCGATCGGCAGCATGCTTCAGTATCCGTGGCCGGGAAATGTACGAGAGCTTCGCAATGCAATAGAACGTGCGGCGCTTATCTGTCCCGACGACGTGATCCGGCTGGCCGATCTGCCAAAAAGCGTACGTGATCGCTCACTTGATATGGCTACCATTGGAGACGGCGATGGGCTGAAAAGAATCGTATCGCATGACGAATCCGAATCGATTTATCCGCAAGACATCAAAGATGACGCGCCGCCTTGCCCGGCCGAGGACATGACCGTCAGCTACAAAGACCGAGTGCGCGCCTACGAGATCGCGATGATCACCGAAGCGCTCAAACGCACCAAGGGCAAACGAAAACAGGCCGCGGCGCTGCTCAGGCTTCCGTTGCGAACGCTGACCCACAAGCTGAAAGCGTACGAGCTTCGAGCCGTGGCAACCGGTTTCGGAGGATAGGAACCATTACCGGCAGTCTCATCAATTGGGTAAGTCCCTCGCCACTAGCCCTAAAACAAGCGAGCGCATCGTAGCGAGAGCGCTCACAGTGCGTCAGTTCGGGCCGCACGGAGCGAACAGCGACGCAGGCGTACTCATCCGTACGTCGAGGAGCGACGAGCGAGTACGGCCCGAAATGGCGTGCTGTGGGCGCTCGCGGTAGATGCGTTCGCTTGTTTTAGGTCTGGTCTCGACTTGATCGCTCTTCCGTTACCGGCGTCTCGGGGGGCGCGGGAAGGCCGGGACCGGTCGGCGGGGGACGCGCGGCTTGCATTGGCCCGCCCGACGGAGTCACTCGGACTGGCGGGCCGCAAGCTGCGCTCGACCCTCGTGCCAACCGTAGGTCTCGGTCAATGCGCGGTTGGCGCTCGGGACGCCCCCGCCGACCGGTCCCGGCCTTCCCGCGTCAGGCAGGCGTCGTATCTTTAACCGGAAAGCGCGGTCGCGGACGCCTCCAGCAGCGCCAGCAGGTCTTGCTCGAGGTCTCCGTTATCCGCTAGCCCGGGCTCCGATAACAGGCCGTTATTTCTATATTTTTCTCAAGTTGCCTTCCGTAGGCAACCCGCGCTGTATTCCTGTATATTCGGTTATTTTCTAATATATCCTTTATCCTCATTCCGCGATCCGAGCCAGGTGCCCTGTTCATTGGGTGTGTATCAATATAGATGCCGGTCGGCCGTCCAGCAAAGGCGTCTGAGGCCAGGGACCCCGTAAATTCAGCGATCGAGCGAAAACCGCAATCCCGCAGAAACCGAGCCTTTTCGCGCGGATCGACCGCGTCCCAGGCCGGCAGATGAGGCGTTCGAACAAGCCGATCGACGAGACCGCTAAAAACGGCGCAGCCCGCTCTGGCTATGTTCGACCGGTCGCCAGCCCCCCCCGAAGCGAACCGGCGAGAACCGAACGTGCGATGCCCCTCGATGCCCCTCGATGCCCCTGTGCACCCCTCACAGCACCCCCGGGCTAACGCCAATCCCCGGCCGCCCGCGTCCCCGACAAGCGGTTGCCGATCCCGCCCATCCGCCGGCGCCCGCATCCCCGCGAAAAGGCGGGTTTTTTAGCTTGACAGGAACCGGGCCTCAAGTAACTTCCCCGCCCACCGCAAGAGGGTGGCGCCTCCGGAGCGACCGGAACCAGGAGCGGCCGCCCACGGCGGCCAGAAGAGAAGCAACAGGCAGCAGCAAACGGTCGGACCAGAACCGCCAGGCAGGACTCGATGCCCACCATCAATCAGCTCGTTCGCAAGGGAAGGCGCGTCCGGCGCGAAAAGACCGACTCGCCGGCGCTGCAGTCCTGCCCGCAAAGACGCGGGGTTTGCGTGCGCGTGTATACCACCACCCCCAAGAAACCCAACAGTGCGCTGCGCAAGGTAGCCCGCGTGCGGCTCTCCAACGGCTTCGAGGTTACAACGTATATCCCGGGCGAGGCGCACAACCTGCAGGAGCACTCGGTGGTGCTGATCCGCGGCGGCCGCGTCAAGGACCTGCCCGGCGTCCGCTACCACGTGGTCCGCGGCACCCTGGACGCCATGGGCGCCATCGGCCCCTCCAACACCAACAAGGCCAACCGCACCAAGGGCCGGTCCAAGTACGGCGTCAAGCGCCCCAAGCAATAGGCAGCAACAGTAGGCAACAGCACTACTAAAGGAACCCTCCGAGCATGAGAAGGCGAAGAGTAGCCAGAGCGAAAGTCCTGCCGGACGCCAAGTTCCGGGACAGGCTGGTCACCAAGTTCATCAACGTGCTGACCGTCAAGGGCAAGAAGTCGGTTGCCGAACGCATCCTCTACGGCGCCTTCGACATCATCGCCGACCGTTACAAGGCCGACCCCATCGATGTGTTCCGCAGGGCGCTGGACTCGGTACGCCCCAAGATCGAGGTCAAGAGCCGGCGAGTGGGCGGTGCCACCTACCAGGTGCCGGTGGAGATCCGTCCCGAGAGGCGCAGCGCCCTGGCCATGCGCTGGCTCTCATCGTACAGCCGCGCCCGCGGCGAGAAGACCATGGTAGAGCGACTGGCCGCGGAACTGGTCGATGCCTCGCAGAACCGGGGGGCCGCGGTCAAGAAGCGCGAGGATACGCACAGAATGGCGGAGGCCAACAAGGCGTTCGCGCATTACAGGTGGTAGACAACCCCTAACCGTGAGGCCGGGAGAGGTCCCGCGCGGGATACCGTCCGGCTGGGAGCCGTAAACGAGATCATGACACTCGAGACATAGACGAGAGCAGCGGCAACCGCCGCCGGCGCGTCGTCTGCTGCCCGATGGCGGACGCGCCGAACGCGGAGAGAAAACCGGAGCTGTTCTCGAAACCCTCTTCGAGCGATGGGTGATCCGAGGGCGATCACAGGGGTCGAAGAGGGTTTTGTCTTTTCGAATTTCCCTTTTCCCTAACCAAGAGCCCGAGAGAACCCCACCCAGCAAGAGCCCGTCATCGTGAACCCGCATGCAGTCGTCGTCGTCAACACGCGCGAACGGAGAGCCAGAATGGCCGCCGAGTTTCCCATAGAGAGGACGCGCAATATCGGCATCATGGCCCACATCGATGCCGGCAAGACGACCACCACCGAGCGGGTGCTCTACTACTCGGGCGTCAATTACAAGATCGGCGAGGTCGACGACGGCGCGGCCACCATGGACTACATGGAGCAGGAGCAGGAGCGGGGCATCACCATCACCTCGGCCGCCACCACCTGCTTCTGGACTACCGGCGCCGGCCCCTTCCAGAACCAGAAGCACCGCATCAATTTAATAGATACCCCCGGCCACGTGGACTTCACGGTCGAGGTGGAGCGCTCGCTCAGAGTGCTGGACGGCGCCATCTGCGTGCTGGACGCGGTCAGCGGCGTGGAGCCCCAGTCCGAGACCGTCTGGCGCCAGGCGGACACCTACCGGGTGCCGCGCATAGTCTTCATCAACAAGATGGACCGGGTGGGGGCCAACTTCGACGCCTCCGTGCAGTCGATCCGCGAGCGGCTGGGCGCCAACCCGGTGCTGCTGCAGCTTCCCCTGGGCGCCGAGGACAGCTTCCGCGGGGTCATCGACCTGGTAGCCATGAAGGCCATCGTCTTCAAGGACGACTCGCTGGGCGCCGAATTCGAGGCGGTCGAGGTCCCGGACGAGCTGCGCGAAGCGGCCGAGCAGGCGCGAGAAAAGCTCCTGGAAAAGGCCGCCGAGCACGACGACGCGCTGATGGAGCGCTACCTGGAAGGGGATACGGATTTCTCGGCCGAGCAGATCCTCTCCTCGCTGCGCGCGGCCGCGCTCGGTTTCAAGCTGGTCCCGGTCTGCTGCGGCTCGGCCTTTCGCAACAAGGGTGTGCAGCTGCTGCTGGACGCGGTGGTCGACTTCCTCCCCTCCCCGCTGGAAGTGGCCGCCGTGCAGGGCATCGACCCGCGCAATGAAAAGAAGGTCACCCGCGAGGCCAGCGACGAGCAGCCCTTCAGCGCCCTGGTTTTCAAGGTGCTGAACGACCCCTTCGTGGGGCAGCTCTCCTTCATCCGCGTGTACTCGGGCAGCGCCCGCACCGGGGAAACACTCTACAATTCCACCAAGAAAAAGCGGGAGCGGCTGACCCGGCTGGTGCGTATGCACGCCGACAAGCGCGAGGAAATCAAAGAGATCCACGCGGGCAACATCTACGCCGCGGTGGGGCTGAAATCGGTACAGACCGGCGATACCCTCTGCCACGAGAAGCACCCGGTAGTGCTGGAGAGCATGAGCTTTCCCGAGCCGGTCATCTCGGTGGCGGTGGAGCCCAAGAGCAAGGCCGACGAGGACAAGCTGGGCGAGGTGCTGGGCAAGCTGGCGGTAGAGGACCCCTCCTTTCGCTCCCAGGTCGACCCGGAGACGGGCCAGACCATCATCTCGGGCATGGGCGAGCTTCACCTGGAGGTGCTGGTCGAGCGTATGCGGCGCGACTACAAGGTCTCCTGCAATGTGGGCAAGCCCCAGGTCGCCTATCGCGAGGGCATCAGCGCCCGGGCCGAGGCCGAGGGCAAGTACGTCAAGCCGGCGGGCGGTGCCGGTGGCCGCGGCATGTACGGCCACGTGGTTCTGGCCATCGAGCCGGCCGGCAACGGCAAGGGGTACAGCTTCAGCAACCGGGTCGGGACCGAGGTCGTACCCAAGCAGTTCGTCCCCGCGGTGGACAAGGGGGTGCAGGACGCCATGCGGCGCGGCGTGCTGGCCTGGTTCCCCGTGGTCGACGTCAAGGCCGAGCTCATCGGCGGCTCTTTCAACGAGGAGGACTCCACGCCCCCCGCCTACGAGCTGGCGGCCGGCCTGGCCTTGCAGGAAGCGGCGCAAAAAGCGGGGCTACAGCTGCTGGAGCCGGTTTTTTCACTGGAAGTGGTGGTGCCGGAGGAGTACATGGGGGACGTCATCGGCGACCTGAACTCGCGCCGCGGCCGGGTTACCGGCATGAACCGCCGCGGCAACCTGCAGATCATCGATGGCGAGGTACCGCTGTCGACCATGTTCGGCTACGCTACCGACCTTCGCAGCCTCACCCAGGGGCGCGCCACCCACAGCATGCAGTTCAAGCGGTACGAAGCGGTACCGGGCAACATCGCCAAGGAGATCGTCACCCGGATCAGAGGCTACTAGACACAGCAAGGCGCCAACGCCTCCGCCGAGCGGACCGGGCAGAGCGCCGCCCCCCGGATAGAAAAAGTAAAAGAGCTTTAGGAAAAAAGGAGATCGGAAAATGGCCAAGGAAAAGTTCGTCAGGGACAAGCCGCACATGAACGTGGGCACGATCG
>CAYVFC010000179.1:0-14646 GCA_964450715.1 uncultured Sandaracinaceae bacterium | reverse complement strand
TTGAGGAGGAGCAACGCAGCAGACGGGGCCGTCCCGCCCGTAAGGTGGACGATTAATTTCGACCGGCCTCCTAAGGCCCGCTCCCTCACCACGACCTCCCCGGCCCTGCCCGTCCTCCTCGCCGCAACGCTCCTGGCCGCGGCTTGCTCCGTTGACGGCTCGCCCCTGGCCGGACGCGAGCCTGTCCCGGGCCAGACCGATTCCGGCAACGTACAGGGCACGGCCGGTGCGAGCGCGAACGACGGCCAGGGCGGCGCCTCGGCGAACGGTGGCGAGAACGGCGGATCGGGCACGAGCGGAAACAGCAGCGGCGGTACCAGCGGCAGCACCTCCGGCTCTGGCGGCGAGCCGGTCGCCGGAGGCGGAAGCGGCGGCGATAGCGGCGGATCCAGCGGACCGGGGGGTGGGGATGCGAGCGGCGGAACGGCCGGCGATGCCGCGCTCGTCGATCCGGAGGCCGGCGTGGACGACAGTGACGCGTCCGCCACCCCTCTGTGCGGCGAGTCCCCGCCGCCGGCCACGAGCGATTGCCCGCCCGAGTGCAACGGCGGGTGCGCGGACGGCTCCTGCAACATCCTATGCAGCGGGGTGTCCGGCTGCATGACGGCCGTCACCTGCCCGGCCGGGCTTTCCTGCAAGATCAGTTGCTCCGGCGTCAGCAGCTGTCCGGGAATCCCGATCACTTGCCCGGCCGACCATGCCTGCCAGGTCGACTGCACGGGGACCAGCACCTGCCCGGGTCTGCCGGTGTACTGCGGCAACGGACCGTGCGCGATAACCTGCTCGGGCCTGAACGT
This sequence comes from uncultured Sandaracinaceae bacterium, assembly GCA_964450715.1. Classification (GTDB taxonomy): domain Bacteria; phylum Myxococcota_A; class Polyangia; order Polyangiales; family JAFGIB01; genus CAYVFC01. Next base: position 13,849 of record CAYVFC010000179.1, on the reverse strand, counting down.
GTGCACGGGAGCCACGCTCCTTTGCGGCCCCAATTCCTGCAAGGCTACCGCGCCGCCTTCGGCTTTTGTCACGGTCAACTGCGGCCCCTCCTGCGACTGCCCCTGAACGGTCGGCGGAAATCCTTCGCAGGGGAGGGGATTGCGAAATCCCTTCTCGCGGGCGGGCGCAAGGCCCGCCCCTCGGAAAGGACTGTCCTCCAACTCGACTGACGCTTTTTTGGACCTGCCCCCCTGCGGTTCACTAGAATTCATTTGAACCGGAACCAAGGAGCAGCCCATGACCTCGACTCTGTTTCACAGCTCCCAGCGCGGCTCGATGCGGCGCGCGGTCAAGACCCCCTGCTGGGCCGTGAGCCTGAACCGCGGACGCCTGCTGGGAGAGCGCCTGCTTGACCTCTCTCCCGACGGCATGTTCCTGGAATGCCGCTCCGAGGTCGCTGCCGGGGACGGTGTCTTCATCGTTTTCAAGGCCCCCGGATCCGGCGGCCTCTGGCTGCGGGCCGATACCGAGGTGGCGCGCGTGGTCGAGGGACGGCGCGATCGCGATCCGGCATATGGCGCCGGGCTCAAGATCGTGCGCCTCAAGAACGGCTCCTACTACGATCTCGGCCAGCGCTTGAAAGGGTTTCCTCCTCCCTTGCCGACCAGACACCTGCGTGTGGACTACGCTGAATCGGTACGACGTATCGCCTACAGCCGCACACTAAGCGGGGTCCCGCTCTATCAACTCGGCTGAGCCGAGCCGCCCCTACCTGATCGCATTTTCAGCATCCAGCGGCGGAACCAGGAGACGCTCCGGTAACTACCGGAACCCGGTACCGGAGCCAATGGTTGCCAATTTGAACGGTGTGTCTAGAATCGCGCTTCGAGGGGGCCGGCATCCGGCCGGTCGCCGGTCGACAATTATTTGCGATGGAGAACTGATGCTCATGACGAAAAAGCACGGACTCATACTCTTCGCGCTGTTAGCAGGGGGAGTGTTGCTGGCAGCGCAGACGTTGGTCGGGTGCTGCGGCGAGATGGTCTTTTCGGATTCCAACACCCTGAAGATCGCCGGGACTCCGCCGGCGCCGCCGCCCCCTCCGCCTCCTCCCCCGCCGCCGGAACCCAAGCGGGTGGAGGTCACCAAGGACAAGATCCAGATCAACGAGAAGATCCAGTTCGATTTCAACAAGGCGACCATCAAGCCGGAGTCGCACGATCTGCTCAACGAAATCGTCCAGGTCATCAAGGACAACCCGCAGATCCGCCGGCTCTCCATCGAGGGTCACACCGACTCGGACGGATCGGACAAGTACAACCAGAAGCTATCGGAAAACCGCTCCGCCTCGGTCAGGGCCTACCTGGTCGAGAAAGGAATCAAAGCGGGCATGCTGGACTCCAAGGGCCATGGCGAGAGCAAACCTATCGCCGACAACGCCACCGACGAGGGCAAGGAGAAGAACCGTCGCGTGGAGTTCCTGATCACCGCCCAGGACGACGTCAAGGAGGTCTTCGAGATCGATCCGAAGACCGGCAAGAAGGTCAAGGTCAAGAAGAGCAAGGCGGATAAGAAGGCTGAGAAGGCCGCCAAGAAGGCTGCCAAGGCCGAGGAAAAGGCAAAGAAGGCCGAGGAGCAGGCCGAGAAGAAGGAGGAGGAGCAGAAATGAAATCGCTTTCCACGATATGCCTGCTCGCCCTTCTGGCGAGCGCGGTAGGCTGCAGCTTCCAGTTTGCCAAGCGCGATGGCGAGAGCTACCGCGCCGACACCCGCGCCCTTGTCGACGGCCAGGCCGGCGCTATTAGGGCCTGCTACGACGAGCAGCTGAAGGCGGACCCCAAGACGGGAGGCACGGTCACCGTAAAGTTCTCGGTGGCTGAAGACACCGGCATGATCACCAACCCGCAGGTCGTTGCCGACCAGACCACGGCGCCCGAGGCGCTGAGCAGGTGCGTGCTCGACGCGATCGACGGGCTGGCGCTCGATCCGCCGGACGAGTGCCCGGCCGCGGCGACCTATACCTGGGAGTTTGCGCCACAGGGCTGAACGCCTCCCCCCCGTGTGCACCCACCGGATTCCGAAGCTATCGGCCGCTGTAGCGACCGATAGCTTCGGAATCCGGTGGGTGCTTTTATCCCTTCGAAAATGTTCCCGTCGCGGAGCAATCCGCGGCGGTTTTTTTGTAAGCGTTCAGGCCTTGGGCAGCGCGGCGGCCAAGGCGCCCGAAATGCCCGACGGTTTTCCGCAGCCGATCCTCACGCCCGCCCCGCGAGGCGACGGCAGTCGCATTTCGAGCCGGGAACGAGGAGGGAAGATGCCTACCGATTACAAATGGATAGATAACGGCAGCGTCACCTCACCCGCCGGCTGGAAAGCGGGCGCGGCCGCGGCCGGGGTGAAGACCTACGGCCCCGAGCCACGGCTCGATCTGGGCATCCTGGCCGCGGACGGCCCCTGTACGGTAGCGGGGCTCTTCACCCGCAATCAGATCTGCGGCGCCCCGGTGAAGGTGACGCGAGAGCGCGTGGCCGACGGCCGGGCACGTGCGCTGATAGCCAACTCCGGCTGCTCAAACGTGGGCATGGGCTCTCGCGGCGAGGACGACGCCCGGCGCATGACCGAGCTAGTGGCGGAAAAGCTCGGCATCCCCGCCGAGGAGGTGCTGGTCGCCTCCACCGGCGTCATCGGGCGACCTCTGCCCATGGACAAGATCGAGGCGGCCGCGGCGCGCATCGCGCTCACCGCGCAAGGCGGCGCGGACCTCGCCCGGGCCATCATGACCACCGATACCGTGCCCAAGAGCCGCGCCCTCTGCTTCGAGGCGGACGGTCGGACCTACACCATCGGTGGGACGGCCAAGGGCTCGGGCATGGTGCACCCGGACATGGCCACCGTGCTCTGCTTTCTGACCACCGATGCCCCGGCCGATCCGCGCTGGCTCGGCAAGGTCCTGCGAGAAGCGGCCGACGTTTCGCTGAACATGATCGACGTGGACATGGACACCTCGACCAGCGATACCATGCTGCTGTTCGCCAGCGGGGCGGCCGGCGGCAAGACGCTACGCGCGCGTCATCCCGCGGCCGCCGCCTTTGTCGGGGCGCTGACCGCCCTGGCGGTGCAGCTGGGCAAGGATCTGGTGCGCGACGGCGAGGGCGCGCGCACCCTGATCGAGGTTCAGGTGCGGAGAGCGGCCTCCCGCAAGGACGCGCGCGCAGCGGCCCGCACCGTGGCCTCGTCGCCGCTGGTAAAGACCATGGTCACGGGCCGCGATCCCAACCTGGGCCGCGTGCTGATGGCGGTGGGCCGTTCGGGTGCGCGGGTCGACCTCGGCCGGATCAGCGTCTGCATCGGCGAGCACCTCGCCTTCCGCAACGGAGTGCCCACCGACCTGGATCTCGGGGTGGTGTCGCGCGCCATGGACACGGAGCAGGTCCGCTTGAGCGTCGATCTGGGCCTGGGCGCGGAGAGCGCCACTGCCTGGGGCTGCGACCTTACCGAGGATTACGTCCGTATCAACGCGGATTACACGACGTAGCGAAGGCGACCCTACTTCGACCGGTAGACGATCATCCCGTGGGTGAGATCGTAGGGAGAGAGGGCCACGGTCACGCGGTCGCCGAGGATCACACGGATGCGGAACTTGCGCATACGGCCGCAGAGCTGCGCTCGCACCACCGCTCCGGCCTCGGTCTTGACCTCGAATTGCCCCCCGGCGAACACGTTGCTGACGACCCCGTCGACCATGAGATGGTCGTCGCGGTCCATGTCCTTCTCGTACGACCTCCGGTCTTTTTTCCTCGCCACGAGATCTCCTGGTTGCACCGCGCGGGCCCGGAATTCCGCGCCGAACGGTCGCAGGCTCGGTAGCACAACTCGCAGGCAAAAGCCAGCCGACACACACCCAGATGACCGATCCGGCCCCTCTACCTGGCTGCCCGCGTCCGGCTCGTGGTACACATCGGCCGTGTCCCGGGCCGGCAAGCGCGATGCATCCTGAAGCACCGAACGAAACGCGGGAGCTCGGCGCGCGCGCGGTAATGACGGGCCTGCTGCTGGCGGTTGTGATGGGCGCGGCCAACGTCTACGTGGGGCTGAAGGCCGGCATGACCGTCTCGGCCTCCATCCCGGCGGCGGTCATCTCCATGCTGCTCTTCCGCCTGCTCTTCCGCAGCCAGGCTACGCTGCAGGCCAACCAGGTGCAGACCGCGGCCTCGGCCGGCGAGTCGCTGGCCGCCGGCATCATCTTTACCATGCCCGCGCTGGTCATGGTGGGGTACTGGGAGCGCTTCGACTACTGGACCGTGACCCTGGTCGCTCTGTCCGGCGGCGTGCTCGGCATCATCTTCATGGTTCCCATGCGCCGCGTGTTCATCGAGCGGTCGCCGGAGTTGCCCTACCCCGAAGCGGTGGCCTGCGCCGCCGTGCTGCGGGCCGGCGAGCGCAAGGGATCGACCGATGACAATGGCTCGCAAGCCAGGGCGCTGGTAGGGGGCGCGGTCACCGGCGCCCTCTTCAAGCTGGCCTCCGGCTACCTGGGCCTGCTGCACGGCGCGCTGGAAGGGGCGGCGCGCCTGGCGGGTGGACGGGTGCTCTACCTGGGAGCCGACGTCTCGCCCATGCTGGTAGCCGTGGGCTTCATCGTTCGCCTGAACGTGGCCCTGCTCATCTTCAGCGGCGGCGCGCTCGGCTGGCTGGCAGCCATCCCGCTCGCCGGCGCCTACGGGCCGCCCGAGCTCTCCCCACTGGAGCAAGCCTTCCTGCTTTGGTCCGAACGTATCCGCTACCTGGGGGTAGGCGCCATGGCCGTGGGGGGCGTCGCCTCCATCTACCGGATCCGCCGGGGTCTGGTACAAGCCTTGGTGAGCCTGGTCCGCGGGCCGGACGCGGAGCAGAGGGCCGACGAACGGCAGCGCGACCTGCCCTGGCCGGCTCTGCTCGGCGTAGGCCTGCCGGCCGTGGCCATGGTGGGATACCTCTACCTTCGCTTCACCGGAGAGGCGGGCATGGCGCTTCTCGCTACCGCGGTCATGCTGCTCATGGGCTTCTTCTTCACCGCCGTAGCCAGCTACATCGTGGGCCTGGTCGGCAATTCCAACAGCCCGGTATCGGGCATGACCATCACCGCCGTGCTCTTCACCGGGCTCATGCTCTTTGTCTTCGGCTACGCGGGTACGCCGGCCGTGGCCGCTACCCTGGGGGTGGCCGCCGTGGTCTGCTGCATAGCCTGCACCTCGGGCGACGTGTGCAACGATCTCAAGACCGGACAGATGGTGGGCGCCACGCCCCGGCGCCAGCAGCTCATGCAGATCCTCGGCGTGCTGGTCGCCGCGCCCATCATGGCCCCGGTGCTGCAGCTGTTGCAGGACACCAGCCCGGGCGGCATCGGCGGCAAACAGCTTCCCGCGCCCCAGGCCGGGCTCTTCGCCAGCCTGGCGCGGGCGCTCGGGGGAGACGGCCAGCTGCCCTGGGACATGGTCGCGGTGGGCGCGGGCGCCGGCGTGCTGGTCGTACTGCTCGACGCCGCGCTCGAAAAGAAACAGGCCCGCTTCCGCGCCCATCTCATGCCCATCGCCGTAGGGGTCTATCTGCCCTTCAGCCTCAGCGTTCCCATCCTGGCCGGAGCCGCGATCGCCGCCTGGGTCACACGAGGTCAACGGAACAGGAACGGAAGCAAAGAAGAGACCGGCCGCGGGGTGCTCTTCTCCTCCGGCGTGATCGCCGGTGAGTCGCTGGCCGGCATCGGCCTGGCCGCCCTGGCCGGCGCCGGCATCGCCGCGGTCGATCCGCGGCTTCCCCCGGTCGTCTCCACCGCGCTGACCATCGCCGCGGCCGGCCTGGCGCTCTGGCTCTTCGCGCGCTTTTCCCGAAACGATTCCGACCGGCGCCGCGCTTGACCGTACACAGACAAAGGCGAGGCACCCGCCCCTTTTCCGGATCCCGGGCCGGGCGGGCGCAAGGCCCGTTCCTACGACGTTTGGTACGGGCAAACGTGGGGCAGGGGCTTGCCCACTGCCGCGCTTGACCGGAAGCACCGGAGAGGGTCTTATCTCTTGGCGAGGAGCGAGCATTGATCAGCGGAGCCCAGAACCTGGTGAACGCGTTGCGGTCGCGGGGCGTCCGATTTACCTTTGGTATGCCAGGGGCCCAGAACCTGGAGATCTTCGACGCTCTGGCCGATGGCGGCCTGCGCAATATCCTGGTCGCCTCCGAGCTGGGCGCGGCCTTCATGGCCGATGGCTACGCGCGCGCTAGCGGCGCGACCGGGGTCTGCCTGGCCATCCCCGGGCCAGGGCTGACCAACATGATCACGGGCCTGGCCGAGGCTCTTCTAGACTCCTCGCCCCTGGTGGTGCTGGTCACCGCCGTGGAAAAGGACGACAAGGCCTTTCACCTGCACGAAATCGACCAGATGCGTGTGGTCGCCCCCGTGGTCAAGGGCGTTTTCACTGCGAGCCATGCTCGCGAGATAGCCGCCCGCGTCGAGGAGGCATTTTGCCTGGCCGAGAGCGGGGAGCCCGGTCCGGTGGTGGTCGAGCTGGGGCGCGAGCTATTGCGCGAGCGCGTCGAACCCGAATCGGCCCTGCCTTCGGCATCGGTATCGCCCGAGCCGATCGATCCGGGCAAGCTGGACCGCATCGCCGCTCTGCTACGCAGCGCTCGCCGTCCGGGCATCTACGCGGGCAAGGGTGCGCTGGGCGCATCGACCGAGATCGCGCGGCTGGCCGAGCTGCTGGCGGCCCCGGTGGCCACCACCATCTCGGGCAAGGGCGCCATCCCGGAGGACCACCCCCTTGCCGCGGGCTTCGGCTTCGGCCCCTCGGGTACGCGTGCCGCCGCCGATTGCTTCGCGCAGTGCGATGCGGTGCTGGCGCTGGGCTGCAAGTTCGCCGAGATGAGCAGCAGCAAGTGGCTCATGTCGATCAACGGCAAGCTCATCCACGTCGATCAGAGCCCCGAGGTGCTCGACCGCAACTACCCGGCCGAGGTGGCGCTGCGCGCGGACGCCGGCGAGGCGCTCCGGGCCACCCTCGCGCGGATCGGCGGCGACCCCGCCCGGGACCCGACCAGCGTTAAAGAGACCATCGCCCGGGCCAGACAGAAAGAACAACAACGGATAGAAACGATAAAATCGCATGAAGGCGTCCACCCCTCGCGCCTGTTGCAGCGCTTGCGTACGCGCCTCGACCGCGAGGCGATAGTGGTCACCGACTGCGGAAGCCACCAGCTCTGGGCCGTGCTGGACTGGCAGGTACAGGGCCCGCGCACCTTCCTCACTCCCGCCGACTACCAGGCCATGGGCTTCGGCGTCCCCGCCGCCGTCGGCGCCTGCCTGGCCCGTCCCGACCGCCGCACCGTCTGCCTGACCGGCGACGGCGGGCTGCTGATCACCGGCTTCGAGTTGCTGACCGCGGTCCGGGAACAACTTCGGCTGACGGTGATCGTTTTCAACGACGGCGCCCTGGGGCTGATCAAGGATATGCAGAACAAGTTCTATGGCCGTAGCGAATCGGTACAACTCCGCCCGCCCGACTACCGGCAACTGGCCGCGGCATTGGGCGCCGAGTACCTGGCAGTCGCCGGTGACCGCGATCTGGAGCAGGGGCTCGACCGGATGGCGGAGAACCGGGGCGTGGTGCTGGTCGACGTCAAGGTCGACTACAGCCAGTGGCCCAACTTCATCGACCGCGCGGTCAAGGCGCGGTTTTTGGCGCTGCCGCTACGGGAGAAGGCGCGAATGCTCTACGAACGGGCGCTGCGCTTCCTCGAGCAGGGTCGATAGCCGCATGACCCGAGCACCCGCATACAACAGGAACATCGGCCTGGCAGTCGGCCTGCTCAGCGCCTCGCTTCTCTCCACCGAGATTATCTTGACCCGAGTATTCTCGGTGATCGTCTGGTACCACTTCGCCTTCTTCGCCATCTCGGTGGCCCTGTTCGGCACCGGCGTGGCCGCCGTGCTGGTCCACCTGCGGCAGCACGCGCTGGCCGCCGAGAGAACCGTAGAGCTGCTCTGCAAGTGGGGGCTATTGCTGGCCGCCTCGGTGATGGTGGTGGATCTCGTCCTGATCAACGCTACCCCCGACTGGTTCGGCGACGTGGGGAACAAGCCCTTCACGGATATCACCTTCAAGCTGCTGGGCCTGTTCGGGCTGGCCGCCTTGCCCTTTTTCTTCGGCGGCCTCTCGCTCAGCCTGGCCATGACCCGCTTTTCCAGCCAGGTGCACCACCTCTACTTCTGGGATCTGCTGGGCGCGGGCGCGGGCTGCCTGCTGGTGATCGTTTTTCTGAGCTGGCTGGGCGGACCGCTGGCGCTGCTGGCCTGCACGGTGCTGGCCTCGGCCTCCGCGCTGGTATTCGTCAGGGAAACGCAAGGCGCGGTGCGCCGCAAGATCACCGCCCTGGCCTACGCCTGCATCGGCGCCGCGTTGTTGCTGGGAGCGCTCAATCCGCTCTTCCGCTGGCTGGAGGTACACGTGGCCAAGGGCGTGAACCTCGACGCGGCGCGGCCCGAGTACAACCGCTGGAACTCCTTCTCCATGGTCACCGTGCTGCCGGACATTGGCTTTCGCGGCTGGGGATTGAGCCCGACCTACCAGGGACCCTTCCCCGTCCAGAAGACCCTGGTCATCGACATGAACGCCATGACCCCGCTCACCCGCTTCGACGGCTCGCTCGGGAGCGTGGGCCACGCGCTGTACGACTTGAGCGCCCTGGTCTACCGCGTCAAGCCCGATCCCGAAAGGGTCTGCGTGATCGGCGCCGGCGGCGGCCGCGACGTGCTGGCCGCGCTGGCCGCCGGAGCCAAGCGGGTGACCGGGGTGGAGATCAATCCGCTCATCGTCAACGACGTGATGAAGCGGCGCTACCGCAAATTCACCGGCAACCTCTACCACCGTAGCGACGTCTCCATTCACGTGGAGGACGGCCGTAGCTTCGTGCGCCGGGCGGGCGAGCGCTTCGACGTGGTGCTGCTGAGCATGGTCGACACCTCGGCCGCCACCTCGGCCGGCGCCTACGCGCTAACCGAAAACGGCCTGTACACAAGTGACGCTTTTCGGGATTTCCTGGGCAAGCTCCGGCCCGGCGGCGTGCTCTCGGTCTCCACCGTCTCGCTGCCCGGCCTGCAGGTGGGCGCCCGCCTGGCGGCCATCTCCCGAGCGGCGCTCGGCTCGCTGGGCCGCGAAGTCTCGGGCGCGGTGGTGGTGGCGCAGACCGACTGGCTGCAGGCGGGCCTGGGGGTGCTTCACGATTTTCTCATCAAGCCTGACGGCTTCAGCCGCTCGGAGGTCGAAGCGCTGGATACCAGCATCAAGAAAATGAAGTTCCGGCCCGCCTACCTGCCCGTCGGTAGGGGCGATACCACCAGCACCGAGAACGAGTGGATCCACCGCATCCTGACCGACCCCAACGACGCCCGGCTGGCCGCGACCATGCAGCGGTGGCCCCTCGACGTCTCGGCGGTGGATGACGACCGCCCCTTCTTCTTCTACCAGAACCGACTGCGGGATCTGGGACCGGCGCTCTTCGGCGGCTCCGGCCCCCACCTGTTCGGCAACGGGCTGTCCATCCTGGCCAAGGTGGCGCTGGTAGCCCTGGTGATGGTAGCCCTGTTCCTGCTGGCGCCCATGGTGCTGCTGCGCCGGCAACTACGCGAGGGCGGCGGCGCGGCCATCTGGGATCTGGCCTACGTGGCCTGCCTGGGACTCGGTTTCATGTTCATCGAGATAGCGCTCATCCAGCGCTTCATGCTCTACATCGGCGACCCCACCTACACGCTTTCGGCCGTTCTCTTCGTGCTGCTCACCTGCGGCGGCTTGGGCAGCCGCTGGTTCGGACGCCTGGCCCAAGAGCGCTCCCCCCGCCGCCTGCTGCTGCCCGTCTTCGGGGGCATCGCGCTGTACGCGCTGCTGGCCGCGCCCGGCATCGAGCTTCTCTCCGGCGCCACACTCTGCTATCCGCCCCCGCTGCGCGCGCTTCTGGCCGGCCTGGCCATCGCCCCGGCGGGCCTGCTGCTCGGCATCCCCTTCCCGGCCGGCCTGAGCGCTGTCTCCCGCCGGGCCAACACCCGTATCCCCTGGCTCTGGAGCATCAACAGCGCCACCTCTGTACTGGGCTCGGTCCTGGCGACCATGACCTCGCTGCACGCCGGCATCCCCGGCTCGCTCGCAGCCGGCGCCCTGATCTACGCCTGCGCCGCCGCGCTCTGGCTCGGGGTCTCCCCCCCTCCTCCCCCCTCCGGGTCGCGAGAAGAGCGCTCTTGAGCTCGAGAGGTCGCGCGGTGCACGAGCAGCCGAGACCCCTCTACCTCGCGCTTCCCGCGACCCCGCGTACGACCGACCTTCCGGTTCCGTGAGAGTAGAAGCCAAGGACGGTCCCCGGCTGCAAGTGCCGGTCGACCGCACGAAAGAAACGGCGAGGCTCTTCAGCCTTGAAGGTACGCATCGCTTACATGCTTTTGGAATAGAGACATAAAAGCGCCCATACTCATGTTCATCCGGAAGTACCACCTGCGCGCGATCTCCGGCGTTCTGCGCTAGGCGAGAATCAGCCCGTATCCCGATCCCGAGTCCGGAAAGAAGTCGCGCATCTTGCGCAGACGCCGGTCGCGGAGACGCTCCGCTCGTCTTTTCATGCCCGCGTCGTTGCCGAGCGCCGCGGTCAGGGCGAGGAAGAAACCCAGCGTGTGTTTCTCGCGGCGCAGAGAGGCTTCCCGCTCGAGCCGGACCTCGTTCTCTCCCCGTCGCGCCAGAGGGCCACGAGCAACCTGCGCCGCGTGCTCGACGTGACAAGATATTCAAATATAATACAATATTGTTGTATTTTTATACATTTTCGAGAAGCGTCGTCGTTTCCCGCCAAGGCCCTCCCCGGAGCGTTCGACGGGCGGAACTCCCGTAGCTCAAAAAACCGAAAACGACGGGAAATGCCGGACCAGCACCGTCCAGGCCACCCCCAGGGCGATCGCCACCCCGTAGGGAATCCTGTGGAGCTCCAGGGGCGCTTCGTCCCGGCGCCCGCTTAGCAGGTTTCTGCCGCCCGCCACCAGGTTGCCCAACACCGCCCGCAGCCTTCCCCGGGTGAGGGCCAGGAACAGGGAAAGCGCGCCACCGGCCAGCAGCACGTACAGCAGCGCCTGCAGGCAGAGCGGCCACTTCAACAACGCGCCCACGGCCGCCATCAACTTTGTATCCCCCATCCCCGTCACCCCCAGCGCTGACATGGCACCGAAGACCGCCAGCAGAAAAACCGACCCGCCGAGCGAGGGCCAAAGCCCATCGCTCAAACCGCCGCTAACGCCACCCTCGACGGCGGACAGGCCGAAGCTCAGGGTGAGGCCCAGCCCCAGGCCGCCGTAGGTGAGCGGGTTGGGGATGCGCAGCGAGCGCAGGTCGGTGACCGCCGCGGCCAGGCACAAGAGCAGGCAGCAGAGCTCGGGTAGCAACCTCAGCTGTTGATCGAGTGCCATCACCGGGCAGCAAGCCGCGGTCGTCCGCCCGCCGCGTCAGCGCACCAGGCGCATGAACCTGGCCGCCGAGCCATAGAAACCGCCCCCGCCGTGACCGGCCGTCTCGGCATCGCAGTACAGCGCGCCGAACAGGTACTTCCCGCGGGGCACGCCGCTCTTCGGGTCCTCGAGGGTGTGGATGTTCTGCTTGATCTCCTGGTAGACCTCCGGAACCTGCGAGGTCTCCAGCGAACGCTCCCGCAGGGCGCTCTGCCCCTGTTCGAGCCTATCTCGTAGCTTCATTCCCGTCCCCAGAGCGAGAAAAGCCCGCGCTTCTTGACCTGGCCCCCTGGTAAAAGAGCGGCACCAGACCCCAGAGATCCCTGGCCACCCGCGAGCTCGGCGCGGAGTCGACCAGCAGCTGTCCCTGGTTGATAACCTTGATCACGGCCGGGAAATCGTTGGCGACCGTTCCGTGAACGCTCCGCCCCAGTGCGTCGGCGATGGCATCCGGACTCAGGTGGCTGGACATACGGACGCGGTTGACGACCAGCCTGATCTTGCTATCCGGATAGCCCAACCGCTTAAAAATACGCAGGCAGCGATCGGCGTTCTTGAGCGCCGGGATATCCTGGGTCATGGTCAGCACGATGGAATCGGCGCTGTCCAGGGCCTTCAGCGCGATCTCGCGAAAGTCGCGCATCCCATCGATGACGATGAAATCGAAGTGGCGTCGCAGGAATTCGAGCACCTTGCCCATCTCCGCCGAGGTGACCTCGCGCGCCTCCTCCAGCTGATCGGTCTGCGAGATCACCGACAGCCCGCTGCTGTGCAGGGCCAGCGACCGGTAGAGAAGCTCCGGATCCAGCCGGTGCATGTTGTTGAGCAGCTCCACGTAGCTGTAACTGGACTCGAGATCGAGAAAGACCAGCACGTCGCCCATCTCCAGATCGAAATCCAGCAGCGCGACTCGCCGCTTGGCGTCGCCCTTGGGCAGCCCGGCGGTCAACAGAGCCCCGGCCAGGTTGGAAGCGATGGTGGTAGCCCCGCTGCCCCCCTTGGCGCTGAAAACCGCGATGATCTTGCCGCGTTCGGCCCCGCTCGCCTTGACCGGCATCCGCTCCAGGCTGCACAGGGCGCGGCGCAGGTCCGCGCCCTGCTCGTCCAGAAAGGCGAAGTCGCGCACTCCGGAGCGCATGGCCAGCGAGATGTTGTCCGGCTCGCGATTGCGGGAAACCACCAGGGTGTAGCAGCTGGCGCTCTGGTTCAACTGCCTGGCGAGCTCCAACATCGCTTCCTTGTCCCGGTCCAAAAAGAGCAGCACCACGTCGGGCGCCTTTTCCCGCACCACGCTCGTCCCCTTGGCCGGGTCCGGCTCGACCGCAACCACCTCTGCCAGGCCCTTGATGGGACCGGCGATGGCCGCGCTTTCCTCCGCGGCGCCGATGATTACCACCGAATGCTTGCCTTGTTCCATCGCGGTAGTTTCGCTCCTCGTTATCGAGGGTATTCTTTCTGGCGGCCCCTAGAGCACCGATCGGGTTGAAAAGCTCATGATTTCGCGGCTTATAGGGGCCATATTCGGCGTTGTCCCTCCTCGAAGTGGCTCTACCACTGCTTCGTCGGGCCAAGCACCGAATCTGACACCCTCTAAACACACGAACTCAAAGGGTTTTCAACCCGTTCGCTGCTCTAGGGGTGGTCCGCCACGCCGCTAAAAGTAGTGCTCAGATTAGTACCTACCAGTGCAACCATGGCGATGATGGCCAGCGCGATCAGCGCGGCGATCAAGCCGTACTCGATAGCGGTAACGCCCTCGTCCCTCTTTCTTAGTATGTATTGCAGCATCGCTCTCTCCTCAATCTTTTCTTGCTTCTAGAAGTTTGACTATGACATCAAGTCTGTCGCGTATCTGGTACACCGCGAGAAGGGTTCCCAGTACGCCGATCAAGACAAAGGTCGTGACTACAACGAGTACCAAGAAAATTGTTGACACGGACCCTCCAAGTTCATTTCTTAGTACCCAGCACCGACCCCGGAAGCAGCCAAACTCGATAAAAAAACTAACACGGCCGTTCGTGTTTTGCCAGGCGTTCGTACCGGCGGAAACGCCGGTTTTTTCGCAGGTTTACAGAGATCGCGGCTCTGCTGTCCGACCGTCGTTTCCGTTTTTCCACGTTTCGCGGATACCCTCGCTTTCCGCTCAGCGAAGGCTGCAGCCGGTGCCCTCCTCTCTGCCTTGCGCGATCTGCTTGTCGGGGATAGATCGCGAACCAGCGCCTTCACGACCTTGAGCGAGGCGGGGCCCCGGTAGGTCGCGACTCGAGCAGTACCGGGGCGCGCTCGTCTTTACGCGTGTCGTTCACTACGTGTGCTTCCGGCAGGCGTGCAAGAGGCGGGAATTCGGGCCGGGGCGCCGGCGA
>CAYVFC010000178.1:0-14752 GCA_964450715.1 uncultured Sandaracinaceae bacterium | reverse complement strand
CAAGTTACGAGCATGCGCTCCGCGACGCTCGTAACCCGCTATGAGTTAACTAGGACCGTCCCGGTTTTTGGGTTTTTGCGGTTTTTGGTCGGTTTTTGGTTTTTGGTTACGGTTTTTGGGTTTTTGGTTTTTATCAGAGGCGGGAGGAGGGGATTGCGAGCACGTCGTCTATGTGCTTCTTGCCCAGAAGGAGCATGATCAGGCGGTCCAGGCCCAGGGCGTTTCCGGCGCAGAAGGGGAGGCCTTCGCGTAGTGCGCGCAGGAATCGGTGGTCGATGGGGTGGTCGGGCTTGCCCAGCTTACGCCGCTCCTCACGCTCGGCCTCGAACCTGGCCTGTTGCTCGGCCGGGTCGATGAGTTCGGCGAATCCGTTGCAGAGCTCCACGCCGTCGATATAGGCCTCGAAACGCTCCGCTGTCTCCGGGTCGCCGGGGTGAAGGCGGGCGAGCTGGGCCATGCGGGCGGGATAGCGGGTTAGGAAGCAGGCGCGCCCCTTTCCGAGGCGCGGCTCCACCCGCTCGGCCAGTAGGTGGTAGAGCCGGTCGTCGTCTCCCTCGACCTCCGCCAGGGTGTTGCCGGCGTAGCGCTCAAAAGCATCGGCGAACGCGATGCGTTCCCAGGGTAGATCCGTTTCCACCGGCTCGCCACGGGCGGGTAGGGCGGTTTCACCGCGGATACTTTTAGCGACGCTCGATACGAGCTGCTCGGTATCGAGCATCAATTCTTCGGAACCACCGAAAGCTCGGTACCACTCCACGGTCGTAAACTCGGGCTGATGTAGCTGCCCCTGTTCATCGCGGCGGAAGCTCTTTCCGATCTGATATATTTTAGGGAATCCAGCCGAAAGTAGCCGTTTCATTTGGAATTCCGGGCTGGTCCTCAACCAGAGGCTCGGTCGAGAATTCGCTACCTCGAAGGCGTCGATATAGAGATCGAGCCCCGGACTCGGGACCATCATCGGGGTATCGACCTCGATAAATCCCCTCGCATCGAAGAAGTCGCGGACGGCTCTCATTACCCGACCGCGAATGCTCAGGGTAGCATGCAGGTCGATACGGTGGGCCCGGTGCCACTCCCCGTCCATTACCGGAAACGGATCAGTGGAAGTGGTCAGAGATAGAACACTGACGTTCTGCATTCGCTCCCCATCCCATACCCCCTCGAGCACCACCCAGCTTCCCGGAGCGGGTGCTGGGTCGCAGCAGGCTTCCAGCACGCCGGTGTCGTCCCGGACGGTGCAACTCCCCTCGGTCGCGGACACCACCCGTCCCGCCACACGCGCGCGGGCGTCCGGGGAGCGCTTGCCCAACTCCCGTATGCTCCGCTCCATGCCCCGATCGCGTCCCGAACGGATTACCCCGACTTCTTCACGCGCTCAGAGTAGGCCCCGGTCCGGGTGTCGATACGGATGATCTCTCCCTGCTCCACGAAGAGCGGCACGTTGACCTCCAGCCCGGTCTCCATGGTGGCGGGCTTGGTGCCGCCTCCGGACGTATCTCCCTTGAAGCCGGGCTCGGCGGCGGTGACCTCGAGGTCCACGAAGTTCGGTGGGGTGATACCGATGGGTCTTTGGTCGAACAGCAGTATGCTCACTTCGGTGCCGTCCTTTATGTAGAACTTGTTCTCCCCCATCTGGTCCTCGGTCAGGTGCACCTGGTCATAGGTGCTCGTGTCCATGAAGACGTACATGCCGCCTTCCTCGTACAAGTACTGCATCTGCCGCTCCTCCAGGCTGGCCGGCTCCAGCTTTTCACCCGATTTGTAGGTGCGCTCGATGACCGCTCCGGTGACCATGTTCTTGAGCTTGGTCCTGGTGAAGGCCTGGCCCTTGCCAGGCTTGACGAACTGAAAGTCCACGACGCTGAAGGGGTTGCCGTCGATGAGAATCTTGAGTCCTTTGCGGATATCCGATGTTTCGTACATGGGGCTTTTCCCGGGTAGTTAAGGTACCGGTCAGAATAAAACTCGTGCGGATTTTGGAGTGCGACGGCACCGTATGCAAGGCGCGACGACGAGGAATATCGGGGATATTTCGAGGAGTAGCAACGCAGCAGATGGTGCCGTCCCGCCCGAAAGACGCACGAGTTTTATTCTGACCGGTGCCTGACGGGGTGCTCACTCGAAGGAGATGGTCTGCTCGGCGACCACGAAGTCGCTGGGCCGTTTCGCGTCGGGTTTGCTCTCGGCCGTGATCTTGAGCTTGAACACGCTGAAAGGGCAGGGCTTCATCAGGTCGCCCGTCCGGGTCTCCACCCTGTAGTCAAGCTCGCCCGCCTTGATCGTCTCGCCGTCCCTGTCCTCGAACCACACCAGGTAGGCGGTATTGCCCTCGCCCAGATGGCGGGGCGGGGGCAGCCGTTCCATGTGGACGGTGACCAGCCCGCCGGCTCCGTCGATGTCGTCCACCTGCACCATGCCGTCGGCGCTTGGCGCGCGAGCGGTGCCGATGAGCAGGTAGTCGGGCGAGCCGCCGCATCCCACCGGCAGCAGTGCTAGCAATGCGACTAGCGTCAGGGTGAGCGCTTCGATCCGGTACATCCGCGCAGGCCTCCGTCTCTTCAGTAGAAGGCGCTTGTATGCCCGGCCAAATCGGCCGTCAAGGCTAGTGCTGCTCGCCCGGCTCCCGGCGAGCCGGAAGGGCGCGCGGCCCGGGGGCGCCATTGACGTCGAATTCCCTTCCGCGCGATGAACCATTACAGTATGCCCCATCGCCATGCGTGAAGCCGATGACGAACTGCGCGAGATCAAAACCGAGATAATCGATTCGCGCGGCCTTATCATCAAGACCAACAACCTGACCAGCTCGCTGGCGGCGGACATCAAGTCCATCGCCAAGCGTCAGGCCAACTACGAGCGCCGCTTCAACTGGAACAGCGGCGTGGCGTACGTGCTGTTCGCTACCCTCTCCTACGTGGGGCTGATGCTCTGGTCAAACGTGCGCATAGACGAGATCAAGTCCGAACGGGCCAGCCTGGAGGGCGAGGTCGAAGAGTTGCGGCGCGACCTGGCCGAGGAGACCCGCAGGGCCGAAAAGCGAGAGCAGGCCGAGCGCAGAGCGGCGGCCTTCTACGACCTGATCCGGCGAAAGAAACGGGAACAAGCGGTCGAACAGTACGACGAGATCGGCAAGGAGATGCTGTCGCCGGCCGAGGCAGAGTTCTTCAAGGATACGGTCGACCGGTTCCGGCTGGATCTGTCGGTCGCAGCCTACCAGCACGGGTTGGAGCTGATCACCACCGGACGCTACGCCGAGTCGGCCCATTCGTTCGAGGAATCGATCCAGCTCAAGGAGGACGCGTCCCACACCCCGGCCGTTAAGTACAATCTGGGTCGTGCCCTCAGGCGCCTGGGCCGTTCGGCCGAGGCCGCGGTGCTGGCCCGGCAGGTTATCGACCAGGAGATCGACCGGGATCTGCAGCCCGATGCGGCGCTGCTGCTGAGCCAGTGCGCGGAGGATCTGGGCGACCTGGACGAGGCGCGCAAGGCGCTTCGCCTGATCCTGCGGCGCTGGTCTCGCTACTACCTTGTCCCGGACGTCAGGAAGAAGCTGGGCGAGCTCAATCGCAAGGTCTGGCGTGATCACAGCTCGAAGTAATCCCCCGTCAGAAACTCACGATGCGGGGATGTGGACCTGGGCGCAGGTAGATACGGGTCGATCCGGACGCGTTCCGGAAGCAGGGGAATCCCTCGCGCTTTCCGGAGGCGGGCGGTCGCAGATCGACCGCCAGGTCCGAGGGCCGCAGACCCGGCGGGAGGCTCTCTTCCTCGGGTAGGTCCGCTACCCGTCTGGCCGCGATCGTTTTCAATTCGACCAGCTCGCCGACCGGAAGCTGGGCGCGCCAGCCCAGTTGGGCGGCGTGCTTCAGGCAGCGCTCGATCGCCAGGTGCGCCGACTTGTTGCGCTGCTTTCCGGCACGGTACAGCACCTTCGCGAAGAGCTCCTGTAGCGTTTCGCCATCAGCCCCGGCCAGGGCTAGGACGAGCCGTACGGCGATCTGTCTGGCCAGGCGTTGCGCCCCGGAGACCGACACCGCCTCGTCGCCGCGCGAGGCGGTGCCGTCGATCGGCGATGGCGTGTAGAAGGTCGGGTCGCCCTCGGTGTCGGGCCCTGCTCTTGCGGGTGGCGGTGCGCTGGATCGGTCCGGCATCTCGGCGCCCCCGCAAGCCGCGGCCGCGGCCACCAGGGCGATTGCGGCCGCCGTACGGCGGGTCGAGGGGCCGCAGGCGTTCGGGCCGCCGGGCGACGACCGCCCGAGCTCACGCCTCGTCGGCCGCACCTTGCTCGCCCCCATCGCGAGCTCGACTACGCGTCTCGAGCAGGCGCCTGGTCTTCTTCGCCGCCGAGCCCGCCGCGTGCGTTTCGATGAGGCGAAAAGCCGTGACCAGCGCCACGCCCGTGCTCAGCGCTATCAACGCTCCGGTCAGGTCTATGCTCAACGCGTTCATGGCCGGAAGTATACCCGCAGCGGCTTTTTTTGGCTTTGATTCCGCTGCCGGTAAGCTCGAAGGGGAACGGTCATGCAGCAGGACGACCACTGGATCGACGGTTACCTCGACCACCTCAAGGCCGAGCGCGGGTTAAGCCTGAAGACGGTCGAGGCGTACGCAGCCGACCTGAACCGCTTTCGCGCCTTTCTCCGCCGGGCGAACCGCTCGCTGGCCGCGGCCGATACTGGTGCGATCTCGGGTTTCTTGGTAGAGGCCTCGCGCTCAGGTTTGCGGGCGCGATCGCAGGCCAGGCTGCTCTCGAGCCTGCGCGGGCTGTTCAAGTACTTAGTGGGCGAGCAGCTGATTACCGGCGATCCTACCGAGCTGATCGACGCCCCGCGGGTCCGAAACAAGCTGCCGTCGTTGCTCGGTCGCGAAGAGGTGATCCTGCTGCTTCAGGCGCCGGACAGGGGCAAGCCGCGAGGGTTGAGGGACGCGGCCATGTTGCACGCGATGTACGCCGCCGGGCTGCGGGTATCCGAACTCGTGCGGCTCGAGCTCGGGGATCTCGATCTGAATCAGGGTCTGGTGGTGGCTTTCGGCAAGGGCGGTAAGCGACGGCTGGTCCCGCTGGGCGAGCTGGCGCAAGAGTCCATCGCCGCCTACCTGCAGCGGGTCAGGCCGGGCTGGGCGGCCGCGGGAGAGAAGGCCGTATTCGTGACCTCGCGCGGCAGGCGCATGACCCGCCAGGGGTTCTGGAAGCTAGTCAAGGCCTACGCGCGCGGCGCCGGTATCGACAAGGAGATCTCGCCCCACGCGTTGCGCCACTCCTTTGCCACGCATCTTTTGCAGGGCGGCGCTGACCTGCGCGTGGTCCAGACCCTGCTCGGGCACGCCGATATCTCGACCACGCAGGTCTATACCCACGTGTCCGGAGCGCACCTGCGCTCCATGCACTCGCGTTACCATCCGCGAGGGTAGAGCTTCGGCGAGGGTCGCCCTGGTGCTTCTGTTGCCGGCCGTAAAGGCGGAACGTCGTGCAGGGCGTATACTGCACATTTGCCCCCCCCATTTTCCGCGGCGGCTCGGATAGCCTGCGCGCGACCGATCGATAGGGGTACGGGAGGCGAAAAAAAATGGTTTCTTGTAGACGATATTCTGGATGCTTTTTCTGCTTGTGGTATACAGCGGCCAGTTGCGGGATGCGGCCGGGGGCGAATCCCGCTAGGTAACAGCCGTGAACCTCCACGAGCACCAAGCCAAGGAACTCTTCCAGCGTTACGGCATTCCGGTTCAGAGGGGGATCGTGCTGTTCGACCCGCAGGGCGCCGGGCGCGCTGCCGAGCAGCTGATCGCCGAGACCGGTAGCGATCTGGTGGTGGTCAAGGCGCAGATCCACGCGGGCGGCCGCGGCAAGGCCGGCGGCGTGAAGGTGGTCAAGGGAGCGAAAGCGGCGCTCAGGGCCGCGAACGAGCTGTTCGGTAAGGTTCTGGTCACTCCTCAAACCGGCCCGGCCGGACGCGAGGTCAAGCGGCTGTTCATAACCGAGGGGCTGGATATCGACCGGGAGATCTACCTGGCCGCCGTGCTCGACCGGCAGGCGGGCCGCGTGACCGTGATGGCTTCTACCGAGGGCGGCGTGGAGATAGAAGTGGTGGCCGCGCGCACGCCCGAGAAGATCCTGAAGATCGAGATCGACCCCGCGCTGGGCGTGATGCCCTATCAGGCCCGACAGCTGGCCTTCGGCATGGGATTGCGGGGCAAGACCCACAAGGAGTTCTGCGCGCTGGTCACCGCGCTGGGCAAGCTCTACACCGAGCAGGACTGCTCGCTGGTCGAGATCAACCCGCTGGTGGTGACCGAGGACGGCGCGGTAATGGCGCTCGACGCCAAGGTGAGCACGGATTCCAGCGCCAGCTTCCGGCACCCGGAGTGGGAGGAGCTCAGGGACCTGAACGAGGAGAACCCGACCGAGACCGAGGCCAGGGGCCACGGCCTCAGCTACGTCCAGCTGGACGGGGACATCGGCTGCCTGGTGAACGGGGCCGGGCTGGCCATGTCCACCATGGACATCATCAAGCACTTCGGCGGGGAGCCGGCGAACTTTCTGGACGTGGGCGGAGGCGCCGACCGCGAGGCGGTGACCGCCGCGTTCCGTATCATCCTGCGCTCGCCCGCGGTCAAGGCTATCCTGGTCAACATCTTCGGCGGTATCATGAAATGCGACGTGATCGCCGAGGGGGTGATCGCGGCGACCCGGGAGATGAAGCTCGAGGTGCCGCTGGTGGTGCGGCTGGAGGGAACCAACGTCGAGCGCGGGCGGGAGTTACTCGCCGGTTCGGGCCTGGCCATCACCACCGCGGCCACCATGGAGGAGGCCGCCCGCCGGGTGGTGGAGCTGGCCCGGGGGAGCAGCTGAGCATGGCCATCCTCATCGACGAAAATACCCGGCTCCTGGTGCAGGGTATCACCGGTAGCGCAGGAGCCTTCCATACCGAGCAGATGATCGCCTACGGCACCCAGGTGGTGGCCGGGGTGACCCCGGGCAAGAGCGGCCAGAAGTTCCGGGACAAGGTGCCGATCTTCGACACGGTGGCCGAAGCCGCACGCCAGACCGGGGCCAACGCCTCCTGCATCTTCGTGCCCCCGCCCTTTGCCGCGGACGCCATCCTGGAGGCGGCCGACGCGGGGCTGGGCCTGGTGGTCGCCATCACGGAGGGTATCCCGACCGGCGACATGGTCCAGGTGCGACGGGCGCTGGCGGATAGAGCGTCCACGCGGCTGGTCGGCCCCAACTGTCCGGGAGTCATCACGCCGAACGCCTGCAAGGTGGGGATCATGCCGGGCCACATCCACCGGAGGGGCGCGGTAGGGGTGGTCTCTCGCAGCGGAACCCTGACCTACGAAGCGGTCGGGCAGCTCACCGCACTGGGGTTGGGGCAGAGCACCTGCCTGGGCATCGGCGGCGATCCGGTCCACGGCCTGGATTTCATCGACGTGCTCGGCATGTTCGAGGACGACGAGGAGACCGAAGGCGTGGTGATGATCGGCGAGATCGGCGGCAATGCCGAGGAGCGGGCCGCCGAGTTCATCCAGGCGCGGTTCAGCAAGCCCGTGGCCGCTTTCATCGCCGGTCGCACCGCTCCGCCGGGCAAGCGCATGGGCCACGCCGGGGCCATCATTTCCGGCGGGAAGGGTACGGCCGAGGACAAGATCGCCGCGCTACAGGCGGCCGGGGTTGCGATAGCGCCGACTCCCTCGGACATCGGAAGCACCATGAAATCACTGCTGGAGCACCGAACGGGTTGAACGATTTGTTCGCCGGCAGATCGAGCGAGCGACAGGAACTTCTAGCCATGAGCACCGAGAAAACCCTGGCCATCATCAAGCCGGACGCCGTCGAGCACAAGCAGATAGGCGCCATCATCTCCATGATCGAGAAAGCCGGACTGTCGATCGTCGCCATGAGGTCGCTGCACCTCTCCCGACCCCAGGCCGAGGGATTCTACGCGGTGCACAAGGGGCGCCCCTTCTATCCCGGGCTGGTGAACTTCATGACGCGCGGCCCGGTCGTGGTCATGTGCCTGCAGGGCGACGACGCTATTCATCATTACCGGGAGCTGATGGGACCCACCGATCCGAACGAGGCCGCGGAGGGGACCATTCGCAAGCTCTATGCGACCAGCGTGGTGGAAAATGCGGTTCACGGATCGGACGCCCCGGAATCCGCGCTCTTCGAGATCAATTACTTCTTTCCCGGTTTCGAGCCGCGGGACGGTGCGGGATCGAATTGTTAAGGACTCACGCCTGGTCGTAGAAGATAGCCTGGCGGCGTACCGTATCCACGCACCGCTTCAGGTTGGCCGGGTCTTTTTCCGAGTCGGGGCCCATCAGGTTCTGGAGCATGGCGCCGACCGCCTCGACCTCCCGCTGCCGCAGGTTTAGCTCGGAGGTCAGCTGGCGATACCGCTCGAAGGCGCGCCGCCACTGGATGGCGTTCACCTCCCGCTTGCGCCGGGAGCGGGGCTGGCTGTTCGTCGCGATGTTGAGCAGGGTCGAGATGCAGGAGCCGAGATTGTACCAGACGCTGATGTCGTTCCTGGCCGGCGGCAAGGTGGAGATGAGGTTTTCGGTCACGCCGCTGAACACCTCCAGGTCTTCCAGCACGCGGATGTCGATCCAGCTCCCGCCCAGTGCGTCGAGGAAGCCGCCGAAGCTGCCGTCCAGCTTGTTGGCGAAGCCCGAGCCGTTGCCCTTGCGGTGGTTGAAGAAACAATCCGACAGGGCCATGCCGGCGTTCAGACTTTCGATCGCCGAGGGAAAGCGGCGGCCGGGCAGGTTTACTCCGTTGTCGACCTCGTAGGTGGAGCCGACCGCGAAGCGAGACGGGTCGGCGACCGGGGCGGGTTGCCCGCAGGTGGCCTCTTCGAGGATGGCTCTCATGCGAAGGGTGGGCTCGCCTTCGTCTTGCTGCTCTTCGTGTGGCTCCCGGGCCCTCTTCAGCAGGCGGTCCAACGCCTTCCGGCTCTTCTTGGACTCGACGTGCTCGAAGCAGACGTTCTTGCCCAGCTCGATCAGCGACTCGGCCTTATCCAGGGGAAGCGTACGCAGCTCGTGAAGCGACCGGGGGAGGTCGTCGCGCGACAGGCCCCGTTCCAGCACCGGAACGATCCACTTGTCGTAGACCCAGGCCGTGGCCAGCTCGAGCACGAACTGAGCGTCCAGCAACGCTTCTCGCGTCACTACCGCCACTACCACGTCGGCGCGCATGATCTCGTACTTCAGCTCTGCCGGCTCGGTATCCTCGCGGTACAGGGCGCATCCGGGCAGGTAGCTGCAGCGAAAGGCGGGCGGGATCCGGGAGCAGGCGTTCAGATACTCCACCAGAGCCTTCACCAGCTCGATATCGTTCTGGCAGTGGCAGATGAAAATGCCCTGATTCATCGCATCGTTCATCGCATCGAATTCGTCCGAACCTGCCGAATACCGTCGTTTTTTTCTCTCCGCGTCGGTGTACGCCTCTTACTCAATTAATGCGTCGGCACATACGAGTTGGTTTTTCAGAAAAAAAACGCTCGGTTTCCGGGATCCGCAGCGCCGCGCGAATCCCGATGACGTTTCTTTCTCCGACCAGATGTCGCTCTTCGACGTTCCCGAGTATACCGGTGGGTCTGTCGACGATCTATCCATGATTTCGGACAGTTGCGTCACTGGACCGCGAAAAACGCGAAGACGCGTCCTCTCTACGGTATGGTGGGCGGCCGGTAGGTCGGCGGTCGGAAGACAGTTCCGGACAAGCGATCGAGGGCCTCGGATCGGGTAAATGGGCAAGACGCAAGGCGGCGAGTCGCAAGCGAGCACCCGGGTCAGCAGCGCGGTCGCCGGGTTGCTAGTGGCCGCCTGTATCGCGCTCTTCGTCTGGGAGAACCGCTCGATCGCGCCCCAGATCGACGACGCGTTCATCTCCTATCGCTACGCGCGAAACCTGGTCGAGGGAAACGGGCTGGTCTTCAACCTCAACGAGCGGGTCGAGGGCTTCACCAACCTATCCTGGACCCTGCTGATCGCCGCCGCGCTCGGTATCGGTCTGCCGGCCGAGAGAGCCGCGCACCTGCTGGGTCTGCTCTGCGGCGCGGCCAGCCTGCTGCTCACCTATCTACTTGCCAGGGTCGATCTTCCTCCCGGCCGGCAGCATCTGGCCGCGGCGGCGCCCTGGCTGGTGCTCGCCTCGGTGGCTTTTCCCCTCTGGTCCCTCTCCGGGATGGAGACACCGCTGTTCACGGCGACGGTGGCCGCGGCGGTTCTCGCTCAGTTGCACGGGCGGACGGGCTGGGCCGTGCTGGCGCTGCTAGCCGCCACCCTGACCCGCCCCGAGGGCGCGCTGGCCGCAGCCGTGCTGCTGGGAATCCCTGTCATTTCGAGAAGCCGAAGGCGACGAGAAATCTACGTCGATAGTTTGCGCGAACGGCGTTGGCCGGGTCCCATCCTGCTCGCTCCCGCCGTCTACGCCCTGTTCCTGCTCGCGCTGACCGCTCTCCGGCTCGCCTATTACGGGGCGCCGCTGCCCAACACCTTTTACGCGAAGGTCGGGGGCATCCCTCTGCTCGACGGGCTGCTCTACGCCGCGGACTTCCTGGTCGACGGGGCTGCGTACCTGCTGGTGCCGGTCCTGGTCTCTGCCTGGCTCCGCCCGGCGCTCCGCCCGAGCGGCGTCCTCTCGCTCGCTTTCGTTCTGTACTGCGTAGCCATCGGCGGCGACGCCTTCTGGGATTCGCGCCTGCTGGTTCCCGCCTTGCCGCTGCTGGCGGCCATGTCCGTGCACGGATGCGCCTGGGCCTTCGAGCGCCATCGCGGGGTGGGCGCCGCGCTGGCAGCCGGCACGGCGGCCTTCGGCCTCTGGAGCCTGCTGGGAAAGGGTTGGGGATGGGC
Source organism: uncultured Sandaracinaceae bacterium (assembly GCA_964450715.1). Lineage (GTDB taxonomy): Bacteria > Myxococcota_A > Polyangia > Polyangiales > JAFGIB01 > CAYVFC01. Next base: position 3,895 of record CAYVFC010000178.1, on the reverse strand, counting down.
CCTGGCCGCGGCGGTGACCGCCGTCTCGGGCGCGGCGGCGTGGTTCACCAGAAGCGGTTCAAAAACCGCTTCCAGACGCGAGACCGGCGCCGCGCGCTGGATGGCTCCCCTTGCCCTGGCCTGCGTCTCGTTGCTCATGGCCGCACGCGATTTTCCCCTGCCCAACAAGGTCGACCAGCTCTTCTTCGGCCCTCGGCTTCCGGTCGGCCCGCTTCCGCGGGCGGAGCGTATCGAGCAAATTCGCGAGCTGCACCGGGGAGCGGCCGCGCTCGCCGACCACGTCGCCGACGCATTGCTGCGAGAAGCCCCCTTGCCGCGCCTGGTCGCCTCGGTCGGTATCGGCAGGCTCGGGTACCTTACCGGTCTGCCCATCCTGGACATGACCGGTATCGTCGATCCGGTAGTGGCGCGCAGCCGCTCGAAGGGATACGCGGACAGCGACCTGGTATTACCCGGGCACCAGCGCTCGGACGCCCGCTACCTGTTGCACCGCCGTCCCGATCTGGTCATCTGCCCGGACGCCGGGGAGGTGGCCATTCCCGCCATCCGACAGCTGCTGCAATCGAGTGCTTTCCGGCGGCGATACGATCGCGATCCGCGCGGGTTCGGCTACCGGCTGCGGGCTCGCTACGGGCAGAGGCGACGATGAGCGTCAAACCGTCCGTCTATCCGGCGCTGTTCTTCACCACCCTGAGCACGCTGCTGTTCGAGGTGCTGCTGCCTCGCATCTTCAGCGTCACCATGTTCTACCACTACGCCTTCATGGCCATCTCCATCGCCATGTTCGGTATGACCCTGGGGGCGGTCATCGTTTTCTTGCGTCCCGAGAAGTACCTGAAGGGCGATCCGTACCGGCAGATGGCGCTCAACGCGTTGCTCTTCTCCCTCTGCATCGTCTTGAGCTTCCTGGTTTACCTGCGTATTCCCTTCGTCGACCGGGGCGACTTCGTCTCGCTGCTCAGCCTGGCAGCCATCTACGGGATCATCTCGCTTCCCTTCGTCTTCTGCGGTATCGCGGTCACCATCGCGCTCACCGCCTTTCCGCAGAGGGTACCCGCTCTGTACTGCGCGGACCTGGTGGGCGCGGCTGCGGGCTGCGTGGCGGTCATCGGCCTGCTCGAGCTCTGCGATGCCCCTTCCGCGGTGCTGGTCACGGCCGCGCTGGGCGGCGCGGGCGCGGTGCTCTTCAGCCTGGCCTGTTCCGATCGCCTGCTCAGGGGGGCGGCGTTGGGGGCGGCGCTGCTGCTGGCGGCCGGTTCGGTCGGCCACGCGGCGCTGGCCGCCGGCGGCAAGCCGCTGGTGCGCATCACCCACCGCGCCTTTGCCGACCTTCGTATTATCTATCAGCGCTGGAACTCGTACTCCTACGTCGAGGTTACCGAGGACCTGCTCGGGGGCGTGCCCTTTACCTGGGGCTCGACCTCGGGCATCGCGCCCGACTTCCGTATCCGCCAATACGCCATGAACATCGACGTCAAGGCCGGTACCTGGATCACCGAGTTCGACGGGGATACCGGGCCTCTGCGCTTCCTGGCCCACGACATCACCAACCTGGCCCACCACATCCGCCGCGACGCGGACGTCTGCGTGATAGGCGCGGGCGGCGGCCGCGACATTTTAACCGCCCTGCACTTCGAGCAGCGCTCGGTCACCGCTATCGAGGTGAACGAAAATGTGGATAGGGCCTTGAATAAGGTCTTCGGCGAGTTCTCGGGCCACCTGGACCGCCGGCCCGGCGTCGACTTCGTAGTAGACGAGGCCCGCAGCTATCTCGCGCGCGACCCGAAGCGGTACGACATCATCCAGCTTTCGCTCATCGACACCTTTGCCGCCACCGCCGCCGGCGCCTTCGTGCTGGCGGAGAACTCGCTGTACACGGTCGAGGCCTGGAAGCTCTTTCTCGATCGGCTGAAACCGGGCGGGATCTTTTCGGTCAGCCGCTACCACTTCCACCGCAGCCCGGCCGAGACCTACCGGCTGCTCTCGCTGGCCGTGGCCGCGCTCGCGGCGCAGGGCGTTCAGCAGCCGCGGCAACACCTGGCTCTGCTCAAGACCTCCGGGACCTTCCTTTCCGAGCAGGCTGGGGTGGCGACCCTGCTGGTATCCAGCCGTCCCCTGGCCGGCGGGGACTTGCGCGCGCTCCGCAAGGTCGCCCGCCGCATGCAGTTCGAGCCGGTATTGCTGCCGGGCTTCTCCTCGGACCGGACGGCGGAGACCATCGCCAGGGGCCGCGGGCTCGACGCCTTTTACCGCGACTTCGAGCTCGACATCTCGCCGCCCAGCGACGATCGTCCCTTTTTCTTCCAGACGCTCCGCCTGCGGGACGTGTTCGACCCCGCCCGCTGGCACCACGACGACGTCAACTGGAAGAACATGAAGGCGGTGCTGGTGCTCGGCGTTCTGCTCGGTGTGGTGGCGCTCTTCTCGGCTCTGCTCCTGCTTCTGCCGCTTCACCTGGCCCGGCGGAGGCTGACGCGCCGGGGCAAGGCCCCCTTTCTTCTCTTCTTCGCGTCCATCGGTTTTGGCTTCATGTTCATCGAAGTAGCCTCGATGCAGCGCTTCACCATCTTTCTCGGGCCTCCCAGCTACGCCCTGTCGGTGGTGCTCTTTACCTTGCTGCTCGCGGGAGGGCTGGGCAGCCTGGCTACCGGCAGGTTGCTATCTCGCGCCGGCCCGCGTCTGCCCCGCCTGGCGCTTCTGGCCCTGCCGTTGCTGCTGTTGCTGCTGGGCGGTGCCACCCCCGCCCTGCTCACCCAAGCGGCGGCCGCCGATACCCCCACGCGCATCCTGATCGCGGTCGCGCTTTTGGCGCCGGCCGGTTTCCTCATGGGAATGCCCTTTCCTCTGGGTATCCGCCGCACGGTTGCCGCCGGTCACGACGCGCTTCTGCCCTGGCTTTGGGGCGTCAACGGCGCGGCCTCGGTCTTCTGCTCGGTGCTGGCCGCCGCGGTCGCCATCACCGCCGGCATCTCGGCCTGCTACTGGGCCGGCGTTTTCTGCTACGCGGTGGCCTTCCTGGTCTATCGCGGCCGCGAAAATGCGGTTTCCGTTGAAGCCGGCATCAGCGCTCCGAGACCCGACCAAAAGGGTTTATGAGACCGGCTCCATAATTGCGCTTCGCGATGGATCGCGATTTCGTCCGTTATCCGCCCCGCGCCGACAGCCTGACCACCTCGTGGATGCGGCGCGCGCGCGTTTCCTCCCGCTTGGCGTCCAGCACCCAGCCCACCAGCATCTTTCTGCGCGAGGGCGCGAGCCGGGCGAAGCTGTCACGCGCCTTGCGGTCGCGCTCGAGCGCCGCCTTCAGATCGGGCGGCAGGGCGTCGCTCTTTTCGCGTTCGGCCGCCTTTTGCCACTGTCCCGAGGATTTCCCCGCGCGCACTGCCGCCATGCCCGCCTCGGTCATCCGTCCCTGCCGGATGAGGAGCCTGACCCGCTTCTTGTTGGCTTCCGACCAGACGCTGTTCTTCTTGCGGGGGGTGAAACGTATGGCGTGTTTTTCATCATCTATCCGCTTGAGCAGGCCGTCGATCCAGCCGACGCAGAGCGCCTCCTGCACCGCTTCCTCGTAGGCGACGCAGGGGCGGTCGACGTGCTTCTTGAGCAGGACCAGCCAGATCTCCCGGCGGGAGGCGCCGTGCCGCTCGAGCCAGCGGCGCCAGGCGGCGCGGTCCTTGGCGAAAAAGGTAGCGGTGATCTCGGGCACGAATCGGTTATAATCCGGTACATGCGAGGCGGAAACCGTTTGGCGCTGTTCATCGTCGTCATCGTCAACCTCGTCGTCGCGGCATCGGGTTGCGGGGGAGGGCAGGCGTCCCGCGCCGGCTCAGGGGGCGATCAACTAGTGCCGCGACCGGGAGGTTATGATCCCGTCTGGGGGTAGATTTTCCGATAC
>CAYVFC010000177.1:0-15279 GCA_964450715.1 uncultured Sandaracinaceae bacterium | reverse complement strand
ACGCGTCGCAGTCGCCGTCCGTGTTGCAGTCCGCGCAGTCGTCACCGCAGGTAGCAAAGGTCTCGCCCACGGCAACGTCGCACACCCCGTTGCCGCAGGTGCAGTCGATGCAGCCGGTCGGGTCCTCGTACGCGTCGCAGTCGCCGTCCGTGTTGCAGTCCGCGCAGTCGTCACCGCAGGTAGCAAAGGTCTCGCCCACGGCAACGTCGCACACCCCGTTGCCGCAGGTACAGTCGATGCAGTTGATAGGGTCCTCGAGGGCGTCGCAGGTGCCGTCGTTGTTGCAGTCCGTCCCGCTCGTGCCGGCCTGGCCGCCGTCGGCCTCACCTCCGCTTCCCGCGCCGCCGTCGGTCGTCTCTCCGCTAGACCCTCCCGTACCGGCGACCGGGGCCCCGGCGCCGCCCGCGGTGCCACCGGCGCTGCCAGCGCTGCCGTTACCATCGGTAGAGGCGTCTTGAGGACCCGCATCTTCCGCAGCGATCGATGTCGCATCTGTCGAGCATGCACCGGCGAGGACGACTGAAAGCAGCGAAGCCGCGGCCAGCACTCCCTTCCCCATACGACTCGAAGGTCGTAGGAACTCGCGTCCGAACATTCCTCTGCCTCCTCTCAGTCGGTACACCTGTTGTCCATACATGCCGATCCCTCCGATTCGCAGTCCGTATCCGTCCGGCACTCCCAGCACTCGCCATCGATACAGAACGGGTTCGTCACGTCGTCGCATTGCTGGTCGGCGACACACCCGACGCACTCCTGGTTATCCACGTCGCACACCGGCTTTTCGCCGCCGCAATCGGCGTCTGTCTCGCAAAAAGGCTCGCACTCGTGATCGGCGCTGCACCTCTCGCCCGTTCCGCAGTCGCCGTCCTGGATGCATTCACGGCATTCGCCGTCGACGCAGAACGGAGCCTCGGCCCCGCAATCGCTCGCCACCGAACAGGAAGCGCCGTCTTCGGCCGTGGCATCGTCCGCGCCGGCATCCACGCCGCCCGCGATGCCCCCCGACAGCTCGCCCGCCGCGCCACCGGCCCCGGCGCCCGAACCGGAGCCGCCCGCGATGCCGTCCGACACCTCGCTCGCCGTCCCGCTGGACCCGGCACCCGAAACGGAGCCGCCCGCGATGCCGTCCGACACCTCGCCCGCCGCGCTACCGGCCCCGGCGCCCGAGCCCCCGACGCCCGCCGGTCCGCCGGAGCCAGCGCTCGAGCCGGAGCCGCCCGCTGTGCCGTCCGACGCCTCGCTCGTCGCGCCACTGAGTCCGGCACCAGCCCCCTGGCGGTCGTCAATTCCGATGACCCTGGAATCCGAGCATCCACCGCAGGCAAGAGCGACCACCAAGCCGGCTATTCCAAGACCGATTACGCTCATGGCAAAGCCTGTGCGGCTTGATGTCGACCCGCGCCGCAATCCTTCATCGCGTCGGTCGAATTTTCAGCAGGCGCCGGACCTGCTCGGAAAAAGGACCGTCCGGGTAGCGAGCCAGAAACGCCTCGGCCCGCTGCCGCGCCCGCGCCTCTTGCCCGAGCTTGTGCAGCGCGAAGATGCCGATCGCCTCTCGCTCCTGTCCGAACATGCCATCACGGAACTGCTGCTGGCCTTGCTCGGCCAGCGCCAGGGCACGCGCCGGGTCTGCGGCAAGCGCGCGCCGGGCCTCGGCCAGCGCCTCGATCTCCAGGCGCAACCGGGCGTCAGGGTCGGCGGGAAGCGCCGGAGCGAGGTCTACAACCGGCCCGCGGCGTGCACTCCGTCCTTGCGAGGGTTCCCGGGGCACGTTCTTCCGATCCAGGACGGGCTCAGCAACCGCCGATGCGGGCCGGCTCTCCTGCACCGCGGGCTCCGATGCCGCGGGCCCGGACGCAGGCCCGGCCGCGACTTGTTCGGGGGCGAGCTCGGATATCGAGAGGGAAAAGGCCGCGTCATCGTGACCCCCCGGCCGGCCGGGGGCGACCGTTTGCTCCCCGTGACCGGAATTCGGTACGGGCGCGCGAGCAATCATAGCGCCCGCCACCGCGATAGCGGCGGCCCCGGCAGGGACAAGGGCCCATTTGAGGTAGCCGAGCGCCGCCGACTTGCCAGTGGACGCGAGCGTGCCCGCGGCGCCCCCTGTATCTCCCCCGCTTGCCGTACCTGCACCCGTAACCGCTCCGCGGAATCGAGCCAGGCCGCCCTCCGCGTTGTACGGCCGAGCCGGCGCGATGCGAGCGCGTTCGAGGTCCGCCCTGAGCGCGCCCGGCGCCGACGGATCCTCCAGTAGCCTGCGAGGCGGCCCGGTCATGGGTCCCCCGCGGCGCACGGCGCGCACCCCTCGCCGCCGAAGAGCTCGTCGTAGGCCTCCCGGAAATAACGCCGCGCATGGTGCAGGCGCGAGTAAACCGTGCCGACCGGCACCTGCAGCGCGGCCGCTATCCCGTCGCAGCTTTCGCCCTCGATCTCGTAGAGCACGAACACGGCGCGGTGATCCAGGTCCATGCGGTCCAGGACCTGCTGTACTCGGAGCATCGATTCGGCGATCTCGACCGGGTCTGCCGCGCTTCGCCCCTCGGCGCGAATCGCGTCCAGCGCGGCCTCGTCGTAGTCCTCGCGCCGGCGGGCGCTTGCCCGCCGCGAGGCTGCGGCCAGCCTGATCGCGATGGACGCCAACCAGCTGCGCGGCCTGGCCGGCCCGGAGTGGTAACCTCCTTTGCGATGCGCTACCATGAACACTTCTTGCACCAGATCCTCGATATCGGAATCGTGAGCTCCGAGCCGGTGCAGGAAATCCGCCACGAACCTGGCGTGCTCGCGAAATAACTGCTCCGCGCTCTGGTACCCGGAAGTCAAGGAAGCCGTTTCTCCTTTATGTCGCGTGCGGCGACTTTCCTTCACGGTACGCCTGCGACAAGCTCGATCCCGACCAGCGCTCCGGCCGGCGGAAGCGCCTGCTCATCGACCACCCCGCCGCGCGAATCCTCCACGCGTACAACAGTCCCGAGTATCGGAGCTTGCCCCTCGACTCTCAAGCGCAGCGCGACCGGGGAGTCGGCCGGAAAGGCTCCGCTCGCGCCGAGCATGGCGCCGAGCCACGGAGACCGTGTCTTCAACCCCTCGGGGAACTCTCTGCCCGCGGCCACCAGCGAGCCGGCTCCGAGCCCGGCACAGGCGTCCAGACGCAGGCGAGAGACGCGGCCCCCCGCGCAGCCCGAAAGCTCCCCGCTGAAAAGGCGCATGGCTGCCTTGCCGAGCCCGAGACGCGTCTCGCTCTCCGAGGTGGCGAACCCCCCGAGGCGCACTTCCCAGACCGGCCCGAAGCGCAGCCCGCCTCCAAACCGGAGGCCGAGCACGGGCTCCGGAAGAAGGGCGAGCGCGGCAAATCCACCGGCGAACGCCGAGATGCCCAGCCGCGAGGCCGTACTGGCGGGCGCGGCGCGGTCCGGCTCGTCCGACGCCGGACGCGGGCCGAGCGTTGCCCCGGAGGGTGGCCGTTCCTCACGACCGGGCGTTTCGGGGGACGGCGCCTCCACGGGCAGCGGCGGCTCGGGAGTCTCCGAGGGAACGGCGTCGTGCTCGGGCGGCGGCGCTTCCGCGGTCGCCGGCGGCTCGGCCGGAACCTCGGAGGATATCTCGGGCGGCTGCTCTTCGCTTTCCGCGACCATGCGATCTATCACGGTGTGATCGATGGCGAGCGCGATGGCTAGACTCACCGCGTCGAGCCTGGCGGCACACTCGCGGGGAAGCAGGTCGAAACGCCTTTCGGCCTCGGCCTGCCCCGAACGGCCCATGAGAAACCGAACGGTTTCCCCGTCCCGGTCCAGGTGAACCTCGACCTCGATGCCGGCGTCGATCACGGGGCTGTCGAGCAGGCGGGCCAGCCGCTCCGCTATCCGCGCCTGCGTCAAGCACTCGTCGTCGCCGGGAACAACCGTGACGGCCTCGGCCACCGGCCGCGTCGGCGCCTCCTGCGCCGCCGCCTGCCGGCTCCAGCAGCAACACGAGAGCGCCCAGACGATCGCGCAGAGCCGCCGCACGACCATCCGCGCCGATCGAACCGCAACAGGGCGTTGTCGGGGGCGGGCGTCGTGAGAGCGATGGGCGCCGCACGCGCGGAGGAAGCACGAAACACCGCCAAAAACATGAATTTTCGGCTCCATGAATATCGCAAGCGCGGGAAGGATACACCCCGTTTCGCCACCGCCCAGCTACCGCGCCGGCTCGCGCCATTCTAGCGACTCCAGACTTCCAGTCACGTAAAGACGCCCACAAGAAATCGCTGACCCGGAGATTCTCGTGCCGCAGGCCTACGGCGATTCCCAGGCGCCGATGTCCGGGCCGCTGCCGTTGTAGTCTCCCGGTTCGGCCCGGTTGACGTCCAGGCCGGGCAGTATCGCCCCCCGGTCGATCAGGGTGCTGTCGCCCCGCAGGCGTAGATCGTACCCCGCCGCGTTCACGTAAAGCGGGTCGTCGGTAAGGCTGTTGGGGCCCAGAGCGGCGCAGTCGCTGCAGGCGCCCGAGCCGTTGAGGTAGTAGTCGTTGTAATCGTGTATCGCGAAGTTCGCGCTGCCGCCGTTCACTCCCCAGAGGCCGTTGTAGCTGAGGATGTTGTTGCGGAAATCCGTACCGGTGATGTTGTTACCGACGTAGACGCCGTTCTCCAGGTTGGCGTGAATGGTGTTTTGCACCAGGACATTGGCGACAGCCGGGCCGGATATCTCTATTCCGTTGCCGTTCGCATAGATGACGTTGCCCCGGACCGTGGAACCGTCGGCCTGCCCCATCAGCGATATCCCCATGTCGGAGTGCTCGTGTATACGATTCCATTCCACCAGACAGGGCCCCTGCATCTTGACTCCCCTGGCGCCGTTGCGCGCCAGCTCGTTGTCCGGTCCCAGTATGTTGTCGGTGCCCCCCAGCTGTATGCCGTCGCCGTTGTCGTGTATGTAGCAGCGGGCGACCCGGTTATCGGTCCCCCCGGATATGGTGATGGCTCGACCCGGGCAATCGAAGACTTCCAGCCCGAAGATGCGGTTGTTGCCGACATTGATACTCAGGCAATCTCCCGCCGCTCCGGCGCCGTTCAGCGCCGCACCGTCCGCGACGATGTCCAGGCCGCTTCCGTCCGTGGGAGGTGGAAGGGCCGATGTCAGATCGATCCCGTAGCCGGATGGGACTTGGATGGTCTGCTTGCCCGGCCGGCCGTTTGCATAGATTATCGCCTCCCGTAGCGAGAAACCGCCTCCCCCGGGGCTGGCCGGGGTTGCTCCTCCGTCCGCCTCGTCGATCTCGGTCGTGACCACGACCAGCTCGTCGGCCGGCGATACGGTAACCTCGAAGGTCGCCCAGGCGCGCAGGCCCCCCGTGTCCTCTACCATGAGCACGACGGTATGAGCGCCGTCGGTCGAGAAAACGTGGCTCGAGGTGACCCCCTCGCCGTCGGTCACGCCGTCGTTGTCCCAGTCCCACAGAAAGATCAGCGAGCCGGTGCCGTCCTCTGCGTCCGTGCTGGCCGACGCGTCTGCTTGAAAAGTGATGGCCGTGGTGCCGACGGGCGGGTCTACGAAAAAGTCGACGACGGGCGGCCTGTTGGGCATGGCCAAGCACGCATCGTCGTCACCGTCGGTCAGCCCGTCGCAGTCGTTGTCGGCCAGGTCCGAGCAGTTGTCCGCCGGCTCGCTCTCCTCCACCGCTCCCTGAGTGGGATTGCAGGTACTGGTCTCCACTCCATCGAGGCAAACGATCTCGCCGGTGTTTCCCGCGCACTCGCCCGTGCCGCAGATGGGAGACGGGGTGACGACATAGTCCTCGTCGGTACCGCCGTCGCAGTCGTCATCCTGGTTGTTGCAGATCGCGTCGTCCACCGTTGCGTTCTGCATCGGGTCACAGGTGTCGGTGGGTACTCCCGCGCTGCAGATCAGGTTCCCGCTGTTCCCCGCGCAAGCGCCGACTCCGCAAAAGGTGGCGGTTTCAACATAGTCCTCGTCTGTATCGCCGTCGCAGTCGTCATCCTGGTTGTTGCAGGCGGAATCATCTGCCGCGGGCGAGCCGGCCGCGCAGGTGTCCTGCTCCTCTCCGCCGATGCATCTCAGCTCTCCCGACGCCGTACAGGCGCCTCGGCCGCAGACTGTGGCCGCGGGCGTGTAGTCCTCGTCGATGTCGCCGTCGCAGTCGTTGTCCGCCCCATCGCAATCGTCGCCGGCAACGCCCGGATGGCACTGCGAGCCGTTCAGCCCGTTGCAGGCCGGGTCGGACTCGGCGCCGTCGGCGCAGTCGGTGGCGTCCTCGACGAACCCTTCCGGTCTATTGCAGGAGCTGATCTCGTCGCCTGCGCCGCCGTAGCCGTCGCCGTCCGCGTCCCGGTACCAGGAGATATCCGGATCCTCGTCGGTCTCACCGTCGCAGTCCTGGTCATGGCCGTCGCAGACGTCCGGTGCGCCGTTCTCCGGGTAGCATTCCGCTCCGCAGGCGTCCGGATCGTCGTCGCAGTCGTGCGTGGAGCAGAAACCGTCTCCGTCCCGGTCCGTGCAGTCGGCTCCGCAGTTCGGGTTATCGTCGTCGCAGTCATCGCCGCCGGGGCAGGCCACGTCGATCAACCCGTCGCCGTCCGCGTCCCTGTCGACCTCGCCCAAGCTGCACTCTCCGTCCGTGCAGACGGCGCTGGTATGGCACGCGTCCGCGCACTCGGCGTCCGACGAGCAACTGCTGACCGTGATCGCGCCGGTCTCGTCACCGGTCAAGCCCTCGACATCGGCCCTGACCGCGCCGGTTCCCACGGCAATGGCCGTGAGCACGGTCCGGCTTCCCGAGGCCGGCTCCAGGCTGCCGATCTCTCCCGAGACCGACCAGCTCGCCTCCGCGTCCCGTACGAACGAGCCGTCCTGCAGGCGGACCACCGCGAACAGCACCAGCGTCTGGTCCACCTCAAGCTCCTCGTCCAGCACCTCGCTCCCGGTGCCGCCCGGCGCATCCTCGATGACCATCTTTCTCTCCGGCAAAAGCACGGTAAAGGCGTCCGGCAGGGTCCCGGTCCTGCCGGCCGGGTCCTCGACGGTCAGGTCGTGGCTGCCCTGCTCGAGCCCTGCCGGCACCACCGCGGTCAGGGTATTGAAGTCGACGTAGGCGACCTCGCCCAGTTCGGTGTCGCCCAACCGCGCTCGGAAAGTGCTTTCCAGGCGGGAGCGCTCCCTGTCCACATAGCTCGCATGTGCGTCCAGGTAAAAGTCCCGTCCGTGGATGGTGATCGGCGTTTCCACGTCTTGCCGGCCGGATGCGGGATCCACGCTCTCGGGACGCGGCGGTTGCGGAAGGCGGGCGGAGCAACCGGCGACAAGAGCGGCAACCATCGCCGTGAGCGAGGCCGAGCGCATAACAAGGGTATATCACCCGGCAGTGGGAATGTATAGGCAGCCCATCCTCTTCGCCAAAGACATCGTTCGGTCCGTTTACCTGGTCGAGCATGGCCTTTTCTTGATGACGCTATCGGTGCTGGTCGGTTTTTTCAGGGGGGTCGAGATATCGCGCCTCGAGCCGCAAGAAAGGACAGCCGTCAACCACTTGCCTGCCAAAAAATGGCCGGCACTGCGGCAGTCGACAGCGGTGGTTGATACCAGTATCCGCGAAGGCCCTTCCATCGCCTGCCTACTCGTGATAGATAAACCTCAACGTTGCATACTTTTTCGGGTTTACAACGAATTGCTGACCGCTTGATCTCGCCAATGTCGGTGTGACAGGTCTACGCGGCGGAGTCGAGCGCGTCGAGGTATTCGATCACGTCCGACCGAACAGCATCGTTGGCGCTCATGGTAAGCGTCAATTCCCCCTGAGGATTCGTCAGGTAACCGGCGTTGTGCAATAGATGCTGCCGAATCGTACCCAGCGTCGCGAAATTCCATAGCGTCGGACGTTTGAAGCCTGTACCACGATACTGCGTCTTCGTAGCCATCTGCAACTCTCGCCCCAGGTTATGTGCGAGCATGGCGCATAGCATGTAGATTTGGTTGCCTATCTTGCGACGAGTCGGAATGACGTCCAACGCCGCGTGCTGTTTGGCCTCCCCGAATAGCTTCTCCTGGGAACCCCGACCGTTATGAAAAAGAAGGACGTTGTTCGCCGACTCGCTCTTGTTCGTCATCACCACCTTGTAGTCGTACGCAATATCCTTCGGCTCGAACAGGTCCAACTGCAGCGGACCCTTTTGCTGTTCGGTTCGGCGTTGCCTCAAGCACAGCAAGCGGTATTTGTTCTCCCATTTCTTCGGTTTCCAGTCGAATTCGAAGTACGACCACTTCTCGTTTATCGTATTCCACCTCTGTCGTTCCTCGACAATCCTTTTCAACTCGAGCAGCCGCTCGAACGGCACCGTGCAAGTGAACGAAACACCCCTTTTCTCCAGCACTTCCACCACTTCCTCGGAGAAGAAAGCGCTGTCAAATCGGCTTTCCAATACCGCGTGCGGCAGCCGACTCTTCAAATGCGCGAAGCATTCGTCGATGAACTTCGACGCCCCGTTAGAATCGTGTACGTTTCCCGCACGATGTAATACATCAAAAAACTGCCCCGTCTGTGCCGTCGTGCAGAAAAGAGGATAATACGAGCGCGCTCCTTTCTTCTTCTTGTTGAATCCGACAGCCGTTCCTTCGTAATGCCCGGAAGTCGAAAGAACCGAGCCGTCAAAGTCCAGTGTTACTCGTGGAATAGACGCCGAAACGAATCTATCCAGTACTCCGTCACGAATCATCTTTCGATACCGAGCGACCGATTGCTCGTCGGCACTCGCCAATGTCCGCGAAACAGTCGCGACATCCGGCAACGTTCTCAACCCGACAACGCGTGCGACCAGCAGGTCGTCGCGATAATAATCCAAGCCTCGTAGTCTCCGGAACCCGAGTAGCAAATGCACGACGAGCAGCAGCACAACCGAGGCGTGACCATAGATGGTTTGCGCCTTGAGGTGTCGAAAGCATCGTTTCAGCTGAGAGCGCAGATTGACGGCGACGAAAAGCGCCTGAAAAATAACGATCCCAGCGTAGGAGGTAAGTTTCTTCTCGCTGGAGAAATGCAGGCGAGGAATTTTGTGGAATTTGGCGTGGGTATGTGCTTTGCTGGACTTCACTTGCGGTGGCCTTTGGAAAGAGTATATGTTTGTGTGATTACTTACTATATACTCTTTTTTCATAGGCCCCGTAAGCTTTTTCGGCTACAGATTGCAGGTTTTTATGCAACTTGGGGGTAAACAGGATGAGCTATGGAAAGCGAACGGACAAAGGGCCGGCGGAACCGAACGCCGTTTCGAGCGACGGGTCGGCTTCCTCCGCGAAGGAGTGGGTGGTTGGCGAGATGGATTCGAGGCTTCGCGAGCTGATCGATCTTGTTCCCGAGACGCTGATCGAGTTCGATACGAAGGGCAGGCTCGCCTTCGCGAACCGCGCCGCCCTGGAGACCTTCGGCTACCCACCGGGGGTCTCGTGGCATGGCAAGACCGCTTTCGACATAATGGCGCCGGAGTGCCACGAGACCGCGATCCAGAACCTCGCGGGGATCGCGCAGGGACAGGAGCCGCGGTGGAAGGAGTACACGGCGAAACGCAGGGACGGCAGCGTTTTCCCGGTCATGATTCGCTCCCACCCGGTCAAGCGCGACGGCAAAACGATCGGCTTTCGCTCGGCGGTGGTCGATATCACCGAACGCAAGGAGATGGAGCGCGAGCAGGTGGAAACCAACACCAGGCTTGCCGAGGCGCTCCGTCAGTTGCAGAAGGCGCAGCAGTTGATCGTCGAGCGGGAACGGCTGAGCGCGCTGGGGCAGATGGCGGCCGGGATCGCGCACAACCTCAACAACGCGCTGATGCCGGTTCTGGCGAACTGCGAGACCCTGATGAGGAAGCCCGAAGCGCTGGCCGACAGGGGCCGCACCGAGCAACTGCTGAACGAGATCCACACTGCAGCGCGCGATGCCGCGCAGACCGTGCGCAGGCTTTGCGACTTCGGCGGCGCTCCGAAAGACACGGCACGAGAGCGGGTGGATCTCGAGGAGATTGTCGACACGTCCATCGCCCTGACCCGGCCGCGATGGAAGGACGAGATGACAGCCAGAAGGATCGTCCTGACGGTCGACAGGCAGGTGGAGGGAAATCCCGTGGCGTACGCGAGCGCCGCGCAGTTGCGGGAGGTACTGGTAAACCTGATCTTCAACGCGGTGGACGCCATGCCCGAGGGCGGTGCGATCACCGTGCGGGCTCGCTCGAACGCCTCCAAGGCCGTGCTCGAGGTCAGCGATACCGGATCGGGGATGACCCGGGACGTGAGGCGAAGGTGCCTGGAGCCCTTTTACACGACCAAGGGATTGACCGGCACGGGCCTCGGGCTCTCCATGGTCTATGGGACGGTCCGCAGCCTCGGGGGAACGATATACGTCCGGAGCGGGACGGGTGCGGGAACGACCGTCGCCGTATCCATCCCCCATGTCGAGGGGCAACCCGCTGCCGGGAATCGCATATCGGGTGTCTCCCTGCAGGCGAAACCCAAGAGGATTCTCATGGTGGACGACGAGGAATCCTGCCGTGTCGTCCTGGATCGCATCCTGAAGGAAGAAAACCACCTGGTGACGATCGCTTCGAACGGAAAGGAGGCTCTCGAGGCATTCGACCGGGCGCCGTTCGACATCGTCATCACCGACCGCGCCATGCCGGGCATTACCGGCGAAGAGGTGGCGGCCGCCGTCAAGCGAAAGGCGCCGTCCACACCGGTTGTCATGCTCACCGGATTCGGCGCCGTCATGAACGACGGGAAGGAAGTCCCGGAAAACGTCGACATGCTCCTCGGCAAGCCCGTCACCGTCGATGAATTGCTGCTGGCCATCGCCGAGCTGACCGACGGCCGGCCGCCCGCATCCGGCATGGAGGAGCGCCAGGGGGCTGGATAGAACGCAAGCTCGCATCGGGGTGACCGCAGGGCCCGCGCGGGCTGGTGCCAGTAATAGTCTACAGACCACGAGCTCCGAATCCGCCTCGGACATCGGCGAAGTCGTCGGTTCCCAACGCGCGAGTGCCCATCTCACCCTGAAGCTGAAGGGATAGATCGATTAGCCGATCAAAAGACAGAAAAACGATCCGAGCGCCCACGACCGAAACGCCGGGCGATTAACCCGGGCCGTCCTGTTATTGCGAGAAATCCAACGGATCACGAGATACGCCCACATGTAGAGACGTTGCCGACTCGCACGTACCCGCAGATACCCCCCGGAGCGCCATTGCCGTGATCGCTCGGGATGCCCGACTCCTTTTGCCTGTCGCACCTATTCCGCGGTTGCCTCCAGGTCGTCGAACCATAGGAACAAGACGTCTTAGTGACTGGGTGGTCACGGGAAGCCCGGCTGGACGGACTTTTTTCCGACCACTGCCGGGTATGGCGCCTACTACCGGTTTGAAGGGCCGAACGGATTGGAAGGAAGGGCTCATAGCGACAACGGGTTAACAGGCGCCAGGGGTGAATAGATGGACAGGCCGGTAAAAAAGGGACCGCGCGCCGCGGCCGTGGCGGCGTTCGCGGCGCTTTGCGCGCTGGTGGGCTGCTCTGCCGAGGGCGGGGGTACGAACGACGGGTTGGGGCCTGGGGTCTCGTACAACGGCTCGGCCGGCGGGGGCGAACGGGGCATGGCCGGCGGAGGCGCGGGCGCGGCCGGGTTCGCCGGCACGGTCGCCTCGTATTCCGGCGGGACGGGCGGAACGGACTGGACCGCCACCGACTCCGGCATCGACAAGGCCTGCGCGTCCTTCAGCACCGAGGCCAAGCAGGTAGAAGTAGAGGTGCCTACCGAGGTGCAGGTCGAGGTGGTGGTGGGCTCTCCCGTGGCCATCTACCTCATGCAGGACCAGTCGTGGAGCATGAACGAGCAGTCCGGCGCAACCAACAAGTGGCAGACGGCGGTGGATTCGATCAACGCCTTCGTCAACGACCCGACCTCGACCAACATCGATATCGCCCTGCAGTACTTCGCGCTGCCGGGCGGGGACTGCGCCACCGGCGCCGGCTATGACACGCCCGAGGTGCCGCTGGGCACGCTGCCCGGTCACGCCGCGAACATCTCCGCTTCGCTGGCCGCTCATTTTCCCGGGGCGGGAGGCGATCCGTTCACGCCCATCGAGGGCGCCCTGCGCGGGCTGACGGCCTTCTGTACGCGGTTCAAGCAGGACCCGGTGGCCAACCCGGACGGCGAGGACTGCGTGGCGGTTCTGGTGACGGATGGTATACCCACCACCTGCAACCTGGACTGGAACGTGCTGATCGGGATAGCGGCCGACGCCTACAACAACTACGGGGTGATGACCTTCGCCATCGGCATGGCCGGGGCCGACTTCAACCTGCTCGACCAGATCGCCATGGCCGGCGGCGGCGACTGCACCCCGGATCCGGCCGACCCCACCTGGGCCTGCAACGTGAGCACGGGCCAGATCACCTTCCTGGACGCGCTGAACCAGATCCGCGACATGGTCACCGAGTTGCAGACCATCACCCAGATCGAGATACAGATGCAGCCGCAGGCGCTGGAGTGCGAGTGGGAGATTCCCGAACCGCCGGCGGGCGAGCAGTTCAACCCAGACAAGGTCAACATCCAGTTCTCGGCGAGCGGCGTGGCCGGAGACGAGCAGATCATCGGGCGGGTGAACTCGGCGGACCGCTGCGGCGATCAGCTGGCCTGGCACTACGACGACCCGAACAACCCCGCGAGCATGGTCGCCTGCCCAAAAACCTGCGATACCATCCAGGCAGCGCCCACGGGCCGGATCGACATCCTGCTCGGCTGCGGCACCTTGCTCATCGAGTAAGCAAAGGAAGGGAAGGACAACATGGCGATAAGCTCGTACCCCTGGTCGAGCGCGGCGGTCGCAGTGGCGGCGGGCTGCGCTCTGGTGATGGGTTGCTCGAACGCGGACGACACGGACGGCGCGGCCGACGATACCGACGGCGCGTTGCCCGGGCCGGAGGACGCGGGCGGAGACGCGGCCGCGCCCGAGCGCCCGGACAGCTCCACCCTGGTGCTGGGAGACGGCACCGTGGGCATCGGTTTCGATGACCTGCAATACTCGGCCGCGCTCGACCGGTTGCTCGTGCCGGCCGGGCGTGCGGGCTTCGTCGGGCTGGTCGATCCGCTCACCGAGAAGATGACCCGGCTCGGCGAGTTCGCCACCACCGACACCTACGTGAGCGGGCACGATTTCGGAACCACCTCGGCCATCGAGGCCGAGGGACTGGTATACGCCATAGATCGCACCGAG
Source organism: uncultured Sandaracinaceae bacterium (assembly GCA_964450715.1). Taxonomy (GTDB): domain Bacteria; phylum Myxococcota_A; class Polyangia; order Polyangiales; family JAFGIB01; genus CAYVFC01. The sequence continues at coordinate 2,036 of CAYVFC010000177.1, read as the reverse complement.
CTGCAGTTACAGCAGATCGATCCGGATAGCGGCGACAAGCTCGGTTCGGTTGCCCTGGGCGGCTCGCCCGACTACGTGCGCTACGTCCCGCTGACCCGCGAGATCTGGGTGACCCAGCCCACCTCGGGGCGCTTCGAGATCTTCGCGCTCGGCGACGGGGACCCGCCCTCGCTTCAGGCCGACGGCGAGATGGCGGTCGCCGGCGGGCCGGAGTCGATGGTCGTGGAGGCGAGCGGCGCGGTGGCGTACACCAACACCTTTCTCGGGCAGACCATGAGCATCGACACCGCCTCGCGGACCGAGACCGCGCGCTGGAGTAACGGTTGCTCGCTCTCGCTGGGCCTGGCGCTGGACGAGGCCAACCAGCGACTCTTCGTGGGCTGCGCCGAGGGAAAGGCCGTGGCGCTGAACGCGACGGACGGCGCCACGCTGTCCACGCTGAGTGCCGGCGGCGGCGTGGATATCATCGCCTACAACGCGGACCTGTCCCACCTCTATCTCAACGGCAGCACCCAGGGGAAGCTGACGGTGGCGGGCGTGGCCGCGGACGGCACGCTCACCGAGCTGGCCGCGCTGCCCACCGCGCCCTCGACCAACTCGAGCTGCGTGGCCGCCGATCCCTACGACAACATCTGGGTGTGCGACGCGAACGCCGGGCAGCTCCTTCGCTTCACCGACATCTTCTGACGCGGGGATTCATCGACGCCGCACATAAGCACTTGAACTTTTTCGGTTTTTGGACACCCCCCCTGCTCTGTCCTCCCGATGGATAACCGCACGGGTCGGATATTTTTCGGGTGTGTTCGATTTTTTATCAACCTCCATACGTGCTCACACCACAGTACACGTCGAGGTATGTCGCCAAGGATGGCCCCTTTTTGACGGACGTGAACCGCCCCCATCTTCTCGAATAACAACGGGGAGCTGCCGCGCGGCCGGAACCGGCGTGCGGCGGGACCGGCACCCTTTCGGAAGTCAGCGAACCAAGCATGAAAACGATACGAAGCCATCTGACAGTCTTCTCAGCATTCTTTTTTTTCGTTGCCTGTAGCGCGGACGAAAGAGGGAATGCCGGGGCGAGCAGCGGCGAAACCGCGGGCGCGGACGGCTTCGCCGATCAGCTCGGTGTGGTCGATCCCGGGTGGATCGTCCCCGAGGAACTCCAGCTATGCGACGGGGGCCCCTGCCAGTGCGCCAACGGCGTCGACGACGACGGCGACGGTATGGCAGACGGCTTCGACATGGAATGCACCGGCCCGCTCGACAACGACGAGGGCACCTTTGCTACCGGTATTCCCGGCGACAACCGCGATCCCAAGTGGCAGGACTGCTTCTTCGACGGGGACTCGGGCGCGGGCAACGACGGGTGTCGCTACTCCACCGATTGCCTGACCGGCGCCCTGGACCAGGGCCATCCCGACTGCCGGGTCACCGATCAGTGCATCGCCTTCTGCGAGCCGCGCACCCCCAGCGGTTGCGACTGCTTTGGCTGCTGCACCATCCGCAGGCAGGACGGTTCCGCGGTCAACGTGATCATCGGTGGCGATTGCGACGAGACCAACCTCGACCTCTGCCAGCAATGCGTACCCACCGATGCGTGCGACAACGAGTGCGGGGAGTGCGAGCTGTGCCCGGGTAAAACGGTAGCGGATCTTCCGGACCACTGCTGGTCCGAGACCCCGCCGTCCGACGGCGGATCCTCGAGCGGAGGGACTCCCTTTGCCTGCGACAACGGGGCGCAGCAGTGCCCGAGCACCGCGTCCTGTCCAACCGGGTACTACTGCCTGCAGGGGTGCTGCATCGAGATCGTCGAGTAAAGGGGATGATAAATGAATAAAAATCCTTTACTCGTATCATCCATGGCGATTATCTTCTTTTTCGGCTGCGACGCGGGCGGCGCGCCTTTGGAAGGCGACGGATGGGTCGAGCCGGCGTCGAGCGGCTCCGCGCCCGGCGAAGACGGCCATCTGGGGTCGGCCGGGCAGGGAACCGCGGGCGGGGCGAGCCCGGGGGGCGCGGGCGGGGCGAGCCCGGGG
>CAYVFC010000176.1:0-15357 GCA_964450715.1 uncultured Sandaracinaceae bacterium | reverse complement strand
CCTGCAACTCGCCCCGTTTCGCCAGCGCCGCCTGCTCCAGCCGACTCGGGCCGCCACCACGCTCATCCAGACCTCGCCCGCGTGTCCGATCCTGACTGTGTTGTATCCCGCCGGGGACGCCGTTCTCCATTATCGGTTGAAAAAATTGGGGGTTCTACCGGTCACGACGGTCGAGCAGAAGAAGAGGAAACGCCTTGCCACCGCCCCTCTGGAATCGTCGAACGGGACCGTCGTGGACCTCATCTTCGCGACTCCGGTATCGAGGATGAAATTGTCTCGCGTTCATAGCGCATATCTCTGAGCCCCGGTTTCTCAGTTCCGGTCGCTCAACTGGAAAGAGAATCCCGGGCCCTCGACGACCTCCCCGCCGTTGGTGAGGATCTCGTAGTTCTCCTTGCGCTCCTGCCGGCTCTGCCAGCAGACGATCTGGCAGTTGGCGCAGGTGGTCATGAAGCGCTCGCCGGGCTTACGAACGAATCCGTACTCGCTGTGGTAGACCAGGTCGGCCAGTACCTTCGAATAGTAGTTGTGCTGCCAGAGGTTTTGCTTGGAAAATCGGTCCCAGAAGGCAACCATGCCGTCGTCCGCCTCGGGAAGGTCGACCCTTCCCGGCGACCAGGTCGACCAGCCCTTGTACTTGCCCTGCCCCGTCATACCGCCGCAACCGAAGATGCATCTGAGGTTGTGTCCTCTCTTCCCTCGGTCGAAGGTCACGCCGTTGACGACGACCGGGTCTTTCTCCTTGAGGTCGATCATCCCCACCTGACAGACGCGCGCGCAGTACTTACACCTGTCGCAGGGGCTCTCGGTCAGGACGGGATCGGACTCGAGCTCGGCGCTGGTCACCACCGTGTTGAACAGCACGCGCGCTCCGTACTCGGGCGACAGCACGTTGCCGCTCCACCCGTAGGCGGCCAATCCCGCGGCGACCGCGCCGGCGCGGTGCGAAAAAGCAGGCGTGAGATCCCAATCGATAACCCCGGCTTCCCTATCGTAGGTGAATCCGACCGATGCTCGCCTCAATGCGGTGCCGATCGCGCCGCTCTTCGATCGGACCCAGTCGACATACCCCTGTCTCACCTTGTAGGGCGTCCGCCTGTACGCCGCGCTATCCTTGTACCGGTAGTCGAGGTTCGGTTCACAGGCTACGGCTTCGAATCCTTCCGAGACCAGGAAGATCTCGATGGACTTGGCCACCTCGTAGAGCCTTCGATACACGTCGGTCTCGTGCTTCTGAAAGCCCGCGTGGTCCTCCTTGCCGAGGTAGCGGCGAATGATATCGCCGTCGAATGGCAGCATGATGGATAGGATCGATTTCGCCGAGGGCAGAACGTACCGCGCATCATTGCCCGCCGGACCGCCGGCCAGCCTGTCGGTCGAGGAGACTCCCACGGCCGCCGCCCCGTTTCTCAACGCCAGTTTCTTTGCCTCTTCTTTCATCGCTTCCCCGTCCGTCCTCGCGCGGTATCGCTCGGCACCGTCTTCCGGCGGTGCGGTTACCGGTCCGGAGTATAGTCCATGCGGTCCGGTAGCACGAGCTCGCGGTCGCCGGCCGCGAATACCTGTACATATCGAATTGACCGGGATAGGCATTCCCCTATGCCGGCGAGCCGCCCCATAGCCTCTGTGCGACCCGCGGCAGGGCATTTCCCGGGTCACGGTGATCGATCCGAGCGGTCAGAGCCGCATAGGGAAGGGGCTTGCCCCCTCCCCAGGAAGCGCTATCGCGCGACCGGGCGGGCGCGAGGCCCGCCCCTACGGTTTGCGCGGCGGGCGTGGCGGCCCCATCTGCTGCGTCGCTCCTCCCCAGCGCCTACGGGTCAACTGTTATCAGGCCCGGTCCGACCATTGCCTCGACCAGCAGATTTTGGGCGGATACCGGCGAGGATTCGGCGCCGAGGGCAAGTAGGGACGACGAGGAATAGCGTTGCTATTTCGAGGAGGAGCGACGCAGCCATTCGGCGTCGAAGACCGCCGTAAAAAGATTATAATCGACTGATCGAGGCATTAGCCGCGGCCACTAGATTCTCGAGGGCTAACCGCGTGCGAACCGCCCGTACCGTGGCATCGTGAGGGCAAGCGACTGCGTAGTTCTGGACCGAGCGCGACGAGATATAGAGCACCTCGGCGAGGCTGCCGCTCGACATTCCGGCTTGACGCCCGAGTTGGGCGGCTGCGCGCCGTGCGCGAACGACCGTAGCGTGACTTCCCAGCAGGCAAGGATCGGCCGCCGCCGCGTGGGCCGCGGCCGCTGCCAGACGAGCGCTGCCCGCAGCGCGCACCGAGGCAGCTTCGGCAGCGGAGAGCTGGCGTGGAGGAAGGCCGACGGCCAAGAACGCGTCCCTGAGGCGGAACCGGGGTAGCAGCACGCGTATCTGCAGGTCGAGCCCGTCGAGCAGGCGGGCGCCGACCAGCTCCTGGAAGCAGCAGCCGTTGTGAAGGACATCGTGCTCCTGCAGACCATGGTGCTGGCACTGGGTCAGCAAGTAGCGGAGCAACCATTGCAGATGCGCGCGGCTTTGGACGGAGCGGACCCGTGCCGGCTCGAGCGATGCGCTGGCTATCGGTCTCAGAGCGCGAAACAGCGATCCTTTGAGCCGGGCGATCCTCTTATGGCTGGCGGAGAGCAGAGCGTGCAGGTGGTCGTCCACGATGGAGAACAACACCGCTTCACGGCCGGCGATAGCAGCCAGGCGATGCAGCGCCTGCAATCGAAGCGCCTCTTCGGCAAACAGCGGCAACCGTCCGTCCGAGGCAAAGGTAAGGTGCCAGCATTTGCCGTCGCGTTCCATATCCATCCGCTTTCCTCCTGCCCGGTTATCGGCCGCCGCCACCCTGTTGTTGCCTCTGGTCGACGAAGAAACCGGGCCGTGAGGCTCTCCTGTCTTCAATTCTTGCGCTATTAGCGCAACGACGTGGCCGTGGGCCGCCTCAGTCACGATTTTCTTCGCTCTTGGCGCAAGAACTCTGCCGTGGGCCGCCTCAGTCGCGATTTTCTTCGCTTTTGGCGCAAGAACTCTGCCGTGGGGTAGCCGTTCAGGGGGGTAGTCGGTGTCTGAAACGATGGCGGCCAATCCATCCCGAAAAACCGGCTTTCGTCCTCGGGGCGGTTCGTCGGGCCGGTTCGTCATGTACGTGAGCACAATCCTCACCGGCTCTGCTGGGCGCCGAGCTTTTTCGGGCGCTTTGGCCGCCGCGCTGTCCAAGGCCTGAGCGCTAGGTCGACGAGGCGGCCGCGCAGCCGGGCGGGTATTCGGAATATTCGACGGACCCACGGATCAGATGTGTAGAATCATGAGGCGCGAGGCCCGTCCCTCCGCCGCAGCTAGGGCCGTGGCGGTCGCGTCCGCGTGTCACTCACAACAGCAGCGGGCCGCTTGGTTGCCTGATTCCCAGATGCCGGTGCTGCAATCTTGCTGTACAAGGGGGCCGGCCCAGACGTTGCTGTTGCAGTCGCCGGCGGTACGCAGCGGTGCGTCGTCTCCGCAGCCAAGGGAGCAGGTGTGACCTTCGCGCGTACAGTAGTCGCCGCAAGTTTCGTCTTGGTCCGTGAACTGGGGCAGGATGCACTCGCTCCACCTGGCGATGGGACCGTCGTGTCGCTGCACCGTGAAGGAGAAGGTTGCCCCTCTGCCCGCTTCCGCTTGATCCTCGGCGGTGCACTCGGGCCCCAAGACCTCGGTGAACTCCACCGCGAGCTTACCCGTGACCTGCGTCGGCGCGGCCGCGTCGGAGGCGGTGCCGGTGATGATGCCTTTCGCCCGAGCCAGGCATTCCTCGGAGCCGATATCCAAGCGACCGTAGATGGAGAATGTCCTGTCGGTCCCCCGGATCACCGCGTCGCGGATCTCGAGGGTCGTCGAGTTGACATCGATGAGACCCTCGATTCCCCCGTTGACGTGTTGGTCAAGCACTTCGATGGTGACGTCCGCGGTCGATCCCACACTCCAGTATTCGCTGGTAGCGGCGATGGTCTCGCCCGTGCCCGTATAGATGCCCACCAAGTCGGGCGGGATCGATTCGCCCTGGCAGTCGATGTCAGCTTCCGCGCATAAGTCGCGGAAGCCATCAGGCACTCCGGATAGCGATTCCGCGTCCCCGTCCCCGCCGGAACAACCGCAGACCAATGCGACAACAACGGCAGCGGCCGTCAGCCGATATTTTCCATTTGGCGTTCTATCCATCCAGAAAACCTCGCTTTCTGGTGACGATACCACATATCTTCGCTAGAAAACGCGCCTGTCCCTTCACGAAGTTAGCACGGCTCGAGCGCATCACGCCGTGCTGGCCCCCGGGCTTACGGGATGACGTCGGGCCGGGCGGCGGCGGGAATTGCGGTCAGAGCCAACAGAGCAGGTTTTCGATGATCGCGGCGTCGTCGAGCGCGATCGAGCGGGAGATACGCGCGCGCTGCGGATCGAGGAAGGATACGGAATCGGAGGAGGCATCGACCGCGGCCACCACGAAACGAAATCCGAAGCGTTCGGCGTCGGCTTGCCTGCGATGCCACTCGCCTTTCTTGAACCGGAGCGGCAATCGCGATCGCTTGACCTGGATACCGAGCTCGATACCCGACCGTAAAGCCAGCAGATCGAAGGCGCCGCGCGAGGCGCGGGACTGGTAGACGAGCTCGAAGCCCATCTCCGCCAGGGCGCGGGCCACGGACAGCTCGGCCTCGTCTCCGATGACGCTGGTGGGAACCACGGTACCGCCGGGTTTCTTCCAGCTGAGCCACAGGGCGAAAACGGGATCGGCGATCCGGTAGCTGCCGTCTTCCCCGCGCAGCACCGCGTCGTGAAGTCGTTCGATGTAGCGGACGGTCGAGGCGCTGGACGATCGGGTCGCGCTGGCGATCTCGCCAAGCCTCCGCGGCCCCTCGCTCAAGGCATTAAGGACGGCGGAAAGCGTGCTCGGATCCCTTCCCCCGCCCGACTCTCATAGTGCCGAGGCGTCCACCCCGGCATCGAGCGGCACGTCGTTGCCGCTATCCACGCCCGCATCGACGGGCCAGTCGCTACCGCTGTCCCAGCCGGCATCCTTCCAGCCGTCCGTCCATCCGGCTCCGCCGTCGTCCACACCGGCGTCGAAGGGCATGATGGGCAGGGGCATGCCCGCGTCGATGGCCGGATTCCAGACCGCGGGCGGAGGGTAGTACCCGTAGCCGTAGACCGGGGGTAGCATGACCTCGGCCACCGCGTTCCGGAGATCGTCGAGCGCGTGAACCGAGACCCCGCCAAAGCTGATGGTGTAGACGTAGTCGTCCGCGAACACGCCGCGGCGCACCTCGGCCTGAGGGCACTCGTAGTAGACGTAATCGTCCCAAGGATCCTGGACCAGGCAGCCGTTCTGCAGCATCAGCTCGGTGTGGTCCACCGCTCCCAGGGGCTCGAAGCCCGTGTCGATCGAGACCCGAAAGACCTCCAGGGTGCTGCGCGCATCTCGGGCATAGTCGACATAAGGGAAGGCCAGCAGGCGCTTCTCCGCCCAGTAGGTGAATGCCTTGTGGTCGTGGTTGGCCGCCGAGTACCCGTCGGGCGCGTACTCGTACAGGTGGGTGCGCCGGGGCCGGGCAGGATTGGATACGTCGAATATCTGTAGCATCAAGCCCAGCTCGTTGCCCCACTGGTCCGCATTGCGGCCGATGGTCAGCAGGTGCCCCTCGTCCAGGGGATGCATGTAGTCGCTGAAGCCCGGGATCTCCACCTCGCCCAGCACGATGGGGGTCGCGGGATCGGACAGGTCGACGACGATCAGCGGATCGGTCTGCCGGAAGGTCACCAGATAGCCGCGGCTTCCCACAAAGCGGGCGGAGAAGATCTCCTCGCCCTCGTGGCCCAAGGGCTCGCTCTCTCCCACCACCACGAGGTCATTGCCCTCGGCTTGCAGGGTGTAGACGCGGTTGGTGATCTCCCAGGAATCGCCCCAGGACTCGGCCGTGGTGGCCAGCCGGATGATGCCCGAGACATCGTCCACGTCCATTGAGAACTGGTCGAGTATATGGCCGGGCACATAGCCGGACGCCTGATAGACGGTCCGCGTCCCGTCCAGCGAGAAGCTGTGCAGGCTGGTACGCTCCTGCTCGTCGTAGCCGCGGCTGTCATAGAACCATTCGGGGTGGGCGAGCAAGAGGGCCTGGCGGCTCGAGTAGACCTCGGAGACCTGTCCCAGCACCGAGGCGCCGGAAAGCGGAGCGCGATCCTCGGCGATGTTCAGAGCGACCACGCTGGTCAGGCCGTAGCCGGTGGTGCCGGGCGCCGGAGCGTAGTAGTCGGTGCAGCGGCGCTCGACCTGCACCAGCTCGCCGTCGATTCGCTCCTTCTGCGCAGGCAGCCAGTCGGAGAGCTCGGTGCTCCGCACGGCTTCGACGGTGCGCTCTCGCCAATCGTCGATCTGCGCCTCGATCCACTCCAGGGCGACCGGGCGGCCAAAGGGATCGAGGTACTGTAGCTCCGGGTTGTAGAGATCCGGCGCCCGGAACCCGCCCTGGACCACCACGCGCGCCAGCGAATCATAGAGCCGCGCCGAACGGTAGTCGCCTTCCAGGTAAAGCTCGCGCGCCACCACCGGCATTTCGCCCCCCACGTCCACCAGGGTGATCTTGGTTATCTGCACTCCGTATCCATAGTCCACGCCGTACATGGCGTCTTCGCCGTATTTCTCTGCAGCCGCTCCGATCATCGGATCAACACCCAGCGCCCCGCTGTCGTAAACGCGCGAGAAAATCGCGGCCCGCCCCTCGCTCACGAACATCTCGACCGGCTCACCCTCGATGCTCGCGCCCGGCCCGAGCGCCAGGTCGGAAGGGGGCCAGGCGCCTACCACGTACAGCTCGCTGCCGTGCAGCAGGTAGAGATTATCGCCGTCGAACTTGACGATATCGGCCTCGTCCACCTCCGCTACCTGGACGTTGGTCCGCGAGTACCCCTCGGGGCCGGCGCCTGTATTAGCGTTGCCCGCGCTCGTCTGGTACTGCAGCCGGAGATCGCCGTCCCAGCCGCCCTCGCCCGCGGTGCCGCTGGGCGCAAACCACTGGTCACCGGTGCCGGCCCCTCCGAGGTCGATGGATACGCCGGCGTCGTAGACCATTTCCGGTTCACCCGGATCCCCCGGTTCGCCGTCCGTTTCGAAGCTCTCGCTGAACTCGCGCGCGTCTCGCTTCAGCGCCTCGACCTGCGCGTCGAGCTTGGCTATGGCATCGGCCTGGATCTCGGCGAGCAGATCCTCGCAGCTCTCGGCCTGTTTCAGATGTCCGGCGGCGCGGCCGATCCGGCTCTCCGGGTCAGGCTTGTCCTCGCCCCCGCTCAGGCTGTAGCAGCCCGCGGCCGCGGTGAACAGAGACAGGGTGAGAAGACCGGTTAACTGGTGTGCTCTAGGTGTCATGGCGGGTTCTCCCGGCTGATGGAAAGTAAGGGGGGATGTTTGAACACCTTTATCGCAAGAGCCGTGCCGAACGTTTTCCCCAGTGTTTTTCGGGATCTTCGCTCAACCTCTTCTAACGAAGCCGAGCCCCGCCCCCGACCGCGTCGGCCGCGGCTGGCACAGGCCATGACAGGGATGTCAGGCCGCGGGGCAAACGCGAGCGCGTGCTCGAAGGGATATTGATTCGCGAGTGGTCTCGAACGAAATCAGGCTGTCATCTCGAACAGGCTGTCATCTCGAACGAAGTGAGAGATCTCCGTCGTCCAAGAGATTTCTCCCTCCGGTCGAAATGACAGAAAGGTCGGAGTGACAGAAAGGTCGGAGTGACAGAAAGGTCGGAGTGACAGAAAGGTCGGAGTGACAGAAAGGTCGAAATGACACGGAAGGGGTCGCACCGACGCCAGACGAAAAGTACGGTCAGGCCTTGATCCGGGCCTGCGAGGGGGTGAGCGTGGGCAGGAAGACCTCGCGCTCCAACGGGACCAGCTCGATGTTGTCGTCCTTGCACTGAAAGGCGCACTGCCCGCAACCGATGCAGAGGTCGCTGTTCAGGCTCGCCTTGCCGCTGCTGGCCGAGATGGCGGTGGTCGGACAGAAACGCTCGCACACCCCGCAGGCCTTGCAGTCGGCATCGGCCTTAATACGAGCCAGGTAGTGGCTTCTGTACTTCAGCGGTATGGCCCCCATGTTGTAGGACTTGAGGATGCCGCAGCAATCCCAGCAGCAGTTGCAGATCGCCATCACCGGTAGCCGCTCGTCGTCGCGCTCGTGGATGATCGAGTGAACCGCTCCGCGGTCGCGCACCTCCTTGAGGATGTCCAGGGCCTCGCTCTTGGATATTTTCCTTCCGTATCCCCAGTCGACCCAGGCCATGGCCATCTCCCCGAAAGCGACGCAGGAGTCCCGGGGCATCTTGTCCATGCAAGTGGAACCTAACAGCTCGCTTCCGTGCCGGCAGACGCAGGGAAAGACGGCGATGGCGTCTTGATCGCCGTACTCCTCGACCAGCTGGTTGACGTAGAAGGTGGGATAGGCGCGCGTATCGGAGGCCGAAACCTCGGCGTTGATGGGGATGCTCTTGGTCTTCTTCTTCCCCAGGATGGCCGGGTCCATGATGGCGGCGTCCTGGCTCGGCTTGAGCAAGCGGCGCACCACCGCATTCTGCAGCGAGCGAAAGGGCTCGACGTTGTACCGGTTCAGCTTCTTGAAGAAGGCGAAGTACTCGTGCCACTTCTGCGAGAACTCCTGCTCCCCGGGCCTTCCCATCATGTAATGCATCATGGCCTCGTACCAACCCACGGCGATGGCGTTGAGGCGGTACTTTTGCTTGCCGGCGCGGTCGATCTCGGCGTGCAGAAGCCCCTTGCGCAGCATGGTGTCGAACAAGGGATCGAAGCGCTCGGCGGGCATGCCGCCGAGGACGGCCGCCTGCTCCCTGGTGTATAGGCCCTTGCCCATCTTCAGCAGATAGCCCAGCTCCTCGTCGGTGGTCGTCATGTCCATCATCTCCACCAGCGGCGGAGCGATGGGGATGAAGCGCTGGTTCTGCTCGTTCATCATCTTCAGCAGTTTCTTGAGCCTCTTCTGGCGGGAATCGGAAATCTTCGCTTCTGCCATGGCACCCTCCTGGTTACGCAGCACTGTAAGGTAGGCACGGGGAAATCGCCACCCCGCTCCCGCGCGCCTCGCATCGGCGGCTACAGCCGCGAGGTGACCAGCTCCGCCAGATCCAGTACCCGGAGCCTCTCTTCCATCTGCTCGGCGCGAACCGCGTCGTCGAGCATCTTGCCGCAAACGGGGCAGGCCACCGCCAGCAGCGACGCGCCGGTTTGCGCGGCCTCCCGTACCCGGACCCGCGAGGGGCTGTCGCTGCCGCCCGCTAACATCCCGGTGTAGAAGTTGCCCCCTCCCCCGCCGCAGCAGAGCGCATCGGCCCTGACCCGGTCCATCTCGACCAGCTCGATGCCGGGCAGCGCGCGGATCAGCTGCCTACAGGCCTCGTACTCGCGGTTGTGCCGGCCCAGGTAGCAGGGATCGTGAAAGGTCACCTTCAGCGGCTGGACGGAAGCGCCGAGGACGCGCCCGGCCGCCAGCTGCTGCAACAGCTGACCGTAGTGCAGCACCTGGAAGGCGCCGCCCAGCCAGGGGTAGGCATTCTTGAACGCGTGGTAGGCATGCGGCGAAAGTGCGATGATCTTCCGAACGCCGGCCTGCTGAAACGCCTCGATGTTCTGCTTCGCCAGGTGCTCGAACAACGCCGACTCCCCCATGGCCCGGATCTCGTTGCCGTCGTCCTGCTCCCGCTGGCCCAGCACGCCGAAAGATACGCCCCAAGCGCGCAGCAGGCCGGCCAGCGCCCGCGCCATCTTCTGGCCGCGCTCGTCAAAGGAGCCCTCGCACCCGATATACAGCAGGTATTCCTGTCCGTCGAAAGGCTCGAGATCCAGCCCCTCGGCCCACCTGGCGCGTTCTTCCCTCGAAAAACCGAAGGCGTTGCCGTAACCGTACGCCGACTCGAACACCTTCTTGACCGCGGCCGGCAGCGAGCCCGTCTCGATCAGCGCGCCGCGCCCCGCGGTGAAAGCCTCCAGCAGGCGGTCCTTGAACTTGGGGAAGGCGCAGTGCTCGGTACAGTTGCCGCAGGCCGCGCAGGAGAAGAGGATCTCCGAGAGACGGGCGCTGGCTGCGATCTCCCCGTCCAGAAAGGCCCTGAGCAGCCACATGCGCCCTCCCGGGGAAAAAGTCTCGAAGCGAACCGCCTGGTAGGAAGGGCAGTTGATGTCCTGGTAGCCGCCCGGCAGCTTGCAGTAGCCGCAGCGGAAACAGCGGTGCAGGATCTCCCGGTGCTCCATCAGTCCCGCTCCCAGTTGCCCGGATTCATGATGCCGTTCGGATCGAGCGCGGCCCGGATCCGGTTCATCAGCGCGAAGGTGTTGGGCTCCATCCGCTCGATGATCTGCTTCTGCGCGGGCGCCTCGGCCTTCCAGGGGATGCCGCCCAACCCGAGCGCGCTTTCGTTGCTCTCTTCCAGCGCCCGCTGGGCGTTCTTCACGTCAGCCGGGTCGGCCCGGTTGAAGGGATAGGCGTAGAAGAACATCATGCAGTGGCCCGGGCCGATGACCCGTGCCCCCATGGTGTAGGGCAGGCCGTGGCGCTCTGCGATCTCCACGCCGGCGCGACAGGCCTCGGCAAAGAGCTCGAGCGGCATGATGGCGCCCACGTATTCGAAGCCTCCCCCCTGCCGCGAGTCGGCGAAGAGCGAGAGCGACTTGTTGGGCGCCTCCAAAAATCGCCCCTTCATGATGCCTGGAAGCGGCATGAAGCCCCCCACCTTATCATCGATGTATTTTTTAACCGATTCGGTCAACAGGTCCCGCTTGAGCAGCAGCTCCCGCTTGCTGTCGGCGCCGAAGTTGACTATGAACATCTGGAAGCCGCGCAGCCACTCCGGGCGCTGCGACATGGCCACGGTAATGTCCTCGGCCACCTGGGTCTGCCCCAGCCGACGGATCAGGTCGGGCGCGAGCGCCGGATCCTCGGTGACGAAGACGCGAACGTCGTCGAGCGAACGTTTGGGATAGAGCTTGATGGCGAGCCGGGTCACCACCCCGGTAGTGCCGGTCCAGCCCACGAACAGCCCCGCCAGGTCGGGCAGCGGCGCGCGCGAGAACCAGTAATCGCTGGCCGCGCAGGAGCCCGCCCGGACCACCTCGCCGGTGGGCAGCACCGCCTCCAGGCCGTTGAGCATCTCGGAGTGAAAACCGCCCGAGGCCGAGAGGTGGCCCGAACCGTGGATGAGCACGTTGCCGCCGATGGTGGCGATGGGCGGCGAGTCGGGGATGGAGTGCTTGAGCCCGGGGTAGTGCTTCTTGAGATAGGCCTGCAGTATCCCCTGCGAGACGCCGGCCTCGACCAGGGCATAGCTGCTGACCTCGTTTACCTCTAAAATCTGGTTCATCCGCTTCATGTCGAGCACGATGCCGCCCCGCAGCGGCCGGCAGATGCCGGAGAGCGTCAGCCCGCCGCCCATCGGCGAGAGCGGGAGCTTCTCACGGCTCGCCAGCGCCACCACCCGGCTGACCTCCTCGGTCGACCCCGGCATCACCACCAAATCCGGCGCGCTCGGCTCCATGGTGCCCATGTCGCGCGAGTAGATGAACCGCTCCTCGGCGCAGTCGGAGACGTATCGCTCGCCCACGATCTCCTGAAGCCGCTGCCGCACCGCCTCGATGTTCTTTTCGTCTACCATGATCGCCCTACCCCTCACCCAGCGCCTTGCGACAGAGGTCGCTCAGGAAGATGGGAAAGAGCCCCCGCTCGGCCACCATCTCCGTCAGCGAGAAGAAGCAGGCCGGGCAGTTGAAGACGCAGTACTCGGCGCCCGCGGCGACCATGTCGTCGAGGTTTCGCTCCTGCAGGTCGTCCGCCACCGGGTCCCGCTGCAGCGCCCGGATGGCGGTGGCGCAGCAGAGGGCGTTCTCGCGGTCATACTTCCGCTCCACGCGCTGCACGCCGATCAGCTCGAAGATTCTATCCAGCCAGAGCTCGGTCTCCGGCACCAGCCGCGAAGAGCAGGGGCGCTGGTAGGCGATCTTCTGGTTCAATGGGTGTATCTCCGCACTCAGCTCAAGCAGGCGCCCGTGCAGGTACTCGAAGAGGTGCACGGGCTTGAAGGGCACCTCGATGCCGTAGGCCGGAGCCAGCTGGGTATAGGTCCCATAACACTCGTCGTGAAAGCACACCAGCTCGTCGATGCCGTTCGGCTCCAGGTAGTGCTTCCAGATGTTCTCGATCACCAGCGGCAAGCGCTGGCGGATCACCGAGCTTCTGCCGAAGTGCAGCCACATGATGTTGCAGAAGATATCGTTGCCGCCGATGGTGCTCGCCCCCTGGTAGAGCTTGCCCTGGATAGATCCGGCCAGAGCGTTGAAGGCGCACAGGTTCACCACCGGCCGGGTCAGCTCCGCCGGCCCCAGCCTCCCGCGTGGCGCCATCATCCGGATCTGCTGCTCGGTGACGGGCCGGGGGGCGGGCAGAATCCCGTGCTTCTCCTGCAGATCCACGATGCGGTAGAAGGGGTGGTTGCCGTGGGGACAGTACTCCTCGCAAGCGTAGCAGGTAGCGCACCGCTCCAGCACCGCGGCCCTCTCCCCGCGGAGCAAGAGGTCCCGTTCCCGCTCCGCCTCCCCTTCGGTGAAATCGAGGTACTGGCACTGCCTCAGGCAGTCGACGGTCGCGCAGCTCGCGCAGACCCCCGGATCGTAGTTGAGCTCGGCCACCGGCGCACCTCCCGTGACCGGAATCGTATATCAGTACCGGACCGTTCTTCTACCCTCGACCTCAAAATTTCAGCTCTTTATTTGTCCTTCTCCTTCACGCTCGCAGCTAGCGGAATGCAACTTGTGTATGATCACGAGCCCCCCGGGATGATGTCGGCGGCTCCGTTTTTCGGCGCGGCCTTCGACCCCGGCGGAACGGGTCGCGGCAAAACGTTCCTCGCCGCGCTTGACTGCCGGGGTGTTGCCCGAGGTATAAGCTTTCTTCCGAAGGGGGTGCGCTCTAGCAATTGCGAACCCGAATCGCAGCGCGCGACCGGTGCTGTCAACAAAAAACGCGACCGAGTGCTAGGCATCGACGAAGTCGGCGGGCCGGACGGGGAAGAGGGAAGGAAGAAGCCATGATAAATCCGGAAGTGGTGCAAAAGGTAAGAGACGAGATCGGCGCTCGGGTAGCCGAGACGAAGAAGCAACGGCTGGAGGATACGGAAAAGTTTTTGAAAGGGGATTTACTCGACATCGAAAGCGTACGAGCTCAGATCGCGCCTCGACTGGCGCGGCAGGGGTATTTCGAAGCGGCGCAGATGGTTCAGAAGAGCTTCGAGCTGGAAAAAGCCCGGGAGGACGAGGAGAAGATCCAGGAGACGCGGCGGCGGGTGCACGAGGCCATGGTCGGCACGAGCGAGATCATGCCGATCCGGTTCGTGCACCAGGGATCGCGGGTAGCCAGCTGTGTCGGTCGTATCGTGTTCGAGAGAGGACGCGGGGCTAACGGTACCGGTTTTATGGTCTCGCCCAGGGTCATGGTCACCAACAACCACGTCTTACCGGACGAAAACGCGGCCAGGGAAAACCTGGTTCAGTTCGGCTACGCGACCTCGGACGAAGGGGGAATCGTGGCACCGATCGAATTCCGCTTCGCGCCGAACGAGCTCTTCCTGACCAGCGACAGGGAAGAGCTGGACGTGACCGTGGTGGCGGTGGAACCGCTCAATCAACGCCAGGAAAAGGTGCAGGCCTTCGGCTGGACAACGCTTCTGGACGACGATGGCACCTATCGCGATTTCGAGCGGGTCAACATCATTCATCACCCCGAGGGGCAACCCAAGAGGGTCTCTCTGCGGCAGAACTTCCTGGTCCATTCCGAGAACAGATACGTGCACTACCTGACGGATACGGAACACGGCTCGAGCGGCTCCCCCGTATTCAATGACGAGTGGGAGGTCATCGCCGTTCACCACGGGTATACCGAGGTCACCGATCAGGAGGAGATCCAGATCTACAGGCGGATCCTGGGCGCGGGCGCTCCGGGTGCCGGGAGCAAGACGCTCAATATCAACGAGGGGATTCGCGTCGACAGGATCCTGGAGTGGTTGCGGAACAAGCGAAGCGGGATACCGCAAAAAGGCAGGAGCCTGCTGGTGGACGTGCTCGACCGCCGCCCGCCCGAGGTTGCTCGCGCCGAGGCGCCGTCCGAGACGTTTGCCCCGGCCGGAGCGTCGTCGCCGGTGAGTATCATCATCAACGTGGGCGGCGCGGGCGGCAGGCCGATCGTCACCGCGAGCGGCGGCGACGGTGGTGGTGGTGGTGGTGGTGGACCGGGTACGCTGTACGACTCACCGAGGGACAACAGGTACGAGATCTACAGCGACGAGATGGATTCCGACCGGAGCGCGGCGCGCGCCCTCGCTCACCTGCAGGCGCGCAGGGAGGATTCTTACTTTCCCTCGGATAACGAGGTCAAAATACGCAAGGAGAGGTACTACCAGAACCTCGATGGGGAGATGGAAAATCTGGGGCCCGATGGGGCCTTTGAACGGCTCAGCGCCTTGCTCGGCGATACCTTCGACGTCGTCAGCGAATATCCGACAGAGCTGGAGGGGCTCGAGCGGACGATGAACCTGGAGAGCAACGCCTACGACCGCGCGCGCGCGCATCTCTACACCTATGTCGACCTGCAGCCGAACCGGATGCTGAAGTGCATATACACGGGCGCCCTGATCTCGCCCGAGCAGCTGATGCTGAACGACCTGCTCAGGAGCATGGGATTCAGGGAGCTGCTACCCCGGCGCTATCGCAACAGCGATTTCCTCGAATGCGAGCACGTGGTCTGCCAGTCGTGGTTCGACAAGCGGACGGCCGGCGTCGCCGACCTGCACCACATCTTTGCCTCCGACGGCCAGGCAAACCTCTATCGCAGCAACCGGCCCTATCGAGATCTCACCGGTCAGGGAGTAGAGGGCCCGCCGGACCTGCCCCCGTACATTGCCCCGGCGGGAAGGCGCCACGGCGATGCCTTCATGCCGGCCAATAACCGGCCCATCGTGGCTCGGGCTACCCTGTACTTTCTGATCGCCCACCCGGGGTGGGTAAAAAAGGCGATATACGGCCCGCAAGAAATCGAGATGCTCAAGCGCTGGGCCAAACAAGCGAAGCCCGACACCTACGAGCGGCACAGAAACGAGGCCATCTTCGAGGTTCAGGGCAACCGCAATCCGCTCATCGACTATCCGAAGTGGGTCGACAAGATCGACTTCTCGAAAGGTATCGACAATTCGTAGCCCGAGTTTACCGCGCTTGAGATCCGATTCTGAATGATTTCGATCACTTACGAGGCACCGCAAAATAAACGATACGAGACCGGGCGCGTCGGCGGAGCGCA
>CAYVFC010000175.1:0-15404 GCA_964450715.1 uncultured Sandaracinaceae bacterium | reverse complement strand
CGCGTAAATCGCCGTCAGAAACCGTTTGGGCCGGCTGTTAAGCGATCACGCGTGATGAGCGAAGTAACGCTTGAGGAAAGCCACGCAAAGCGATGCCCAGAAAAACCTTCCGCGATGTTGGCCTTGCTCGTACAAAAGCGATGGAGGTTAGCGTACGACTTCAGTTCCTTTAAGTACAATTCGATCTTCTAGCGAAGATGATACGCGCTCAAAACCGACTTCGCGGAGAATAGTCACCGAGGCAGATTCGTCATCAATCTCATCCACGATTTCTCGGATCGATTGTATTTCAGTATCATCCTGAAGGAGCAGTCCGGCTCGCCATAGTAGTTCCGCCAGCAGACGTCCATTCTGTCGTCGAAACCTCGATCTCCCATGAAGAGCGTTCGTCACAGGTCTTTGGGGTCCGCAGTGAAATGGCGCTCGCATTCGGAATCGGCCGTAATGGTCACGGCCGTCAAGTTGTCGCGAAAGAGCGACATCGTGGCGTGAAGTTCCACCGCTGCCGGGCTTATGGTCTTGAAGCGTCCCGGGAACTCTTCTCGGAGATCGTCATGAAGCGCAAACGAAGAACCGTCGTGAATCGCGATGTCCGCAAAAATGCGGAAAGGTCCTTCTCTCAACGGGCTCAGTATCCTGAGGGACATCTCGGTCATCATCCTCTCGAACAGAATACGCATCAACTCCGAAACGCCCGGAAAATAGAGTTTTTCAAAGTAGGGTTTATAGTTAACGAAGATGCCGTTATCACTGTTGAAGTCCCGGTGCAGGTCGGCAATCGTCTCGACCTTCCGAGTCCCGAGCGATTTGAGTAAACTGCCGACGAACATCGCGGTAGTAATTGTCCTTCGGCATCGTATGAAACCGCTCGCTTTTCCGAGGCCTTCCAGGGCTGTTTCTCCCAGAACGGTCTTGAGTTGTTCCTCGACCTTTGTAGAAGCCATTGCATAAATAACGATCGTGAATTCGCGAAGGCGGGTATCGGAAGAGTAAACCTGAAACCGCATGTCAAACCGATCGTAATTCTTTGCCTTTTTCCTTAAGATCCTACCTATGAACTCTCCCAAGCGTGCGTCTAACTCTCCCTGTACTCATACGCGCCCATATCGGAAAACCAGCCACACTCCGGCGCCACCCCGCTGTCGGCCGTACCGGCATCGACGTCGCCGCAGTTATCGATTTGCGGATGATCCCATCGGGCATCGCCGTCCCTATCCTCTTGAGGCGCGGTTTCGTCGTTGCCTTTATCAATACAGGGAGAGCAATCGGTTGCCGGGTCCACGCAGGTTAGCCGCAGATCATTAGCGGATACGAATTTAGGATCGTGGGCCACCGGATCCTCTCCTATATTCCCACCTCCTGGAAAGCCGCCTTCGATATTGCAGTAGGTGATCGTGACATCTGGAGTGCCAGAAGAAACGCTTATATTCGGATAGCCTGATCCGGCGATGTTGTTCCATACAACGCTGTTTGTCATCAGAAGGGACGAATCGCCCAAAGACTCTATTGTTTTGGGTCTAGAAAGAACAGTTGCCCTCTTGCCGCAGCGTTGCCGTTGCGTGCACCGGCTTAGGATCGTTGGGAAGATGGAGGATGTTCCAAACGGGATGGGGCGCATCGCAGCTTTCGCAGGGCTCGATGACCGAATAAGCGATCTCGACGCGATCACCGCAGTCGAGCACCGAGTCCACGACCAGCGGCCACTCGCAGCCATCGAAGGGGTCCGGCAGGAGCACCAGTTCCGAGCTGAAGTCGTGCGACCAGGGAGACATGCCGATGGCCGTACATGACTGCACCAGACAATCGTCGCTGCGGGCGACCCGTGCCCCGACGTCTTCCGATGCGCAGGCCGGTTGGGCTGGATCGATCGGACACATGGCGCTCTGGGGAAAGAAGTTGCCGAAATCCATGTAGGCCAGATCCGTGCAGGTGGCCGCGGCACGGCAGTCATCGGCCGCGCAACTCACCTCGCAGTTCGCCGCCTGGAAACGTACGGTTTCGGGCAGAGCGCCCCCGCCGGGAAATCCGAGCTCTACGTCGATGTCCACCCCGGAGGTATCCACGCTAAAGGCTCCGGTGACCGCGATCGCCTCTACCGCGTCGCCCGGAACCCCCCACTGCTCGCAGGCGGCGACGTCCCTGCTAGCGCTCGCGCTCGCCAGACACCACTGGGGCGGCTCGCCGACCAGAGCGAGCGGCTCGCAGTTGGGACCGGGGTCGTCCGGGATTCCGAAGTTCTGCTCGATCCTAACCACGGTGCAGATCGAGCTCGAACGATCGATGCGATAGAGGAAGATGCGCGAGATTGCGCCGTCCGAGGAACAGCCGAGATACTCCTCTCTACCATTGCCCGAATCGCCGGGGGCGGAAGCGTCCTCGGGTACGCTTCCATCGGTGCCGGCCCGGTGTTCAAAGCCCGGGAAAGCGCCCCGACCGCCATCCGACGAAGGATCAACCGAACCGCTATCCACGGAAGTATCAGCCGAGCCGCCATCCGCGGAAGAAACGCCCGCCGCGCCTTCGGCGAAAAGACCGCCCGAGCCGGAGGCATCGGCCGCGTCGATGCCGCCACCCCCATCTTCTCCCGCACGTCGGGTGGATGCGCAGCCGCTCGAGAGGGCCGCCACCAGGAACGAGCCTGAGAACAATGCGGCCCGCAAAAATTGCGAATAGACCCTGACACCGGCACACTTCGGCACAACCTCACCCCGTAATTCCGACGTTTTCCGTTTCCTTTCGATGATAATTGCAAAAACGATACCAAAACCGTAGCCGGTCAGCTCGTGTATTCGAATGCCGCACATGGTACGTGATCTACGGATCGACTATCCGAATCCGACCTCGATACCGCGCGCGAAACAAGGGGCTGCAGCCCGGCCCCGCGAACGGTCCGCTTACCCGGCCTTGCCGGATATATTCTGCAGATTGGCCTAGTGCCCGCTCTTGGTTATGGGGTAGGCGGAAACGAAATGGCTGATGCCCCGGAGAAGGCAGGAGGGCGAGCGCATCCGCAAAGAGCGGGATCGGTCCTTTTTCGAAGTCAGAGGGCGCGGTCGAACAGGGGTCCGAAGCGCGATGGCGACGGGTGAGGCGGAGAACGCGGCGGCGCCCGCCCGTATCCCGCGCTTCTATAGAATGTACGGTCAAGGGCGAATTTCGGCTGGGAAAGGGAGCGAGTCCACGGAGATGCGGCCGGGCAAAACATGGTGACCAAGGCCACGCGGACGGCCGCGAGTTGGATAAATGAGGTTTATTCCGGCGTGGAAACGATCCAGAGCGGTAACATGTGTACCGACAAGAAGACCTCCTTCGTCAACACGCTCCTGACTCGCGGCAAACGGGTGGTGGCCGAAGCGACGGTAGTGGATCGTCATCTACGGGAGATTATGCGTTGCTCGGTAAAAGAACTGTATGAGTTGAAGAACCGGAGCGCTCTGGGCGCGTTCGCCGCAGGGTCGAACAACAACGGCTCACATTCGGTCAATGCCATTGCGGCGATCTTCATCGCCACCGGACAGGACGTGGCAAACGCGGCGGAGTCGTAGGTATTCGCTCGCCTTTTCGCCGATCGAGTTTTGGTACAATACGGGGTCACCACCAGATCGTAGTTCAGGCGGCGGACCAGAATCGCGCGATGCCGCGACCCGTATCGCGTCTGAAAGCGTGCAGCTTCGTGCACTGATGTGCTTTCCGCCCTTTCGACGGTCGACGTCGAAAGCGGCGTGACGAACGCCGCCGGGCCAGATACTCTACTGATAACTGGAACCACGGCAGAGGGGAGGCGACGGTGAACCGTTTCGGTATATTGATCCTGGCGCTATCGATAGCCGCGGGAGTACCCGGCTGTGGCGGAGACGACGATACCGGTACAACAACCCCGGTTGACGGCGGACCGGGCGGGTCCGGGGCTTCGGGAGCCGGCGGCGGAGGCGGTAGGGACCCGGCCCGTGACGCGAGCGTCCCGGGCGACGCGAGTGTCAACGCGGGCGCTGGCGGAGCGAGCGGCGAGGGCGGGGGCTACCCGGACGGGGGCGGGGGCTACCCGGACGGGGGCGGAGCGGGCGACGGCGGCGCGGACGCTTGCGAGTCGGGTGGTGCGTGCTGCGAATGCGACACCGCTCCCGGATGCCAGACCGGCTGTGACTGCGACCGGGCCTGCGGCCCCTTGCGTTGCGATGCGTTTTTCCTGGACCTGGCGTTTTCCCTATCGACGGAAGGGTTTCTCAGAGGCTTGGGTCTTTCGGACATCAACAACGGATGGGCGGCGGGGGACACCGGAACATTCTACAGATTGAGGGACGGCGAATGGGCGGAAGCCAGTCGCCCCACCACCAACGCGGTAAACGATGTCGAGCTGAGCGGTCCGGACACGGGCTGGGCGGTGGGCGTGGAGATACTCAGGTTGGAGTCGGGGAACTGGGAGGTGGTGGACGAGGCGCCAGTGCTGGACCATCCGTTGCTGGCGCTCGATCTGGCCGACGACCAGAACGGCTGGGCGGTGGGCGAGGGCGGCATCTTCGTCGAATTGAGAGACGGCATCTGGTCGATATCCGACTTCGTCCTTCCCGACCCGGATGATCCGCTAGCGACCGGTAAAACGGTCCACGACGTAGACCTGGTGGACAGGGACAACGGCTGGGCCGTAGCCGAATACCGGGCTGCGCAGCTGAGAGACGGACAGTGGAGCGAGTACCCGAACGACCTTGCGCTATTCGGGAACCCGGAAGGCGCCTATGCGCTCGATCTCGTGGATCGCGACAACGGCTGGGCGGTGGGCAGCAACGGGAGCGTCTATCGCCTGAAAGACGGCGTATGGGAGGAAGGGCTGGTTCCGATCGGCCTCAACGAGTCGTTTCGCGCCATCTCTTTGGCGGACATCGACAATGGATACGCGGCCGGAACGACCTTCATCAAGCTGCAGGACGGAGACTGGAGCGAAAACGGGGGAGGCGAGGGCTGCTACAATTTCCCGACAGGTATCATGGATATGCAAGCCTTCGGGACCGAGGGGTGGGCCGTTGGGCTCAGGAGCGACTCGATCAAGCGATTCGACGAGCAGGGGTACAGCTGCGTCGGAGGGCAGGGTCACGCATCCTTACCGCTGACCGATATCGCGCTGGTGGGCGAGGACGAGGCGGTGGCCGTGGGACACTCTGCCAGAATGCTGTGGCTCGAGGGCGGCGAATGGCACTCCTCGAACGAAGCAACCGGCCTCGATGTCTACGGCGTGGATGCGCTGAGTACCCAGAACGGTTGGGCCGTGGGGCAGGACGGCCTGATATTGCGCGTGGAATCGTGCGACTCTTTTAACGTCCTGGATCCTCTGCATCCGATCTACATACCCTGCTGGGACGTCGAAACCAGCCCCACCGATACGGACCTGTATGACGTGGCCATGGTGAGCACGAGCGAGGCCTGGGCGGTGGGCGGATACGCCCTGGGCAACGGCGAGATCCTGCAATACTCGGACGGAAACTGGGTCGTGCACGAAACCGTTCCCGCCGACGCGCTGTTCGCCATCGAGATGCTATCGGAGAGCAGCGGCTGGGCGGTGGGCGGAGACCCGCTGGACAAGACCAGCATCATCATGCGCTTCGACAACGGGACCTGGGAGGAGGCGGAAAGCCCGACCGATATGCCGCTGTGGGATATATCGCTGATGGACGAGAGCAACGGCTGGGCCGTGGGCGGCAGCGTCTCGATGGAGGGAGACGTTCAATCATCCGTCGTGTTGCGGTTGATCGACGGCGATTGGTCGGTGGTTCCGACGGACTACGAAAGCGTTCTGCAGTCGGTGGCCGTGGGACCCGACGGCGTGGGCTGGATCGTGGGTACCAGGCAACTGGTGCTCGCGGTGGACGGCACCGGTGTGAAGCAGTGTCCCGACTCGCTATACATCCCGCAAGGCGGAACCTACGACCTTTCCGCGGTCGCTCTCACCGAGTCGGGCCGGGCGCGGCTGGTCGGCGCGCAGGCCCTTCGGGCGCATACACTTTGATGCAACGAAACCAGTTATCATGTCTATCGTTCTGGATGGATTTTCGTGCAACGGTACGCGATCGGCTGGTTCGCCGGCTGAGCGACCTTTTACGCGCGGTAAACGGGACGCCGCGCGAGCTCTGGCGGGTTTCGGCCTGGGATCGCACGGCGTTACCCATCCTGATCAGCGCGGGCATCATCTTCTACAACTTCAGCGAGCTCAGGTGGGCGGAGGTCTGGGCGGCCGGCGTGCGCGCTGATCTCTGGTTGGCCCTGCCCGCGATGGCCCTGCCCCATATTACCTGGTGGTTCCTGAGCACGTTGCTCACCGAGCGTTATTTCAAATGGTTCCACGGGCCCTTCCCCTACTGGAAGTACTTCTGGGTGCACGGATCGGTCCACGTGCTGGACTTCATCAATCCGGCAGTTAGCGCGGGGTCAACCTGGTCTATCAGAAGCAGAAGGGCCGGATCGGTTGGTTCACGCTGCTGGGAATGGTCCTTTTCTTCAATTTGATATCGCTAGGGATGATGGCCTTCCTCTTGGTGCCGCTCACCCTGGCCTGGCACTACCACGGGCTGTACGAAGTGGTCGGTAAATTCGAGCTCGACGGGTATGTCTACGGTTGGCTCTGGATCTACCTATGGTGGGCGATCCATTTTTTCGGGATCTACTGGTTCATCGAGGCCTGGTTCTGCCTTCACCGCAGCCGCCGGCTCATCGGGGTTACCAGGTTCTTCTTCCTCTTCACCCGTCTTCTGCTGGGCGAGGAGAGAGCGAACGATTTCTGGACGGTCGCCCGTAGCGCCGAGCACAGCCATTGGCTGGGGACGCTGGCCATTACCGTGCCCAGCTACATCATGTTTCTCTTCAGCCCCTACCTGCTCAGCCTCGCTTTTGAGGTGAACATCCCGTTTTTCGAGTACGTCGTGCTCGCCATTTCCGCCATGTTCGTGGCGGACCTGCCCGTCAGCTTTTCCGGGTTCGGCACCACCACCATGTCCTGGATGATCTTCTTCGGGGCCCACGGAACCCCGGAGAGCATCGCGGCGCTCACTCTGTTCATGCCCTTCGGCCGCATCATGACCCACGCCTTCATCGGCTTGATCGCGCTCAAGCCCGGACTGGACGAGCTGCGCACGCTCTCCATCTCCGGGCTTCTGAAGCCGGGCGAGCAGGCGGCTGCCGTGCCGGCGGCCGTCGTCCCCCGGGGAACCCCACGACTCCCGCGTGAAGGGGGCGGTCGCCTAGTGTCCCGGATAAGAAATTCGTGGTCAGCCTCGCCGGCTCTTCTCGCGGGGCTCGGCGTTGCCGAACCTCGGAATACTCCCAGTATTCCTGCGGTTCGGCGCCTTGATCCCCACGAGAATAACGCGCCGGTCCTGACCACGAATTTCTGAACCGGGACACTAGACTCGATCAGCCCTGCGGATTCTCCTTCGCTGGTCGGCTGTCGTCTCTGGCAGGCACCCCGCTCATCGCGTGTTCGGCGAGCGCGGTGATGGTCAGGCTGGGGTTGACGCCCAGGTTGGCGGGTATGGCGGATCCGTCTACCACGAGTATATTATCGTAGCCGAATACGCGATGCTGTCCGTCGATCACGCCGTGCTCGGGATCCGGGCCGATCGCGCAGCCGCCCAGGATGTGCGCGGTCGATCCCAGGTTGAACATCATCTCGCCGACCGAGCCCCTGGTGTGGCCGTCGATTCGCTTCGCCAGCCTGCGGCTCACCTCGTGCGCCACCTCGATGTTGACCGGCGCCGGTTCCCGGCCCGGCTCGGGACGGACCTCCAGCTTCGGGCGCAGAAAGGGTAGCCAGCGCTTTTTGCGATAGAAGCGAATACTGTTGTCCACCGTCTGCATGGTCAGCAGGATGATAGTGCGCGTGGCCCAGCCCAACGGCCAGAGGGAGAGCAGATGCACCCAGGGGTGCCGGATCACGTACCAGAGCCAGTTGGCGATGCGTCGGAGCGGTTTTTTGCCGGAAACCAGGTGGGTGCCGATCAGGTACATGACATCCGATCCGGCCGGGAAGCGCACGCCTTCGATATGGGTATGCTCGTCCGGATAGATGCTAGAGGTGATGGCCACCCCCTTGGAGTAGTCGACCTCGTGGTTCCCGGCGACCGCGGCGGTGAGCGATTCGCTGTTGGTACGCACCCGCCGGCCCAGCATGGGCGAGAGGCGGGGCAGCGTCCCCCGCTCCTTGCATCTGAGCAGCAGCTCCACGGTGCCGAGCACCCCGGCGGCGAGCACCACGCCGCGAGCCCGGAAACGCCTGGCCGTGCGACCCCTGAAGTCGAAGCGCGCGGTGGAGCGGACGGTCTGTACCTCGTATCCCCGGACGCCGCCGCGGGTATCGCCGCCGCCATCTCCGCCGTCGCCCTCCTCGTCCAGCGTGCGGATCATCGTGGCCTTGGTTTCCGGGAAGACCTCGGCGCCCGCCTGTTCCGCCAGATACAGGTAGTTCTTGTCCAGCGTATTCTTGGCGTCGTGGCGACATCCGATCATGCAGCCGCCGCAGAGCCGGCATCCGGTTCGGTCCGGCCCCTTGCCGTCGAAGTAGGGATCGGGAACGGTCTTTTCCGGCTCGCCGAAGTAGACGCCCACCTCCTGCACGCGATAGGTGTCCCCCCGGCCCATCTCCTCGGCTACGTCCTGAAGCGCCTCGTCGGCAGATGTCTGCTGCGGGCAGGGCGTTACCCCGAGCATCTTCTTCGCCGTCCGGTAGCAGGGAGCCAGCGTGGCTTTCCAGTCGCCCATGCCGGACCACTGGCCGTCGCGGTAGAAGGCGTCCGGCGGCTCGAGCAGGGTATTGGCGTAGACCAGGGAGCCCCCGCCCACGCCGGCGCCGGCCAGCACCGCGAGGTTGGAGAAGATCTCGATGCGCAGGATGCCGTGCCAGCGAAACGCGGGCATCCAGATGAACCGCCTGAGATTCCAGTTGGTCCTGGGGAAATCGTCGGGGCCGAAGCGCTTGCCCGCCTCTAGTACCGCCACCCGGTACCCCTTTTCGGTCAGGCGCAGGGCGGAGACGCTGCCGCCGAACCCGGAGCCGATGATGAGGTAGTCGTAGTCGAAACCGTCTTTATTCCTGTAATTATTGGATAAAACCACTGTACCCTCGCTTTGCCCGAGTTCTTCCCCGGGATGACGGGGACGACTGGTACTTAATAAACTGTAACAGTAATAAGTGTCAAGGACGATTCGTCAGCTTCGGCGACGACCCGGCCCGGCATGGAGGGTGGAGGGACGACGGGCAGCGGGACGAGCTCGGAATTCTACCCGGCCGCGGGGATCCTTGCTCAGGATAGAAGGATCAGAAGGCGACCGGACGGGCCGGGACGGCGGGGTCAGCGTACACGCGGCGACTTGCATCGATGGTCGCGACCGTCAACGGCTCGAGCGAATCTTGAAGTACATCACCCGGCCCGCGCTGGCCCAGGACCGCCTGCACGTCGGTGACGCAATAGTCGCGGTACGGCCGGAACGCCGGGAAATGCCGTTAGAAACGCAGTCGCGGGAGGGCCGACTGAACCGCGCGCGATCAGGGTACCTCGCAGATCCAGTTCTCGTTGTTGCTGCAGGAGAAATCGCGCCAGTTGCCGTCGGAGTTCATGATCGCACAATCGTTGAAGGTGTCGGGCTCGCCGCTGTCCCAGTTGTCGTACCCTCCCGACGCCAGGCTCCCGTCCACCCATTCCCATTCTCCTCCCGGGTTGGAGCCCGAGGCGTTCTTCTTGTTGAGACCGATCAACCAGTCATTGGTTTCCGGCGCGTTATCCACCAGAAAGGTCTGTTCGGACGCATCGCCGACAACGGTCAGGTCTCCTCCCACTGCCTGGCACGCGGTGTGCGCCTCATCCCAGTCGAAGTTGGCCGTACAGAACCAGTAGGTATGACCGCCATAGGCTTCTTCGGTACAGCTGTCGTCCGGCGCAACGCCTCCCCCGGCGCCGCCTCCGCCGTCGGTGCCGCTTCCGCCGTCCATGCCCGCTCCGCCGTCCATGCCGGCTCCGCCGTCCGTGCCGCTTCCGCCGGCTGTGCCGCTTCCGCCGGCTGTGCCGCTTCCGCCGGCTGTGCCGCCTCCGCCGTCCATGCCACTTCCGCCGTCCATGCCCGCTCCGCCGTCCATGCCGCTTCCGCCGGCTGTGCCGCCTCCGCCGGCGGCACCGCTGTCCGGAGCGCCGGTTCCACCATTGGCCGAAACGCCAACGCACTTGTTGTCGACGCATATAAGCTCGGGGTCCTGGCAGTCAAAATCGATGCGACACGTCCTTTCGACTCCACCGTCAGGCGACGATCCGCCCGCGCCGCCCTGTCCGCTCGCCCCCCCGTCGCCGGCGGAAATACCCGCTTCGCCCCCTTGACCGGCCGCGACGCCGCCGCTCGCGCCGCCAGCGCCGCTCGCGCCTGAAAAGCCCGATGACCCAGCGAAAGGCCCTTGATAACCGGCGCCGCCGCCGTCCCGCACCAGACCACCGTCACGCCGGTCTTCGGCGCATCCGAGGACCGCGACCGCGAGCAACGGCCATATCCTGCCTGCCAATTCCATCGCTCCCCTCCTGAACAGAGCCGAATAGCCGGTTCAGGCCATATCGGACGTACCGCCGTCGCCTCCTCGAAAAGGCCCGACTCTCGGCCCTTTCCGCCGAAAAGCTTAACACTTCGCGGTTGGACTTTCATCGTTCCCTGTGCCAATTTCGAGGCGGGGACAACAGGTTGCTCGAAAATTTAACCGGAGGGGTTTTCGCCTGTTTCTCCGCTGTTCGGACGGATGCCCGAGTGGACCGTCCCGACCTGTTTTTCTGAATGAGATACCGCCCGACCTCGTCGCAACCAGGCGAGGTTCCCGGTTCGAACTTCCTTCGGCACTTGCTTGATGAGGAATAAACAGTGTCCAGAGCTTCCGGCCTATCAAATTTATTCGTATTATCTATTGCCGTTGCCGCTCTCCTTGTCGCGTGTAACGACGAGACCTCCCCGACCGAGGAAGCGGTAAGAACAGGGGCGCAGGGCGAATCGTGCAACGCGACGTCGGACTGCGACCCGGGGCTGGTCTGTATCGACCGGGTCTGCCAGACAACGGGCGGCGGGTTTCCATCGGGCACCGACGCCGGGACCTCTGCGCCGATCGTCACCCGCGGACAGCCGGGCGAGTCCTGTACGGCGCGGACCGACTGCGAGTCTGGACTGGCCTGCATCGACAACGTATGCACATCGACGCCCGGCGCTTCCACGGAAGAGCTCACCCGCGGCCAGGCCGGGGAGTCGTGCGCCGCGCACGCGGATTGCGATATTGACCTGGTGTGCGTCAACCAGGTGTGTTCGCCCCCGGATGTCTTGCTGGTGGGAACCGAGGACGCGGGCGCGCAGGTGGGCACGGGTAAGCGTGGCGAGTCTTGCATGACGCGGGCCGATTGCGAGCAGGGGTTGATCTGCATCGAAAACTCCTGTCAGCCGGGTGCGTTCAATATCCAACAGACCGACAAGGAGTGCGTGATCATCGAGTGCCTGACGGAAGAAGACTGCTGCGACCCCGATGATCCCTACTTCGAGTCCTCCACCTGCCTGCTCTACCACGACGAGTGCGCGCTCAACGGCACGCCCATCTACTGCGATCGAGAGATGCTGTTCTGCACTTGCCAGGGTCACTCCTGTGTTGACGAGAAATGCGTCTACGAGCCGCCCTGCACCGACGCCAGCACCTGTTCGCTGCTGCCCTACGGCGACGGGCGGGTGTTCTGTTCCGCGGACGAGGTCTGCGTGGAATGTACCGAAGACGAAGACTGCGGCACGGACTACTCGTGCGAAGACAACGAGTGCGTCAGCATCGACAGCTGCGAGACCAATCTCGATTGCCCGGTCTTTCACCGCTGCGCGGACAGCGGCTGCGAGGAGGTCGGCTGTACGACCGATCGCGAATGCGTCGCCTTCACCGGTAATGTGCTCTCCATCTGCGAGGACGACGAATGTCTGCAGGCCTGCGAAACCGACCTGGAGTGCAGCAGCCCGGACAACTTCCAGTTCCGCATGTGTATCGGCGGTTTTTGCGAGGAGGTGGGCTGCGTGACCGATGAGGAGTGCCGGTTGAGGATGAACATCCTGCTGCCTGTCTCGTCGACCGTCGCGGATATCAAGTGCCGCGACACGCAGAGCTGAGATAAGGGCGACTGTCGGTATGCGGTACAAAAGAAAGCTTCTTCATCATCCGGCCCCTGGCTGCGTCGTTATCCTGCTCGTCGTGATCCTGGCGGGATGCTCGGCCGAGAACGGCCTGCAGAGGAGCGGGGGTGGCGTCGGCGGCGGTGCCGGTAGCGCCGGCGACAGCCCTTCCCCGGATGGCGGGTTGGACTCCGGCGCCTCGACCGCGGGGACCGGCGGAGCGGGAACCGATGGAGCCGTGGCCGGCTCGGGCGGAGCGCAGTCAGATTCGGGGGGATCGTACTCCGATAGCGGCGGATCGCTGGAGGGCGGCGGCGGAACGGAAGCGGATGCGGGGACCATCTCGCCGGTCGACGGCGGCCTGGTCGGCTGCGCCACGGTAACGCGCGAGGCCGAGCAGATAGAGATCGTTACCGAGGAGACCGTCGAGGTAACGGTTTCCGAGCCCATCGCCATGTACTTCATGCTCGACAGCTCCGGCAGCATGTCCGGAGAGAAGTGGCAGATAGCCGTATATGCCATCAACAAGTTCATCGGCGCCACGGCGTCGGAGAACATCGATATCGCGCTGCAATACTTCCCCATACCCGCCGGAGGGTGCGACGGGAGCGGGTACGACGAACCGGCGGTGCCGCTGGGCCGCCTGCCCGACCACGCCAATAACATCACCCGGTCGCTGGCCCAGACCCAGCCGACGGGAGGCAACACACCCACCGAGGGCGCGCTGAGAGGTGTGACCGCCTTCTGCGCCCAATACAAGCAGAACAGCGTCGTGAACCCGGACGGTGAGGATTGCCTTGGCGTGTTGATCAGCGACGGCGCGCCGAACGGCTGTACCGTCAACGACGCCCTCGGCCTGGCCGCCATCGCCGGCGACGCCTCTACCGACAACCAGGTGATGACCTTCGCCATCGGCATGACCGGCGCCAACTTCAACGTGCTGAACGCGATCGCCGAGGCCGGCGGCACCGACTGCGACCCGGACGGGCCCAACTTCGCCTGCGACGTGAGCGCGGGCACGGGCGATGACCTGCTCGCGGTGCTGGAGTTGATCCGGGACACCGTCACCGAGACGAGGATCGAGGAGCGAATCGAGTACCAGACCGAGGTACTCGAATGCGAGTGGGAGCTTCCCGAACCGCCTCCCGACGGAACCTTTGACCGCCAGAAGGTGAACGTGAAGCTATCGGACGAGGAGACCGGCGAGGTCGTGTTCGGCCAGGTGCCCGACGCGGACAGGTGCGGCGACGAACTGGGGTGGTACTACGACGATCCGGACGATCCCACCAAGATCCTGGCCTGCCCGGAAACCTGCGCGATGATCCAGGAAGCGATTGGGGCGAAGATCGACATCGTGCTCGGCTGCCTGACCATCATCCTGCTGGAATAGGTCGGACCGGAGCCGATTCTCATCCTGCCCGCGATGCCGAGCCCAGCCGCCGGCGCAGGGCGACCGCGGCCAGCAGGCCGATCAGGGAGAGCCCGAGGAGCATCCAGTAGATGCGGTCGTAGCCCACCAGCACGTCGCCCGCGGCGCGCGCGTCGCGGATGAGCCAGCCCGTGACCAGCGGCATGAAGATCTCAGGGGTGAATCCCACGAAACAGATGACGCCCACCGCGGTTCCGGTGAGCCCCCGGGGAATGCCGGACTCCTGCAGCAGCGCGAAGTAAATGCCCCGCAGGCCGAAGAAAGCGACCGCGCTCACCACCATGTTGACCACCATGAGCCAGACCAGCTCGACGCCCGGCGGCACGAACAGGAACACGGTATAGGCCGCCATCAGCAGGCCGAAGCAGAGCCCGACCGAGGGCGACACCCCCAGAAACCTGTCGGCCACCCAGCCCGCGGCCAGGGCTCCGGCCACCCGTAAAAAGCTCAGGTAGGCGACCAGCCTGGCCGACTCGACCCGCGTCAAGCCATAGGCGTCCTCGGAGTAGAGGCCGTAGAAGTCGAACATCTTGAAGGTGCTGTAGGCGGCCACGATGACCATCGCCTGCAGCCAGACAGCAGGCGTGCGCGCCACCCGCGCCAGACGGCGCACGACGCTTTCCGCGTCGCCCCTTGCTGCTTGCGATCGCACCGCCGAAGCCGCGCTGGGATCGGGCACCAGGAACCACACGCAGGCCGCAGCCACGAAGCAGCCGCCCGCGTAGGCACAGATGATGGTCCGCAAAGCCATGGTCTCGCGCGCCGGGTCGATGGCCGCGCCCTCGCCCACCATCATCCCGAAAGCGTTGGCGGCCAACGCCGCGATCAGGGCCGCGGCCAGACCGCGGCCGCCGTCGAGAATACCGAAAGCCCGCCCCTGCGCCCGTTCGCCGCCCCACTCGCGGGTGGCGCGGATCAGCGGGGCCCAGAAGGCGAGGATGGTAGAGGCGCCCCAGAATCCGAACAGAACGTACAGCCCACCGAAGCCGGGAACGGTGGACATATAGAGGCCGCCGAGCCCGGTGGCCAGCAACGATACCGCGATCAGCTTGCGCGGGGAAAACCTGTCGGCCAACGGCCCGCCCAGGAAGTAAGAGGCCATGGCCACCATGCCGTAAAAGGCGCCGAGCTGGCCGAGCTGAAGCTCGTCGACGCCAAAAACGGACATCAGGCTCGACTTGAAGTAGCGGCCGGGGTGGAAGGGCGGAACGAACACGGCCTCGCCGGCCAGGATCAGGCTCAGCATGGTGAGAGCCCGGCGGCGGCGCCCGCCGGGGTGGTCTTGGCCAGCGCTCTCGTTCACGGCGCGGTTCGGGGCTTGAACTGCTTGCCCGCCTGCCAGGCGGGCGCCACGTACTCGCCCAGCTTCCAGTAGGCCTTGTCCGGAAAGGTGATGATCAAGGGAGCTATCTTGCGCCAGTCGTGCTCGCCCTCCGTGAGCGCCTCTTCATCCGCGTGTACCGCGACCACCTCGCCGAGGTAAACGGTGTCGATGGCCAGGGGCACGGTCTGGCTCACCCTGCACTCCATCTTAACCTGGGCCATGTTTTCTCCTTCACCGCTGGCAAACAGAGCGTTCTAGACCAATAACCGAAGCTGGAACACCGGGTAAAGCTGCCAACGAATATCGAGGATATTTCACTCCCCGGACACCAATGCGATCCAGTAGGGATCGCGTTACTGTATACCCGGTACGGTTCGCGTGTGGAATTCGAGAGAGTGAGGTGTTCCGTGACTAGAGCCCATCTCAAGAATGCTCCCGTCGTCTTTCGGGCGGGGACGGCCCCGGCTGCTGCGTTGCACCTTGAGTAGCCGGGGCGGTTACCCGCCC
>CAYVFC010000174.1:0-15555 GCA_964450715.1 uncultured Sandaracinaceae bacterium | reverse complement strand
TCAGGCAACCGAAAACCGGACATTTCGAGAAAGGGGTAGGTCAGGAGGTCTGTATCTCTCCGCTCCGGTGCAGCGCTACCGGGCGACGAACTTCCTGCGCTTCGAACGCGATCCGAGTCGCCCGCTCTTTCTGTTTTGGCACCTGATGGACCCCCACGTTCCGCGCGATCCCGGTCTAATAGCGGTAGCGAAGGAGCGGGCCGCGAGTGCCGGGGCTGAGCCGATCGAGCTCGAATACGGCGCGGTCGTGCGCGAAGTGGACGACGCGGTCGGCGCGCTGCTACAGGAGCTACGCCGGACCGGCCGCTACCACAACGCCCTCATCATCCTGGTCTCCGACCACGGTGAGGAGCTGGCGGATGGTCGAAGCGGGCCGGCCCCGCGCCACGGTCACGGCCACACCCTTTTTCCCGAGTTGATACGCATACCGCTGATCATCAAGCCGCCCGGCGGCAGAACGGCCGTCGCGCGCTGCGCCGGCGTGGTAAGCGTGCGGCAGATCGCGGCGACCGTGGCCGCATGGACCGGCATCGACGCCGGGTACTTCCGCGGTCCGGTGTTGCTCGACCGGGCCGGCCGTTGCGGCACGCCGCTCGAAATGAGCTTCCAGAGCAACTTGTTGTACGGCACCCAGAAGATCTCCAGCCGCACATCGCGCCGCACCGTGATCCATGAGCCAACCACCGATCGCTGGCAAGCTTACGACCGGGTTGAAGACCCGAGACACCATCATCCCATCTCCTCGGTCGGAAGCGAGGACCGACTCCCGCTGCTCGACCATCTGGCCGAAGTGGCCACCGACCGGCGGGGCGAAGCCATCGAGGTTACCCCTCAACAGCAGGAGCTGCTGCGAGCCCTGGGTTATACCCTCTAAGGGTCCGTGACAAAATAACTCATCCATCTTTCGGGCGGGACGGCCCCGGCTGCTGCGTTGCTCCTCCGCAAAATATCCCCAATATTTCTCGTCGTCGCGCCTTGCATCTGGGGCCGTCGCGCTCCGAAATCTGATCGAGTTATTTTGTCACGGACCCTAACCCCACCGCGCCCCGCGGGCCGGGTCCCGCGGCGGGCCCGGCAGCGACCTACGCCCCCTCAATCGACGTCTTCCATCGTCTTGCGCTTCCGCCCGCGTTTCTTGGCGGCAGCCCGCCCCGTCTCGCCGGTAAAGAGCCGGAAGCAGGCGCGGCAGCTGTAGCTCTCCCTCGCCGGTCTCTTGCCGCGCATCTGCACCTCGCCGCAGTGCGGGCATTTCAGCTTGATCATGGAAGAAGAGACCGACCCGAACAACCACCACGCCATGGCGTGCAGTGTAGGCGGTTCTGTGATATGTGGCAACGCTGTGCTCCCTCCGGATAACCCGAGCAAAAAGCGTCGCTCTCGCACCCTCTCGACGCATTCCGGATGGCGGCGCCCCTGGAGAAACGCCCGTGAACGGTGAGACGAAAACCGCGGATCGAGGCAGCGGAAACCTCGCGGAAACCGGCTCCGGCCCGGCCGCTCCCGCCTGGCATACCCTGGAGGCCGAGGCGGTGGTCGCCGGCGTCGAGAGCAGGCTGGAGGGGCTCGGCGAGGCCGAAGCGCGCAAGAGGCTGGGCGAGTTCGGCCCCAACCAGATCGCCGCCGCACAGGGCGATGGGCCCCTGCAGCTCTTCATCAGCCAGCTGAAGAGCCCGCTGCTCTACGTCCTGATGGGCTCGGGCGCCCTGGCCCTGGCCATGGGCAAGCTGACGGACGGCGCGGTGGTGCTGGGGGTGGTGATCCTGAACGCCATCATCGGTTTCATTCAGGAGTACCGGGCGCAGAACGCCATCGCCGCGCTGGGTCAGATGGTGCCCGACATCGCCACGGTGCGGCGAGACGGCCGCGTGCAGCGCCTCGCCTCTGCCGAGGTGGTGCCCGGCGACGTCGTCCTGTTGCAGTCGGGCGACAAGGTGCCGGCCGATCTCAGGCTGCTCTCGGTCAAGAACCTGCACGTGGACGAGGCGGCGCTGACCGGCGAGTCGATCCCGGTGGCCAAGCGGATCGCCGCCGTGGCCGCGGACTCGGCGCTGGGAGACCGCAAGTGTATGTCCTACGGCGGGACCATGGTCACCCACGGGACCGGCGTCGGCGTCACCGTGGCCACCGGCCTGCTGACCGAGATCGGGAAGATCTCCTCCCTGCTCAAGCAGACCCAAGAGATCGCCACCCCGCTCACCCGCTCCATGGAACGGGTCAGCCTCTGGCTCACCTGGGTCATCCTGGCGGTGACCTTCATCCTGCTGGGGGTGGGATTGCTGCGGGGCTACCCCCTGGCCGACGCGGTGGTGGCCGGCATCTCCCTGGCGGTGGCCGCCATCCCCGAGGGGCTTCCGGCCATCATCACCATCGCCCTGGCCATCGGGGTCAGGCGCATGGCCCGCCGGCGGGTGATCATCCGCAGCCTGCCCGCGGTGGA
This sequence comes from uncultured Sandaracinaceae bacterium, assembly GCA_964450715.1. Taxonomy (GTDB): domain Bacteria; phylum Myxococcota_A; class Polyangia; order Polyangiales; family JAFGIB01; genus CAYVFC01. The sequence continues at coordinate 13,118 of CAYVFC010000174.1, read as the reverse complement.
GACGCTGGGCAGCACCACGGTCATCTGCTCGGACAAGACCGGCACCCTGACCAAGAACGAGATGACCGTGCAGGCCATCTGGACGCGCCGGGGAGTCTTCGAGCTATCCGGCGTCGGCTACCAGCCCGAGGGGCGGCTCTCCATGGCCGGTGAAGAGCTGTCGGTCTATCCCGAGGGCGTGATGGAGGTGGTCAGGGCCGGTATCCTCTGCAACGACTCCCATCTCGCGCAGGACGACAAGGGCATCTATCACGCCGAGGGGGATCCGACCGAGGTGGCGCTGGTGGTCTCGGGCCGCAAGCTGAGCCTGGACGAGGATCTACTGGCGCAGCAGTGGCGCCGCCTGGACGTGGTGCCCTTCGAGTCCGAAAAGCAGATCATGGGAACGCTTCACCTCTCTCCCGAAGGCGAGCGGGTGATCTTCGTCAAGGGAGCGCCCGAGGTGGTGCTCAGGGGCTGCCTCTCCATGGGGGACGGCAGCGCCATCGACCTGGAGGAGCTTCGCGCTGCGGCCGAGAGGCTGGCCGCCACCGGGATGCGCGTGCTGGCCATGGCCACGCGGCGACTGTCCGAAACCCTGGAGCAGCTGCACGAGGAGGACCTCGGCCACGATCTGGTCTTTCTCGGCCTGCAAGGCATGTCCGACCCGCCTCGCCCGGAGGCCATCTTGGCGGTCCGCGACTGCCGCACGGCCGGGATCGGCGTCAAGATGATCACCGGTGACCACGCCGGCACCGCTCGCGCGGTGGCGGAGCAGCTCGACCTGCAGCAGAAGGGCGAGGTGGTCACCGGCAACCAGCTGGCGGCCATGTCCGACGACGAGCTGCGCGGTGTGGCCCTTTCCTCCAACGTATTCGCCCGGGTGGCGCCCGAGCACAAGCTGCGGCTGGTCAGCGCGCTTCAGGAAGAGGGCAACGTGGTGGCCATGACCGGCGACGGGGTCAACGACGCTCCGGCGCTGAAGCGGGCGGACATCGGTGTGGCCATGGGCATTACCGGCACCGCGGTCTCCCGGCAGGCCTCGGACATGGTGCTCACCGACGACAACTTCGCCAGCATCGTGGCCGCGGTGGAGGAGGGCCGGCGCGTCTACGACAACCTGGTCAAGTCGCTGGCCTTTGTGCTGCCCACCAACATCGGCGAGGCGCTGATCGTCATGGTGGCCGTCATGTTCTTCCCCCTGACCGACGGCCGTCCCCTGATGCCGGTGCTGCCGGTGCAGATCCTCTGGGTCAACCTGGTGGCGACCGTGGCCCTGGCGCTTCCCTTGGCCTTCGAGGCCATGGAGCCCGGGGTGATGAAGCGCCCGCCGCGCGATCCCCAGGCCCCCATCCTGGATACGTTTTTGAACGTACGCACCCTCTACGTGGCGGTGCTGATGACCGCGGGCGCCATCATCCTGTTCTTCTTCGAGCTCGATCTCCGCACCGGCCAGGGCGTCGATCGCGCCCAGGCGCTCAGCGAGGCCCAGACCATGGCGGTCACCTCCATTATAGCCTTCCAGATCTTCTACCTGCTCTCCTGCCGCTCCATCAAGCGTACGGTCTTCGCCATCGGGCTGTTCAGCAACCCGACCGTTTTCGTGGGCATCGCCACCATCATCGTCCTGCAGCTGGGCTTCGTCTACCTGCCCTTTCTCAACCAGCTTTTCACCTCCAGTCCCCTGGGCCCGGCGGGCTGGTTCCGGGCCTTCGTGGTCGGCGCCACTGTGTGGCCGGTGGTGGCGGTGGAGAAAGCCATCCGCCGCAAGCGGGAAGAGGCGCGCACGGGGCCGCACCGCTAGAAAGAGATCTCTCCCTGCGGTCGAGATGACAACGGCGGGGCCACGCGCCCCTTGTCATTTCGAGCGCCCCTTGTCATTTCGCGCGAAGCGAGAAATCTCTACCGGGATTTCGTGGCGCCTAATCCAGCAGCGGCCGCAGGTTTTCAGGTATGCGCCGGGATAGCTTCTTCAAAAAGCGCGCGGTGATCTGCTCGGCCCGTTGATGGTAGATCTCCAGCGTGGTGCAGGAAACCGCTCCCCCGGCGATCATGTGGTGCCCGCCGCCCTTGCCCAGGCCGCGTACCGCGTACTGCATCACCCGGTCGGCCTGCGCCTTCTCGTGGGTGGTGCGGATCGACAGCACCATGCTTTCCCGGTGGAAACCGCTTACCAAACACCAGGTGACGCGATCCATGGGGATGAGGAAGTCGGCCATCTCCGCCACCATCTCGGGTTGGTACACCTCGCCGATGTGGCAAACGCAGGTGTTCTTGGCCACCCGTACGCTGCGCATGGCGCGGGCCACGGTGCGGTAGTAGTCGCGATCGTGAACCGGGTGGCGGATGCGCCCCAGTACTTGCAGGCGGACCAGGGGCAGCACGCTTTGCAGCGCCTTGCGGTCGGCCGCCGTGGTCTCGCGTTCCAGGTCCTGGGTCTCGGAGACGATGGCGTAGGCCACGGCGGTGGCCAGGTCGGCGTCGAGCTCGCCCCCCGCTTGCAGGAAATACTCCAGCGCCATGGTGGTGCAGGCTCCCTGGTCCGGACGGATGTCGACGAAGTCCGCCTCCAGGCCGGCGCGCCGGGGATGGTGATCGATGACGATGTGGCAGCGCAGCTTCTGGTGCGGGAAAGCGTTGTTGCCGCTGCCCGGCTGGGTGTCCACCAGCGCGAAGCGGTCGGTCTTGAAGAAGCGCATCCGTTCCCGCAGATGACGGGCGGGGATGCGCAGGAGCTTGACCATGGTTCGGTTTTCCGCGCGTCCGAACTGCCCCTTGTAGACGATCTGCGATCGCAGCCCCAGCCTTTCGGCCACCCGCTGTAGCAGCCACCCGGCGGCCAGCGCGTCGGGATCGGGATGGTTGTGCAGGAAGACGATCAGCCGCTTGCCGCCCTGTAATACCTCCTTCAGCTTCTCCCACTCGGCCATGGTTTTGTGTCTCTCGGCCCTTTCCGCGCGCGTGCGTCGCGCCGAGCTCGTCATCTTAGGCGATTTCGTCTGGAGGCGGGAGGGTTAAAGCCCGGACGGGAGGGGCAAGTCCGAACGTAGGTGCGGGCCTTGCGCCCGCCCGAACGACAACCGGCGGGCAAGCCCCTTCCCTACGCGGTGGGCTCCGTCGAATCGAAAATCGGCGGTTCGAACGCGTGGATCGCCCGCCGAACCGAAAAATGCATCTCGCGGTCGGGGGGGGTCCGAATACCCGCCCAACTGCGCGGCCGCTTCGTCAACCTTGAGCTCATCGTGTTCCATCAACGCGAAAGACCGCATATCAGCCTTCACCGCGATTCCTCGAGACTTCTCGAAAGACCGTGGTGCCGCGCGAAAGGCGCAGAAACTCGCGACTGAGGCGTCCCACGGCAAAGTTCCTGCGCGAAAGGCGCAGAAACTCGCGACTGGGGCGGCTCACGGCGGAGTTCTTGCGCGAAAGGCGCAGAAACTTGCGACTGGGGCGGCTCACGGCGGAGTTCCTGCGCGAAAGGCGCAGAAACTCGCGACTGGGGCTTCCCACGGCGGAGTTCTTGCGTAATGCGGCGCAGGAATCGACGGCAGGAAAGCCTCGCCTCCGGTTTCTTCGTCGATCAGAGACGACAACAGGGTGACGGCGGTTGATAACCGAGTCGAAGTAACGCTGATGGACATGAGTCGAAGTAACGCTGATGGACATGGAGCGCGACGTAAATGCCGGCACCTTACCCTTTGCCTCGGACGGACCGGTGCCGTGTTCGTGTGCGGGCTCGTTCTTGATCCGGTCGCCCTGCGTAGTTCACCGAGTGCCCCTGAAGATGTGTAGAATCTTCAGACGCAAGGCCCGCCCGCGTTTTTTACCAATCCCGCCCGCCGGCAGGTGTCAGATCCCGCGACTACAGGGAACGTAATGGTAGCGGCGGAGTCGTTCTGGTGAGCGCCGTCCCCGTTCTCGGCCGGGAGAGCTTGCCCGGTTCCATAGAGACCTGCACCGCGGAGGGAGCTATGCGTCGTTTCTACGTACTTTTTACCATCGTATCGATACTGGTCTCGGGCGCCTGCCTCTGTGCGGGCTGCGAAGCCGAGAAGAAGTCGGGCCGCACCCGGGCCAGGTTCGTGGCCGAGCCGCTCAAAGAGCAACCGGCGCCGGCCGAGCACGCCGCCAGAGACGAGAGTATTCGCGACAAGGACGAAGAAGGGACGAGCACGGTTCATGCGCCTTCGACGCCGTCCCCGGAACCGGTAGCAGAAAAAAAACGCTTCGGCATTAAGGGCCCGGAAGAGAACGAAGAAACCCGCCCCGCGCGCCCGCCGACACCCGCCGCCGCGAGCAGCACCGTCGACGATCTGCTGAGCGGAGCGGCGGCCGGCAAGACCGCGAGACCGAGCCGCTCCCCCGCCCCGACGATGAATAAGCGTTCGCCCGCCGTCCGCGGCACCGCACGCGGAGGCGGTGGCGTGGGGCACGGCACCATCGGTCTGGGTAAGATCGGCACCCTGGGTCGCGGCGCCGGGGGCGGTGCGAACTACGGCTTCGGAGGCGTCGCCGGGCCCATCCCCGGCCGCTACCGGACCGATTTCCACACCGAGGGCTACGACCACATAGAGGAGGGCGGATTCCGCCGCGCGGCAGACACCCCGCTGTCGACCTTCTCCATCGACGTGGACACCGCCTCTTATGCCAACGTCCGCCGTTTCCTCAACAACGGCACGCTGCCCCCCAAGGGAGCGGTACGAATCGAAGAGATGATCAATTACTTTTCCTATAACTATGATCCGCCCGGCGACGGTAAGCCCTTTTCCACCCGCGTCGAGATTGCTGCCTGTCCGTGGAATACCGAGCACAAGCTGGTGCGAGTGGGCTTGAAGGGGAAGATCGTGGAGGCCAAGGAGCGCAAACCCGTCAACCTGGTCTTCTTGATCGACGTCAGCGGCTCCATGCAGCCGGCCAACAAGTTGCCCCTGGTGAAGAAGGCGCTGCGGCTGGCGGCCGGGCAGCTGCGCCCCAGCGACCGGGTAGCGCTGGCGGTCTACGCGGGCGCCTCCGGGCTGGTGCTGCCCTCCACCCGTTGCGGAGACCGGCAGGCCATCGTCGACGCCATCGACCGGCTCGACGCTGGCGGCTCTACCAACGGCGGCGAGGGGATCCGGCTGGCCTACCGCATCGCGCGCGAGAACTTCATCCGCGGCGGCATCAACCGGGTCATCCTGGCCACCGACGGCGACTTCAACGTCGGGGTCACCAGCCAGAGCGAGCTGGTCGACCTGGTCAAAGGCAAGGCCAAGCAGGGGGTCTTTCTCACCGTGCTCGGCTTTGGCATGGGCAATTATAAGGACGACCTGCTCGAAAAGCTGGCCGACAAGGGCAACGGTAACTACGCCTACATCGATCGCTTCAGCGAGGCGCATAAGGTGCTGTCAGAGCAGATGAGCGGAACCCTGCAGACCATCGCCAAGGACGTGAAGATCCAGGTCGAGTTCAACCCGGCCCGCGTCGAGGCCTACCGCCTGATCGGCTACGAGAACCGGCGGCTGGCTGCTCGCGACTTCAACGATGACAAGAAGGATGCCGGTGAGATCGGAGCCGGACACACGGTTACGGCTCTCTACCAGGTGGTCCCGCAGGGCAAGGAGATCGGCGAGGGTCAGAGCGAGGTCGACGCGCTGAAGTACCAGTCGCGGAAGACGAACGCGCAGGCCGAGCAGAGCGATGAGCTGATGACCGTAAAGCTCCGTTACAAGCAGCCCGACGGGGAGAAGAGCCGCAAGCTGGTCTACACGGTGCGGGACGCCGATCGCGCTTTTGCCGAGGCGTCGACCGACTTCCGCTTTGCCGCGGCCGTGGCCTCCTTCGGCATGCTCCTGCGCGATTCCGAGCACAAGGGCTCGGCCAGCGCCGAGCAGGTGGTGCGCACGGCCCGCGCCGCGCGCGGGCGCGACGCCCACGGCTACCGCTCCGAGTTCGTCAAGCTGGCGTCCATGTACCGCGATATGTCCCAGGCCGGCGGTTCCTGAGCAAAGCGCCCGTGTGTTCGACTATCGTTGTCATCATTGTTGAAAAAGCAGAAGCCCCAGCAGTGACCGCCCGAGGCGTGGTGGCCGGGCGGGCGGATGACGGCAAAGGCCGGCCAGCCCCGCCAGCCGAGCTCGGCCGCGGTGATGGCCCCGCCCGCGGCCAGCGCTGCCATCTCGTACAGCTTGCGGTCCCGCTTGATCTGAGCCACGTACGCCTGGTCGTGAGCGCGGTAAAGGTCGCTCTGCGCGGCCGCCTCCGGTTTCACGAGGTGGTAGAAGCCCGGATCGCTCTGTACGGTCTGCAGGATGCTGTCCAGCCTTCCCGGCGCCGCGGCCGGATCGGCCGCGTAGTCGGATTGCAGGTAAATATCGTGGAAGATCAGCTCCATGCCGCGTCCAGTATACACGGTCGCGACACGGTCGATCACGTGGGGAAGGTCGTGCGCAAGGGCCGCCCCTCGCCGAAACCGTAGGGGAGGGTCTTGCCCCCTCCCGCGCGGTCTTGTCCTCTCCCCCTCGACGGTGAGGCGGGGCCTGGCTACAATCCGTGACTCTGCCGGGGGAAACTCAGCCCGTTCCCCCGACCGCATCATGGAAGAGATCACCCTGCTGACCGATTTACTCGTCGTATTTGGAGCCGCCCTGGTTTCCGCGGTGGCGCTGCACCGTTTCGGACTGCCGCCGCTGGCCGGCTTCATCGTGGCCGGGGCGCTGGTGGGGCCGCGCTCGCTCGCCCTCATCTCGGACGTGCACGAGGTCGAGGTGCTGGCCGAGATCGGCGTGGCGCTGCTGCTCTTCGGCATCGGGCTGGAGCTGTCGCTCAGGCGGCTGCGCCGGCTCTGGCGCCTGGTGCTCTTCGGCGGCTCGCTGCAGGTGGGGCTAACCCTGGCCGGGACCGTCGCGGTCTGCCTCTTCTTCGGCCTGCCGCTCAACAGCGCGCTTTTCGTCGGTTGCATGGTGGCGGTCTCCAGCACGGCTATCGTGCTGCGCGGGCTTGAGTTCCGCGGGGAGCTCGACGCACCGCACGGCCGGCTGGTGCTGGGCATCCTGGTCTTCCAGGACCTGTGCGTGGTCCCCATGATGCTCGCCATACCGCTGCTGGCAGCCGAGAAGGGATCGGGACGGGCCGCGGTGGTGGCGCTGCTGGTTGCCGCGGCCGTGCTGGTGGGAACGCTCTTCGCCGCCCAGTTCGTGGTGCCGCGCCTGCTGCGCATCATCGCTCGCACCCGGCAGCGGGATCTGTTCGTGCTCGCCGTCTTGCTGATCTGTATCGGCACGGCCTGGACCGTCTCCAAGGCCGGCGTATCGCTGGCGCTCGGCGCCTTCCTGGCCGGGCTGGTGGTGGCCGGTAGCGAGTACCGCCACCAGGCCATGTCCGACGTCATCCCTTTCCGCGAGGCCTTTTCCAGCCTCTTCTTCGTTTCGGTAGGCATGCTGCTTGATCCAGCGGCACTCGTCGGCAATTTCGCGCCAGTGCTGGGGCTGCTGTTGCTGATCCTGGTGGGCAAGTTCCTGGTCGTCTTCCTGGTCGGTTTCATCCTGCACCTGCCGCCCAGCGTATCGCTGGTCTCCGGCATTACCCTGGCCCAGACCGGAGAATTCCTCTTCGTTCTGCTGCGCTCGGCGCACGGCACCGGGCTGGCCGACGGCGCCTTTGCCGACAACCTCTCGCTCGCCGCCATCGTCTCCATGCTGGTCACCCCGGCGCTGATGTGGGTGAGCCCGCGGGTGGTCGCCGGTCTGAGCAAGCTGGGTAAGCTGCAGCGCTACTTTAACTCGCACGATATCCAGATCCAGGCCGAGGGAACCGAAAGCCCCGCGACGCTCCGCAACCACGTGATCGTGGCGGGCCACGGCATCACCGGGCAGGAACTGGCGCGCTCCCTGAGAGAGGTCGGCGTCGACTACGTGATCGTGGACATGAACGCCGAGACCGTCCATCGCCTCGCCGGCGAGGGCGAGAAGGCCTTCTTCGGGGACGTCACCAGTGCGGAGATGCTCCACAAGCTCGGCATCGAACGGGCGGACGCCCTGGTGATCGTCATCAGCGATCCGCGGGCGGTGGAGCGCGCGGTCCGGCAGGCGCGGCAACTGGCGTCCGAGCTGCCCATTATCGTCCGCTCCCGCTACGTGGCCGAGGTAGACGGGCTGTTCGGCGCGGGCGCTACCAGCGTGGTATCGGCCGAGTTCGAGGCCGCGGTCGAGATCACTTCGCAGGTGCTCGCCGGACAGAACGTCGATTCCTCGGTCATCGATGCGCACGTCGCCCGGCTCCGCAGGCAGTGCAAGGCCAGCCGCAAGTCTTGAGTCGACCGTTCGCAAAACGCGCGGCTTCGGCCTACAGTGGTAGCCGGAGAGGCGGATGAGACCCGAGCCCGAAGCCCTTCGCGAAGCCTACCCGCATCTGGATGCCGAGCTGGTGCGCGAGCACCTCGAGAGGCTCGACGACCGCTATTTCGAGCGCTTCGATTTGCCGACGGTAGCCAGGCACCTTAAGCGCCTGGGCCGGCTCTCCGCTGACAACCCGGTCGAGCTGCTGATCGATACGGCCCCGGACGGCAGCATCGCCTGCACCATCCTCGGCTTCGATCACGACTGGCTCTTCTCGTTGATCGCGGGAGTGCTGGCGGCCACCGGATACAGCATCCGCTCCGGCGACGTTTTCACCTACCGCAAGAAGAGAACCTCCGAGCCGCCGTCGCGGCGGCGCCGAAGAGGCCGGCGCCCGCCCAAGCCCCCCGCGGACGCCTTGCAGAGGCGGCGCATCGTCGATCACTTCGCAGGCGAGCTGCTGCAGCCGGGACTGCCTTTCGAGAACTGGAAGACAGCGGTCGAGCTGCGCCTGCACAAGCTCTTCGGTCTGCTGGAGGAGAGCGCCGACGACGCGCTGGCCCGGGCCAAGCACATGGTCAACAAGATGGTGGCCGAGCGGCTGGACCGGCTCTCGCTGGATCTGGGATCGGTGCTCTACCCGGTGAGCATGGCGCTCGACAACGACGGCGACTATGGCACCCGACTGAAGGTCACGGCGCTGGACACCCCGGCCTTTCTCTATGCCCTCTGTCACGCGCTGTCCATCCATCGGGTGACCATCGAGCGCGTGGTCATCCGCACCATCGAGTCCCGGGTGGAGGACGAGATCGAGTTCGTCGACCAGGGGGGCAACAAGGTCGTCGATCCGGAGATCCTGAACCGGATCCGGCTCTCGGTGCTGTTGACCAAGCAGTTTACCTACTTCATCTCCCGGGCTCCCGATCCCTACGTCGCCCTGGAGCGCTTCGAGAGCCTGGTCCACGAGATCTCGATCCTGCCCGAGCAGGGCAAGTGGCTGGACCTGCTCTCCAATCCCGGCGTGCTGCGCGACCTGGCGCGGCTGCTGGGCACCAGCGACTTCATCTGGGAGGACTTCGTCCGCCTCCAGTACGAGTCGCTCATCCCCATGCTGGAGCCGCCCGGGGAGCGCCGGAGCTTCACCGAGCCCACGGAGACGCTGCGCGAGCGGCTTCAGAAGAGCCTGGAGCCGGCCTGCACCCACGACCAGGCGGTCGATCTGCTCAACGAGTTCAAGGACCGCGAGATCTTCCTCATCGACCTGGACCACATCGTGGGAGGCGCCAGCGATTTCCGTTTGCTATCCGAGCGCTTGACCCAGCTCTGCGAGGTGGTGGTCGACAAGGCGGCGGAGCTGGCCCTGGCGCGGCTGGTGGAGCGCTTCGGCAAGCCCGGCACGGTGGCCGGCCTGGAGTCGCGGCCCGCCATCCTGGGGCTGGGCAAGCTGGGGGGCGCGGCGTTGGGATACGCCTCGGATATCGAGCTGCTCTTCGTATACAGCGATCAAGGAAAGACGGACGGCGAGGATCCCATTTCCAACGCGGAGTTCTTCGAGCGCTTTGCCCAGGCGACCTGTCACAACATCCGCGCCAAGCGGGAGGGGATCTTCAACGTCGACCTGCGCTTGCGGCCCTGGGGGCAGAGCGGGCCGCTGGCCTGCAGCCTGGAGAGCTTCTGCCGCTACTTCGAGCCGGGCGGCCCCGCCCACTCCTTCGAACGGCTGGCCCTGGTGCGGCTGCGGGCGGTGGCCGGGGATCGGGAGCTGGGGCAGCGGGTGGAGCGGCTGCGCGACGAGATGATCTACACGGTACGTTCCATCGACGTGGGCGAGCTGAGGGAGCTCAGGGCCAAGCAGCTCAAGGAGAAGGTGGCGCCGGGGGAGGTCAACGCCAAGTTCAGCCCCGGGGCGCTGGTCGACCTGGAATACGACGTGCAGATCCTGCAGGTGCTGCACGGAAGCGCGCTGTCGGATCTGCGCACCCCGCTGCTCAACCAGGCGCTCTCGCGCCTGGCCCGGGCCGGGGTGCTGAAGAAGGAGCAGGCAGGCGAGCTGAGGGCCGCCCACGAGTTCTTTCGCCGGCTGATCAACGGCCTGAGGATGCTGCGCGGCAATGCCCGCGATCTGATCCTGCCGCCGGTCGAGTCGGACGAGTTCGAGCACCTGGCCCGCCGCATGGGCTACAACCCGGGGCCGGGGCTGGCGCCGGCCCGGCAGCTCCGGCTTGACTTCGACACCCACACCGCGGCCGTGCGCGCCTTCGTGGAGTGGGACTTCGGAGTCGGCGGCCAGGCCGGGCGTGCGCCCGGCAACGCGGCCGACCTGGTCCTTTCTGCCGAGGAGGTGCCGCCCGAGGTGCGCGACGACATCCTGCGCACCTACGGGTTCAAGGACACCGAGCGGGCCTACGGCAACCTGAAGATCCTGGCCGGCGACGAGGAGCGCCGGCCCGTCTTCGCGCGGCTGGTGCTGCTGGCCTGCGACATCCTGCGGCGCCAGCCCGATCCGGACCGGGCGCTCAACAACTGGGCGCGCTTCGTGATGCAGGGCGAGGGCCGGGCCGAGCGCTACCGAGCGCTCTTCTTTCAGCCCACCAGGCTCGAGATCATCCTGGGGATCTTCGCCAGCAGCCAGTTCCTGGCCGATACATTGATAAAAAACCCCGGTTTCCTCGACTGGGTCACCGTCCCCGAGAACCTGCAGCGTACCCGCAGCCGCGAGGAGATAGAGGCCGAGCTGCGCGTGCTTTCCGGTATCCGCTGGGACGACGACGAGTGGCTCGACGAGCTGCGCCGCTTCCGGCGACGGGAGATGTTGCGTATCGGCACCCGCGACATATGCCTGGGGATATCCACTCGCATCATCATGTTCGAGCTAAGCGAGCTCGCGGAGGCGGTGGTTCACATGGCGCTGGACCGCATCTGGTCCCGGCTGAAGATGGAGCGGGAGCTGCTCTGGGGAGTGGAGGAGCCCACCGCCCACTTCTGCGTGATGGGATTCGGCAAGCTGGGCGGGCAGGAGCTCAACTACTCATCGGACATCGACCTGGTGGCCTTCTGCGACCGGCGGGAGGGCGATCGCGGCGAGAGCCTCTTCGAGGAAGAGCGGCGGGAAGAGGAGGACATCTTCGTGGCGGCCATGAAGCGGTTGGGCGCGGCGCTGTCGACGCACACCGACGAGGGGTACACCTACCGCGTGGACCTGCGGCTGAGGCCCTACGGGCGGCACGGCGAGCTGGTCTACACGATAGATCAGCTGGTCCGCTACTACGAGAAGACGGCCAAGCTCTGGGAGATACAGGCGCTGCTCAAGGCCAGACCGGTGGCGGGCAACCTGCAGCTCGGCCAGCGTTTCTTCGACCGGGTACGCCCGTTGCTGCTCAAGCGCCTGGGGCGGGCGGCCATCGTGGGTTCGATCGACACCATGCGGCAAGCGGTGATGAAGCTGAATCTCTCCACCAATCCCGAGACCAAGAACATCAAGACGGGCATCGGGGGCATCCGCGACGTGGAGTTCATGGTCCAGGGTCTGCAGCTCATCCACGCCGCCGATCACCCCTCGCTGCTGACCGGCAATACGCTGAACGCGCTGGCCGCGCTCAGCCGCGTCGGCATCGTGCCCGAGGAGCTGGCCGGCCGGCTCGCGGACGACTACATCTTCCTGCGCAAGGTCGAGCACTACCTACAGATCCTGGAGGATCAGCAGACGCACGTACTGCCGCGCGATCGCGACGAGCTGGGTGCGCTGGCTCGACGCATGTTGGGCAGCGACTGTAGCGTCGAACAGTTCAACCGCCGGCTCGACCAGTGCCGGCAGCGGGTCAGGGAGGCCTACCTGCGGTACCTGCTGGAGGAGCACCGAACAGGCGAGACCGGAAGGTAAGATCCGACACCGGTTCTACCGGATCAGCTCCTGCACCGTGTACCCGTGCCGGGCGAAGTAGGTCGTGAGGACGCGATCGTCCGCCGGCCCCTCGGGCAGCGCTACCCCTTCTTGCGACACCTCCTCCTTCAATCCCGGCAGCGTCATCAGGGCGAAGAAGTCGCTGCTGGTGGTCACTTTCGCCTGCATCTTGCAGAGTGTGGTGCGGCACTCCACGTCGACCAGCAGGTTTTCCCGGTCTTCGCCTACAAAGAGGTCTCGCACCCGTTGTTCCTTTTTGCCCGCCCAGGAGGCGTCGCGTGACTCGCCGTCGAACCGCTTTCCTAGTGCGGCGAAGCGCGCCTTCGCGACCTGGTGCTGTTCTCTCAGCTTCTGTACCGCGCTCTGCGGCGGCTCGCGGTCAGCCGGCGCGGCCGCGGACATGCTTCCGGGTAATGGCACGGCCTCGTCGTTTGGCCCGGGCACCGCGGTAACGGCAGCCGGATGCTCGGCTGGTGCGGACGGTTTGGTCGGGCTCCCCGAGGGGACGGGCGCCGCGAGCGGCTTGGTTCCGGGCCGCTCGCCCGGCGTCGGTTCGGCCTGCTGTTCGTGAACCCCCTCGTTCCGTAGGCGCTCACGGTCCGCCGCTCTTCCGTCGTCCGCGCCTGCGCCGGCATCGAGCAGGAATTGCAGCGCGAAATAGGCACCCCAGGCGATCGCGGCCGTTGCGGCCAGAAGTAGCAGGATATTGGTGGGGGTCGGCTTCATGGTTTTCCGATTTGGGGGCGCGTACTACCGAGGGCGACGATATCGGGGTGACCGGGGCGAGGGTCAATAGTAGAGCACATCTCGCAAAACCTCCCTTCTTCTTTCGAGCGGTTACCTCGGTGCGGCGCCGCCCGTTCTCGCGAATCTAAGGGTCCGTGACAAAATAACTCATCCATCTTTCGGGCGGGACGGCCCCGGCT
>CAYVFC010000173.1:0-15709 GCA_964450715.1 uncultured Sandaracinaceae bacterium | reverse complement strand
CGGAGTCACTCGGACTGGCGGGCCGCAAGCCGCGCTCGACCCTCGTGCCAACCGTTGGTCTCGGTCGATGCGCGGTTGGCACGAGGGTAGCCCCCGTCGACCGGTCCCGGCCCACCCGCGCCCGGCCAGCGCCCTGCTGTCCGACGGTAGGTAAAGTGGTAACGTCAAGTGACCAGGTGGTTCTGGGAGCCGTTGCTTGAACCGGACCGACTCCAAGCGCCGAGATCCTCGCCGGCGCATCTTCCACCGCAGGGGTGTGCTCAAGATGTCGCGCGGCTGTCACATTGCTGTCACAAAGCCCGCCTACATTCCGGGTAACGCAACCAGCTGCACCAGGTATGCGAAACGTTGCGGAGAATCCCCTGTAGTCGCGTGGAGACGAGATGAAACCATACCGCGTGATTTCGATACTTTGCCTGCTCCTGGCAGCCAGCTGCGGCAAGCGAGACGATTCAAAGCCGCAAACGCTGGGGCAGAAGAAGCCGGCCCTGGAAGCCGAGAAGGCTCACCCTGGTAGCGACGGCAAGCGGGTCATGATCCAGAACAAGGGCTCGGACACCCTGGTCAACGTGGCCCAGGCCTGGGCCGAGGCCTACGCCGCCAAGGAGCCGCGGGTACCGGTGGCTGTGAGCGGCGGCGGATCGGGCACGGGCATCTCGGCCATGATCAACGGCACGGTGGATATCGCCAACGCCAGCCGCAAGATGAAGGACACGGAGATCGAGGCCGCCAAAAAGAACGGCGTCGAGCCCGTGGAGCACGTCGTCGGGTACGACGCCTTGGCCGTCTTTCTGCACAAGGACAATCCACTGAAAGAGGCCTCGATCGAGCAGCTGGCCGCGATATACGGTGAGGGCGGCAAGATAGACAAGTGGTCGCGGATCGGCGTGAAGGTCCCCGGGTGTGGGAGCGACGAAATCGTACGGGTCAGCCGCCAGAACAACTCGGGCACCTATGCCTATTTCCGCAAAACCGTGCTGGGAACGGGAGAGTACAAGCTCGGCTCGCGCGACATGCACGGCTCCAAGGACGTGGTCGATCTAGTGAAAAAGACCCCCTGCGCCATCGGCTACAGCGGGCTGGCCTATGCCACCGACCACGTGGGCACGCTCTGTATAAAAAAGGAAGCCGATACCCCCTGTCTCTCGCCGTCTGTCGAAACCGCCGTCGACCGCTCCTACCCCATCGCTCGGCCCCTGTTCATGTACACGGCCGGCAAGCCCAGCGGTGATATCGGCACCTACCTGGAATGGATCCTGAGCGACGCCGGGCAGTGCATCATCCTGGCCAAGGGCTACGCGCCGGTTCGCAAGGTCGAGTGTCCTTGAACGGGTCGGTCGCCGTATGGATTGGTAGATGAATCAACCGCTAGCGACCGCAGTGACGGAGAGGTAAAGTGGAGGCAGATCCGGCATTGAGCCCTGCGGCCCAGCTCCAGACATCCGTACGGGAAGCGGTCGCGGACGATGGTTGGGATCTGCCCTGGGTCATCGACAAGGTGGTCGCCGGCCTGGTCTTCGTGGGCGGCATCTCGGCCATCATCTTCATCATCGGCATCTTCGTCTTCATCACCCGCGAAGGGCTCGGCTTCCTGGTCAACACCCTCGACCCGGGGGAGTTTTTTACCTCGCCAGCCTGGCGGCCGACCTCCGATACCCAGCCGACCTATGGCGCGCTGGCGCTGATCGCCGGCACGGCCAGCGTGACCGGAATGGCGGTGTTGACCGCGGTACCCTTCTCCCTGGGGGCCGCCATCTACGTGGCCGAGTTCGCCCGGGGCCGGGTGCGCGAGACGCTGAAGATCCTCATCGAGCTGCTGGCCGCCATCCCCTCGGTGGTGTGGGGATTCATCGGTCTATCGATCATGAATCCGCTCATCATCGAAACCTTCGACGTTCCCATCGGCCTGACCGTGCTCAACGCGGGGCTCATCCTGGGTCTGATGTCGGCTCCGATCATGACGACCATTGCCGAGGACGCGCTCAAGGCCGTGCCCGACACCTATCGCGAGGCAGCCGAAGCGCTCGGCGCTACTCGCTGGCAGATCATCTTCAAGGTAGTGCTCCCCGCCGGCAAGAACGGTCTGATGGCCGCCGTGTTGCTGGGGGTGGGGCGCGGCTTTGGCGAGACCATGGCGGTGCTGATGGCCAGCGGCCACTCCATCAACCTGCCCGAAAGCGTTTTCGACTCTGTGCGGGCGCTCACCGCCACCATCGCCGCCGAGCTGGGGGAGACCGCGGTCGGCTCCGAGCATTACCAGGCGCTATTTACCCTTGGCATCCTGCTGTTCGTGGTGACCTTCTTCATCAACCTGGCCGCCGATCTCGCCATACGCGGCTTCAGGAAACGGTAGAGAGAGTTCCGCAACGATGTTCGCCGCCAGCGAAATCAACCGCAAGAACCAGCGCCTGGAAACCTCCATGCGCTTTCTCTACTTATGCATGACGGTCGTCCTTATCCTGCCGGTGCTGCTCATCCTAGGCGTGCTGGTGATCGAGGGCGGCCCGATGATCACCTGGCAATTCCTCAGCACGGATCCGGCCCAGGGCATGACCGCGGGCGGCATCTTCCCGGCGTTGATGGGAACTGTGGCGCTGGTGACGGTGGCCCTTTTGGCCTCGGTGCCGGTGGGCGTGGCCGCGGCCCTGTATCTGAGCGAGTACGCGCCGGACAACTGGCTGACCCGCATCATCAATCTGGCCATCATCAACCTGGCCGGGGTTCCCTCCATCGTGCACGCGCTGTTCGGCGTCGGCGCCTTCGTGCTCTTCTTCGGCTTCGGCACCTCCATCCTGGCGGCCAGCCTGACCCTGGCCATCATGACCCTGCCGGTGGTGATCGTCTCCACCCGCGAATCGCTGCAGGCCGTACCGCAGGCCTTTCGCGAAGCCTGCTGGAACATGGGAGCCACCCGCTGGCAGACCATCCGCAAGGTCGTGCTGCCCAACTCCATCAGCGGGATCCTGACCGGCATCATCCTGGAAGTCTCGCGCACCGCGGGAGAGACCGCCCCCATCATGTTTACCGGAGTGGCCTTCTTCCTGCCGGTTCTGCCCGAGAGCGTCTACGACCAGACCATGGCGCTGTCGCTGCACCTGTTCGTCATCTCCACCCAGGTGCCGGGAGTTCCCGAGGCGCTGCCCTACGGGGTGGCCCTGGTTCTCATCTCCATCGTGCTGACGATGAACGCGCTGTCGATCGCCTTTCGCGTTTATTTGAGAGGAAAGAAGAAATGGTAGCCGCAATTCAGTTCCGTAAAACGTTGTCGGCGAACGACGTCGTCCGGCCCGAGATCGCGACCCCCTCCCGGTCCGAGCCGCCGGCCGCGGAACCGCAACCGGTCGAGGACCCGGTCGGCCAGCAAGAGCGCCATCCGGAGACCTCGAGTGAGACCGTCCCGCTGAAGCTGGAGGTCCGCGATCTGACCATTCGCTACGGCTCGCGAACGGCGCTGCAAAAGGTCAATCTCGACATCAAGAACAACGAGGTCTTCGGCATCATCGGACCGGCCAACAGCGGCAAGAGCTCTTTTTTACGGGTGCTCAACCGCATGGACGTCTTCACCCCCTCCATGAGCTTCGCGGGAGAGGTGCGCTACGAGGGCAAGGATATCCGTACCTGGCGCAACCTCTACGCGCTGCGTCGGCGGGTGGGCGTGGTGTTCCCGCTTCCGGTGGGCCTGCCGCTGAGCGTCTATGACAACGTGGCCATGGCGCCGCGGCTGCACGGCCGATACAGCGGCAGCGAGCTCGACGGTTTCGTGGAGAGCTGCCTGAGGCGAGCGGCGCTCTGGGACGAGGTCAAGGACCGGCTCGACGCGCTCGGCAGCCTCCTCTCGGGCGGGCAGCAGCAGCGGCTGACCATCGCCCGGGCGCTCTCCCAGAAACCAGATCTGTTGCTACTCGACGAGTTTTCCATCGCCGTCGACCCGGTCACCACCATGAAGATCGAGGACGTGCTGAGGGAGCTGCACAGCGAGATGACGGTAGTCATGGTGACCAACCTCACCCAGCAGGCGCGGCGGCTGGCCGACCGCACGGCCTTCTTCCTGAACGGCGAATGCGTGGAGGTCGGCGATACCGCCGCGCTGTTCGAGGGTGAGACGCGCGACCAGAGAACGCTGGACTACATCGAGGGGCGTTTTGGCTGATCCGGCCGTACCGTTGGACGGTCACGACTTCGCCATCGAGACCGCCAAGCTCAACCTCTGGTACGGCGACTTCCAGGCGCTGTTCGATATCGATCTGAAGATCGAGCGCGGCATGATCACCAGCATGATCGGGCCCTCGGGCTGTGGCAAGACCACCTTCCTGCGCGCGGTCAACCGCATCGTGGAACGGCTGGGTTACGTACGCACCAGCGGCGTCATCCGGGTGCTGGGCCACGACGTGCTGGATCCGGCCGTAGAGCTGGTACAGCTGCGCAAGCACGTGGGCATGGTCTTTCAGCGTCCCAATCCCCTGCCGCTGTCCATCCGCGACAACATCCTGTTTGGTCTTCGTATCCACCAACCGCAGGGCCGCAAACCCACGCGCGAGGAGGAAGACGTCATGGTGGAGGAGGCGCTGCGCACGGTCCTGCTCTGGGACAAGACCCGGGATCGGCTCGGACAGCACGCCACCGAGCTGAGCCTGGAGGAGCAGCAGAAGCTCTGCATCGCGCGGCTGCTGCCGGTCAAGCCGGCGGTGCTCTTGATGGATGAGCCCTGCTCGGCGCTCGATCCCAAGAGCACGGCAGCGGTCGAGGAGCTGATCTGGACCCTGCGCGGCGAGTACACCATCCTCATCGTCACCCACAACATGGCCCAGGCGCGCCGGGCCAGCGAAAAGTGTATCTTCATGCTTCACGGAAGGGTGGTGGAGCATACCGAGACCGATACCCTGTTCCTGACCCCCAGGAACCGGGAGACGGCGGACTACATCGAGGGGCGGTACGGCTGATGCGAGCCGGCGGTTCGCGAACAAGGGGTTGGCCATGAAGAATACCCACGTCGATCGAGACTATGGCAATCGACTGCGAATGATCCGGGAGTCGCTGCTACTGATGGCGGGACAGGTGGAGCAGATGATCGCCCAGTCCATGCGGGCGCTCGACGAGCGCGACGTGGAGCTGGCCCGGCTGACCATCGAGCTGGACCAGCGGGTCAACCGCGCCGAGGTGGAAACCGACGATCTGTGCCTGAGAACCCTGGCCCGCCACCACCCGGCGGGGGCCGATCTGCGCTTCATCTCGCTGGCCCTGAAGATGGTGACCGATCTCGAGCGGATCGGGGATTTGGCGGTCAACATCTGCGAACGCGCCCTGGACCTGGCGGACGCGCCGGCATCGGATATCCCGCCGCAAGCGGGGCAGATGGCCGCCATCGTGGAGTCGATGGTGCGCGACGCCATCGACGCCTTTGTCAACGCGGACGACACCATGGCCCACGATGTCATCGCCCGCGACGACGAGGTGGACGAGCTCTACCACGAAGCCTTCCGCAACACGCTGGCGCGGATGCAGGAGCAGCCCGCCGACATGAAGCGCGGCATCCACGTGCTATCGGTGGTGAAGTGGCTCGAGCGCATGGCGGACCACACGACCAACCTGGCCGAGCAGGTCATCTTCCTCACCCGCGGCGAGGACGTACGTCACCCGGGCAAGCTCGACAAGAGGTAAAGCGCCGATCGTCTGCCCCGTGAGGGGAACGACGCCGGACGGGCGGAACGCGCGATCACATCTATCGCTTCGGGAATGCCTGCGTCCCGGGTGGGGCGCGGGAAGGCCGGGGTCGGGTAGTGACACAATTCACCTTTGGTCCACCGTTCTGTCACCGTCTTGACACATTCGTGACGGACTCTTCCCGCAGCTCTGGTTCATAGGGGCTGCAGAGGAGATGAAGGATGAGAGAATCGAAGAGAGAGCACGGTTGGCGCCCGGCCGCGATGCCGGCCTTTCTGGTCGGTTTGACCGCGGTGGTCGCTGCGGCGCAGGAACCAGAGGTTGTCGAACAGGCCGCGGCACCGGAAGCTGCTTCGCAGCAGAGCGCCGCCGCGGAAGAGCCGGCTGGCGAGGCGAGGCAGCCCGAGCCGCCGGCAGATCCGCCCGCGTCCGAGGTTGCCGAGGAGCCGACGTCGGGCGACCGGAGCGGACCGGGGGCCACGGCATCGGCGCAGCCGCCCGAGACGCGCTCGGAGATCGCGCCGCCCGAGCCGGCACCCGAGAAGCCCGCGGCGCAGCCCGAGGCGGAGAGCGAAGCAGAGCCGTCGTGGACCGAGCGCATCCAGCTCAAGGGAGATCTGCGCTACCGCTTCGAGACCATCAAGAAGGAGGATGCGGATCTTCGCTACCGCCACCGCATCCGGGCGCGACCGGGCCTGGTCGCCGAGTTGGCTGAGGGGCTGGAGGCGGTCATCCAGCTGGGAACCGGCGGCGCGGATGATCCGGTGTCGAACAACCAGTCGCTGACCGAAGCTTTCTCCAGCAAACCGATCTGGCTCGATCTGGCCTACTTCGACTGGACCCTGCCCTGTTTCGATTCCCTGAGCCTGCTCGGCGGAAAGATGAAGAATCCCTATTACAAGGTGGGCAAGACCGAACTGCTCTGGGACCCCGATCTGAACCCGGAGGGACTGGCGCTCAGGTTCGAGCGGGAGATGGGGATCGCCCGGCCGTTCCTGAACAGCAGTGCGTTCTTCGTGCAAGAGCGTTCGGCGGACGACGATACCTGGCTGCTCGGAGTGCAGGCCGGCGTAAAGCTGAGCTTGCTGGATGAGAAGCTTTACGCGCTGATCGGGGGGGGGTACATCGACTATACGAACATCGAGAGGAAAGAGGTGATATGGGATCCCACGGACAGCTTCGGCAACTCTACCGTCTCCCTGGATCTCGACGGCGACGGCGAGGGCGACCTGCTCGCCTACGATAGCGACTACGATCTGCTGAACGGGTTCGTCGAGGTCGGGGGCAAGGCCTTGGGGCTGCCCTGGGCGCTCTTCGGCGACCTGGCCTTCAATACGGCCGCCGACCACGGCAACACCGGCTGGCTGGTGGGCGCGCTGCTGGGCAAGGTAAAGGAACCCCACGATTTCTTCCTGCGCTACATCTATCGCCAGGTCCTCGAGGACGCCGTATTCGGGCTGTTCACCGACTCCGACTTCGTCGGCGGCGGGACGAACGGCAAGGGGCACGAGTGGAACATCTGCTTCGTGGCCGCCAAAAACGTGGTGCTGGCTTTCACCTACTTCTACAACCGGACGCCGATCAGCAGCGGAGAGGACTACCATCGCACCCAGACCGATCTGAAGCTCAAGTTCTGAGAGGGTGTTTATAAGCGCCGACCGAGTATTTCGGAGCGCGGCGGCCCGAGCTGTAAGGCGCGACGACGAGCAATAGCAGCGCTATTTCGAGGAGGAGCAACGCCGCAGATTGGGCCGTCCCGCCCGAAAGACGACCGGAGGCGCTTTTTGAACACCCTCTCACTGCGTTCGAGATGACAGCCGCCGGATGGCCGCGATGCGCTCCAGGATGGGGGGATGGCTATAGGAGAGCAGAACCTTCAGGGGATGAGGGGTGAGGTTGGACAGGCTGTCCGCACTGAGCTTCTTGAGCCCGTCGACAAGCGCCTCCGGCGCCCCGCGGGTTTCCACCGCGTAGCGGTCCGCTTCGTATTCGTGTCTACGCGATATCGACTGCCCTATCACGGATAAAACCATGTCGAGGGGCTGGTAGAGGAAGGCAAAGAAGAGAAGGCCGGCGTGGATGGACAGCTTCTCCATGCCGAAGGCGTCGAACAGCCCTCGGTTGTTGATGAAGATCGATAGCAAATAGAAGACGATCCCGAACTGCAGGGTGGACCAGACGATCATCTTCGAGATGTGGCCCTGCGTGTAGTGGCCCATCTCGTGCGCCAGCACGGCGACCAGCTCGGACACGGAGTGCTTCTCGATCAGCGTGTCGAAAAGCACGATGCGCCGCGAGGCGCCGAACCCGGTGAAGAAGGCGTTGGCCTTGCTGGACCGCTTCGAGCCGTCCATGGTGAAAACGCCCTTCATGGCGAAGCGCTGCTCCCTCGCGTAACGCTCGATCTCGCTTCTGAGCTCCCCCTCCGGCAGGGGCTCGAAGCGGTTGAAGAGCGGCAGGATCAATACGGGCGCGATGAAGAGCATGAAGAGCTGAAAGACCGTCACCGCCGCCCAGCAATAGAGCCAGGCCAGGGAGCCCCCGGTCTCGAACAGCCAGAGGATGACGGCAAGCATCGGCCCGCCGATCAATACCGAGAGCGCGATCCCTCTGGCCAGATCCGCCAGGTAGGTCCGCAAGGCGGTGCGGTTGAACCCGTATTTCTCCTCGATGACAAAGGTGCCGTAGAGGGAAAAGGGCAAGGTCAGCGCTTTCCAGCCCAGAGCGACGATGGCGTAAAAGAGCAGTCCGGTGGGAATCGTCCCCAACCCGAAACCGCGCGCCACCAGATCGATGAGGTTGAACCCCCCGCCCAGGATCATCAGCAGTCCCAACACGGTCTGAAACGCCCCATAGATCCCGTTGAAGCGGCTGTTCTCCTTCAGGTAGGCCTGAGATTCCCGGTACTTCTCGGGGCTGTACACGCCGCGGAACTCGTCGGGGAGCGCCTCGGCCGCGTGCTTCAGGTTGAGGTAGTTCGACAGGGCCTCGATCGCGAAGGAGAGGATGATGACGGCCAGGACGAATATCAGGTAGGGATTCATTCTCGGGGCTCGTCTTCCTCTGGTGACCGACCTCTCGATCCGATGTTGCCGCTTCTATCCCACACGGTCGTCCAGCCGACAAGCCCTATATTTCCGGCCGATTTCGCTTTCCGATCCGGAGAATTTCCGCTAAAATCGCCGTAATTATTTACGCTTTCTATCTTCTGCCGGAAACCGAAAACCGCCGATGAACGATGGAGCGAAACCCGAGTCGATGCCCGTCTTTAGGCCACCGAGATAGCCCATGGCATTCGACCGAGATGCTCCGGACCGCCATCGCGTCTCACCCGGAGAACACGGAGCCTTTACCCCGTTACGGATGACGGCGATCGGTACAGAGGCGGCCGGGGTCCGCGAGATGCCGAGCCCATGATTTCTCCCCCCATCGAGAAGAAAGATATCCGTACACTCAAGGCCTTCTACGACCTGATGGCACAGACCCGGGAGCTGCGCGCGCGCGTGGTCGAGCAGATCCTGGATGGACGCGCCGTCGAGCCGGACGACCTGGTCTCGCTCCGCAACGCGCTCGACTCGCTCCAGGCCGTCCCCTTCGCTGGCGGCCGCTACCTGCTCCGCCTCGACGAAAAGACGCGAATGGACGTCGAGCTGGACTACGAGATCGGCGAGCTCAAGAAGGACATCCTCTACCTGGAACGGGGCGAGAACGAGCTGCTCGGGTACCTGGCCTCGCTGCATCCGGGCTTTGACCAGCAAGTAGGGGCCGGCGTGGCGCTGCTGGCCGGTAAGAAGTTCAACTGCTTCATCACCGACCGCGACGGCACCATCAACAACTACTGCGGCCGCTACCGCTCCAGCGTGCAGTCCATCTACAACGCGGTATTTCTGACCCGCTTCGCCGAGGCCTGCTGCGAGAACCCCATCATCATCACCTCGGCGCCTCTGACGGATCCCGGCATCGTCGACGTCAGCGTCATCCCCGAGAAAAAGTTCGTCCTGGCAGCCAGCAAGGGTCGCGAGTTCATCGATCGGAACGGCGCCCGGCGCGCCTTCCGGGTCAAGCCCGAAAGGCAGGCCATGCTCGACCGGCTCAACCGGCAGCTCAAGGCGCTGGTGGAGGAGGTCGACTACCAGAAATTCGGACTGATCGGCTCGGGGCTGCAGCTCAAGTTTGGCCAGACCACCATCGCGCGGCAGGACAACTGCAACTCGATCCCCGACGAACAGTCGCTGGCCTTTAGGGAGACGATCGCGGGTGTGGTCCGGGAGCTGGACCCGGAGGGGAGCTTCTTCCGCATCGAGGACACGGGGCTCGATCTGGAGATCATCCTCACCTTCCAGAGCGCCGAGGAGGGGCTCAAGGACTTCAACAAGGCCGACTCGGTCAACTACCTGGCCGGGGAGCTGGGGCTGGAGCTGGCGCGAGGGCCGCACCTGGTGTGCGGCGATACCGCGTCGGACACGCCCATGATCGAAGCGGTGGTGGCGCATACCCGGGAAACCTTCGCCGTGTTCGTCACCACCGAGGAGGAGCTGCGCGCCTGCGTGGACGGAGCATGCGCCCAAGCGCTCACCGTTCCGTCCCCGGACGCGCTGGCGACGATCCTCAACGCGCTGGCAGAGTAGGCAACCGTCTTAGGCCATGGAGGGATTCGCATGAGGCGTAACGAGCTCAAGGGAGCGGTGCTCGATCTGGACGGCGTGATCACGGGCACCGCGCGCGTCCACGCTCTGGCCTGGGAAAGCATGTTCAACGACTATTTGAAAAAGGTAGCCGACCGGGAAGGCAAGCCCTTTGTCCCCTTCGATCCGGACGACGACTACCTGCTCTACGTAGACGGCAAACCGCGCATGCAGGGGGTCAAGAGCTTCCTAGAGTCGCGCGGCATCGAGCTGCCCTTCGGCGAGATGAGCGATCCGCCCGAGGCCGAAACCGTCTGCGGGCTGGGAAACCGCAAGAACAAGGATTTCCAGAAGGTGCTCAAACGCGAGGGGCCGGACGTGTTCCAGAGCTCGGTGGCGTGGATCAAGGAGGCCCGCCGGCGCGGCCTCAAGGTAGGGGTAGCCTCGTCGAGCCGCAACTGCCAGCTCATCATCCGGCTGGCCGGCATCGAGAAGCTGTTCGACGCCCGGATCGACGGCGTGGTCTCGGCCGAGCTGGGGCTGACCGGCAAGCCCGACCCCGACATCTTCGTGGTCTGCGCCGAGAAGATGGGCCTGAGGCCGGGCGAGTGCGTGGTGGTCGAGGACGCCATCTCCGGGGTACAGGCCGGCCGCAACGGCAACTTCGGCCTCTGCCTGGGAATCGCCCGCAGCATCGACGGCGGGTCGCTGCTTCAGAACGGCGCGGACCTGGTGGTGCGCGACATGGCGGAGATGCCGCTGAGCGCCGTACAGGCCTGGTTCCGGGAGGGCATCGAGCAGGACGGCTGGCACCTGACCTACCGCGGCTTCGACCCGGAGGGCGAGAAGCTGCGAGAGACGCTGACCGCGGTGGGAAACGGGTACATGGGGGTGCGCGGCGCCTTCGAGGGCGAGAGCGCGGGCCAGATCCACTACCCCGGCACCTACCTGGCGGGCATCTACAACAAGATCCCCACCCCCATGCACGGCCGGGATATCTACAACAATGACCTGGTCAACTGCCCCAACTGGCTGCTCATCGAGTACCGGGTGGGCAAGGGTCCGTTCGAGAGCCCCTTGCGCCAGCAGCTGCTCAGCTACGTCGAGGATCTGGACCTGCGACAGGCGGTGCTCTGCCGCACCATTGTCTGCAAGGACCAGCTGGGGCGTATCACCCGCGTGCAGAGCCGCCGGCTGGCCTCCATGGCCGATCCGCACCTGTGCGCCATCCGCTACTGCGTCACGCCGCTCAACTACAGCGATGAGATCACCATCCGCTCCTCGCTGGACGGCACGGTGATCAACGACGGCGTGGCCCGCTACCGCGCGCTGCGCCAGGACCACCTGGAACCGGTGGACGAGGGTGCGACCAAGGAAGGCGTGTTCCTGCACGTCAAGACCAATGCCAGCGACTACCAGATCCACATGGCGGCCAAGCACCGCCTGCTCGGGGACGGCAAGCCGCTTCAGGCGCGCAAGAAGATGGTCCGCCACCGGGGCAAGGTCGGCGAGCAGCTGAGCTTCTTCGCGCACGAGAACGGCCGCTATACGCTGGAGAAGCTGGTCGCCGTATACACCTCGCTGGACCGCGGGGAGCGCAACCCGGCACGAACGGCGGCAAATGCCTGCGCCGGCGCCCGCTCCTTCCAGGCGCTGCGCGCGGCCCACGCCCGGGCCTGGGAGAGGCTCTGGGACAAGGCCGACATCGAGATCGACGGCGACCGCTTCGTGCAGATGGTGGCGCGGCTGCACGCCTACCACCTGCTGGTCACCGCCTCGCCCCATGTCGAGCAACTCGACGTGGGAATGCCGGCGCGCGGGCTGCACGGCGAGGCCTATCGCGGCCACGTCTTCTGGGACGAGCTGTACATTCTGCCCTTCTTCAACCTGCACTTCCCCGACATCACCCGAGCGCTGCTCCGCTACCGCTATCGCCGGCTTCCAGGCGCCCGCCAGTACGCCCAGGAAAACGGCTACCGGGGCGCCATGTATCCCTGGCAGACCTGCGACGGCGGCGACGAGGAGACGCAGGAGGTCCACTACAACCCCAAGAGCGACTCCTGGGGGCCCGACCTCAGCCGGCGCCAGCGCCACGTCTCCATCGCCATCTTCTTCAACACCTGGAAGTACGTGCAATCGACCGGGGACCAGGCCTTCCTGCGCGAGTGCGGAGCGGAGATAATGCTGGAGATCGCCCGCTTCTGGGCCAGCATCGCCCGCAAGAGCCCGAAGACGGGCAAGTACCACATCGACGGCGTGATGGGGCCGGACGAGTTCCACGAGAAGCTGCCCCGGTCGAAGAAGGACGGCATCAAGGACAACGCCTACACCAACATCATGGTGGTCTGGTGCCTGGAGCGGAGCCTGGAGCTGCTCGAGCAGCTGCCGGAAAGAGATCTCGCGCGCATCGCCAGCAAGATCGGCTTCGACGAGAAAGAGACCGACAAGTGGCGCGACATCACCCGCAAGATGAACGTCAAGCTCACCGACCAGGGCGTGATCAGCCAGTTCGAGGGCTACATGGGCCTGAAAGAGCTGGACTGGAAAGCCTACCGCGAGAAATACGGCGACATCCACCGCATGGACCGCATCCTCAAGGCCGAGGGCGACTCCCCCGATCGCTATAGGGTAGCCAAGCAGGCCGACACGCTGATGACCTGGTACGTGCTGGCGCCGCGCGAGGTCAAACGGGTCATGACCCAGCTCGGCTACAAGGTGCGAAACCCTATCACCTTCCTGAAGCGTAACTACGAGTACTACGAGGGGCGTACCAGCCACGGTTCCACCCTGAGCAAGGTAGTGCACGCGCTTCTCTCCAGCTACATCTACAGCGGGGATACCGCCTGGCAATGGTTCCTCGAGGCGATGGAATCAGACATCAACGATACCCAGGGAGGCACCACGCTGGAGGGCATCCACTGCGGGGTGATGGGCGGCACCCTGGATCTTATCTACCGCTACTTCGGCGGCCTCGACCTTTCGGGCGACGTGCCCGCGGTATCGCCCCACCTGCCAGCCCACTGGAAGCGCCTGGCTTTCAAGTTCTGCCACCAGGGCACCTGGTACCAGCTCGAATACACGCAGCAGGGCGTCAAGGCCGCCGCGCTGGGCAAGGGCAACGGCAAGGTGCCGATTACCGTCCTGGGGCAGGAGGTGCTGCTGGCCCCGGGCAAGGCCAAGACGATCAAGGCGTAAAAGGATAGAAGAGCCGCGTTTCGCGGAACCGCGCGGGAACGGCTTCACGCGGGCGCCGGGGTACAGCCTGGCCGGTGCGGCACTACTGGTGCTGCTGCTCTGGGGCTGCGCCGAGGAGGCGGGCGAGGGCGAGGCCGCAGCCAAAGGCGCTGATGCCGGCCTGGACGCGTCGGCCGAGGGGTGCGCGACCAGGAGACCAGAAGCCATATCATAAATACTCCTATCGTCTTTCGGGCGGGGCGGGTCTCGGATTGACAGCAATTCCCGGATTGGCGAAACTGGTCTTAATCGCATAACGGCGCTAAATTCGCCCGATTTCCATTGCCTACCTGCAATCGATATGCGTGAAAACCTATATCCACGGGAACTTGTTCATAAAATCCTAGAGCAGACGCTTCGCAATTTCCTGGCGGTTTTCGGCGAGACCCCTTTCTTGTGCGTACGTATAAACGGTCCCACCGATACGATTCTCGACGACTTGCTCGAGCATTACGCGCCACGATCGAGACGGAACACGAGTCCCACAGGAGAACCGGCCGCCCTGGAGTTCCATACCCGTACCGCCTATCAGGGATCGAAAAGCAGTAGGGCTGACATCAAAGCGAGCGCACCTCAAAGCGACGTCGATACGAAAGCAATCCGCGAACGAATGGCCTCGGCGCCCCACGCAATCGTGCCGCTGGTCAAACGTAAACAGGAGACCGCGTATATCGACCGTATTTCTATCGGTCGATCACGAAACAAGGACGTCGTTCTGCGACATGAGAGCGTTTCCAAGTTTCATGCCTGGCTTGAAACCGACGGGTCCGGCGCCGTCTTTATCGCGGACGCCGGAAGTAAAAACGGAACGGTAGCAAAGGCCGAACGTATCGAGTCTCGTACATTAACTCGGCTCGATTCGGGTGACGAGGTCAGGTTCGGCTCCGTACGCGCTGTTTTCCTTCTACCCGAAACACTCTGGGAGATCGTCCACGATAAGTAAGGGATACCCCTTTGGTAAAGGAAAAGAGACCAGAAAAGACCGGCGCGTCGAATTCCGCGGATCTGCCTGCTTCAGAAGCCCCGCCCCGCGATTCGGCGAGGGCGGCTGGCGTCCTGCTCAAGCAGGCGATTTCCCCTGCCATCCTAGACGCCGCCCCGGAAGTTTTCTTGTTGCTGGACGGCGACGGTCAAATCCTGGATGTCAGCGAACGCGTCTTCCCGCTCCTGGGCTATTCCCCCGCCGAGCTCTTACATACGAACCTTACCGCTATCGTGAGCGGCGAACACACCGGCGGGATCGGAGATTTTCTCGCGAGCGTCATTCGATTGGGGACCGGTTCGAGGCCCCATGAACTGAAGCTCTTGAACCGCGAGGGCGAAGGCAAATGGATTGAAGTAACGGCCAGTCGGATAACGACGGAACATGATTCGGAATGTATCCTGGCAATCGCCAGAGATGTTACGAATAGGAAAAGGACCGAAGAGACGCTTCGGGGCAGCGATAAGTTTTTTCGCGCTTTATTCGATTATTCCCCGGAAGTCATTTTCGTATTGGATTCAGACGGTCATATCCTCGATACAAACGATCGCGCCGTATCGCTATCCGGTTACCACCCCGAAGAGATCATCGGAAGAAACTTCTTGGACACACTGGACGAGGAAAACGCTGCCAAGACCAGAGGCGCCCTGAAACAGATCGAGAAGCGCGAAATGGTCGACACGTTTGAGCTGCGCATGCGGACAAAATCCGGCGATGACCTCTGGATGGACATGGTAGGAGTTCGCATCGAAAAGTCGGGGCAGGAGAGCATCATTTTTTGCATCGCCACGGACACTACCGGGAGAAAACAAGCGGAAAAAGCTTTAAAGGAGAGCGAACAGCGCTTCAGAACGCTATTCGACCGATCTCTGGAGATGTTTCTAGTTAGCGATATTAACGGGCGGTTTCTCGACGCCAACGATAGAGCGCTGGCCCTCGTGGGGTATCAGAGATCGGACATCCCGAAAGTCGCCTATCCGGATTTATTGGACGAAGCCGATCTGCCGAGGGCCTACCAGAATCTTCTAGAAATCCTCGAGCATGGCAGCGATCGCGAGACGCACGAGTATCGAGTGAAGACGAAGAGCGGTGAGTGCGTCTGGATCGAGACATCCGGCGTGCGCATGGATCGCGGAGCTCAGCCTCCGGCCATAATTCAGACCTCCTGACCTGAGGGCGTAAGGGTCTGAAATCACGAGGGTCGTCC
>CAYVFC010000172.1:0-15838 GCA_964450715.1 uncultured Sandaracinaceae bacterium | reverse complement strand
GCGCCCGCCCACGCGGCCGCAACCGGATCGTTTATTTTGCGGTGCCTCCTAAGGGGAGAAAACGGGGAAAAGAGCAACAAGCGCTTCCAGCGGCCGATAAGGGGGGAGAGAAAGGCTGGACGACAATGTATACCTCACTACGTTTTTGAAGCTCACCATAAAGCCTTGGTATTTCTTGGTTTTTTTAACCCACCTTAGAACGTGGCGCTGTGGACGAAACTGCGTTTCTTTGCGAAGTCGGCGGGTGCTTGGAGGAAGAGCTCCGATGGTAGATCGTCCGTGGATACCCTTTTTGTTGCTAGGCGTTTTGCTGTACGGCTGCGCCGAGACCGAGCTCACACTCCAACGTTCAACGGACGAGATCGATTCCGGAAACGAGGAACCGATCGACGGGGGCGTAGGCGGCGAGGCTGATGGTGGCGGCGATGGCGCCGCGGTGCCAGACGGGGCGGAAATGGACGGTTCGTCACAGGATGAGGGGCCGAACGAGAATTCGGACGGTGGGACAATCGCGCGACCGGATAACGACGGCGGCGAAGACGCCGGCGATGCGGGAAGCGACACAGGAGCGTTCTGTACCTGTCATACCGTCGACGATTGTTGCGACGGATGCGAACCGATAAACGATGCCGGCGCTTGCTCGGACGATGCGCTCGACTGCACCGACGACGTGTGCCGCGACGGGACCTGCGAGCACGACCTTCAGTTCGGATTCTGCCTCATCGAGGGCGCCTGCTTCGCCGATCGCAAGGAGAACCCGGATAACGGGTGTCAGCAGTGCGACGTGACTTACAGCGATGTTAGCTGGCGAAACAAGCCGAAGGACAGCGAATGCAACGACGGCTTGTTCTGCAACGGCGACGATACCTGCGACGACGACGGAAGCTGCGCCAACCATACCGGCGATCCCTGCGGCGCGGGAGACGTCTGCAACAACCAGTGCGACGAGTCTGACGACAACTGCTTCTCGCCGGAGGATACGCCGTGCGACGACGACCTTTTCTGCAACGGCGACGATGCCTGCGACGGCGCCGGCAACTGCGAGCACTCGGGCGATCCGTGCGCGGCCGGAGACGAGTGCAATCAGTGCAACGACGACGATGACAACTGCCTGTCCCCGGATACCGTCGAATGCGACGACCAGGATTCCATGACCTATGACGATTTCTGCGACGGATCAGGTGGCTGTCTGGGCACCGCCTACTGCGACGTCTACTCCTGCTGGTCCATCGTCCCGACCAATCAGGAATTCTGTTACGACACCGAAGGAATTCAGCTCGAAACCTGTCCCGGAACGGTTGGCGAACCATCGTGTGCCTCGACCGATTGTTGCGGTCAGGACGCCCATTATCCCGATAACGACCGCGAATTCGCTGATTACGACGCGGGATCGGATACCGTAGTGACGGACTCGCTCACCGGTCTCGAATGGCAGAAAGCATATGTGGAGGAAGTACCGGGAATGGCGTGGGACGTAGCCATGAACCACTGTCATGATTCCGAGTACGCAGGCCATACCGATTGGCGTCTACCCGACTATCACGAGCTAATCGACCTGGTGGACTACGGAAGACGCGCACCCGCATCCTCATTTCCCGGGATGCCTTCGTATCGTTTCTGGACCTCCTCGATGAACGTGAACAGCGCAGGACGAGCCTGGTTCGTCATCATGGAAGAAGGTGGTGCGGAAAGCGGTGAAATGACCGAGCCGCTTGCGGTCAAATGCGTGAGAGGTTCTTCAAGGGAGACTGCTAGCACCCGGTTCCATGTTTCCGGTGAACCCGGCGAAGAGACGGTGCTGGACCGGGCCACGGGTCTGATCTGGAGTAAATCCTACGTCGATGATACCCCCGGATTGACGTGGAAGGATGCGCTTGCTTATTGCGAGGAGAGTGACCACGCCGGCTACACCGATTGGAGAGTTCCGAATGTCAACGAGTTGCGAAGTCTCGTCGATGTCGATCAACCGGCCGGCCAGGTCGTTTCCGACTTCCCCGATATGCCCTCTTTGGGGTTCTGGTCCTCTACCACCGTCTATCCACCGAATTCTAGCGGGGCGCTGGTCGTTGCTATCACCGCGTTATCGGGATATGACGCCAATGTTGCCTTCATCGGCAAGACATGGGAATTCCCGGTCCGCTGCGTGCGAGGCGGCCCGTAGCCGAGTGGTATCGTCCGGGTCGTCCGGCGAAACGGATCGGCAGCGGGCGGGAATCCCGGTGTGCCACAGGTGGCATACACCGCGACCGGGATGTCGCGATCCGGTGCGGCGGCGGTGTTGGGGGTAACCGGGTGGGGGGAGGTGGGTTTTCGGTGGACTCTCCGCAAAACAACGGATGCGTGACCGGCCGGGCGTTCGCACGGTCTTGCGGGGGACGTGGTTTTGCGGAGGGTCCTAACAGGGGGAGTAGGGGTCACCCCGCGAACTTGATGCGGTACTTCTTTACCTTGCGCATCATGGTGCGGTAGGGGATGCGGAGCAGGCGGGCTGCGGCTTTTTGGTTGCCCGCCGTCTTGCGAACGGCTTCGGCGATGATACGGGCCTCGTGGGCGTCCATCTGGCTCTTGAAAGGGGTGGCGGCGCCCGTCGAGGCGGAGGCGGGGCCGGAAGACGGGGGAGGCGGGGTCGGAGTGGCGCCGGCTCCGTCGTGCTCGTCGGAGTCGAGGGAAGGGGGGCGGTAGGAAGCGGGTTGCTCGCCCGAGATCGCGGGGGGGAGGTCCCGGACGCGTAGGGTGTCGCCGTCGCAGAGCAGGACTCCGCGCTCGATGACGTTGCGTAGCTGGCGGATGTTGCCGGGCCAGGAATAGGCGCGGAGGCGATCGAGGGTTTCAGGGGCGATTCGGGTGACGGCGCGGCCCCACTCGTCACAGGCCTCCTTCATGAAGTGCTCGGCCAGGGGCTCGACTTCTTCGGTGCGTTGGCGGAGGGGAGGGACGTGGAGGTTGAGGGTGTTGAGGCGGAAAAGAAGGTCCTGCCGAAAAGCGCCCTCGGCGACCAGCTGCTCGGGGTCGCAGTGGGTGGCGGCGATGACGCGGACGTCGACCTCGATCTCTTCGCTGCCTCCCAGGCGGCAGACGCGCTTGTTCTCGAGGACCCGGAGCAGGGTGGCCTGGGTGGAGATGGGCATCTCGCAGATCTCGTCCAGGAAGACCACGCCGCCGTCGGATTGCTCGAAAATGCCTGCGCGGCGACGGTCCGCTCCGGTGAAGGCGCCCTTTTCGTGGCCGAAGAGGATGCTCTCGGTGAGGTTCTCAGGGATAGCGCCGCAGTTGACCGCACCGAAGCGTTTCCGGGCACGGTCTCCCAGAGCGTGTAGCGCCCGCGCAACGAGCTCCTTGCCGGTCCCGGTCTCGCCCAGGATGAGCACTGGTACAGGGTTCTGCGCGGCGCGGCGCACGGTCTGGTAGAGCTCCCGCATGGCCTCGCTCGCGACGAGCGCGCCCTCGATCAAGCCCGGGCCTCCGTAGCCCTCGGCAGAAGAGGGAGCAGTGGCGGTCGTTTCCAGTGATCCCGAGCCCGGAGCCCCCTCGATCCGCGGACGGTTGATGGCCACCACGGCGCAGAGCTCGCCCATGCGGACCTGGTCGCCGGAGCAGAGCTGCTTCTTCTTCTTCACCTGCTTTTCGCTCACCCACGTGCCATTGCGCGAGCCCAGATCCTCGACCTGGAGTCGGCCGCGGGCAAAGCTGAAACGGGCGTGCTGGCGCGAGAGGCTGGCGATGTCCACGCGCACGTCAGCCGGAAAGGTGCGACCGACCACGATCTGGTCACGCGGGGCCAGCAGTTGCACGACCTCCACGTTGTCGCCGTGCTGGAAGATGAGCGAAGCGCGGCCGCCGCTGCCAGTGGCCGCGTCGAACAGGGTGCGGATGTCGACCTCGGCCGTGGTCGTGGAATGGATGTCCGACACCGGTTGCTCCTCCCGGCGCCACTCTAGCTCAAGAAACCGGCGAATGGTACAGTCGTTGCATCTCGCGCGCCCCCCACGGGACGGGGAGGGATCGCGTGTTCGCTTACATTCGGAGCGGCTTATTACCTCGATAGCAAAAAGGTATCAGCTCAAGCGCGTGCTCGCCCAGGGCGGGGTCGGGGTAGTGCTCTCGGCCCGCGACCTGCAGAGCGGCGAGCCGGTAGCGGTCAAGCTGCTCAAGCCCGAGGCCCTGGCCCGGCATATCGACCGGGCGCGTTTCGAGCGCGAGGCGCGCACGGCCTCGATGCTCCAGCACCCCCACCTGGTCGCGATCCGCGATTTCGGGCAGGACGAGAACGGAGCGCCCTACCTGGTGACCGAGCTGCTGCGGGGCCGCTCCCTGGCCGAGGAGCTGCGCGAGCGCGAGAACGGCCGGGTGGATCCGGTAGAGCTTCTACAGTGGCTGGTACCGATCGTAGGTGCGCTGGCATACGCGCATGACCAGGGGGTAGTGCACCGCGACGTGAAGCCGGCCAATATCTTCCTGAACGAGGATGAGGGGGCGGCCGGTGGGCGCATCGCCAAGCTGCTGGATTTCGGCATCGCCTCCTCGGTCGACGCCACGCGGCTGACCGAATCGCA
This sequence comes from uncultured Sandaracinaceae bacterium, assembly GCA_964450715.1. Taxonomy (GTDB): domain Bacteria; phylum Myxococcota_A; class Polyangia; order Polyangiales; family JAFGIB01; genus CAYVFC01. The sequence continues at coordinate 11,285 of CAYVFC010000172.1, read as the reverse complement.
CGTGGCCGTGGGCACGCTGGCCTACATGGCGCCCGAGCAGATCGTGAGCCCGGATATCGTCCCCTCCATCGATATCTGGGCCATGGGGGCCATCTTCTACCGCTGCCTGGCGGGCGCTGTCCCCTATGGCGGCCGCTCGATCGCGGCGCAGCTGGAGAGCATCACGCGCGACCCGGCTCCCTCGCTGAAGGGCAAGGCGCCGGAGCTGGATCCGGGCTTTTGCTCGGTCGTGGAGCGAGCGCTGCAGCACCGCGTGGACCGGCGCTACCAGGATATGCGGACCATGGCCAGGGCGCTGCTGGTATCGGCCGTGGCGGCCGGAATCGAGACGCCCGCTAACCCGGATCCGGTGGGGCTGCCCGACTGGCCCGCCTGGCGCGAGCAGATGCTGCGCCAGGACGGGGGGACGATGACCAGCGGGTAGGTCTGGCCGAGAAGTCAGAACCGGCCGTCTGGGCGGGAGGAGATTTCTCGCTTTGCTCGAAATGACGGAAGGGAAGGGTCTCAGAAGCTGCCGTCCGAGGTGGCCGCACGGAAGGCGCGTCCTAGCGCGGTGCCCGCGCCATCGCTGCCGGCGTAAAAGAGCTCGACCGAATCGGTACTCTCCAGCGCGGCCGGGTGCAGCACGGAGAGGCGGTCGAATCCGCTTCCCGAGGCCTCGAGGACCGGCTCTCCGCTCTGGGGAACCAGCTTCCAGGCCCAGCCCGTGAGCACGTCGGAGACCAGCAGCCCGATGGCCCAGCGGGTTCCCTGCTTTCCGGCGAAGTAGAGCTGCCAGGCGCCGTTGTGGATGCTCAGGGAGGGCATACCCACGCCGTCGCAGAAAAAGGCCCCGGGCTTGGCGTCGCAGGCGCGTGCCAGCACCGTACCCGGGCCGTCGTACTCGGGCAGATCCATCCAGTACTGCCCGTCGTCCGACTCGAAAAACACCAACCCGTCCCCTGTCAGTTCGTTCCGGCTGGCCGCCATGAACAGCCTACCGTCCCACCGACGGGCTACCGAGGGCGCGTAGAGCGAGCCCTGATAGGCAACGTCGAAATCGAGCGGCTCGTCCAGGGTGAAGTCACCTCCGGACGGGGCGCGCGCCGACGCGATATCCTGCACGCCCGCGCCGCGGTTAACCGTAAAGAAGACGACCCAGTTGTTACCATCCCAGACCAGGCTGGGATGGCCCAGGGCGGTCGCCCCGGATACGGCGCTCTTATCCACGATGGGAGTGACGCCCGTACCGTAGAGCACGAATGCGTAAGGGTCGTTCGCGTCCTGGACCGCCAGGTAGATGTCGCCCGAGGACTCGAAGGCCAGCACGGTGTTGCCGTCGTCGTCCCGCGCGGCCGAGGGAGCGCTGGCAGCCTCGGGTTGCCACTGGTTTCCGCTCTCGCGCTTGAGGACGAGCGCTCCGCGCTCGCTCCATCTTTCCGGAATGTCGCAGAGCTCCAGCTCTACCTGCAGGGCGGACAGGTGAACGCCATCGGCGCCGGAGGGATTCTCGCTGCGACCGAAAAGCGCCAGCCGCGACCCGCTGGCCGGCTCAAAGACCGAGTCGATGGCCGGGTAGGCCGCAGCGTCATCCGCATAGGCGAGCACGCGTCCGGAGGGCTGTAGCTCCAGGGTCCACTTCTGGTCGGTCACGGAATCTTCGATTGCCGCCTGCCCGACCACCATGCCGCCGCGCACCAACCGTACCTTTTTCAGCGATCGGCTGTAGACCAGCGCGATGTCCCCGGTCGCGTCCGCGGGAAGCTGCAGCTGCGTTCCGAAACCGATGCCTGCCCCCTCCAAACATCCCGCGCCGCACGTAGTGGTGCCCGGGTGAAACACGGCGCTGACCTTGACCCGCTGGCTCTGCAGGTCGAAGAGCGGCTCGAAGCGCAGGCCGCTGTCGCCGGTCGCGTCTCCGCCGGGATAGAAGCCGTCCCCGTGCACCTGGCTCTGGCGCGGCCCGAACGCCTCGACCGGCCACCCGTCGCCCGCGAGGCAGGCGGCGGGCTCCTGCCCGTCACAGGCAGAGAGGTCGAGGGGCACGCCCGGAATGCCGGACAGCGAGGTCGGCTGGCAGCAGTCTCCCTGGCCCACGCAGCAGGTGCGAATCTTGTCGCAGCGGTCATCCGCGCAGATGTCGCTGGCGTCAGCGGCCTGGGAGAGGCACACATCCAGGGCCTCGTCAAAGGCCTGACGGTCGGCGGCCGCCAGGTCGGGCCGGTCGGGGTTCGTGCCGTACTCGAACACGATATCTTCGACGGCGGCCCCTCCGTCCTCCATGCCCGCATCCCAGCCCGGCCAGGCGCCGCCCTCGCCGCTGGAGTCACCGCCCATTCCGGCCATGGGTATCCCGCCGCCGTAACCGCCTTCCCCGCTCGCGGACGAGCCGCCGGCGCCGGCCGCGCTGCCGCCCGCGCCATCTATATCGCCTGCGTCCATCCATGGGCTCCCGCCGCCCGCTCCGGCCGCCGCCCCGCCGTTATCGTTGTACTCGGAGCCGTATCCGTCTGCGCAGGCGGTGAACGCAACCAGCAGCGAGCAATAGAATATCGTCCGGATCATTCCCACGGCGAGCTCCAGTACTGATCGAGCGGTATGAGCTGCGACTCCGATATATTCTGTCCAAGCAAGCGCCGTGCCACCAGCAGCCGCAGCCTGGAGGTGTTTCCGATGGGCGCGACCGCCAGCCCCTTGAGCATACAGAAGCCGTCGCAGGGACCGCCCAGCGCTTCGGACTCGGCGGTGAGCACGGGGTTGGCCGCGTAGGGCACGAATTCGGCCGGCCGCTTGGTGCCGCTCGCCTGTCCCTGCGCCATGCCGATGACCGGCGCGGAGTCCATACGGCTGCGCGCCATGAACCACATGCGGAACAGGGTCTGGTTGCTGTCGGGATCGCGGGTGATCACCACCTCCGGCCCCCAGACCCCGCCTGCCGCGTAGGGACCCAGGTCCGCGCCGTCCAGCACCTCCGCGAATCCGGCTTGGTTTGATACGGTCAGGCTCTGGTTGAGCCTGGTTACCCAAATGCTCCGTTGACCGCCGCTGCTCTCGCAGGTGAAGAAGAGCCAGAAGCCGTCGTTCTGGATATTGGTGCCCCTGGGCACGATGTGGGGATCGCGTAAGGAAGCGCAGGCGTCCAGCTCTGGATGGTCCGGAGCGAGTTTTTCGGACGCGGACAGGGCACTCGGAGTCAGCCCAAGGTCGGCTCCGTACAGCGAGTATACGTCCGGGGTGTGCACTTCGGCGCGGGCGTAGACCACGCGAAGGTCGTCGAGAATACCGCTGCCGGTGAGCACGCCGTAAATGCCGGGCTCCCTCAGGCTCGCCCCCTGCACGCAGAAGGCGCCCTCACCGATGCAGCTCGGCGGGTCGTTGCCCGCGATGGTGCCGGTCAGGCCCGACCAGGCGAGCGCGTTCCAGTCCACCGCGTAGGCGTGGCCGAGCGCGTAACCCACATAGGTCCAGGTCTCCAGCTCGGGAGCGGCATTGGAGGCTTCCACCATCAAATCCCACCGCGCGATGTCCCCCGGTATCGGGTTGTGAATCAAGGCGGGTGCGCCGATGTACCCCGAGGCCCAGGAGCCATAGCCGAGCTTTACCGCCGAGAGCTGGTCGGCCTCGGACTGCGGAGGATCGAGGAACTGGCTGGGATTGATGCACTGCTTGGTGGTCGCGGTTACCTGGCCGACCTGAACCCCGTCGCCCTCGCCCTCGATGGCGACCAGCAGCCCGTCCACCTCGCGACAGCCCTCCACGTCGCGAACCAGCGCCGAGCGGGTAATGAAGCCTTGGCCGTCGATCAAGACCTCTTCTGCTTCCACGGAGCCGTCCTCGTCCTGAACGGTGACCTTTGCGAGCAACGTGGCCGAAGCGTCCGCGGCCGGGGTGACGGTGATGGTGACCAGAAGCTTATGGTCGGCCGGATAGCTCTGCTCGGAATGCGCCAGCGAGGCGCCGGCCCGGGTCACGTACACATACCCCTGCTGGTCCACTACCACGGCCAGGTCGTCGGCCAAGGGCTTGCCGGGCAGCGTGTCCAGCGCAGCGGTCAGCACCACGCCCGCGTAGCTGTGCGCGCTCACGCCTGCGTCGCTTGCCGGCAGGCCGGCTGGGCGCAGGCGCGCCTGGATCTCCACGCCGAGCGCCATGGGGGTGCAGGTACGGCGGATAAGCCCACTCGGCCCGCCGTCGCCCAGGAACTCGACGATCCAGTTCCGCTCGACGCGCGGCAGCGAGGCCTGGCCGGTGCTCGGCACCAGCTTCCAGTCTTCCTCAAAGCCGCTCTGCCAGCTTTCGTCAAAGTCGGGCGTGCCCGAGACGCAGCAGCCCGGGAAGGATGCGCAGGCGAAGTCCGCGCAGTCGGTCAAACCGTTGCCGTCATCGTCCGTGCCCGAATCGCAGACCTCACCCTGCGGCACTAGCGTGACGGCGCCGTCCGAGCCCGCGTCCGAGCCCGCATCCGGGGCCACCTGCCAGCCCCCGTCCGAGCCGCCATCGAACCAGGGCTCGACGTCTCCACCCTCGGACACGCAGCAGTCCTGCGGCATAGCGATGGTGGCATCCGACCCTGCATCGCCTATCCCGGTGTCGGTATGGCTTCCCCGCCCGCTGTCCGAGCCCGCGTCGGTCATGACGTCGCCCTGGATGAGGCTTCGATCCGGCTCGTTGAGGATGGTACAGCCGGCCGCGAGCAGCAGGGAAAATCCAGCGATGAGATGCCGGGTCTTCATAGGCCGCCGATCACTCCTCGGGTCGCCAGGCCGACGCCACCGCGCAGTGCGCCGATCTCCAGAGAGAGGCGGCTGGGCGCTTGCTCGCGCGGGCCGTCCAGCAAGGTGAGCACCACGGCGGTGGCGGCGAATGCGCCGGTCATGACCAGGGCCAGGTCGGCCGCCAGGTTTGCCCGGTCGACTTCGTCGGCGCCCTCCTCGGTGGGGTTGACCTCGTACTCGCCGTCGAGCGAGAGCGCTCGCGCTCCCAGGCCTATCCAGACCGCTCCCGCCACGCCGGTGGCAACCCAGGCCACGGTGGGCCAGGGCGCCAGGCGGCGGCCGGGCTCGGCTTCGGGCGCTAGCACGGCGCGCAGCTGTTTCTGCTCTCCGGGCTTGCCGAGCAGGGTCATGCGCGCGGGCCGGTATCCGGGCGCGTGCACGCTCACCACGTGCGGTCCGGGCTCGAGCTTGAGCTTGACCTCGGTACCGCTACCCGCGTTCTTGCCGTCCACCGTCACGGTCGCGGCCACGTCGCTACGCACGGTGGCCGTGACGGGCTCGGGCTCTTCCTCGGCCGCAAGGGGCTCGGTCTCGGGCGGCTCCGGGGGCTCGATCGGCACGGGCTGCAGCTCGACGCGGAGCCGGGTGGTGTCGCCGATGCGCGCAACCACGCTGGCCTCGAAGGGCTCGTACTCGGGCCGGTTGACGGCGACCTGGTGCTCGCCCTCGTCGACCGCCCGCTCCACCAGGGGCGTTCCAGCCGGCGCGGCCTCGGAGCCGTCGACGCGGACCGTTGCGCCTGGGGTATCGGAATGGACGCTGACGACGGCTACCTTTGGCCGCAACCCCTCACGCCGCGTCGAGGCCTCGGCGCGCTCTTGCTCGGACAGCTCGGGGAAGAGCAGGTAGTCGGTGTACTGGTCGAACGCCTCCCCGAAGCGGCCGATTTGCTCCAGGGCCAGGGCCAGGTTGAAGACGAGGTTGGGATTGTGCACGAGCTTAAGGCACTCGAAGTAGCTGCCCAGAGCACTTTGCAAGAGCTGTTCCTTTTGCTTGCCCCGGGCCCGGGCCGCGCGCTCGAGGTCGCGATTGCCCTTTTCGAACAGCTCTTTCGCCTCCTGTTCCTTCTGCTCGTCGCTCTTCTGGGCGTTTGTCTCGGGTGCTGGCCCGGGGTCATCCGCGTACGCTTCCCAGGACTCGGCCGCGGCCGGTAGTGCCGGCAGCAAGAGCAGTAGAAAGGCGACGACCCGTAGCGGTGCTTGCCCCCGCCCCCCGGAGCGAAGGCCGTAACCAGGGCGGGCGCAAGGCCGGTCCCTACGACTACGATTGGCGCATACTTGCTGTAGGGGCGGTGCTTGCCCCCGCCCGATAATATTACGGGGGATGACCGGAAACATTTCTTCGCACCCTACCACGAAAACAGCCCCCTTTTCGCTCGTCATGCCCTACCGAAAATCCCTCTTGATGGGCAGTGCGGGCTCGGGCTTTTTGCGCGCCGGTAGACGCCTGAGCCGAGCCTGGACCGGCTCGCCCTTTACCGGCTCGACCGTGATGGTCTGTTTCTGGTAACCCGGAGCGCTGAAGACCGCCCGGATCGGTTCGCCGTCGGCTCTGACCGGTGCGCTCACCGGGGTCTTGCCCAGGGCCTTGCCGTTCACGCTCACCGAGGCGCCGAGCGGTAGCGACTCGAAGCGAACGGTCAGCGTTGCGGCGGCCTGTTCCGCGATCGGCTCGGTCGGCTCCTGTGGCGCGGTGTCGCTGCCGGGAGCGGCAAGGGGCGGCGCGGTATTGCCCGAAGCGGTCGTCGCTGCCGCGGCTTGTGCCGGAGCGGCTTGCACGGGCGCGCGCGCCGTCGTCGGTCTGCCTTGCTCTGCTTCGCCGCTTGCGGTCCGTGCCTTCTCGGCTAGCCGATCGTTGGTCGCGCTCTCCCGTCCCAGCCACCAGACCGAGCCGAGCAGCGCCAGCAGGAGCGCTGCGGCGATGCCGACGCTCCGCAGGTTTACCAGCGGCCTGACCGGCGGCCGTCCCGGGGAGGCAACTGCCAGCCCCGATTCCGTGGCCGCCCGGTCCAGCGCCTCCAGCATCTCGGATACGCTGTGGAAGCGCTTTTCCGGCTCCTTTTCCAGCGTGCGCATCACGGTTCGCTCCAGGGCGGGGGGCAGCGCGCACGGTGTTCGGTCGCCCAGCGGCGGCGGCTCGCTGTTGGCGTGCTGCCAGAGCAGGTGGGCGTAGTTGCGCCCCTCGAAGGGTGGCTGCCCGCAGAGCATCTCGTAGGCGATGGCCCCCAAAGCGTAGATGTCCGCGCGGTGGTCGATTTCGGTCTCCCCGCGCGCCTGCTCGGGCGAGATGTAGCGGGGGGTGCCCAGCACCTGGCCCGTATGGGTGATGCGAACGCTCTCCTCCCCCTCGGCCCGCATCTTGGAGATGCCGAAGTCGAGGATCTTGACGAAGTCCTCGCCCCGGCGCTGCACCACGAAGATGTTCTCGGGCTTAAGATCCCGGTGCACGATGCCGCGCCCGTGGGCCGCGCCCAGCGCGTCGCCCATCTGGCGCACCAGGCGCAGCGTCCGTTCTACGGGAATAGGACCTGCAAACAAGATCTCGGCCAGGTTCTTGCCTTCCAGCAGCTCCATCACCATGAAGACGGTGCCGTCCTCGGTCTGGTCGAAGTTCACCACGTCGATGATGTGCGGGTGATCGATGCGGCTGGCGGCGATGGCTTCCTGGCGGAAACGGACCAGCGAGGAGTCCGAGGTCTCCTGGGCGTTGCGGAAGAGCTTGACCGCGAAGCGCTTCTGCAGGTGCAGGTGCCGGGCCGCGTACACCGAGCCCATCCCGCCCTCGCCGATCAGCTCCTCGACCTGGTAGAGCCCGTTGAGCACGCGCCCGCTCTGCGATCCGCGGCCCTCCAGCCGCCCCAGCGCGTCCCGCACTGCGGACGAGTCCACGCTGGGTGCGTCCAGCGGCTGGTCGAACGCGGTCGGCTGCTCTTCAGCCTCGCCCGGCGGCCGGTCGGGCTCCCAGCCCAGGCCGGGCTCGGTTTCGGAGTACGGGCCGGTCTTGTCGCTTTTCTTTTCGGGCTGATCGGGCATCAAGGCAAGCGGTGCGCATCGACGCAGACATGGACGCGCGCGCTGGGGTACATCTTAGCGAATATTGCCTTAGGACTCACCGCAAAACGATCCGGTTGCGGCCGCGTGGGCGGGCGCCCTGGCGGCACCAGAACTGGGGCGATTCTGTTGAATCACCCCAGCGTCCTCGGAAAAATCCTCGAAATAGCGCTCTCGACCGCAGGGAGAGATCTCTGCGGTTTTTCCTGCGGGCGCGCTCGCGATTGCGCTCCGCCGACGCGCCCGGTCTCGTCTCGTTTATTTTACGGTGAGTCCATAATTGCCGTCCGGGAGACGGCACGGCCTTCAGATCTCACAAAGCGGGGGCCGCGCGCACACGCCGCCCTGGCAGAGCTCGCTGGCGCAGCCCAGGTCGCTCACGCACGGGTCGCCCAGGCGGCCGACCGCGTGGCACTTGCCGTCCGTGTCGCAGACCAGCCCCGGGGCGCAGCTTCCGGCCAGGTCCTGCACGCAGTCCTGGCCCTCTCCCGGCAGCGGCTGGCAGGTGCCGGCGTAGTCACCTGCCGTCAGGTCGATACCCGAGCAGTACTCGCCGAAGGGGCACTGGGTGGGCACACCGAAGCTGCAGTCCTGGCCCGAGGAGACCCCCTCGGCGCATTCGAACAGCGCCTGCGGGCCGCCGTCGACGGTTTCCACCACCAGGATGCAGCAGAGACCGGGCTCGCAGAGCGTGCCGGTTTCGAAGCTGCAGCTGTCGCCGAGCTTCTCCGTGAAGACGTCGGCCTGCGCCGTACAGACGCCCTGGGTGGCGGTATCCTCGTCCTCGCCCGCGCACACCATGCCGATCTCGCAGTCCGGGCCCGTGCCGCCGCCGCAGGCGGCTCCCTCGGCCGCCACGGTCGCGCACTTCTCGGTGTTGTCCGAGCAGTGCAGCCCCTCCTGACACTGGTCGTCGTCCTGGCAGGAGCTACCGGCGGCCAGCAGCGGGGTGCAGATGCCCGGGCAGGAGTCGAGCTTGCAGAATGTATCCCCCAGGCAATCCTGTTCCACGCCGCACTCCCCGCCGGCTTCGACCGCGCCCACCAGAACCTCGCCGCAGGCATCGTTCCGCATGAAACGGGTGGCGTTGAAGTCGCAGCCCGCGCTCTGTATCGAGGCCAGGCAGGCGTCGACCCGGTCGGGGTTATAGGTTACGCGGCCGGCGGCGATGGCGTCTCCGGTGTATCCGAAGTCGCCGTCTTCGACCGAGGCCACGACGCGATCCTCGCACATGCCCTCGCCGTAGATACCGGCGACGATATCCTCGCCCATGCAGGTCTCTACTATCGAGCACATGGCCTGGGCCAGCAGCGGCGGGAGATCTTCGAAGGCGGGCCCGGAAGTCGAGCCTCCGCCGCCGCCCGAGCCGGCCGCATCGCCGCCGCTTCCCGCCTCCCCCCCGCCGCCTGAGCCGCCGCTGCCGCTCTGGCCGCCACCCGAGCCGGCCGTCTCGCCGCCGCTTCCCGACGTGCCCGCCGCGCCGCCGCCGCCGCTGGTACCATCATCGTCGTCGTCACCGCACCCGTACGCCGTGACGATGAGCATCGATAGAAAAAAGCCTGCAATCGCTCGCATCGTTACCCTCCCTCGATCAGAAGATACCGAAGAGTAGGACATCTGGCCGCGGTGCACCAGCGAGGGGGTCAGACCTGGTTGACCACCACCCGGCCATACCCCCCGCCGCCCCCACCTCCGCCCGAGGTGAGCCCGTAGCCGCCGTCGCTGCCATCCGCACCACCGTCAACGGAGCCGTCGCCCCCGCCTCCCCCGCCTTGCCCATCGCCGCCGCGCCCGCCGTTAGCGCTGAGGGGCGCTCCGTCGGTCGTCACGGTCACGCCTTCCAGCAGGATGGCGCCTCCGCTACCACCACCGGCGCCGCCGGCGTCATTGGTGCAACCGTCGGCCCCGTCGCCTCCGTGGGCGCGGATGGTGCCGGTCACCGTCAGCGTTCCGCCCACCGATATCTGTACGGCTCCGCCGCCAGCGCCGGGGTCGCAGGTGGCTCCGCCTCCGCTTCCGCCCGGACAGCCGCCCAGCAGCGGCACCAGCGCGGCGGTGCCTCGCGAAACGCCTCCGTTTCCCCCGGTGGTGAGCACGGTGTTGCCGCCCGCGCCGCCGGCCGTGCCAAAACCGCCGCCCCCGCCTCCGCCGTTTTCCAGCGCGGCCAGGCCGGTCTGGCCCTCGGCCCCGGCGCTGTCCGTGCAGGACCGGTCGCCACCGGCTCCGGGTACGGGTCCGTTCGCGCTGGCGTCGATGACGCCGTCGACCACGGCGGAGCCGAACACGGCGAGGATCACCGGCTTGTCGCCGATCAAGGTCAGCGATCCGGCGGCGGTCACGGTCAGGTTCTGCAGGGCGAGGATGACCGCGGGCGGATCCTGGGAGTCGTTCACCGAGACCGGCGGGGCCGGTTGACCGCACCACTGAGCGAAGCCGGACGGGTTACTCGAGTCAAAGACGGCAGCGCAGTCCAGGGTGACGTCCGGAGCCGCGGCCCGGTCCAGCAGGGTCGGGTTGAAGTTGGACGGCGGGTAGGGGAAGGCGTCCGTGCAGGGCCCGTCGTTCAGATCGTGCTCGCAACCGTTGGACAGATCGCCGTCGCAGTTGTCGTAACCGGAATTACACGATGTAATCCCGCAGATGCCCCCGGCGCAGTCGGCTGCGGCGTTATCGCGCGCGCAGCTCGCCTCGCAGGCGCCGCAGTCCGTCAGCGTGTCGAGCGGGGTCTCGCAGCCATTGTTATCCTGGCCGTCACAGTTACCGTAGAGCGTCAGGCAGCCGGTCAGCGTGCAAGCGCCCTCGACGCAAGCCGTTTCCGCGTTGGGCAGTCGGCAGATGTCGCCGTCCGGGTCCTCGTCGGTCTGTCCGTCGCAGTCGTTGTCCTCGCCGTCGCATGCTTCCGGACAGACCGTGGGGCAGCTCGCCGCGCCGTCGGCACAGGCCGGGTCCGGAGGCGTCTCCGCGTCAACGGGCTCGCCGCCCGCATCGAACCCCGGATCGCCCGCGGTACCGCTGCCGCCTGTCGCGCCGCCTCCGGTCGCGCCGTTGCCCGCTCCGGCGATCGGGCCTCCGCCATTGCCTCCGGAAGCAGCGCCCCCGCCCGAAATGCCTCCGGTCGCACCGCTGCCGCTTCCGGCGCCGGAGGGGACGCCGCCGAGCAACTGTTCGTCGTAGACGCTGCAGGAGATGACGAGCAGGATCAGGATCAGGGGAGCGAGCGAGGCGATGCGCGGCGCGTTCCGCATGGGTAGGGGGCCGAATGGCGAGAGCAGGCCACTCGATAGCCGTGCATGGTACCCCGATCGATGCGGGACGCCAGCCATCCACCGATGGGGACTAGTGCCGCTACCAGTAGATTTTGAGCGGATACCGGCGAGGATTCGGCGCCGAGGGCAAGGAGCGACGACGAGGAATAGCGGGGCTATTTTGAGGAGGTGCGAGCGGCATGGCCGCTAGATCGGAGGTGGAAATCCTGACCCAG
>CAYVFC010000171.1:1872-16006 GCA_964450715.1 uncultured Sandaracinaceae bacterium | reverse complement strand
CACGAAGGCCTGCAGGACCTGCTATGCGCCGCCTGAAAAATGGCGAAACTCTAGCCTAAGCGTCCGTGACAAAATAACTCATCCATCTTTCGGGCGGGACGGCCCCGTCTGCTGCGTTGCTCCTCCTCGAAATATCCCCAATATTCCTCGTAGGTAGAGACTACGACCGGGGCCCGATGACCGACGGGCGTTTCTCTCGTTTTTACTGACGTTTTCGTCGGGTAATATGACAACGCCCCTACCCGGACGTCGGCTACCGTCGTGTTGTCATTTCGAAGAGAAGCTCAGTAAAAATCCGAGTCGCCGGACGCGATCATCTCCTGCAGGGCGGGCAGGAGGTCCGTATGGAAGACCGCGAAGGCGGGTGTAGTCGGGGCCCGGGGTGAGGGGGAGAGCACGGCGTCCCGCCCGTCGATCTCGCGCAGGGTTTTTCTTATAGAGTCGATTTCGATTCGGTCGGGGTCGCATCCGGTCACCAGCAGGGTGTCGTGGGCGGCGGCGCGCAGGGCGGATTCGATGGTTCTGGGAAGCACGGGGGGCGCGTCGGCGACGGTAATGACCGGGATGCCTACCAGCGGACAGCTGTGGTCGCGGGAGCAGGCGATGGATAGCTGCTTGAACCAGGGGCGCAGGCGGTCCACGGCGGCCTCGACCAGGTCCTTGCGGCAGCCGCCGCGGTCCCCCAGGGCGGTCCGATTCGATTTCCAGGTTCCGTCGGCCATGACCAGGGCGCTGACCGGGAGCTTGAGCGTCCAACGGCCTTCTTGAAGCGAGATGTCGTCCAGATCGAGGTCGAACCGTTTGCCGTCCGAGACTACGACTCGGTCGACGTGCTTGCGCACCAGGGCGACCGAGCGCTTGGTCCTGTCCGGGGTGGCGTTGCGAACGAGCAGGAATATGCCGGGCTCGGCTACCAGCCGCAGGCTGTTGGACTCGCACACCAGGGGGGTGTCGGGGCCGATGATGTGGAGCAGCTCTTGTAGGGCCTCGCGGGTGCGGTCGGCCATGACCACCATCCAGAAAACGCGCGAGGCGCCGGCTCGTAGCAGGCGGGAGGTATCCTTGATTCCATCGGGGCTCTGTTCCTGCCAGATGTAAAAGCCCTGGTCGGGCCGGTGGCTCAGCAGGATCCCGCCCTCTACCGGAGGGGTTTCCTCCCGGATATCGTCCACCGGGGTCACCTTGACGGCGACCAGGGGGCGCTGCTTTCCAAAGCGCCGTAACAGCGCGCTGGCCAGCTCGGTCTTTCCGCTCTTGCGACCCGCGGCTCCTAGAAGCGCCATCTGCGGAATGCGGATCAAGGCTTCTCCCGCCTACCGGGGGCTCACTTGCCCTTCTTGCCGAAACACCCCAACTGGCAGTCGAAGATCTTGACCTTCTGCTCGTCGCAGATGGTGCCGATTTCTATCGGTTTTACACCGTGCTTCTTGGCCAGGCCGAGCGCCCTGGCGCATTCGAGCTGCTTTTTACCGTCCCGCTCCGCGGCCGCGTCGAGCACTGCCTGAATGAGCTCTTCCCTTGTCGCCATGTTCCTTTTCTCCTGATCGCGATCGGAGGTCATGACTATCGAGAAGTCCGGGGGAGCGGTCAAGCCGACGGCGGGTGATAATTCCCTTCACTCCCGTCCCCTCTCCCGGAGGGAGAGGGGAGTATCAAAAGCATTTGCAGGTCGCCTCTCGTACTTTTACAGTACCCCTCGAACCGCCCGTTATGCCCGGATGGAGATAACGAGCTTCTGGATCGGTGACGGCCCGGTAGATAGGGCGGTTGGAGCAAGCCATGAGCGACAAAGGGAGCATGATCCCCCTGGCCGAGGCGCTCGCGAAAGTGGACGAGACGCTCGGTCCCCTGGAGCTTTCCCGGGAGCGGATCGCGGTGACCGAGGCGGACGGGCGCGTTCTGGTCGAGGACCAGTACTCGCGGCTGGATCTACCGGCCTTCGACAAGTCGGCCATGGACGGCTACGCACTGCTGCAAGGGGACGAGCGCGAGAGCTATCGCCTGCTGGAGACCGTGGCCGCGGGCAGCGTGCCCACCCGGAGGCTTCAGCCGGGCACGGCCACCCGGGTGATGACCGGGGCTCCCGTGCCCGAGGGCACGGGCAGGGTAGTGATGCAGGAGTACACCAGCACCAGCGACGGGATCGTGCGCGTCGAGGATACGGCGGATAGATCGCTTAATATCTGCCGGAAGGGGGAGGATGTGCGGGCCGGCGACCGGGTGCTGCGCGCGCCGATTCTGCTGGGCCCGCTGCACCTGGCCAACCTGATCGGCTGCGGCATCACCGAGGTCGAGGTGGCGCGGCGATTGCGGGCGGCAGTGCTCTGCACCGGAGACGAGATCGTGGACGCGCCCGAGCTGCTGGGTCCCGGCAAGATCATGAACAGCAACGGTCCTTTGCTGGGAGCGCTTTGCCGCCGGCACCAGCTGCGGGTAACCATCAATCGCCAGGTGCCCGACGATTTCTCGGCCACGGTCGCCGCGCTCGAGCAGGCGCTTCGCGAGGCGGACATCGTCATCGTCTCCGGCGGCGTGTCGGTCGGCGACTACGACTTCGTGGGCGAGGCGCTGCTTTCCGCTGGCCTGACCCGCCACTTCGACCGGGTGGCGACCAAGCCGGGCAAGCCGATGACCTTTGCCTCGGCCCCGGGCAAGGCCGTCTTCGGTCTTCCGGGCAATCCGGTCTCGGTCTACGTGGCCTTTCACCTCTACGTGGTGCGAGCGGCAGGTTTGATGACGGGCTGCCAGGCCCAGGCCCGCCATATCCAGCTTCCCCTCGGGGCGCCCTTCTCGCGCCGCAAGGCCGAGCGGCTCGAATACGTGCCGTGCCGGGTGAGCGCGGAAGGATTTTTACGACAGGTGGAGTTCCACGGATCGGCGCACCTGCTGGCCCTGGCCGAGGCCGACGGTCTATTCGCGGTCCCCAGGGGGGTGACCGAGCTCGCGGCAGGCGAAAAGGTGGCCTTCATGCCCCTGAGAGGAGAGCTCAGGTGAAGGACCGGTTCGGCCGGGAGATCAGCTATCTGCGGGTTTCGGTGACCGACCGCTGCAACCTCCGCTGCCGCTACTGCGTGGGACCGGAGGGTGTGAAGCTGTTGCCGCGCGACCGGATCCTCTCCTTCGAGGAGATCGTGGCGGTGGTCGACCAGGCGGTACGACTGGGAGTGCGCAAGGTCAGGCTTACCGGCGGCGAACCGCTGGTCCGTCGCGATATCTCCGGGCTGGTGGCCGCCATCTCGCGGATCCGGGGCGTCGAGGACCTCGCCTTGTCCACCAACGGCGTGCTGCTGCAGCAGCACGCCCGGGAGCTCGGGCGGGCCGGGTTGAAACGGGTGAACGTGAGCCTGGACACCACCGACCCGGACAGCTATCGGCAGCTGACCCGAGGGGGAGAGGTAAGCCGGGTGCTGGCGGGCATCACCGAGGCGCGCGCGGTCGGGCTGGAGCCGGTCAAGCTCAACTGCGTGACCGGCGGGCCGTGCGGGGAGGCGGACCGGCTCTCGGTGCAGCGATACGCCCTCGAGCAGGGGCTGCAGCTGCGGACCATACCTCACATGGATTTCGCCAGCGGGGAGTTCTCGGTAGTACAGGGCGGCTCGGGTGGCGACTGCCGCAGGTGTAACCGCTTGCGGCTGTCCAGCGACGGCCGCATCCGCCCCTGTCTCTTCTCCGATCTGAGCTACGACGTCAGAGATCTCGGCCCCGAGCAGGCCCTGCGCCAAGCGGTCGAGCACAAGCCCGAGGTCGGGCGCAGCTGTACGCACGACTGGATGCACGGTATAGGAGGATGAAGATGACGGAGAGAGGCGAGGTGGTCTCGGTCAACATCTCCGAGCGCAAGGGCACGGTAAAGCATCCGGTCGACGCGATCGCGCTGGACGAGCGAGGGATCGCCGGCGATGCCCACGCCGGCGCCTGGCACCGCCAGGTGAGCCTGCTGGGCTGGGAGGACGTCGAGGCCTTCTCCGAGCGGGCGGAGCGGAAGATCCAGCCGGGAGAGTTCGCCGAGAATATCACCATCAAAGGCGTGAATCTGGGTCAGGCCGCGGTTCTGGACCGCTTCCGGGTGGGCGAGGCGGAGCTGGAGCTCACCCAGATCGGAAAGAAGTGCCACGGCTCCACCTGCGCCATCTTCCGCGAGGTAGGCGACTGCGTCATGCCCAGGCAAGGGGTCTTCTGCCGGGTGCTGAAGCCGGGAGCGGTGCGGGCGGGGGATGTCGTCGAGCACCGGCCCCGACCCTTTCGCGTGCGGATCGTCACCCTCAGCGACCGCGCCTTTGCCGGCGAGTACGGGGACCGCTCCGGAAAAGAGGCAGTCGAGATCCTGGAGCGCTTCTTCTCCGACAAGCGCTGGCATTACCGTATCGAGAGCGACTTGTTGCCCGACGACGCCGACCGGCTCGGGCAGTTGCTGTGCGAGGCGCTTCAGGCGGGGACGGACGTGGTCCTCACCCTGGGCAGCACCGGGGTGGGGCCGCGGGATATCGCGCCGGAAACCGTGGCCGGACTGGGCGGCAAGACCATCCCCGGCATCATGGAGAATATCCGTATCAAGTACGGGGCCGACAAACCCTCGGTTTTTCTAAGCCGTAGCGTGGCCGCTGTTTGCGGCACCACTCAGATCTATACCCTGCCGGGAAGCGTGAAGGCCGTCCGGGAGTATCTGGAGGAGATCCTCAAGACGCTGGAGCATACCGCGTACATGCTCCACGGCCTGGATACGCATTAAAGACCGGGGTCCCAGTCGGCCAGGCCGGGGTCATCGGTAGCGGCGGCGATGGCGACCTGATCGCCCTGCCGGGCGATCAGGCGATAGTCGTCCGGCGATAGGTGGCCGATGAAGCCCTCGGCAGAGGTCTCGTCGCGAAACCGCAGACACCAGAGAAAGGCGACGCTTTCGCCCGACTCGTCGGCGTATACCAGGATCAAATCATCCTGCCAGGCAAGGGACGCATCCCAGGCCTCGGCGTCCTCCGCGCCCGCCGCGGTCAGGAAGGCGTAGGCGACCGGCGCGCCCATGGCGGTGATGCCGTACAGCTCCAGACCCTCGGGCTCGGAGAAGAGGCAGTCGACCGGTGGCGCTTCGCGCTGCCAATCGGAGTCCGCGTTTTCCATGTAGGCCGCCCCGGTGGAGAGGCGATCCGCGTAGGCGGTGCGGAGCGCGGCGTTTCCGCCCTGCAGGTAGCGTCGGGTCAGGTGCTCCGCCCCCAGGGGATAGACCAGCTCCTGCGCCGTGTAGAAAGGAGCGCTGGACTCGACCACGGCGCGCCTAACGTCGCCCAGAATCTTGTCGTAAAAGCCGTCCCAGTCGACGCGCTGGGGGGAGACGTCGGCCATGTAAAGGCCGAGCAGAATCTCGTAGAGGACGGCCTCGCCCTCCACGTGGGCGTCGCGGGAGAATGCCTCGTCGACCGTGGCGTAAGGGTTCGGTCGCCCGATCTCGCGGTCCTGGATGGCGTGCACGAACTCGTGGGCGAGGATCTCGGTCTCATAAGCCCGGTCCCGCGGTTCCTCCTCTTCCGAGTCCGGCAGATCCGTGCGATCGATCACCGTCACGCTTCTGGTCGCATACGAGTAGTAAGCGATCACGTCCGAGATTAACACCTCGGCCGAGGCCTCGGCCGCCGAGCTCTCGGGCGGGATGAGGGAGAGCAGGCGCAGGGCCGCGTCCCAGGGATCGGGCGGTTGCTCCTCGTCGCTTACCGACGAGAGCAGCATGTCCCGGAACTGCTCCCAGGTGATGGTCTCGACCGGCGGCATCTCGGTGAAGACGTTCCAGCCATCGCCCCGCAGCATTTGCAGGGTAAGAAAGACGTCCTGCTGGCAATCCGTCTGACGAACATCGCAAGGCTCCAGCCGCTGTTCGAAGCACCCGATGGCCAGCAAGAATCCAAACAGAGGTAGCAGAGAACCGATGGTCGACGTACCCATCACTAGAACCTCACTCCCCCGCCCAGATGCCCTCCGAACATCTGCATCCCGTATCCGCCTCCCAGCGGCTCATCCAGGTTGAACAGCAGCGAGAAGGCCGCGAATCCGCCCTCCGGGTCGATGCGAACCCAGGGCACGATGGAGAGCTGGGCCATGTCTTCCGTTAGCGTGGGCATCAGTACCAGCCGCAGGTGGCATCCGGCGCTGGCGACACCGAAAACGAATCCCGCTCCGGCGGCCGTTT
Organism: uncultured Sandaracinaceae bacterium; assembly: GCA_964450715.1. Taxonomy (GTDB): domain Bacteria; phylum Myxococcota_A; class Polyangia; order Polyangiales; family JAFGIB01; genus CAYVFC01. Next base: position 9,831 of record CAYVFC010000171.1, on the reverse strand, counting down.
GCAGGAAAAGGTCAACCTCGTCATCGTAGTCCCCCACCGGGATCAACAGCGCCGCGCCGGCGTCACCGCTCAACCTCACCCGCTTGCCGGCGAGATGGTCGATCTCGAACAGCGCGACCGCGCTGGTGTGCTCCGGGGCCCACAACCAGCTGTCCCAGAGTCCTCGCATGCCCATGGCGTAATTGTAGGCCGCCCGCTGCAGCCGTGCATCCGCTCCGGTGCTCACCCAGGCCGCGGGCGCCGTGCCCCCCAGGCCGGCCGTCCAGCTCGTGCGCTCGTCGCCGCACCGCAACAGCAGGGAGAGAAAGGGGTTGCCCGCGGCAAAGACCGCCTGGCCGTCCCCTTGCTCGGGGCTCGCCGCCGCGGTAGCGAAGCCCCAGTCGAGCCCCAGCGAGAAGCATTCGAGCGCGTAGCGGCCGGCCAGCAGCGGGGAGAAAACCAGAAGCGAGGAGCGGGGCTCGTCCTCCAGGGTGAAGGCGATCTCGGCCCGAAGGGCGCTCTGGCCCGGGCTCGTCTCCTGCCCGCCCGCGTCGGCGCTCGCCCGGGAAACCAGGAGCAACAGCGCGGCGGACAGTAGAACCGCTACCGGCGTGGTAGTCCATTTCATTCGGGTTCCCATCAATGGCATATACCGCACATCCTGTGCGAGCTCCGCTCGCCCGCGCTGACCGGTGGCTTCCAGCCCGGCGGGTGCGGGTTGATGCCCCGCCGCCCGCCGGCGTTTCCGTGGCAACCCGGCCGGGCGCAGCTCGACGCCGCGCCCTGGTCGTGACAGGCCGCGCACTCGGCGATACGGCGGCGCGCGGCCCGGCTGTGCCCGACAAAGGGCATCGGGTGGGGGCTGCGGGTTCCCAGGCGCCCTCCCAGCCCTTGCTTTTCGTGGCAGGCCGCGCAGAAGCTGCGGCCGTGGCACTTCAGGCATCTCGTATCCCCGGTCCTGGACTCCAGCGCATGGCGCGACCTGAAGTCGCCGCGATGTACGAAGGAGCGGTCGACTCTATCCGGAAAGCGGATGGCCGGGGCCAGGGTCCGGGTACGGGCATGGCAGTCGGCGCAGAAAGTCTGATCATGACAGGTCGAGCAGAGCTGCTCGCCGCCGGCCGCGGCTTGCCGTCCGTGCCGTTCGAAGAATCCGGGCCGGTGCGAGTAAAGGGTCTCGGGCTTGCGCGTGTAGATGTGAAGCTGCCGGTGGCAGAGGGCACAGCGCCCCGTCCGAAGGTCGTCGCCGTGACAGGTCTCGCACTCGTCGTGGCCGGGCAGGTCGCGCCGCTCGGGGCTGATGTCGTTGTTGCCGGAGATGCGCCGGTGGCAGGTGCCGCAGACGATCTTCCGCTGCTGGTGACGCTCGTGCGAGAACCAGAGGTGCGCCGGTCCGGGTCGATCCCAGCTCGAGGGTGAATCGGCTCGGCGGTGGCACTCGCCGCAACTCTCCTCGTCCTCGACTTCGTGGCAGTCGGCGCAAGCCTGCTTGCCGGGGATCGCCTGCACTTTTCTCTCCGTATCGTTCACGATGTCGGCGTGGCACTCTTCGCACTGCAGTTGCTCGTCTTTCACGTGCTGCCGGTGCGAGAAGAGAATACTATCCCGGACCTTGGGCGCGAAAACCGAGCAGGCCGCCAGGGCGGCCAGGGCCGCCAGCGCCGTTCCGGGGCCGCGCGCGAGGTGAGAGCTCACGGCTGCCTCCGTTCGTTGAAGTGGTAGTCGAAGTTGTAGGCGAAGCGGAGCACGCCCCGGATCTCGTTCCGGTCGTAGGGGGTGGTGCCCGCCGTCAGCGAGCCCCCTGCCTGCAGCGAGCCGGTACCGTAGAAGAGGCCGAGGTCGCCCAGTAGCCCGAGCGTCTCGCCGGCCACGCTCCGGTCGAACAGGTCCAGGTAGAGGTTGGCCGTCGCCCTCAGGCCCGGAAGCCAGAAGGGGACGATGGCGCCGGCCCTCATCTGGTGTATGGCGTTCTCGCTCTGGGAGAGCCTGCGGTACTGCAGCAGCAGGCGGCCCTGCTTTTGCGCCCCGTAGCGGCTCGATACGCCGGCGTCGATTTCGTAGCCGTGGTCGCTCGCCTCGGCTCCGCGCTCGGTGTAGCCGTAGAGGCGGTGGTGGTACCCCCCGTAAACCTCCAGCCACCCGAGCGGCTCTACCCGTACCGTGCCGCCCACCGCGTCATAGGTCTCCGAGGAGAAGATCGAGAAGATGGACATGTGGGAGAGAAAGAGCGTGGGATCGGCGTGCCGGAAATCGATCCCCAGCGAGAGCGGATCGAGCGGGTAGAAAGTAAGCCCCAGGTCGATCTCCTGTACGCCCGCGCCGACCAAGTCGTAGGAGGCCAGCCCGCTCGCTTCCATCCACGATACCGGGGTCAAATAGAGGTCTGTGCCCAGCAGCTGCCGCTCGACCTCTTCGAGCTCGGTGGTATGTAGAAACGACATCCCGGCCGAGACCACTCCCGTCCGGCGGTAGAAGACGCGGCCGCCGACTGCGTACTCGCCGGGCCGCTCCCAGTCGCTGAAGCCCGCGTTGAAGTCGTCGAAGCCGACCTGCGGTTGCTCGCGGTACCAGTGCGGGCCGCGGTCCGGCGTGACCTGAACCCCGCCCAGCGCTTCCACCCCCAGGTAGATCGGTGACTGGTACGACGCGTATATGCCGTCCAGGTGAAGCCCGCGGGATACGCCGGTGAAAACCATCTGTCTCCCCGCTCGGGCATCGATTCCCAGCTCGCGGAACTGCAGGTACAGGTAGGTGGGATCTCCCACCAGCCTTTGGTCGAAATGTACGTCCGCCAGGTCCAGTCCGGCCCAGCCTTCGAAGTGGACCGACAACCCGCGATGCAGGACCTGGTCTGCCCGTAGCGAGAGGGTCTGGTAGAAGGGGTAGATGTCCGGATCGGTCCAGAGGACATAGGTGCCGTCGCCCAGGTTGCGGATGCGAGGCCGCTGCAGGAAGAGCTCGGACTGCGACCTTCCGGAAAGGGTCGTGTCCAGATCCCGGACCGGCGGGCGCTCGCCGTCGGCCCGGAAGCTAACGGCGTCCGGCTCGTCGGGCTCGCCGCTCCGGGGCTCCGGCCCCTCGGTATCGGCGTCTTGGGCGTCGATCCTTTGCCCTGCCGGCTCGCCGCCCGTTTCCGCCTCCTGGTTAGCCGGAGGGGAGGGCTGAGCCCGGGTGAGGCTCGCGGCGGCGAGCAGGGCGATGGCAACGGGAACCGCCCATACCGAGGCGTGGCCCTCTCGGTTTTCGGGCTTGATCTGGTGGGAACGGATGAATCGCATGGTGTAGCGGGAGATCCGGCGCCAGACCGACCGGGTCTGCCACGCTCGCGGGAGCATAGCGAAGTTGCGCTGGATTTCGAGCCCGCCGCACGCGCCCGCCGCTTCTCCTCCCTCGGGAACCCTCGAATGCGGTCTCGAGATATCGGGGACCGTGGCGGGCGTTCGGCCGCGAGACAGGGCGCTTCTGCGCTTTTTTTGACCACCGCGCGTGCCGGGTGCATGGCTTGAATATGCGGTTGTCGCACGAGGTCCGATCCCGTGTGCGGTCGGAGTCGGAAACGAAGGGCACAACGGAGGCTGAAGCGATGAGCAAGGACGGACTTATGATAGAAGTGCGGGCCCATCTCCGGCGCGCGTTCTACGCGCGTTTCGAGGGAAGGGCGCACGCGGACAAGGCGCGCTGTCAGGCCTACGCGGACGGGTACATGCGGGCGTTGATGGACGCCGAGCTCACCGATCACGAGCAGTTGTTGCGGCTGATTGCCGAGGAGCGCAGCCGGTTCGCGCGGCTCGGCAGCCAGGCCAGCCGGGCCGCCTGACCGGCAACGGTCCGCTGCCCCGGGCAGCGGGCAGCGGCGCGCCCTGGCGCACGGCGGCTTTGACACCGGCTGCCGGCATGCGATATGAAATTACTACAGGCAGCAGTCGGGCCCGCGGGAGGTTAGATGGCGCTGATAGAGAACAAGGAAGCGGCACGCAGGCTGGCGCGGGCGATCGCCAGCGACCTGTCCCTGTACAACGAGGAGAAGATCACCGAGGGCGTGATGAGCGACAATCTCTTCGACGTCCTGAGCGAGGAGATCGAAGAGGGGCGCGCGCTGTTCAAGAGCCGGGTCACGCCGGAGCTGTACGCCGAGAACCACTACGACCGCGCGATCATCGATATCCTCGTCCGTTCCAAGGCCCATATCGATTCCAAGATGTGGTAGCGGTTCACGCTCCGGGAGCCCGAGCTGCCGCAAAGAGTTGACGCCGTCGAACTGGTGGTAGAGGCCGGCGAGCAGGGGGTGCGGCTCGATCGCATCATCAGTGCCCGGTTGCCGGACTACTCGCGTTCGGCCATCCAGCGCTGGATCGAGCAGGGCCGGGTGCTGGTGGACGGAGAGCCGGCGCGGAGCAATGCGCGGCCGCTTCCGGGCGCGCGCATCGAGCTGACCCCGGCGCCGCCGCCGCCCTCGCCGGCAACGCCGCAGGATATCGAGCTACAGGTGCTGCACGAGGACGAGCACGTGCTGGTCATAGACAAGCCCGCCGGGCTGGTCGTGCATCCGTCGCCCGGGCATCCCGACCGCACCCTGGTCAACGCGCTGCTCTTCCGCTACCGGCTGCCCGAGAGCGACGACGAGCGCCGGCCCGGCATCGTACACCGGCTGGACAAGGATACCAGCGGGGTGATGGTGGCGGCCAGGAGCCAGCGGGCCCGCGAATCTTTGCTCGGGCAGTTCAAGCAGCACAGCATCGAGCGCGAGTACCTGGCGCTGGTCATCGGTCACCCGCCCGCCTCGGCGCTCTACGATACCCTCTATGGCCGGCATCCGGTGCGGCGTAAGCAGTTCACCACGCGGGTCCGGGAGGGCAAGCGCGCGGTCACCCACATGCGTTTGCAGGAGCTATTGCACGCCTCGGCGCTGGTGAGTTGCCGGCTGGAGACGGGTCGTACCCACCAGGTCCGCGTCCACCTGTCGGAGCACGGCTTTCCGGTGATAGCCGACCGCCAGTACGGGCGCTGCTCCCGCGACGAGCGGGTACGCGAGGCGACCGCGCGCATCGGGAGGCAGGCACTGCACGCATCCGTGCTCGGTTTCGACCACCCGCTGAGCGGGGAGAGGCTGCGTTTCCGGAGCCCGCTGCCCGAGGACTTCCGGATGGCGATGGCCGCGCTGAGGGATTGAGTGCGGTACTTACTTCCGCATCTTCTTGAGAAGCGTCCGGGCGCTGGTCGCGTTGACGAAACGGTCGATATTGCAGAACACGCAGAGGGTGACCTCGGCCGGCGAGCGGAGGCAGCGCCGCGCGATCTTCTCTATTGAGGCCTCGTCGTAGCGGGAGCGGTAGCCGGAAGGGCCGGGAAGACGCACGTAGGCCAGCTTGTCGTCCGCGGGCGGCTCGGTCTTCAGGGGGTCATAGGCGATGACCGTATCTGAATCGCCTATGACCGATTCGATCTGGGCGTAGGTCCAGTGCGGCAGGTCGAGGACCGGTTGCGCGAGCCCCTCGGGCAGCGCGCGGAAGAACTTGCGCAGACGCGTCCGGTTGGGGCGGGAGGGCCCGAAGCTCCCCTCCTCGGTGAAGACCAGGGCGCGCGACTTGATCAGCCGGGCGAAGGTGCCCACCGCCTCGAGTGATTCGAGATTTTCGCGGTCGACGGAAAAGCCCGAGGCGCCGATCCGCTTGGGCGCCAGCACGCTGAAGGCCGATCCACGAGGGGCTTCTCGCAACCACCTGCGCCGGGTGCCTGCCCCGGGAATGCCCAGCTCGGTCTCCGATATCTCCACCGCGTTGAAACTCTGGAAATAGCGGCTGACGGGGACCGGAAAACCTGAGCAAGCGACGAATATCATGGGCAGGCAGTATACCGATATTGCCGGCGAGGAACAGCGATCGCGGTTTTTCTAGGGGGGAGACGGCAGGGGCACGGGGCGCTACTCAGGATCTTCGATCTTCCACACGCCATGTTCGCGGATGAACTGAACTCGGTAGCGGTCGCCGTAGGGCATGGTGGCGTGTTGTCCCACCTGCTCTATAGGGTTGTCGAAGCTTTCCCGCAGGTTGCTCAGCATGCGCTCCATCTCCTCGCGGCCCTCATCCGACCAGGCCTCGCGCATGCGGTCGATGGTGATTCCCTCCTTGTCCGTTTCGGGTACCATTCTCAGGACCACGTCGTAGCGTTGCCGCTCCATGGCCCGGACAAAGCTGCGCAATGCGGCGCGCGGCGTGGATTGGTCGTAGAAGTCGGCGATGTTGTCGGCGATGCGCCACTTGCTTTTCTCGCGGATCAGGTGCAGCTGCTCCGATTCGCCGTAGATTACGCTCGCCCGTTGCCGGGCCCGCCCCTTGATCCGCGAAAGCGCTACCGCGGTCTTCACGGTTTCGTCCGGGTTCTTTTCCAGCAGGCTCTTGAATTCGGTCAGGCTGACGCGCCGCCGATAGTCGGCCGACATGAGCCGGTAGGCCTGTTCGAAATCCTTCTCGCCCAGGGCCTTCGACAGCGAGCGGACGGCGGATTCGGGTGTCCTCTGGTCGGCTACTCGCCCCTCGACGCAGCCGAGGGCGTGGAGGATGAGAAGGGGGATGCCGAGCGCCAGGACGATTCGCCGGGCATCCCGCGCGATTCGAAACGCGTCGCGGTACGCATCTTTCATGCCCGGAGAATCTCTCTGCCGTCGCTTCGGGTCAACAACCGCGCTTCATCGCTTCGATAGAGCGGGCTGGCCGAAAACCGGCCGCCAACAACCGGGAGGGGGGTGATCAGCAACAAATTTTCAGTGTCGATCACCCTCTGTTAGTATCGAGCGTATCTCACCGAGGGTCGCCTGTAACTCTATGAAACCAAAGGCGTTAATGCCAAAGCCCAGTCGGCTCGGTCCGCGAGAAAAAACGATATGTTCAGCGAAAATAGAAACGAAACCGATCGTCAGCTGAGCTCTAGATTGTTGCGCTTTCGCTCCCGCCCGGAGAGCGAAGACCCCGTGGAGCTCGCCGAGGACTTGATCGTGGCCGGTCGCTTCGGGGATGCGCGTGGCGTGGCGGTCAGCGCCCAGACCGGAGATACGCCCGACGAGTCGCTGCTGGTGCTCGAAGGGCGCGCCTGGTTCCTCGAGCGCGACCTGCTCCGCGCCCAGTCGGCGCTGCTGGACGCCGCCAGGGCCGCTCCCGGGAGCGCCGAGCCCTACCGCTGGCTGGGCGAGGTGATGCTCAAGCGAGGCGAGCCCGAACGGGCCCTGGCCGCGCTGGCCAGGGCGCGCGAAATCGATCCCGGAAACGAGGACGTCGAGCCCCTGCTGGAGAGAGCCCGCTTGCTGTCCGAGGTGGCGTGCGAGGAGGCAGGTGCCGGCGAAGCCGATACCGAGGGAGGGGACGAGGCAACCGACGATGTCGGAGATCCGGGTGACGTCGCGCCTATCGACGTCTCCTCCGCCGAAGTCGTTTCGGAGCAGATCCTGCAGACCGCGGCGCTCGAGGATCCAGATACCGAGGCTGGCGCCGTCGAAGAGACGCGGCCCGACCCGGTGGAGCCGGTCGCCGCCGAGTCGCCGACGCCGGAGGTCGGTGACGCGCAGCAGGACGTCCGCGCGCAGGAGCCCGAGATCGAGCTGGACTTGGAGCCCGAGATCGAGCCCGTTCCGGTTGCAGAGCTGGAAGCGCTGGGCGTTCTGGAACAAGCAGAGCCGGAGGCTGACGAAGAACCGGAAGCGGAGTCGGTTGCCGAGGCGTTGCCGCTGCCGTTCGCGGAAGCGGAGTCGGATGCCGAGGCGTTGCCGCCGCTGGTCGCGGAAGCGGAGTCGGATGCCGAGGCGTTGTTGCCGCCGGTCCCTGTGCAGGAAATCGCGATGGTGCCGCAAGCGGAAGCGGAGTCCGTAGAAGCGGAGTCGGATGCCGAGGCGTTGCCGCCGCTGGTCGCGGAAGCGGAGTCGGATGCCGAGGCGTTGTTGCCGCCGGTCCCTGTGCAGGAAATCGCGATGGTGCCGCAAGCGGAAGCGGA
>CAYVFC010000171.1:0-1772 GCA_964450715.1 uncultured Sandaracinaceae bacterium | reverse complement strand
CCGCCGGTCCCTGTGCAGGAAATCGCGATGGTGCCGCAAGCGGAAGCGGAGTCCGCGGAAGCGGAGTCGGATGCCGAGGCGTTGCCGCCGCTGGTCGCGGAAGCGGAGTCGGATGCCGAGGCGTTGTTGCCGCCGGTCCCTGTGCAGGAAATCGCGATGGTGCCGCAAGCGGAAGCCGAGTCCGTGGAAGTGGAGCTGGAAGCGGCTGCCGAGCCGCTGCCGCCGCCTATCCCGGTACAAGAGGCTCTTCCGCTATATGCGCCCGATCCCGAACCCGAGCCGGAAACAGTGTCCGAATGCGAGCCCGCGGAAGGCGAGCAGCAAGCGGCTGCCGAGGCGTTGCCACCTCCCATCCCGATATTCTCGTCTGAGCCGGCGGACGAGGTACAGCCCGAGGCGCAACCGGAGAGCGAGCCCGAATCAGGGCCGGTCCATTGCCGCCAGAGCGCGCCTGGCTGGCAAGATACGCTTCCGATGTTCGGGGCGGCCGCGCTCCGAAATACTCGGTCCGGGGTTGTGAAACCACTTCTAGAGCCCGAGGGATCAGTCGAGCCCGACGGCGCGCGGGAACAGGGAGCGAACGCGCCGCTGGCCGTTCCCAGGCTCTCCCCGGAAGAGGACTCCGGCCCGATTCGGCGCCAGCGCTCCCGGGGTGGGTCCCCATCCAGCGGCCGGATGAGACGGCGAACCGGAATGGCGATTGCGGTATCCGCTGGTTTGACGCTGCTTGCGGGTGTCGCCGTTATCGGCTGGCGCTACTACCCGGCACAGCTGAGAGACCTGTCGGCACAGCTCGGTGACCTGCCGGCCCGATTGGATACCCTGCCGGCACAGCTCGGCGACCTGCCGGCCCGATTGGATACCCTGCCGGAGCAGCTCGGCGACCTGCCGGCCCGAGTGGGTGCCCTGCCGGAGCGTCTAGGCGAGCTGGCGGCGCGTCTGCGAGAACACGCCGCTCCGCTGCTAGAGCTGGCGACCAGCCTTAGCGCACACGGCGAGCAGAAACGGGCCGCGACCGCGAGAGAGACGGCAGCCTCGACGGCGCTGGCCGAGCAGCATCTGCTGCGAGGCGAGTTGAAGCGGGCCGCGAAGGCCAACGAGGCGAGCCTGCGGAGCTCTCCCGACCACCTGCGCGCCCGGCTGTTGAAGCTCTACCTGGAAGGCGATAGCAAGGCGCCCGCCAGGGGCATTGCCGAGCTGGAGGGGCTGCGGGTTGCGCTGGGCAAGGGCGAAACCGCCGACGCGGTGCTCGCCCTGGTGGCGCGCTCCCGGTTCTCGCGCGCGCTAGGCTCTACCGACCACCAGCGCTTGGCTCTGCGCGGTGCGGCGGAAAGGGCTGGCGACAATCCCTTGCCGCTCACGCTGCTGCTGCAGGAGGCGCTGGCGTCCGGAAGCGCCGAAGCGGCTGCCGAGGCCGCCGTCGCGCTGCGGAGCACCGCTCCGGATGCGCCGCGCACCTGGCTGTTGCTGACAGAGGCGGCCATGTCTGCCGACGACGCCGCGGGGATCGCGAGTGCGAGCGATCGGCTTCCGCAGGAGCATCCCTACCGGCTGGCGGCCGGGATCACCGCCGCGATGGTTTCGGGTGACAGCGAGGCTCTGCGCGAGGCGATCGACAGGCTCGACGAGCGCGTCTCGACCGACGAAGAGCTTCCGGTCGCTGCCGAGGCGTTGCTCATCCGCGGCAAGGCGCGCGTCGAGCCCGGCGAGGCGCTGCTGCAGCGGGCCCGCGACCTGACCGCGCGGGCGGGCGCCGACGCACGGGCCCTGCG
>CAYVFC010000170.1:0-16079 GCA_964450715.1 uncultured Sandaracinaceae bacterium | reverse complement strand
GATCCGGTTGCGGCCGCGTGGGCGGGCGCACTCGCGGCTTTCGTCCTCGGAAAAACCTCGAAATAGCGCTGCTATTCCTGCGTTTTTTCCTCCGGGCGCGCTCGCGATTGCGCTCCGTCGGCGCGCCCGGTCTCGGAGCGTTTATTTTGCGGTGCCTCCTAAGCGCCGGGGAGGCGCCCCCGGCGCCGGCGAGCTCGCTTACTCCGCGATCCTGGCCTTCAGGATGTAGTCGAGCTCGGGGAATTCGGCCTTGAGATAGGCGTTGCCCTCGGTCTGGATCCGTCGCTGAACCGGTCCGCGTCCGCGCGGGGCCCCCTCGCCGTAACCGGCGTACAGGGCGTCGACCGGCTTCATGTCGCGCACCTTGCCGAAGGGGGCGAATCCCATGGCGTCCAGGCGCGAGTTGTCGTCGAAGTTGATGAAGAACTGGGTGGAGCGGCTGTCCCTGCCCGAGGTGGCGAAGCTCACCATGCCCCGGGTGTTGCTCTGCTTGACCGGATCGTCGGAGATGCTCTGCGTCCGCCAGATTTGGTTGGCACGGGGATCGCCGTTGATCCCCGCCTGGGCCATGAAGCCCTCGACCACGCGGAAAAAGGCGTTGTCGTCGTAGTAGCCGATCTTGACGAGATTATAGAATCTATCCGCACCCAGGGGGGCCCAGTCGCGCTCGACGTCGATCAGGATCTCTCCCTTGCCGGTCGCAAGCGCGGCGGTGTACTTGTCCGGGGCGCGGGCGGTCGCCCCGGCCGGGTCGAACAGGGGTTGCTCTGCCGATGGCGAGCGGCTTTCGCCTTGCTTTCCGGGTAGGCTCTCGGCCGCCTTCGCTTGCTCCGCTTCACCCGATACGCTCCGAGCCGCCTGGGGCTGTTCCGCGCTCTTGTCGGTCGTCTTGCCACCCGGGCAGGCCGTCGCGGGTACGGCGAGCACGGCAAACCAGATCATCCTTACTATTCGATACACTTGGCTTTCCTCCCGTCTGTACGCCGGACCGGTCCGCGGTCACTACCTTCTGCCTGCCGGCGTCCCCAGTATGGAACCGCCCTCTGGTACGCACAAGCCTTTTGCCGATCGTCAAACGCGGGAAGCTAGCGTAGAATCGAGAGGTAGAGCGATCTCTTCTTCATATGAACGGGAAAGCCTCACAGAAGAGAGCCGGAGCCGGTCCGGTGGCCGGTCGCTACCGCCTGGAAAAGCCCCTGGCCGAGGGCGGCATGGGAACCGTTTACCGGGCCTTCGATCTTTCGCGGCAAAAGCCGGTGGCCTTCAAACGTATCCGGGAACGGCTGCGCGCGCGTCCGGTAATCACCGCGCTGTTTCAGCGCGAGTACCATACCCTGGCCCAGCTGCGGCACCCCCGCATCATCGAGGTGTTCGAATACGGGGTGGACGCCGAGGGCCCCTATTACACCATGGAGCTGCTGGACGGGGAGGATCTGCACGCTCTATCCCCGCTGCCCTACAAGCGTGCCTGCCTCTATCTGCGCGACGTGGCCTCGTCGCTGGCCCTGCTGCACACCCGCCGGTTGCTGCACCGCGACCTGAGCCCGCGCAACGTCCGCCTCACCGGCGACGGGCACTGCAAGCTGCTGGACTTCGGCAGCATGGCCGCCTTCGGGGTCGGCGCCGAGATCGCCGGCACGCCTCCGCTGGTGCCGCCCGAGGCGCTGCGCGGCGCTTCGTTGGACCACCGCTCCGACCTGTACGCGCTGGGGTCGCTGGCCTACTGGTTGCTCACCCGCAGGTACGCCTATCGCGCCAAGCGACTGGAGGACCTTCCCGGCTTGTGGACCACTCCGCCGCCGCGCGTCTCCATGCTGGTCGAAGCGGTGCCGCCCGAGCTCGACGAGCTGGTGATGTCTCTCATCAACCTGGACCCGGCCTGCAGGCCCTCCAGCGCGGCCGAGGTGATCGAGCGTTTGAATGGTATCGCGGAGCTGCAGCCCGAGCCGCAGATCGAGGCGGCCTACAGCTACCTGCTCATCTCGCCGTTGATCGGGCGGGCGGACGAAATGAAGAGCATCGCCGCCAGGCTGGCCGCGGTCATGCAGGGAAGGGGGTGCTCGGTGCTGATCGACGGTGAGTCCGCCGTCGGTCGTTCGCGGCTGCTGTCCGAGCTCTCGCTTCAGGCGCAGCTGATGGGGGCGCGGGTGATCAGCGTGGCCGCGCGGTCGCACCGGGAGCCCTACGGGGTCGCGCGCGCCATGCTACTGGCCTTGCTGCAGGCGGCTCCCTCCGACGCCGGAGCGGCGCTTAAGCCCTACCTGTCGTTGCTGGGCCACATCGTTCCAGAGCTGGAGGTGAAGGAGCTGACCCGGCTGCCCCAGGACGCGGGCGAAGGGCGCGCCGCCATGCAGAGCGCGCTGCACTCCGTATTCCTGCGCCTGGCCAAGCAGCGCCCCCTGGTCGTGCTGGTGGACGACCTGCACCGCGCGGACGAGAACTCCGCGGTCTTGGTCAACGGATTGGCGCGCGACGCGGACGATCACGCTTTGATGCTGATCACCACGGTCCAGTCCGGCGCGAAGCGCGCCAGCAAGATATCGCTTCGCTCCTTGCGATCGGTTTCCACGCGCGTGCGGCTGCGCAGCCTCACCGCGCCGGAGACCGAGGAGCTGATCCGTTCGCTTTTTGGCCGGGTGGTCCGGAGCGAACGGCTGGCGAACCGTATCTTCCAGATCACCAGCGGCAATCCCGGCTTGTGTCTGGAGCTGGCGCGCTACCTGGTGGATCGCAAGGTGGTGCGATACGTGGACGGCATCTGGGTTCTGCCTACCGAGATACGGGAGGAGGAGCTGCCGCGCAGCATCGCCGAGGCAGTCGATGCCCGTGCCGGCGAGCTGAGCCAGAGCGCCCGGTTCTTCGCCGAGGCCCTGTGCGTGCACCGGGGCTCCCTCGCCGTGGAGACCTGCCTCGAGCTGGCGGGTCCGGGCGACCGGCAGCTGGTGTTCGCCGCCCTGGACGAGCTCGGCAGCGCCGGGGTGCTGATCACCTCGGGTTCCGGCTACGCTTTTGCCCAGGAGAGCTTTCGCGAGGGCCTGCTGCGCCTGATGCCGGAGATGAAGCGCGCCGAGGCCCACCTGAGGCTGGGTCGGACGCTCATGCAGACCAAGGCTGGACGTCCCGAGCAGCAGCTGGAAGCTGGCTGGCACCTGATCCACGGGGGAGACGATACGCGGGGCGCTGACCTGCTGGCCCGATCCGCGCCGCGGCTGGCGCTAAACGGGATCGCACTGGGGGCGGCGGTCCGGGCGCTGGAGGCAGCACTCGAGGTATACGAAAAGCAAAAGCGCCCGCTCGCCGACCGCCTGCGCTTACGGAGCGCCCTGGTGCACGCCTCGTACTTCTATGACTACCGCCTCGCCGACCGGTACGGCGACTCGGTCGTCGAGCCGCTCTACCGCTTTTCCGGCCTAGCGCTCGCCGAGCGTCTGAACCCCGTATTCGGGCGGCGCATAGCCCTCTACCTCGGCATGGCCGTCGCCGCCATCCGGCATCTCTTCGCGCCTCGTTCGCGACGGGGACCGGGCGTCGTTCGTTCGCTGGTCTACCTGCTGCGCAGCCTGACCACCCTGTTGGGGGTACGGGCCCTGAGCCTGGACGTGAACAGCGTGGTCCGGCTCTTCCGCTTCACCGATCCGTTGCTGGGGTTCGGCCCCAGGCATATGGCCAGGGTCCTGCGCCTCTTCTGCGAGGCCATCACCCTTCAGCTGCTGGGCCGCGAATCCGAGCAGCGCCAGGCCTGCCTGAGCGCCCTGGAGGTGTTGCGCGACCCCACCGGCAGCCGGGAGGCGACCGAGCACGAGCGCAAGGGGCTGCTGGGCGGGGTGCTGCTCTCGCTGGGCATCAACGAGAGCTATCGGGACGACACCCGCGCGCTGGAGGTGGCCAGCGAGCTGGAAGCGGTCGGTACGAACCTGGGGCTGGTATACGCACATCAAGTACGCATGATGTATCACCTGATGCGGGGGGAGCAGGAGCTAGCCGAGGAGCAGCGGCGCAAGGTGGAGCGGCACGCGGTGCAGGGTGGCACCACCTGGCAGGTGGAGTTCTGGTCGACTCCTGTCGAGGGGCTGATCAGCATCGCCACCTACGACGTCGTCTACCAGAAGCGGGTCCTGGAGGTGCTGGGCAGGCTCAGCAAGGCCGTGCCCTCGCTCAAGCTCTACCTGGAGATGACCCGGGCGGGTCACCTCTACTTCCGGGGGATGTACCCGGAGGCCATCCAGCTCTCCGGCCGCCTGACAGAGACCGTCAAGCCGCGTGGGTATATCGGGTGGGCCACGCCCTACGCAACCCTGGCCATGGCCCTGAACCGATCCGGCGAGCACCGCGGCGCCGAGCAGGTCTGCTCGCAGGCGCTGGCCTCGGTCTCGCCGGAGAACCGCTCCTACGTTTCCATGTACCTGACGCTCGAGGTCGAGCTCGCCTATGCCGAGGCCGGGCTGGGCAAGAAGGAGAAGGCGTTCGAGCGGATCGAGGAGCTACTGGCGCGTCACCGCCCCCACGCACAGCCGCTGACCATGTCCACGATCTGCTACGCCGCCGCCCAGATGGCCTTGCTGGTCATGGACGACGAGACTTTTGCATTTTATATCCAGGAGACGCGCCGCTGGTCGGCACGCACGCGCAACCCGGCGCTTTTGGCCGAGATCGAACGGCTGGCCGACCAGGGTGCTCGCGCGGGGCTTACGGCGCCGCTGCTCGAAGCGGCCGACGACGAAGAGATCCGGACCGACGTCCAGCCGGGGCAGGTGGCGGCGGTGGACAGTCGCGCGCTTCCCGCCGACCAGCCCCAGGAGCAGCTGGCGGCTCGCGCTCTGCACATGCTGGTGCAGAGGGCGAACGGGATCGGCGGACACCTCTTCGTGTTTCAGGACGGCGTGCCGCGACTGGCCGCTTCGCTGCACCTGGGACCGCCCTCCATCGTCTTGCAGGAGCGCATCGAATCGTTGCTGGACTCGTGGCAGGCAGAGGCGAGGTCGGCGCAAACGACCATATCCAGCGTCATCCCCTCGTCGGAACGGTCCATCTCGTCGGTCGCGCCGGTCGGCGGAGAGCTGCGCTTTCGCGTCGAGCTGCTGACCGTCCCGGCGGGAGACCGGGAGCGGGCGGTGGCGGTGGCGGTCATCGCCATGGGCGAGGAGGAGCTGAACGACCTGCCCCGCGCCTTCCTGGAGGCAGTCGCCACCCGCTTGCTGGAGGTGTCGGGGTAGAGCTATCGAGAGCAACCCCGGGTCCGGGACCGGGACTCGGTGAAACCGCAGATACGGTTCATCATGTCGACCACCGCTGCCGGATCTCTACCTACGGCGGTCTCTCCCGAGAGCATCAGGTAGTCGCTGCCGTCCAGCACGGCATTCGCTACGTCGGCGACCTCGGCGCGGGTGGGACCTTCGGATAGATCCCCGATGCGGATTCGTGGGCCTTCCAGGTCCTGCAGGACGCGTATGGCGCGGCGCCGCTTGGCGTTCAGCCGCCGGACCAGCTGGATGCGGGCGACCTGATCGCGGTGGGTGCCGTGAGAGAAGTTCAGCCGCACCGCGTCCAGCCCGGCGTCGATCATCTTGCGCAACACCGCCTCGCGCGAGGAGGTCGGGCCCAGGGTGGCGATGATGAGCGTGCGGATACGCGGCATGAGCGGGCAACCCCCGCCTTCGAGGCTACGCGCCGCTAGTCCCCCGCGTCAACGGTCGGTCAGAGCCCCCGCTCCTTCTTCCTCTGCTCGACGCTCTGTATAAAGGCCTCCCAGGTGCGGTCCTCGTTTCCCTTGATCTCCCGATTGACCCGGCCCTGGTTCACGCCCAACTCGGCCTCTACCACCGACCAGCCCACCTCGATGGCGTCCTGCCAGTCCTCCTGGCTGTTCAGGGGGCTGCAGTTGCTGGGGATGAGCGCCTCGCCCTTCTCGTTCTTCAGGTAGTCGGGAAGCTCGGAGGGGCGCCGCAGGGGCATGAGGGTGTACATGTGGATGAGCTCCTCCAGGTCCTCCCAGCTCTCGCGCTCGATCAGGCGCCTGGCCTCGTCCATCACCTCGGGCCGGCGGTACCATTTCCGCAAGGCCTCTTTTTGCACGTCGTTCAGCATGTTCTTCACCTGTGAAGAAAAAATGGGGAATCGCAGGGGGTATAGCACGTCCGGCGGCGGTGGCGATCCCGACTTCTCCCCCCCGTCTAGCAGGACCGTCCCCTTCGATCGGTCCTTTGTCAGCCCGCCGCGTAGTAGACGGTGACGTCGCCGGCGTCGAGTAGGGCGCGGCTGACTGCCGCGACCGTCTCGCTCGGCGGCACGACCTTTTGATCGGGTGCCAGCAGCAATACCGCCAGACCGGTGACGACGGTTCGCTGCCCGAGCGGATGGTTGAGAAGCAGCGGATAGTAGCGCTCGCCCTGCCCGCAGGTGAAGATCGCCGACTCGTCCCCGTCTCCCATCGAGGTCAAGACCTCTTCGTCGATGGGAGTCTCGCCGGCTATCTGCTCCACCTCTGCCGAGAGGTAGTCGCGCACCATGGCGTCCAGCTCCGCGGGCAGGGGACGGCTGCCCGTGCGCGCCGAGATCACCGGTCCCTCCCGCTTCAGGACGTAGAGAAAACCAGCCGGGGATTCGAGCAGCCGCGCGATGACGATCAGCGCTTGCTCGGCCCTCTCCTGCGGTCCGTGGCAATCGGTAAAAGATTGGGCGACCTCGCTTACCAGGCTGGCAGTGGTCATCATGCTCGTCGACGAGCTTACCGCCTCGACCGCTTCCGGCTCGAGCAGCTCGCTCTGGCGCGCCTCGCCGAGCAGCTTCTCGAATCGCGCCGTCAGCGCCGGGTTGCTCCCCACCCGGAAGTGCTGCGCGCACGCCTCGGAGTGAATCTGGAACGTCTCATCGTCTCGCATGGCGAGCGCGACACGCGCGCGCGTCTCGTGCGAGAGCCCTGGCAATAACCCGGAGGCGCCCAGCTCTTCACACCTCTCGAACATGGAATCGCAAAGCTGGATCGCATTCGAGTACGCACCCAGCTCCGCCTCCACCAGTGCCAGCGCTTCCCGGATGCGCAGATCCGCGATCCGCAAGCCCACGCGTTCCGCATCCTCCACCAACCGCCAGCCCTGCTCCCGCGCTTGAGGCAAGCGGTCGAGGTGGCGAAGCGTAAGCAAATAAGAGCCGGCCGCTCGCGGCCAGACCACGTGCCGTCCCGCCTCGACCATTGCCAAACAGGCGACGAACTCCTCCAGGGCGCCGGTGAAGTCCCCCCGGATGCGCTGGTACTCGCCCTGCGCGAACCGAAGGACGGGAACCCAGGTCTCGAATCGCCCGGCCATCTTTTCCAGCTCGGGCATGAGCTGCTTGACGTAGATCAGCTCCTCCGAGATGACGCTGGTTACCAGCTCCGCGAAGTACAGTCCCCCTTCGAAGAGCTGGGTGGGACTGTTCTGTATTCGCAACAGGTCGACCGCCTTGCGGCTGTTCTTGGCCTGTTGTGCGTCGCCCGTGCTCAGGTAGTACTGCATGCGAATGCGGGCGGCGTTGACCTCGAACAGGGGAAAGGATGCGATCCGGTCTGCTCGTTCCAGGGCGGAGGCAATCCCGAAGGACGCCTCCAGTACACCCACCGCGTAGAGCAGCGAAAGCCGCACATAAGCGTGCTGGGTAACGTCCAGCCCGGCGCGATCCTCCTGGCAGACGCGCTCGAGAAGCTGCCGGTATCCCTGCAGCGCGCGGTCGTAGCGCCCGGCGGTGAGGTCGCAGGTTATCCGCACATTCGTCGCCACCACCTCCAGCGCGGGCGAGAGCGGAAAAAGGGGCTGCAGCGACGGCATGGAAGCCACCACCTCGTGGTCGTAAGCGGTGCCGGCCAAGAGCACTCCCAGAACCATGTCCTGCGCCAGGTAGCGGATCGCATCGCCCGGCGGCAAGACCTGTTCCGCATCGGGGCTCTGGTCGTGTTGCCGCTGTAGCTGCTGCAGGACGGCGGTCAGCCGCGCCAGGGGATCGCCCGCATCCTGCTGCTGATGCAAGATGGCCAGACCCGAAAGCCGATAGAGCCGTTCGAGCATCTCGCGCAGCAGCTCTTTGTCGGTAGAGCCATCGACCACGCTGTACTGCAGGCAGTCGTGGTCCAGCCAAAAACGCTCGCCCCGGGGGCGGTTCAGCTGTTGCTGCAGGCGACGCAGGCTGAGAAAGGTCTCCATCCAGTCTCGGGGCAGCGTCAGCAGAAAATCGGTGAACATCTGGGCGTTCTGCTCGAAACGGGCGCGGTGCTCCTCGATGAATCGGCCCCATCGCTCCAGCGCGCGTTCCCCCTCTCCGGCTCTGAGCAGGTGGCGGACCACGTTGAACGGCTCGTCAGCTCGCGCCTCCAGCACCTCGGCCAGCCGCAGGTGTCCGGCCTCTCTGGCCGACTCGTCGATCCCGGCGAGCAGGGCCGGCCCCCAGCTCTGCTGGCTCAAGGCGTATCGCTCCCCGTCGGTGGCGAGAACGCCGAAGGTGAAGAGTTGATCGAGGTCGCGAACCAAATCCGCCGTTTGCCGGTACTGCCCCATGGTCGCGCACTCATCAAAGGTAAAGCCTCGTTCCGGGCTGAGCGCGATGGTGGTCGCCAGTCGTCGCGCGCCTGGATCGAGCCCGGTGATCGTCTCGGCCAGGGCGTCGGTCAGGGTTACGGGCAGATCGGCGTGGTCGATCCGTTCGGGCAGGGTCCAGGCGCCCGCCCGGTAGCGAACCGCTCCCCGGTCTACCAGGCTCTGCGCGAGCTGGAGGATGGTGCGGGGATTGCCTTGCGATACCGAGTATACCCGATTGGCCAGCAGCTTGAGGTTGTCCACCTCCCCGAAGATGGAACCCAGCAGCCTTTCCGTATCCTCTGGCGCCAGGTTCCGCAGCTTGATGCTTGATCCAGCCTGGGACAGCAGCCGGACGGCATCGGTCGACACTGCCGGAGCGTCGCTCTCGGCGGTGGCGACGACCATCAACATCTCGTCTTGCCTCTCGTACACCAGCAGGGCGAAAAAGGCGGCCGAGGGGTCGTCGATCCGGTGAATGTCGTCGATGACCAGCACCAGGAACCGGTCCTGGCAGACCTTCAGGAACAGCTCGCGAAGCGCCTTCTGTACCCTTGGCCGCAGCTCGGCGGGGTTATCGAAGCTCTCCAGCGCGAAGTCACCCGTATCGGCGGGTGGAGGCGGTCGCCAGGAAGCGCTTCTGCCCCATACCTCGGTTCTCGGATCGACCATAGCGGCCGCTAGCAGCGGCGGCGGGGCCGCTTCCCCGACTTGGCGATCGTCGTCCGGTTGCGATTCGCCGCCGGTGGCGGGGTCCGGAAAGGGTGGAAAGGACGGGAACCGTACCCATTCGCCCTGCGGAGGAATCGAGGGCGTCGTACACCTCTCGACCAGCTCGGGAAAGAGATGGCCGAGCACCGGCAGGTGAGGGCGCGACGCCTGTGAGACCCTCTCCGGCTCCTCGTCCATCAGGCGCATGAGCACGGCTCGCGCCGCCCCCCAGCGACCGGCCGTCGAGTCGCCCGCGTCGGCCCTCAGCACCGTCGCACCCGCCAACCGACCCTCCAGCGCGCACGCGTCGAGGAAGCGCGTGCGTCCGGTTCCCGACGCCCCGTCGACGAAAAAACAGCCTCCTCTTCTGCGCATGGCCCGGATCACCTGCTTGCGAATGCGGATCAGCTGGGCGTCACGGCCGACCAGGGTGGGCGCGAACAGATAGGACTGCGGGACCAGCAGCTGCTCCTCGGCGGCGATCCCGGCGATAGCCTGAAGCCGTTCCATCACCTCCGCGGCGTTTCCCGGCCGGGCCATGCGATCGAGGTTGAGCAGCGACAGAATCAACCTGTCGAGCTCTTTCGGTATGCCTTCTACAAAGCTCGAAGGCGGCCGCGGAACCGTTCGCCATCGATTCCTCAGCTGCTTGAAATTCTTCGCAGGGTAGGCGTGATGACCGGTTAGCGCGTAGTACCCCGTGGCTCCCAGCGCATATAGATCGACCCGGCCGTCGAGCGGTTGAAAATAGAGCGCTTCCGGAGCGGTGAAGGGCGCCGTTCCCACTACCTGCTTGCAGGCACCCATGGGAACCATGGCCCCGAAATCGATCAGCTTGGCCTGGCCGTCCCGGGTGCAGCGGATGTTGCGCGGGGTCAGGTCGCGATGCACCTGGCGGCGGGAGTGGATGAGAGAGAGCGCCGAGCATACGTCGTAAAGATAGGAGCAGGTCGTCTTCCAGGGCAACGGAGCTAGCTCCTTCAAATCGCCGCCGTCCAGAAGCTCCATGGTGTAGTAGGGTCCGGTCTCGCTCAATCCGTAGTCGTAGACCGCGATCACCCGGGGATGGGCCATCTGCGCCAGCACGTGGTACTCGTGCTCGAACAGCTCGCCGATCTGTTTGCGCTTCTTCTCCTCGGTGGGGGCCAAAAGCTGTTTTAGCGCCAATTGTCGCCGGGTCTGGCTATCGAACACCCGATAGACAGCGGCCATGCCCCCCTGTCCGATCAACTCCTCGATGCGGTAGCGCCGGGCGAAGAACCGCGCCGAGGATCCGGAAGGGTCGTGTCCTCTTTCGTTCATGAACCGACCTATGATCGTACCCGATTTTTGGACGGTTGTTTAGTGGGATTGACGGAAAGAAGGGGTCGCGACGCCAACGCGCGCGGATGGCGCCGCCCCGCCCGAAAAACGACGGGAATATCTATGAAATGGCTTCTACTCAACCGTGTGCTGCTCGTCGCAGAGCAAACCGCCGGTCACGAAGCTATTGTTGGAACCGTCGTGAAAAACGAAGCCCAGCAGTCCGTCGCCGGCGTGGTAAAGTGCCGGGTGATTCGGGTCGTCTCCGGTTGCGCTCAATCGGATCGGATCCTCCTCGATCAGGCGACCGTCCAGTTCGAGGATGCGCCGCGCTAGCATTTGAAGTCCAACCCCCTGTTGCCAGTCCGTCCAGGCAACCACCCAACCGCCGCTGGAGCTCTCGTCAGCGGTCTCGCCGTTTCGCTCGTAACCGTTTGTCACAAGACCGGCAGGCAGGTAGGCGATCGTTTGTGCCTGTTTTCGGCCGGAGTCATCCGTACGGACCACTTCGATCGGGTCGGATGCTGTGAAGTAAGCGTTTGGTCCGGCCGTGAATGTTATCGTACAAAACCATACACTCGAAGAGTCGGTACCGCAGCCTTCCTGCCAGGCGACTCCGATCTCCAGTTCCGAGCTGTTGTCGTCGTACCGGCCGGGCGCCAGCACCACGTGGTCCGGATTTCCACCGGAGCCCGCGTCGATGTTGATGGATTGTCCGAATTCGAGCGGGTCTGTACTGCGTATTGCGGTGCTCAGGTATTCGTACTTCTCTGGATCGTCAAATACAGGGATGAAATGCAAGGAAACCCCGCCGTCGGCATCGCCGTATGCCAGGAAGTATCCTCTCCCTTTCTCCCACGACACGATGGCCGGTCGCCCCCCGCCCCTTGTTCGCCCGATCTGCTGCGGTAGTGCTCCTCGTTGATATTCGGATGAATCGGACTGGAAGTTGGTGGCGCTGGTCCACTTCATATCGGGATCGGTGTTCGTGCAGATCTCTCTCCAGGCACCGATCACTTCCACGTCAACTTCCTCGAAAGACGTACCGCCGCCGCATCTGTCGCGTTCTACCGTGTCCCCCAACCAGGCGATCAGCGCCTGGGGCAAACCGTTCTCCGGAACCTGCGCTGCCACCGCGGGCCGGGCCGCGCCCAGAGGCTCCCCGCGACTGCCCCCTGTACAAGGTCCCTCGCGATCGATTCCCCGGAAAATGTTGGAATGCTGGAAAGGGCCTCGAATAACAAGGTTGTCGTTATTACTGCTGTCGGCGTCCAGATGCCCGATACGGAGTTGCCCGGCTCCACAACCCTGTGTGTTCACCGCCGCCACCAACCAGTCGCCGCCCACCCGATCCGCGGAGATGTCGGCGAAGTTACATAACTCGGTGCTATCGAGCGTTTCCGGACATCCGTTTGCCGGCGCTGTATTGATGCCGGGATTGTCCTGTTCAAGCTGGTATGCGTAGTGAAGGGATTCCTTCGGCGGCAGATCGGAACCGGAAACCCCGATGACACTCCAGTGGGCCGTCTTATCGCTGGATTGATAGACGACGCCGATCTGTCCTTCGATCTCGCGGGTGTAGACTGCGTTTTCGACCTCTTCGGCGTCCTCCACGGAGATATGCGTTTCGCGGGGCGCGATGCTCCCCTCGTCGATGATCATATCGCAGTCGTTGTCGATTCCGTCGCAGATCTCTAGGTTTCCCGGGGAGCGGTCCGCACGGCTGTCGTCGCAGTCGATCTCGGTGCCTTCCGCTACGCGGTCGGCGCATTGTGGTGCCACTACCGAATCGTTGTCCCAGTCGCGTTCGCGAAGCTCGCAGCCGGGGCCCTCCTTGCTGCACTGGTAGATCATGCAGTCCTGTTCGGATAAACCATGCTGATCATTGAGGACCTGACACGGTTCATTGCGCGCGGTGCCTTCCTCTTCGCACTGCGGGATATCGAACTCGCCGAGTCCCATGAGACTGCAACCCGCTACCACCGTCGAGACCAAAAGCGTGCCTATCCGTATCCGATAGCCCATCAGAAGCCGCCTCCCAGGCTGAGCCCCAATGTTTCCTCCGTGACCACCGGTGCTACGGATGCCCTCGGCTTTTCCTGCGCGTCCGTTTCGCTTTGAGTCTCCTCCGATGCGCCCCAATCGGTTATAAAAAATATAACCGTCGTTCCCACGGCCAGAAGCGCCGCGGCTCCAAATAGTATGTCGGCCTTCAACGCCAGGCTTTTCACTTCGTCTTCCTGTTCCGTGATGTTACCGAATCTCCCCATGTCATCTATTCGATCCCGGCCCTTGCCGTCTTCAGATAGGGCCTGTACGCCGAAGACCGCGCCCGTTCCCAGGGCTGCCGCGGTCAGGGCCGTTCCCGTCCAGAAATAAAACGGGCTGATTCCCTCGTATTCGACGATTTCATCCAGAATATAGGAAAGCCGTTGGGATTCGCGAGAGGTCAGTTGTACTTCAACCTTTACCGATTCGTATCCCGAAGCGCGCAGCTCCATCATGTGGCGGCCTCCGGGTACGAAGACCTTGCCGGGCGCGGTACCCATCATGCGATCGTCGATCCAGACCTCGGCCTTGATGTTGGTGGAGATCTGCAAGGAGCCTAGCAAGCTTTCCAGCGCCCTCAGGGTAGCCTCTACGGCCGCGCGGTCCTCTGCATCCTTGCCGGTTTCGTCCAGATAGCGGTGGTAGTACTTAAGCGCCAGGTCATAGCGAAAGAGCTTTTCGTGACACATGCCCACGTTGTAGAGCACGAGGACACGGTTGGGATGACCTTCGAGTAAATCGTAGGCTTTTTCGAATTCCGCGAGGGCGGCGTTGTAGTCTCCGGCCTGAAACAACCTCTCGCCCTGCTCGACGTGTTGCTTGGCCTCTCCGAATTCTCGATCAATTCTGGACGCCCTGGTATCGAGATCCTGCAGCGCTTTCTCAACCGCCGCGCGGTCCTCGGCGTCTTCACCGCCTTCCTCTAAATAGAGGCGGTAATACTCGCCTGCACTCTCGAAGCGGTTCAGCTTTTCGTGGCACATTCCCATGTTATAGAGAACGAAATAGCGCTTGGGGTGGTCGGCGAGCAGCGCATAGGCCTTCTCGAACTCGGCCAGTGCCGCGTCATATTTTTCTTGCGCATAAAGCGCTTCGCCTTGCTTGAAGTAGGCCTTGGCCTCGGCGAATTCCGGGCTATCCATAACCGAGTCGTCTTCTGACGCCGTTGCTCCAACCTCCGTTTCGGCCTGTCCGGAAGCCTCGCCCCCCCCCTTCTGTGCCATGGCGGTCTTCGGTACCAACAAAAGCGACGCAACGAGAAGTAAATTCAGATGCCGATATCCCCAACGAACGGAGACAAGAAAATTCAGATGCCCATACCCCGAACGAATGTGCATCTCGGCTTTCGAACCCGGTTGTTCTGGCGACATGGTCCGTCCCATTTCAGATCGAATCGATTAGAAGAGCTTCTTGAGCCCTCGCTTTGAAGGAGAAGAAGTGGTGCCCGATGTGCTCGGCTTACGGGGTTGAGACGCGGTCGAAGACGGTTCGGCGGCGGTAGAGACCGAAGAGGACCCGGACCTGGCCGGAGGCGGCCCAGAGGACGCGGTTGCCGGCGTTGCAGCGGTCGAGGCGGCCGGCGCGGCCGGCGCGGTCGCAGCGCCGTTGCCGGTAGCGCCCGCCGAAGGGCGTCTGCGCCTCTTGCCGCTCGCACGGCTCTTTACCGCGGTGGATTCACTTTCCGCCTCGCTCGGGGTTTCGGGTTCGAGCTTGAGGCGGACCGTCTGGGGAAACTGTAGAACCAGTTGTTGTGAAACGGTCTCATAGCCATCCAGGCGCGCTTCCAAGCGCCGCGGCACCTTGCTGCTCGGAAGCTCGCCGTCAAAGGGATTGGCGATTCTGCTATCGTCGAGAAAGAGCCTTGCCTCCGGGGGCTCGGTGCTGATCTTCACGTGCACGCCGGAAACCGCCCCCGTTGTGGTTGCAGGCTGCGGCACGGTCGGACCTGCTCCCTCCACCGCTGCCCCAGAGGCCTCGCCTTCCTCCATCGCCTGCTCTTCGGTTTCTCCTCCCCCCCTAAAGTTATAGAAGATAAAAGCGCCGACCAGCGCCGCCGCTATCACCGCTCCACCGAAGATCGGCGTTCGAAGCGATTTTACGGGCACCTCCACCGGAGGACCGGTCTGCTCGTACGTCGCGGCAGTCGCCCCTGTTCCCCATTCAGCCGGTTTCTGCTCTCGCTGTTTCTCCGCCTGCCGTTCTTGCGCCTGCTGTTCCTGCGCTTGCTGTTCCTGTACCTGCCTCTCTTGCGCCCGCTGCGCTTCTCTGGCTTGCGTGATCACCTTCGGCAAGGCGGCGGCGGATCTTCCGGGCTTCGCCACCATCTCGGCGGAGGCAACGTCGGTATCGGCCATCGATACCGCTTCTTCGGTTCGGCCGAGGTCGCCATCCATCGGCCGCACTTGCGCCGACCGTGGTTCGGGTGCCGGCGTATCCAAATCCCTGAACGGCAGCAACGCCCGTTTCAGCTCGCCGCAATCGGAAAAGCGGGCCTCCTTACTCTTTGCCAGCATCTTCGAAATTATGCCGTCGATTTCCCGCGGAAGGTCCGGCCTCAACGAACGAATCGATGGCGGCGCCTCGGTACAGATCTTGATCATCAACATCGGAAAGCTTTCCGCATCAAACGGAACCGCACCCGTCAGGGCGTGAAACATGATGCCGCCGAGCGCGTAGATATCGGTACGGTGGTCGATCCCCTTGCTGCCCTCGAGCTGCTCCGGAGACATGTAGTAAGGCGTCCCCATCGCGGCTCCGGTCGCCGTCATATTGGCTTCCTTGCCGTCCAAGGAGGTCTTGAACTTGGATATCCCGAAATCGAGAATCTTGACGAAGTCCGGATTGTCGCCGCGTTTGATCAGAAAGACGTTTTCGGGTTTCAGATCGCGATGCACGATATCCCGCGCGTGAACCGCCGTCAGCGCATCGCACATTTGACACAAGATCCTGACCACCCTGCCCAACGGCTGTGGTCCCTGTTTTTCGATCAGATGGGAGAAATCCTCTCCCTGCAGGAACTCGAGCACCATGAAAAGCGCGCCGTCGTCGAAGTGACCCATGTCGGTCACCTCCACGATATGCTCGTGCCCGATAGCCGTGGCCGCCAACGCCTCGCGATGAAACCGCGCCACGATCCCCGCATCCGTGGCGAACTGACCGTGCAAGCACTTGATGGCCACCTTGCGCTTGATCATCATATGCTCGCCCAGGTACACGGCCCCCATCCCGCCTTCCCCGAGCTTTTTCAGGATCTTGTACCGATCCTGAACAACCGCCCCGATGCGGGGATCCGTTGTCGTCGCGATCTCGATAGGGGCGTCGTCTTCCACGGTATTGATAAGTTAAAGAACCTGCGGGTCTAGGTCAATGCCGGGCCGCTCTGTCGCGGCCGCGAGGTTGACGGAGTGGGACACACTTACGGTCCGTGACAAAATAACTCATCCATCTTTCGGGCGGGACGGCCCCGGCTGCTGC
>CAYVFC010000169.1:0-16238 GCA_964450715.1 uncultured Sandaracinaceae bacterium | reverse complement strand
GCTCGCGATTGCGCTCCGCCGACGCGCCCGGTCTCGTATCGTCTATTTTGCGGTGCCTCCTAAGAGGCGGCCGGTCCTGCCTCGCGAGGGGAGCGGCAGTACCGGTCTGTCGCGGGTATCGCATGGTGTACGAAAACCCCCGAGGCTAGGAAAGGGAAAGTGTAGGGAGAGGTAAGAGAAAAGAAGGGGGACCGGTTTGTGGCCGGTATTGTCTCTTTAGCCGGAACGGGCTATTCTCACCGCTCGAGGAGCCGTCTTCTGCCAAGAAGGGCTCTTTTTGCGCTTTGGGAGCTGGCGAGCAAGCGAAGGAGATGCGGAACATGCAAAAGGACGCCGAGGAGCTGGCCGGGATTCTGGAGAAAACTAAGGCCCTCATGGAGGAAGAGGAGGGCCTTCGCAAGAAGATGCAGGTCATTAGGTGGGTCTTCCCGTTGCTGATCATCGGGATATTCGCGCTCTATTTCTACCTTTTCTACAGCACGGTGAAGAACGTGGAGGAGGAAAAGTTCTTCACCAAGCTGGAGCAGAACATGGTGCGAGTCTGGCCGATTTTCGGCGAGGAGTTCAAGCGGGTGGCGGCCGAGCTTTCACCGGTGTATGCGCAGGAGATCGAAAATGCGGCGATCAATTCCCTTCCCGAGCTGGAGGCCAAGCTGGCCGAGCAGATGCAGGAGAGGATGACCGTTCTCAGGTCGAAGATCACAGTCGATCTCGAACGTTCGCTGGCCGAGCTCTATGACAAGCAGACAGAGATCTTGCAGTCGGAGATCCCCGAGCTGAAAGATAATGAAAAAGCGACCGCAGAGGTCGTCCGCGCCGTCAATGTGGCAACCATCACCTGGGTGGAAGAGATGATGAGCACCGCCATTCAGGAACACGCGGTGGCGCTCATCGACTTGAAGGAGGTACTCGATCGGAACTTCCGCAAGGGCGAGGGCGAGGCCGAGAAGATCGATGCGGAGCAACTGCTCACCTTGTGGATAGAGGCCATGGACAAGAGCCTGGGCAGCGGAAACATCGAGGTCGGAGCCAAGGGAAAGCGGAAGTAGGACCGGTCGGGAATACAGGCGCAGGAGGAACGAGATGACGGAAGAACAGAACACCAGCGGCGATCTGAAGCGACAGGTTCAAGCGGCCTCGGAGATCAACCGTGCCCTGGAAGATAGGATAGCGGGCCTGAACAAGTCTTTTCGCGTTGGCCTCGGCGTCGGGGCTGCGCTCTGCCTCATCATCATCATGTATCTCAGCGTTCTCTACTCGGGCTTCAGCGAGGTGGTAGAGGCGGAATCGCTGGCCGACTTCGTCTCTTCCGAGGCGTCGCGCAGGATTCCGGAGGTAGGGAAGGACCTGGAGAACCGTCTGAAGGAGGAAGCGCCCAATATCGTCGGTGCCTTCAGAAATGCCCTGTTGAGCGAAGCGGTTCCTGCGGTAGGCGATCTGATCGAGGAAAAGGCGTACTCGATCTACGAGGAGTTTTTCGACTTGGCGCCCAAGGTCCTGGTCGACGAGATATTCGCCAACGTGGTGACGAACAACCGGGATGATATCGAAAAGGCGATCGGCGAGGAGGGGGCCTTGACCGATCCGGAGCGTCTGGTCGCCTTCCAGGCCAAGCTGATCAAGGACATGAAGGCCCGGGAAAAGAAGGCCGGTGGGACCGAGATCAGCGCGGAGTTGAAACAGTCGGTGACGGCGCTGAATGACATAACCGCCCGGTTGAAGGGGCTGGCTAGCAAGAGGAAGCTTTCCGAGGAAGAAGCGGTGATCAGCCGTTTCATCAGCACTTGGTGGACCTTCCTCGACGCCGAACAGGACGAGATGTCCAAAAGCGATGTGAAGCTCGTCAAGGACAACTTGAAGGATTCCACGGAGGAGATCTTCGGGGGCGTAAAGGATATGGCCGAGTAGAACGGCAGCATCCTTTCCCGACAGTACGCCGGTACCGATGTCCCCATCCGGGTACGACCGGAGAGAGGGATAGGGCCGGGAGGTATGACCGCAACGGTAGGCACGGACGCGCGGTCTCGACGGACGGATTTGACAGAAAAGGCCGAAGGCGATAACGGGTAGGTGTACGAGGGTACGCACGGGTCTAGGCTAGAGTCTAGGGTCTTCGCGGCGTATGCTGCGGTTATCTTCGCCGTATACGCGGTACGGGCATGAAAGGAGTGAGTCATGGGACGTAGCTTGCCGAACGGTTTCGTTATCTTTTTGCTGGTTACCGCGCTCGCCATCCACCTGGCGGGCTGCGGAGACGACGACGACTCGGGCGGCACGATTGCACCGTGCGAGCCGCCGGGAGCCATCCAGCCGTGCGATTGCCCCCAGGGAGTCGGCCTGGGCCTCCAGTCCTGCCAACCGGACGGAATCTGGGGGCAGTGCGACTGTAGTAGTGCCGGGGGCGGCACGGGCGGAGCCGGAGCCGGCGGCGCCGGAGCCGGCGGCGCCGGAGCGGGCGGTGCTGGAGCCGGCGGCGCAGGCGGAGCCGGCGAGGGCGGCGCCGGAGCGGGCGGCGCGGGCGAAGGAGGCGCCGGAGCGGGCGGAATCGACGGCGGCGTTGATGCGGGTGCCCTGGACGGCGGCGCTCTGGACGGCGCTCTGGACGGCGGCGCTCTGGACGGCGCTCTGGACGGCGGCGACGCGGCCGCGGACGGTGGTGGCACGGTGCCGACCTACGGGGAGTGCATCGACGACGACGAGTGTTCCGGCGCGGGTGCCTTCTGCTACCAGACGGGCGGCGGAACCCCGAGCGCGGGCAGCCCGGGCTTCTGCACCATCGACTGCTCGGCCACGAGCTGTCCTGATCCGACCGACGGTACCGCGACCACGCAATGCAGCACCTACGGCAGCGCTCCCGATCGCTGCGTGTTGGATTGCAGCTCCGGTACCTGCCCGACCGATATGGAGTGCGGTGCGAACGTTGCCGACTACTGCGACTACCCGTAACACTTACGGGTAGCCTAAGGAGGCACCGCAAAATAAACGATCCGGTTGCGGCCGCGCGGACGGGCGCCCTGGCGGCTTTCGTCCTCGGAAAAATCCTCGAAATAGCGCTCTCGACCGCAGGGAGAGATTTCTGCGGTTTTTCCTCCGGGCGCGCTCGCGATTGCGCTCCGTCGGCGCGCCCGGTCTCGTCTCGTTTATTTTGCGGTGCCTCCTAAAATCCACGGCAGGCCGCGCCCGCTACCGAACGAGAATCGAGTGGCCGTAGAGCAGTTTTACCGCTAAGCTACCGTTCGGTATGTCGATCGAGGGCCGGAAGATCCTGGTCGGAATCGGAGGCGGCATCGCGGCTTTCAAGAGCGTGGAGCTGGTTCGCCTCTTGATGGCCGGAGGCGCGGAGGTGCGCGTGGCCATGACGCCCAGCGCGACCCGGTTCGTCGGTTCGATGACCTTTGCCGCCATCACCCGCAGCGTTCCGGCAACCGATCTGTTCGATCCGGCCTATCCGGGCGAGATCCACGTGGAGCTCGCGCACTGGGCCGATGCCGTGGTGGTGGCGCCGGCTACCGCCGACCTGATGGCGCGGGCGGTGAGCGGTATGGCCAACGACGTGCTGCTGGCCACGCTACTCTGCGCATCATGTCCCGTGTTCTACGCCCCGGCCATGCACGAGCGGATGTGGCTGGCGCCTGCCACGCGGCGCAACGTTGAACGTCTGGCCGGAGACGGCGCGAGCATCATCGGTCCGGTACGCGGATTGCTGGCCGACGGTCGCGAGGGTATGGGCCGTATGCAAGAGCCCGCGCGGATCGCTCAAGCCGTCGCGTCCGGCCTGGACGCGGCCTCGGATCTGGCCGGCCGCCGGGTGCTGGTGAGCGCCGGTCCCACGGTGGAGGATATCGATCCGGTACGCTTCATCAGCAATCGTTCCAGCGGGCGCATGGGGTATGCCCTGGCACGGCGGGCGCAAGCGCGGGGGGCGGACGTCGTCCTGGTCACCGGGCCCGTGGAGATCGCGCCGCCGCCGGATGTACGAACGGTTGCCGTGCGCAGCGCCCGGGAGATGCAGCGAGCGGTTAATCGGTACAAATCCAAGGTGGATGCGATTGTCATGACCGCGGCGGTAGCCGACTACCGGCCCGCCGCCCCGGCGAAGGGGAAGATCAAGAAGCGGGAAAAGACGATGGGCATCGAGCTGGTGAGAAATCCGGACATTTTGGCCGAGCTGGGCCGAAGCCGGAAAGGACGCAGGCCGGTGCTGGTGGGCTTCGCCATGGAGACCGACGAAGTGGTCGCCTATGCGAAGCGCAAGCTGGTGGAGAAGAAGGTCGATCTGGTGGTTGCCAACGAGGCGGCGGTGGGTTTCGGAGGCGACGATACCCAGGCTGCTCTAGTCGGTCGCGACGGCGTGCAACAGCTGCCGCCCATGAGCAAGCTGGAGCTGGCAGACCGGATACTCGACCGGGTAAGAGAGCTGCTGCGCGGGAAATAGACTTCTCTATTCCCGACGGCCAGGAAAGGAAGTGTCAAAAAGCGATGGATGATCGTGTCTTCGAGTTCAAGGGAACCAGTAGTTACCTGACCAACGAATCGCTGGAGGCCGCGGTGAGGTGCGCGCTGGTGCTGGAAAAGCCCCTGCTGGTGAGAGGAGAGCCCGGGACGGGCAAGACGCTGCTCTCGCAAGCGGTGGCCGAGGCGATGGGTCTGGAGCTCATCACCTGGCACATCAAGAGCACCTCGCGGGCGCAGGACGGACTATACGTCTACGACACGGTGCAGCGGCTCTACGACTCCCGTTTCGGCGAGGGAAACGTCCGCGACATCCGCAACTATATCCGGCTGGGACCGCTGGGCCGCGCCTTTACCGCCAAGGAGCGCGCCGTGTTGCTGATCGACGAGATCGACAAGGCGGATATCGAATTTCCCAACGATTTGCTCCACGAGCTGGACCGTATGCAGTTCAAGATCGTCGAGACCAACGAGGAGATCACGGCCAGGCACCGTCCGGTGGTCATCATCACCAGCAATGCGGAGAAGGATCTGAGCGACGCCTTCCTGCGGCGCTGTGTCTTCCACTTCATCGACTTCCCCGACAAGGAGCTGATGGCGCGCATCGTGGAGGTGCACCATCCGGGGCTGGACCAGAAGCTGGTGCAGCAGGCCATCGATGCCTTCTATCAGGTCCGCGAGATGCAGAGGCTGCGCAAGCGGCCCAGCACCAGCGAGCTGGTAGACTGGATAGCCGTGCTGAAGTCGGCGGGAATATCCAGCGTAAAGCTGGACAAGAACCTGCCTTTCCTGGGAACGCTACTGAAGAAAGAGCAGGATCTGAGCATCTACGCCGAACAGGTGGTTTCCCCGCGCCGGTGGCGTTCGTAGGCGGTTTCCGGGCAGTGACGCGGGCATATTCGAAGAGACGGTTGTATTGAGATGTTTGTCCCTTTTATCTACGAGCTGCGTTCCCGAAACGTACCGGTCGGTCCCCACGAGGCCATCTCCCTGGCCAGGGCGATGCAGGCGGGGCTGCACCGCAGCAGCGTGGACGGGTTCTACCACGTGGCGCGCGCGCTGCTGGTCCACGACGAGCGGCACCTGGACGCCTTTGACGAGGCTTTCCTGCACAACTTCCTCGGCATCGAGGGTAAGGCCGTGCAGCTCAAGCAAGAGCTGCTCGACTGGTTGAGGGACGCCGGGCTGCGCATCCCCGAGCTCACCGACGAGGAGCGCGAGCTGTTCGAGCGCTTCGACCTCGACGAGATCAAGCGGCTCTTCGAGCAGACCATGGCCGAGCAGACCGAGCGGCACGACGGAGGGGAGCGCTGGGTGGGAACCGGCGGCAAGTCCCCGTTCGGCCACAGCGGCGCCAAGCGTCCGGGGATCCGGGTAGGCGGGGTCGGCAGACACCGCTCTGCGTTCCAGGTGGCGGGCGCGCGCAACTACCGGCCCTATCGCAGCGATCTGACCATCGACGTGCACCAGATCGGGATGGCGCTGCGCCGGCTGCGCGCCTTCGCCCGGGAGGGGGCTGAGGAGGAGCTGGATCTACAGGGCACGATCGACGCCACCGCGCAGAACGCCGGGGAGCTGGAGCTGGTGATGATGCCCCCTAAGCGGCCCAACGTACGCGTCATCCTGATGATGGACGTGGGCGGTTCCATGGATCCCTATGCCTATCTCTGCTCGCGGCTCTTCACCGCCGCCAAGAAGGCCAACCATTTCAAGGAGCTGCGCTGTTACTACTTCCACAACTGCGTGTACGGCACCGTGTACTCGACGGAAGACCTCGACCAGTCCATCCCGGTCCACGATCTGCTTCGCGAGTGCGACAAGCGGTACAAGCTGATCCTGGTGGGGGACGCGCTGATGGCGCCCTTCGAGCTGTTTCGCGAGTTCGGCGCCATCGATTACGGATCGCGCAACCGCCTGCCCGGCATCGCCTGGCTGCTGATGCTGGCCCAGCACTTCGAGCGTAGCGTCTGGATCAACCCGGAACCGTCCCGCTACTGGCCCAACAGCACCATCGAGCACATCGCCGGGGTCTTCTCCATGTACAATTTCACGTTGGACGGCCTGAGCGACGCCATGCTCTACTTGAGCCGCAGCCCGGAGAAGAAGGTCCAGTAGCCCGCCATCGCGTTCGATGCGTACACGGGAGGGGGCAAGCCCCTCCGCTACGGGCCGTGCTTACATCGAGCGGTAGGGGCGGGCCTTGCGCTCGCCCGGCCGAATACCGTCTCTACTTGCTACCGAACTTGAACTTGGTGCGGGCCTTGCCGCCGGCTTTTCCGCTGGCGTTGACCTTGACCGGCGGCGGCTTTTCCTCGTCCAGCTCCTTCATCTTCTTCTTGCTGATGCCGAACTTGGCAGATGCCGATGCCTTGCCGGAAGCCGAGCCCTTGGCGGAGCCGGATATACCCACGGATACCGGCTTGGACTCCCCCGGGCTCGTCTCGGCCTCTTCCGCGCCCTGGCCGGTCGGGGATCCTTCGGATAAGTAGTTGCCGGCCGGGAAATCCACGTAGACGAAGAAGTAGCCGTCCCGCGCCCCCTCCTTGCTGACGACCGGGGTGATCTCCTTGCGCAGGTCCAGCACCAGCAGC
This sequence comes from uncultured Sandaracinaceae bacterium, assembly GCA_964450715.1. GTDB lineage: Bacteria > Myxococcota_A > Polyangia > Polyangiales > JAFGIB01 > CAYVFC01. Next base: position 9,195 of record CAYVFC010000169.1, on the reverse strand, counting down.
GTGTCCTGATCTTTTGCCTTGAGCCGCGCGCGCTTGACCGGGGTATTGAAGTAGCGCGTCTCCAGCGGAAAGGCGTTGGTGGGGCCGGCGACGGCGGTGTTTCTCAGGGTCACCACCATCTTGTCCGGCTGCATCTCGGCGTCAACGCTGGTTTCCGAGGTGAGCTGGACGAAGATGCGCGAACCGCCGTCCGAGAGCATCTGAAAGCCGGGCCAGGTCGCCTGTCGGTTCTCCCCACCGGGCGGCACCTTCACCGCCGGCGGGTTGACGGCACCCGGCACGACTCCCTGGTAGACGCCGACCTCGTTCGGCTTCTTCGGTCCGCTTTCTTCGGGTTGGGAATCCTGCGCCGCAAGAACGAGTGGCGCGAGGCAGACCAAGGCCGTGATTGTGAGAAATCGAGCCATCACACCTTATGATATTGAACTCCGCCGCTCGTGGCAAAGAAGCTGGGGAGCCGTTCCTCTTCGCCGGCTCTGTACGCGTACCCCGATCCCGGTTGCACCCCCGAAATATCGGACGTACGTTCGTTTGCATATGCTCGCCGCGTTGTCCGCATGCAATCTCGTAACTACAAGTATATATTGAAAAATACCCTCGTGTCCCCCTGCCAGACAGAGTGCCCGCCCATCGAGGAGCGGATAGCTCGAGCGGACCGACTTCGCTCGCGCCTCGGCGACGGCCTGTCCGGAGACGACGAAGGCCGCCGCCTGCTCGCCGCTTATCGCCATGCCATCGAGGCCACCGGCCTGGCCATGCGGCAGACCGGGATGATCGACGCCTGCGCGGTCTGCGGCCGGGGCCCCTCCGGCGGTTGCTGCTTCGAGGGGGTCGAGCAGTGGTATGAAGAGGTATCGCTGCTCATCAATCTACTGCTGGGCGCTCGCCTACCCGTCCGCCGTCGCACTCCGGGCCGCTGCCATTTCCTGGGCGCAGACGGTTGCACGCTGCCGGCCCGTCACTCCTTTTGCATCAACTACCTCTGTAGCGGCCTCAACGCATCTATGAGCGAGGACCAGCAGCGAAGCTTCCTCTCCACCGCCGGCGCTGAGATTCTGGCCGGCTGGGAGCTGGAAAGGCACCTTCGCGGGCGCCCAACCGCCAACCAATAGCCCAAAAGGGGACCAAAAGGGGACGGGGCTAAGATTTAAGTTATTTACAGTTCCTCTCCACCGCCGGCGCTGTCGCGGGCGCCCAACCGCCAACCAATAGCCCAAAAGGGGACGCCAAAAGCCAAAAGGGGACGGGGCTAAGATTTAAGTTATTTACAGTTTGTAGCGACAGCCAGATGGTCAACCGGGCGGGCAAGAGGAAAACTTAAAACTTAGCCCCGTCCCCCTGGTCTAGTCCCCCTGGTCTACAAGAGGAAAACTTAAAACTTAGCCCCGTCCCGCGTACACGTCCCGCGTACGCCCGCGTACCGCGTACGCCGACCGGTCCCGGCCTCCCCCGCGCTTCCTCGAGACGCCGGCAACGGAAAAGCGCCTCAAGGGAGAAGAATGTCAGCGATAGATACAGTAAATCTCGATCGTCCGATCCGCCGCGCGTTCGGCCTCGTTGTCGTAGGGCTGGTGCGCGTCACAGCGGAAGCCGGTGTGTACCAGCCGCCCCAGAAAACGGTCGACCACCAGCCGGGGACGGTCGGCCAGCAGGACCGTGCCGCCGGGCGCCAGGGCCTCTTCGAGTATGGTCTGCAAACCGTCGTGACAAAAATAGTCGTAGACGATCTCGGATCCCAGGATCAGATCGAAATGGTCGAGCCGTTCCGGGTGCTCCCAGTCCAAGCTACGAAACGAAGCGGAAGCGACCCCGTTCGCCCGCGCGTTGGTCCGCGCCTGTTCCAACGCCTGCAGTTGGTAGTCGGTGAAGGTGACCTCGGCCCCCAGCCGGCCGGCCGTCACCCCGGGCAGGCCCAGCCCGCATCCGAGCTCCAGCGCCCGGCAGCCGCGCAGCGAGCCCCGGGCCTGCAGGTTGCGGCTCAGAGCCAGAGCCGATCTGGTGACCTGGTACCAGAACGATATCCGATCCCCGTCTTCATCCCAGTGGCCGAGCGGGACCGAGATCTGTAGCTCGAGATCTCCTACCTCTATCCGTCGCGTGATCGTCGCGTTGGTTTCCGCTCTCGGCGTCTGGCTCGCCCGTGGCGTCACGGAGTTTGCACCACGCGCGTCCGCCCCTTTTCTACCACCACGAAGCGAAAGCTCGACTCGCTTCCGCGCCTCTTGAAACGGAGCTCGTGTCGACCGGCCTCGAGCGCGACGCTTACCGGCGGCCGTCCCAGGTTTCGCCCGTTGACCCGGACCTTGTAGTCGTCGCCATTGCTCTCGCTCTCTATCACCAGCAACCCCTGCTCCTCGCCCACTTCGACTCCCCGGCTCCGGTCGATGAAGGGCAGCACGCTGCCCCAGCTCACGTCGGCCTCTTCCTCGTCGCCGGTGCGCTGGCGCCGGTCGGCCGCTTCCTCGACTTCCTCCTCGTCGTCCGGGGCGGATCGATCCGAGGTCGCGGCGCCCGACCCCCTCTCGATCGCCGGTGGCTCCTTTTCCACGGCGCCCGCAGCCAGCGGAGCCGGCCAGCGCGAACGCTCCGAGGCCGTGCCGCCCACTGCCACCAGCTTCCATCCGGCATAGACGGCTACCAGCAGCAGCGCCACCAGCAGCAGCGGACCGCCACCGCCCCTCGCCCGCCGCGCGTTCGCCTCATCGGTCGTCGACCGCCTGCCCGCGGCGGCCAGCTCGGAGATCTCGCCCTCGATACCGCTCGGACGGTTCGCCGCGGCAGCCGCCCGCGGCCCTTGCCGAGCCTCGGAGTCGCCAGGTCCATCGACGGCGTCGGCGTTCGCGTCGATGCCGCGTGGGCCGAGCGGACCTGGTTCGGTTGATCGAGGCGACTGTTGACCGTCGGTCCCTCGCGAGGCTTCTTCCGGCACCGGCGGCGGCTTTGACACCAGCCGGAATTCGCTCTGCAGCTCTTGGTGGGCGAAGCCAAGCCCGTTTTCCTCGCCGGCGCTCTCCCTGGTCGTCGCGCGCCGATCCGGTTCCAGGATCCAGCCCCGCGGTCCGGCCGGCAGGCTCGTACGGTCGGTGGATGGCGCCGCGGGTTCCGGCGGCGGCGAGCTGAAGAGCGTATCCGGAGACTGCTCCCGCCTTCTCAGCGCTTCGGCGACCAGGTCTCGATCGTCGGCTCCGAGCACGGCGCGCACCGCACCGCGACGGGCCAGGTCGTCCAGAACCGAGGCCAGCTGCCGGGGAGCGATCCTCCGCTCCAGCACCAGCTGCCGCGGGCTCGCTCCCGCGCGCAGATACTGCAACAGGTCGCGGGCCGATCCGGGGCCGCCTTCCAGCATCGGTTCGAGTATGTCTTCATCAAACTCGAGCCGCTCGAGCTCCAGTAGACGGCCATCCGACAGCGCATCCAGCAGCGCGCCCAGCCGGTTGGTCGCCTTGCGCAACAGCGCCGGCAGCGGTTCGCCGAACAGGTCGCGTAACGGCTCGTCCGCGTCCATTACCGTGAAGCGGGCCGCACCCGAGCCCAGCACGCGTTCCAGCGCCGGGCGACCGCGCACAAAGGCGCCGTCCGAGGCGGTTTGGGTCAACGCCACCAGGTTTCCCCGGCGCAGGTCGATCTCGAAGAGGCTGCGCGCGTCGCGTACGGTGATGCGGGAGTCGGGGCGCTCGCGCGACACGGTTTCCAGCAGGCAGAGCACGCCGATCCCCTCGATCCTTCCGCGCACCACCCCGCCCGCGCGCAGACCGGCCTCCAACCGCGCCAGGGGCCGCAGCGCGTCGCGCACGCGCGCGAGGATGCGGGCGCTGCCCGCTTCTTTCGTCAGGTAGGCGCTGGCGCCGGAGCCGAGCTCCCGCATGCGTTGCAGGAAGTCCTCCTTCCAGGAGATCAGGATTACCGGCACATCGGCCAGCGCCACGTCCCCTTTCAGCTCGCGGCAGAGCTCGAAGCCGTCTATCTCGGGCATCAAGATGTCGCTGATCAGCAGATCGGGGCGTTGGCGCCGGGCCGCCCGCAATGCCCGCTTGCCGTTGTCGGCCTCGATGACCGCGGCACCAGCCTCCTTGAGCAATCCGGAGAAGAACCAGAGCACGGCCGGGTCGTCGTCCGCTACCAGGATCCGTCTGCCCCGCAGCTCCACCTGCGGTCCCTTGTCTTCCGCTTTCCCCTCCGTATCGACCAGCGCCAGCATGGCTGGTCCCGCGCGGCCTGGTGCGTCGCGAAAGCGAATCCCGCCTCCGCTGCGCTGAGCCAGGAACACGCGCATCCTGCTGATGGCCGACCATACCGCCGCCAGCACCTCGCTGCCGTCGCCGAGCGAAATCCGTTGCTCCCCACCGCCGCTCAGCGAGCCGCTAAGACCGCGGCGGATCTCGCGCGCGACGAGCTGCTCCAGCTCCTTGACCGAGGCTTCCTCTACCCCGTCGAGCGGGCTGCCCTGTGCGGCCGCCGGCTCGAGCAGCCGGGCGAGGGTACGGACCAGGGCTTCCGGATCGATCGGTCGCACCAGCGTTTCGTCGATACCCGGCGTCTGGTCCCGTTCGCTCCCGGCCGCCCGCTGCTGACCCGCGATCAGCACCACCGGAACCAGCTCGGTCAGCGGGTCGGCGCGAAGCCGCCGCACCAGGTCCGCGCCGCCCTGTCGTACCATGCTTTCGGCTACCAGAACGACATCCGGCGATCCGGACCGGGCCAGCTTCAGCGCTTCCTCCGCATCCGAGGAGCCGAGGACCTCGTAGCGTTCCTCGGGAAGCGCGAGCTTCACCTCGGCCTGCGTCTCGACCTCGTCTACCACCAGCACGCTCGCCGCTTCTTGTCTGGACAGCTGCTTGTCCGTCGGAGGCAGGGAAGAACGCTGTTCCGATTCGGATGGCAGAGGGCGGTCCGCCCCGCTCGTTTCCGGTCCTGGCGGCAACGGGCTGTGCCGAGCGTCGGCCTGCGGTTGCGGCTCTGAAGGCCGAGGCGACTGCCCCGCCTCACCTGCTTCCGTTGCCGGAGCGTCGGCGGCTTCCGCTGGATCGGGGGAAGGCTGCAGGAACGGCGAGGAACTGGTCCGCTTCCGCGGCCCGGTTGCGGGGTCTGGCAGCAGGGAGGAGCGCGCGACCCGCGCCTCGCCGGTCATGTCCGAGTCAGGCCGCCGGCCCAGCGAAGGGGTCCCGGTTTCGTTCGACGCCAGCGAGGGCAGCGAATCCGCCAGCTTGAGCAGCGCTTCCCAGTCCCCTTCGCTCAGCGGCCGCCTGGCATCACGCGCCCGGTCCAGATCGTCTATGGTCCGCTTGATCGCCTCGGCCAGTTGCTCCTCGCGAAATACCTGGGCCGAGGCGTACAGGGCATGCAGCCTGCGCCGGATCTCCTCGCGCAACCGCTCCGGGTCACCGGATGCGCCGCTCGGATCGAGCGCGGCTCGCAGCTCGCGAGACCTGCTCGGCAGGCCCTCTACGAAACGCGCCCGGGCGATACCGAGCGCCGTCTTTTCCCGACCGGCCATCCTCAAGGAAAAACATACGCGTAGGCGATGCCGAAGAAAAGCGCCGCGAACACCAGAAGGGCGACGAACAGGACCGGATCGACGGCGACGCGGCCCAGCAGCTCGCGCGCCGCCTTCCGTTCCTCCGGGTCGCCGGAGCTCTCGAGCTCGCCCCCCAGCTCGTGCACCAGCCGGTAATCCCCGGCCTCGAAGGCCCGGCGGGCCGCTCGCAGGCGCTCGCTGCCGGCTTCCCCGGCTTCCCCGCCCCGCGGCTGCGCGACCCGCTCGTCGCCGCCGTTTTCCTTTTCCGTCATCCGGCCGCCCCCTCGTCTTCAGCGTCGCCGGCAGGCTTGGCTTCCGGCCTGGGCCCGAGCAGGTAGGCGACGCCGATGGATAGAAAATACAGAGATACCAGCGGTACCAGCATCATCAGCTGCGAGGTGATCTCCGGCGGAGTCAACATGGCGGCCAGAACGGCGGAGAGCACGACCCAGATGCGCCCGAACCGCAACAGCTGCTTCCAATTCACCAGTCCGGCTAGGGAGAGAAAGGCGATGGCCACCGGGATCTCGAAGACCACGCCGAAGGCGAGCAGCAGGCGCGTGGCCAAATTCAGGTATTCGTTGAGCATGATGGTGGCCTGCAGATCCATGCTCCCCTGGGGCAGCGTTCCCGCCATGCCCAGAAACAGCTCAAAGGCGGGCGGAAAGACCGCGCCGTAGCCGAAAAAGGCGCCGCCGCCGAAGAAGACGGTGGAGGCGATGACGAAGGGAACGGCCAGCCGTTTTTCCCGCTGATAGAGGCCGGGCGCCACGAAGGCCCAGATCTGCCAGAAGATCCAGGGGCTGGAGAAGAGCAGCCCGGCCACGATGGCGATCTTCAGGTAGGCGATGAACGGATCGACCGGGTTGGAGAAGTGGATCACCGGCTCCTTCATGCCCAGCGCCAACCAGGCCCGGGAGAGAGGGATGAGCAGGAACTCGAGCAGGATCTCCTTAAAATACCAGGCTACCGCGATCCCCGGCACGGTGCCGAGCAGCGCCAGTACCAGCCTCTTGCGTAGCTCCTGCAGGTGCTCGAGGACCGTCATGCCGGCGGCGTCCTGCTCGGCGACTTCACCTTTGGCCGATTCCGGTAACTCGGCCATCAACTGCCTTTTTTCCCCTCGGGCTGTTCGGGCTGTTCGGGCTGCTCCTGTGTCGTCGAGACCTCGCCCCGGCTATCGCTCGCCCCCGCTTCGTCGCGGGCCGCAACCCGGTCGGTGCGCTTCCCTCCTTGCGTCTCGATCGGGTACCCGTAGGTCGGTTCGCCCTCCGCCTTCGTATCCTCGGTCTCGTTCTCGGTCGGAACCTCCGCTTCGGTCTCGACCTGGGCGTCTTTTCGGGGAGTAGATGGGCGCGAGCGCTGGGGCTCGTAGGGGTCCATTCGCATCAGCTCTCTCAGTCCCAGCGACGATCGCAGCTCGTCGCTGGCCTGCCGCGCCGTGCGCAGGGCCCGGCCCAGCGCGGCCATCAGAGCGGGCAAGCGCGCCGGGCCGACCACGATGATCAGGATGACGGCGATGACGAGAACTTCACCGAAACCGATACCGAACATGACCGCAACCGGCCCCTGTTTACCACAGCCGGGCGGGGGCGGCGAACGTTCCTTCGCGCATCCCGCTCCCTCCTCAGAGGTTCTTCTGGGTGAGCTTGCGCAGGCGATTGCTCGCGGTGATGAGCCCGCGCAGTCGATGGCCCTGCGACAGGGACATCTCCTGGATGCGGGTGATGGCCTGCACGGTCTCCTCCGACTCACGCGAGAGCTTGCCCTGCAGCTCGTGAAGCTGGTTCACCATCTCCGTGATCTTCTCGATGGCGCTCGAGATCTGGCGGCCTCCTTTGGCCTGCTCCTGGCTGCTGCGCTCTACGTGCTGGGTGATGAGGCGCATCTTTTCGGCGCTCTTGGTGATCAGCTCCGAGCCGCGCGCCTGCTGGGCGGTGGCCGCCGCGATCTGCTGCACGGTCTCGGCGATGCTGTTGATGGCGTCGGTGACCTGCTTGGATCCCTTGGACTGCTCGACCGTGGCGCGGGCGATGGCTCCGACCATGCTGGTCGACTTCTGCGAGGAGACCAGGATCTTCTTCAGCGCCAACTCGGCCTCGGCCGAGACCTCCACCCCGCGGTCCACGGTGGACGCGCCCCGCTCCACCGCCCGGATAGCGTTCTTGGTCTCCTCCTGAATGGTCTTGATGAGACCCGCTATTTCCTTGGTCGAGCTGCCGGCACGCTCGGCCAGCTCCTTGATCTCGTCCGCCACCACCGCGAACCCCTTGCCGTACTCGCCCGCCTGCGCGGCGATGATGGCGGCGTTCAGAGCCAGCAGGTTGGTCTGTTCGGCCACCTCGTCGATCACGCCCAGGATGTCGCCGATGGCCTCGATACGGTAGCCGAGCGAGACGATGACGGAGACGGCCTCGGACGAGGACTCCTTGATGCGGTTGATTTCGTCGATGGTGCGCTGGATGGATTCGGCCCCGCGCTCGGCGTCGGTGGCCACCTCCTCGGAAAGTCGGGCGGTCTCGTTGGCATTGGACTGCACCTGGTCGATGGAGACGTCCATCTGGTTCATGGAGGAAGAGGTCTCCTCGGTCATCAGCGAGAGCGAGTCGACGTTGCGCGCCACCTCCTTGATGCTGAAGGCCATCTCCTCGATGGAGGAGACCGTGTCGCGTACGCTGGAGGCCAGGTTGCTGACGTTCTCCGAGACCTCGTCGTTGGTGGCTTTCATCTCCAGGATGGACGATGAGGAGTCCTCGGCGTTGCGGGCCAGCTCCCCTACCTGTTGGGCGACCTTGCGCAGCGCGGCGGTGTTCTCCTGTAACGATCCGGTAGCCTGGCCGATGGCACTGGTCTGCTCGCCCACGCTGGTGGACAGGCCGTCCACCTCTTCCTGCAGCTGCTTCTCGGCGCCGCCGATCTCGTCCAGCCGCTGCGAGGTCTCCTTCTTGACCTCCTCCAGCGCCTTTTCCGCCTCCTCCAGGCGCTTGACCTTGCTCGCCAGCTCCTGGGACAGCTCGCTCAGCGAATCGAATACCTCCTCCATCTGCGGCGTGGCGTTGTCCGGCAACGGGATCTTCTCGCCCTTGCGCAGCGCCTCTCCCGTCCTGCGCAGGGTACGAAGCAAGTCGGGGCCGGTTTCCTGGAAGAGAACGATCAGCAGGATTCCGCCCGCGCCGGTAAGCGAGCCGATCAAGCCCGCCAGCCAGGAGGGGCTACCGGCGGGCAGTACGATCGCGATGAAGAGCCCGAATCCCAGCAGTACGATACCGGGCACCAACGCCCTGCTTTTGATCAGCTGTTTGAACATGAAGACCGGTACTTGGATGATTGGAGCGACGGATGCAGCAGTGCAGCAGGATATCTTCCCTATTTCACCACGCGCAATGGCCGGCGGTCAACCACGGCTAAACGCATGTACAGAAAGGGCGGTGGGCGGTAAGCTGGAACGAGACTCCATGTTCAGACGGATCTGGACCCGCGTTTTGCCCGCTTCCGGTTTCGCGCTCGCCATGCTCGCGACCGGTTGTTCGGCCGAGTCGCCCGCTGGCGACGGGACCGGTCCGTCGGGTAGCGGCGGAACCGGCGGCGCCGTGCCATCGGCGGGCGCGGGCGGCGCGTCCGGATACGGGGGCGCGGCCGGCGCTGGCGAAAGCGCAAGCGGCGGGGCGGCAGCCGTAGGC
>CAYVFC010000168.1:0-16431 GCA_964450715.1 uncultured Sandaracinaceae bacterium | reverse complement strand
CGGCAGAGATGCCCGGGTCGCCCGGGCATCTCTGCCGCGCGGTTCCTGAAAGCCCGCGTACGACCGAGGTGGTACAATGGGGAAGGGAGGCCCGGGCGCTTCCGGAAACATCATGGAAACCCTGCGCGAGCAGTGGCTGTGGAACGGGGATGCACGGCTCATCTTCGTGTCGGTGCTGTTGTTCGTGGGCCTGGTGGCGACGGCGGCTCTCTTTCCCTCGGAAGGGCTGGCGGCGTTCGCAATCGGGTTGCTGCCGTGCGCCGGCAGCGCTGCCATCGTCGGGCTGATATACGGTTACGTGGGCAAGAGGGTGCGGGCCCTGCAGGAGTCGCTCGCCGGCGAGCTCGGGGAGAGAAGCGAGGCGCTGGCGCAGATCGGGAAGCTGCAGAGCCCGGCCATCGCCATCCTGACCGATAACGAACTGGTCCTGGTTCCCCTGGTCGGCGAGCGTCTCACCGTACCGTTTGCGGAGATGCGGTCGGTTCGCGAGGGCCGCCACCTTTACGGCAAGAGCTTCGTCTGGAAGCGCGCCTTCCTGATCGAGGCGCCGCAGAACGCGCGCATCGGTTTCGCGGTGGCGCCTTCCGTGGCCGGCCGCTGGCGACACCGGTTGATGCGCCGGGGATGCGGACATGTCTGAAACGTTTTTGCGTCCGATAGCCGCCTGGTCCCTACTGCTTGTGGTTTGCTGTGCGAGCGCGCCGCCGCCGGCGCCCGCTCCGTCGCGAACCGTGGAGCGCTTCGTACAGGCCGCGCGAGCGGATGATCCAGCAAGCGTATACGAGCTGCTGAGCGGCGAGGTGCGCGAGTCGGTGAGCCGCGAGCGCTTCGAGCTGCTGTGGCGGCAGAACCGAGCCGAGCTGCTCGAGCTTGCCGACGAGCTCGAGCGCACCGCGAGCGAGACCGTCGCTCGCGCCCGGCAGCCGCTCGCCGGTGACGAGACGGTGGTGCTGGTTCTCGAGCAGGGGCGCTGGTACGTGCAGGGTGGGGTGCTGGACGCGCTCGCCCTGCGGACACCGCTCGATGCGGTGGCGGCTTTCCATCGCGCGCTGCGGCGCCGGGACCTCGGGTCGCTGTTACGTCTTCTCTCGCGCTCGCGCCGCCTGGCCTGGCAAGCCACCCTCGACGCGACCGTCGAGCAGACCGGCGACCCGCTGGACATGGAGGTGCAGGTCCAGGGCGAAAGGGCCACGGTGCGTACCACGGGAGGGACCGTCATTCACCTGTTGCGTGAGGCCGGTCAGTGGAGGGTCAGCGACGTGCAGTGACCGGACCGCAAACCTCAGAACGGGTTGTCGGGGATGTTCTCTGGTTTGGACTCGGCGGGCTTTGCAGCAGGGGGCGGCTTGGGAGCCGGTGTTTCTTCGGGCTTGGGGGCCGGCTTTGCCTCGGGCTTCGGGGCCGGCTTCGCCTCGGGCTCGGGCTTGCTCGCTTCCGGCTTGGGTGCAGCGGGCCTTCTGCGTTTCGGTGCGCGGGTCGTACGCCGCTGCTTGGGCTCCGGCTCCACCGTGGCGCCGGGTAACGGGGTGAGCTTCATCTTGGTCTCGTAGAGAAACGCGTCGTCGGTTTGTACGAACTGCCCGCGTCGCACTGGCACGGCGAGCATCTGGTATCCGGGTTTCGATAGGTTCATGGTGACCGGTTTGACCAGCTGCCCCAGGTCCATCGGCTCCGGGGAGATCACCGACCGGTTCTCCACGGTCACCTTGGCTCCGGGGGGATCGGTCTTCACCACCAGCACGTACGATAGCTTGACCATCTCGAATCGAACCGGCGCTCGCTCGGGCGTCGGAACCAGCTCCCGCGTGACCTTCTTGAAGCCGGTCGAGGTCGCGGTAACCCTCACCGGTTTTCCGACCTGAAGGCTCAGCTTGAAAGGGGTCCTACCGGCGAGCTTTTCGTCTACGAGAACGGTCGCACCCGGAGGATTGGACTGGAACGTCACCGCGGTCATGACCGGCACCGGCTCAGCCTCGCTCTCGGCCTGCTCGACCTCGGCCATGTCGAAGGTCATGGTCTCGCCTTCGGCCGGTTGTATCTCCGGGGCGGGCGGTTCTGCTTCGGCAGGGGGCGCCGGGGGCTGCTCGACCTCGGCGACGGGTCCCGCGATGCCCAATATCTGCAAGCCGCCCTTCATGTACAGCATGTATCCGCCCGCGCCCAGTAGACCGAGCACCGCGACGCTCGCCAGAGCGACGCCGAGCGAGCCGCGCTCGGCGGGTGCGTCCGAGGGAAAGGTGGCACCGTCCCGCCTGCGCGCGGTTGGCTCGGGCGCACCCTCGGCGTCGGTCGGTTCCGTCTGCAGGTCCGGCCCGCTGCTGTCCGGCGGCGGCAGGTCGCTGGTGAATTCGGGAAGCGCGGCCTCGGGAACGGTCTCCATATCGGCCCACGAGGCTCTCTGGGCCTTGGCCGCCGAAGCCCTGGCTATCGTTTCCTCGTCGCCCTCCGCCTCTGAGGCGAGATCGGTGAGCAGGGGTGCCGGTTTCGGCGGCAGGGCCGCCCCGAAACCCTCGGCCTCTTCGGCGTTCCGCCTGTCGTCTTCGCCCCCGTACGGAGAAGGTCCTGGCGGCCCTGCTTCCGTGGCCTGCCCGAGCACGTCCGCCGCGTAGTCCGGCGGTTCGATGTCTACTGGAATGTCTTCTTCGACGTCAGCCGGCGGGCGCGACGAGTAGGGCGATTTCCAGATACGGGTCGGCGACTCGTCCGCCTCTTCCGCGGGCGGGGGCGGGTCGGGAAAGGGCTCGTCCTGTCCGGGCATGGGCATTCGCCCCGAGGTGGAGGAGGAGCCGAACAGGCCCTGAACCGGTGACTGCGAGGTTCTCTCCGAACCGAATCCGATCTCGTCTGCCCCTATAGGTCCTTCCGGTTCGGTCCTCATCAGTCGTCCGGAGGACGAGGAGGAGCCGAACAGCCCGTTGACCGGGTGCGACCCTGATTGCGAGGCGCGCTCCGCGGGTGGTACGGACGGCTCGGAGCTCCTGGGCGCGGGCGCTCTGGATACGACGACCTGGGCGCGCTTCTGTAGAGCGTCGGCCCAGGACGAGGAGGGCTGCTCGGTGCGGAACGGGGGCGCCCCACCTTCGCTGAGCGCCGAGGCCACGAAGTCGCCCACGTGCGCCTGCTGATCCGGCGCGGGCGGCTCCGCCGCGGCGGGAGCGACCTCGACCGGCGCGGCCTGAGATCGCTCTTCCGACTCGGGTTGAGGCGCCGGTGGGGGTACGGATACGAAGACCGCCTCCGTGCCCTCCAGCTTGTCGAATCGCGATGGGCCGCCCCCTCGTCCGTGAACGGCGCGCTCTACCACGGCCCGAGCGCCGGGATCGAGCTTGATGAATTTGATGCCCATGCCGGCCGGCTGGTCGCCCGATTGACCGGGCTCGCGGCGCCAGGCAACCTTGCCAACTCCGCGTATCACGGGCGCTCCGCTGCTCAGCTGAAGCTCTAGCCTGAGCGGTACGCCCAGGGGCATGGGTTTGCTGGTCTTAACGAATATCCCTCCGCGAGAGATATTCAGACCGGCCTGCTCGATGAACTCGTCTACGTTTGCGCTCTTGTATTTGACCTTGAGCGCAGCGGGTGCGCGCTTCTCCTTGCGCGATTCATCCATGAGCTAACCTTCCGCGATCCCTTTGAAAAATGTTACCACATCGAGAGGGTCCGTACCCGAGTAAACGCGAAGCCCGATCTCCCCTTCTATCTCCAAGATCCCGATTTCCGGCAACGTTCCGGACGGGCGGTCTCCGTCTCCGGGACGACCTACCAGCCTCCCATCGACCCTGCCAGGCCCGAGATCGCAGACTACGACCCGGCAGGGGCTGAACCCCGAGCCGATCAGCTCCATGACGGCGTGGGCGAAGGCCTCAGCCTCCCGGCCCGGCTTGCACTTGCATGCGACTGGTTCCGCCTGCAACGGAAAGCCGGATACCGGACTCCGGGTAGCGGCGGCCAGGAAGGTTCCCAGCATCGCCAGGGCGTCGGCGCGATCGCGAGCCGCCAGCCGCAGGCTTCCGTTGGCGCCGGATGCATCGGCGAGCCCGGGTGAGCCGAATTCGAGCGAACCGCACCTGGCGGGCTCACCGCCGGCCTCGCGCAAGTAGGCGCCGTAGGTGTCGGACAGATCGGGCGCGACCTCGAGCAGGGGAGCCAGGGCGAAAGCCCGCTCCCGTAGCCTGGGGTGGGGCACGCTGAGGTGTGGGGTGCTCACGCTCACGCTCTCGCTCCAGAGGATATCCAGGTCAATCGTGCGCGCCTCCCAACGTTGACGCCGCACCCTGCCCAGCGAGGACTCGATCGCCTGCAGCGGTTGTAGCAGCTCCTCCGCTTCTAGCTCGGTCTGCAGGCCGACCGCGGCATTGAGGAACAAGGGCCCCGGCGTGCCTACCGGCTCGGTCTCGAACAGAGAGGACAGTGAGCTGATCTCGCAGCGAGGCGTGGCCGCCAGCAGATCGACGGCCGCTCGCAGAAGCGATTCGCGAGAACCAAGGTTCGAGCCCAAGCCGATCACCGTCCGCGCGCTCATCTGGATCCGGGTACGAGCATCTAGCGCTCCAGGCGCCGCCTCAAGAGGGATCTTAGCGCAAAAAGCGGGATAGAGGGGAATTCTGGGCGATTTATCCAATGGCTTCTAGGCGCTGGTGCGTGTACGGTGGTTCCGGCGGCGCCCGGGTATAGCGTTGCGGAAAGAGGATTGGGTGGTGCGGGAGCAGGGGTTGTTCGACAACGGAGAGCGGAGCGAAAGCAGCGACGGTGAACGGGTCTTTCGCGTCTCCGAGATCACGCGCGCCGTGCGCCTGTCGCTGGAACGCGGCTGGCCGGACATCTGGGTCGAGGGCGAGCTTTCCGATCTGACACGAGCGGGGTCGGGCCACTGCTACTTCACCCTCAACGACGAGCAGGAGCAGGCCCAGATCCGGGTGGTGATGTTCCGTAACGACGCGCAGCGGCACCGAGCCGAGCTGCAGAACGGCTCGCGCGTGCGGCTGCGCGGTTCGCTCTCGCTGTTCGAGCCGCGAGGAGGCTTCCAGCTCATCGCGCGCCAGGCCCGGCCGGCCGGGCTCGGGGAGCTGCATCGTCAGTTCGAACGGGTTCGCAAGCTGCTGGCCGCCGAGGGGCTGCTCTCCGAGGAGCGTAAGCGGCCGCTGCCCTTCTTTCCCAGGGTGGTCGGGGTGGTGACCAGCGTCTCGGGGGCCGCGTTGCACGACATCATACGGGTCAGCGGCGACCGCTGCCCGGTCCGCATCGTGGTTTCGCCCTGCTTGGTGCAGGGCGCCGACGCGCCGGCTTCGATCGCAGTCGCGCTGAACGACATCCAGCGCTTGCCGGACCTGGATCTGGTCATCGTAGGCCGAGGCGGCGGCTCGGCCGAGGACCTGTTCGCATTCAACGACGAGCGGGTGGCGCGCGCCATCGCCGCCTGCCGCGTGCCCACCATCAGCGCGGTCGGTCACGAGGTCGACGTCACCATCGCCGACCTGGTGGCCGATGTCAGGGCGGCGACCCCGTCCAACGCGGCGGAGATGGCGGTGCCCGATCGCAAGACGCTGGCGGCCGAGCTTTCCAGCCGGCAGCGCGCGTTGTCGCGAACGGTGCAGCTGTTGATGTCCCGCTTTCGCATCCTGCTGGACGAGAGGACCCGCCGGCTCAGCGATCCGCGCGAGGCTATAGTAGGTATCCGTACCCGGCTGCACGAGCTACAGACCCGGTTGGCGCGAGCCGCCAGCCGGCGGCTGAACCGGCATAGGGAGCAGCTGCAGGCGCTGGCGCTCCGGCTCTCCCGGACCGATCCGCGGGTACGGCTCGCCCGGGACCGAATTCGGCTGGCGGCGGTCGATTCGAGGTTGCGTTCGATCGCCGGAAAGCTGGTCGCGGTTCCGCGGGCCCGGCTCGCCGAGACCACCGCACGCGTGCAGGCCCTCTCCCCCGTTGCCGTGCTCGGCCGCGGCTACGCCATCGCCATTCACGAACCGACGGGCAAGGCGCTGCTCCGGGCGTCGGATGCGAATAGCGGCGATACGGTCACCATTCGACTGCACGAGGGCGCCCTGGTGACACGGGTTACGAAACGAAGCGAAGGGTAGGGGCTTGCCCCCTCCCGGGCGGGCGCGAGGCCCGCGCCTACGAAATGCGCGATGCACGGACGGACGCGGCTTGACTAGGCTGCCGCCATTTCGGATACCCCTCTGCAGAGGAAAGCGAGGACAGCGTGCACCCGGTACTCTTCGAGATCCCGACCCCCTGGGGAAGCCAGTACATCTACTCCTACGGGGTGATGCTGGGGCTCTCTTTCGTGATGGGCTGGCAGTTCGTCATGCACTTCGGCGTCAAGCACGAGGGGATCGAGCGCAAGGTGCTGGAGACCTGTTTTCTGGTGACCGCGGTCAGCGCCATCGTCGGCGGGCGATTGTTGTACGTGTTGACGAACCCAGAGGCGTTCGAGGGGCAACCCGCTCTACAGCTCGTCAACCTGCGCGCCGGCGGCATGGTGGCCTACGGCGGATTCCTCGGGGGAGCGGTGGGCGCGGCTGTCTACCTGCGGATCAGGAAGGTGCCCTTTTTGGCCTTCGCCGATTCGGCCGCGCCAGCGTTGGCCGCCGGACTGGCTTGCACCCGGGTGGGTTGCTACCTGTACGGATGCGATTTCGGTGGGCGGCTCTCGGCCGACGCCCCCGGCTGGCTCAAGGATCTGGGAACCTTTCCTCGCTGGGACCAGTTCGGCGACCGACTCAGAGGGGCTCCGGCCTGGAGCTACCACGTCGATCTCTACGGTCTATCCCGAGAGGCGACGTACTCCTACCCGGTTCATCCCACCCAGCTGTACGAGGTGACCGCCGGGCTGCTGCTGCTCGCCATGGTCCTCTTGATCTTCAGGCGGCGGCGCTTCCGCGGGCAGGTCATCCTCTCGCTGGCCATGGCCTACGGCGTCTACCGTTTCTTCTTCGAGTACGTGCGCGACGATCCGCAGCGCGGGGAGGCGTTCGGATTCTCCACCTCGCAGCTCATCTCCCTGACGCTGGTTCCGGTGGCCGCCGTCGCTTACTCCGTGATGCGCAAGAATCCCCTGCCCCCGATCGACCAGCGGTCGACGCCAGCCGAGCCCGCGATCGCCGATCGAAAGTCGGCCAGGACCACCCGCAAGAAGAAGCGGTAGTCGCGCCGTCGGCGTCAGCGGCTTTTTACGGAATCCGCCTTCCCCGGCTTGACCGCGCGCGCTCCCCCGACGGGGCCCTTTGCGCGCCTCGTCATCAGCAGGTACTCGCCGGTTACCCTTTTACTCGTGTATCCTCTGCGGCGCAGCATCCTTACGTCGAGCTTCCGGTCGACAAAGGTAACGATGAAGGTCGGCGGGTTCTTTCGCAGGTCGCGCCTGTACTCGACGCGCCACCTGCGGTAACCGGCGTTCATCAACCAGGGCGCCACGTGGCGAGAGGGGCAGCGAAGCTGGGCTACCTGGTAGATAGGGGTGGAGAAGCCGCGCACGCAGAGCGTGTCTCCCGGTCTTGCCTGCGCGCGTATAGCCAGCCCGACCCTCTCCATCAAGCGGTAGGCGTCGTGACGGCTCTTGCCCCGGAAGGCCTTGATGTAGGCGTTCCGGCTGCGCTCGCCGCGCAGGTACTTTACCAAGCTCGTCACGTGCTCCCGGTAGCTATAGTAGCGGTTGGTAGGCCATTTCGGCTCGTAAAAATAGACAGCGAGCGTGAGGCCGATGACGGCCAGAAGCTGCAGCGAGCCACGCGTCGGAGCTACCCGTTGCAGGAGCCACGACAGTAACAGCACCGAGAAGGGAAAGACCACGATCCAGTGATAGGTGAAGAACCTCCCCTGGACGGCCACGTTGCCCACCCCGGCGAGGAACAGCGCGAGAAGGAAGAGCCACCTGGCCGGCGACTGGGCGTCGAGCCTCCATCTCCAGAAGACCAGCCCGAGCCCCCCGAGCGCGGCCACCGCGGTGGCCGCGGCCAGAGTGCCGCCGTAACGCCAGCCGAGCCAGCCGGCAGCCCCGCCGGTGATCTCCGGTGCCCTGGCCCGGTAGCGGAGGATGAGCTTGTACATGATCTCCCACATGGGCTCCAGGTTGCCGGTAACCAGGAAGGGGAGAACCACGATTGCCAACACCAGTAGCACGCCCAGCAGGTACCAGGCCGCGGCCAGCGCTAGGCGCCTCGCGCGATCGGAGAGCGATCCCTGCTGAACCACCAGCCAGCCGCACCAGGCCGCGATGGCCAGCGCCGACACCGCGGCCGTGTACTTGAACATGAAGGCCATCGCGCAGAGCAGACCGGCCAGGAAGGGACGACGCACTGGCCGCTCGTCGTGCAGCGCCACCACGGCGGCGGCTACCAGCAGCAGCGATTCCCAGAACTCCGGGTGCGCCGTGTTCCAGTGGTCCGTGTAGCTGTAGTTGACGGCGGAGACCGCCAGCGCGACCGCGCCCACCGCCCCGTCCGGAAGGCGGATGCGGGGAGCGACCGCGCACACGGCCACCAGCAAGCCGAGCACTACCACCCCGAGCACCTCCAGGATGCGTATAGAGGCCTGGGTATCGCCGAACAACGCGATGGCCAGAGCGTGTACGAGGAAGATCCCCGGCGGCTTGCCGCTGATGCCGTCGACGTAGGGAAGCTCCCCTTTCAGGATTCCGTCACCTATGTACCAGTGCAGACCCTGGTCGTTGCCAAAGGGATACCATACCGAGGGCACTGCGTAGGCCACCGCCAGTAGACATCCGATGGCATCGAGCGTTCGCAGTCGACGCAACCGGGAAGACAGGTCAAGCCGCATTGTGGGCCGCATCATCCGGGGCGGGGCCGCCGTCGTCAAGACAAGGGGGTGACCGCGGCGTAACCGTTAAGGGGGGGGAGTCGGTATCTGAAACGACGGCGGCCAATCCATCCCGAAAAACCGGCTTTCGTCCTCGGGCCGGTTCGTCATGTACGTGAGTACAATCCTCACCGGCCCTGCGGGCGCGCTCGGTTTTTCGGGCGCCTTGGCCGCCGCGCTGCCCAAGGCCTGAACGCTTACACCGCGGCGGTGCCCGGCCCCCGAGTGGCGACGCCTGGCGAGCGGAATCTTCAACGGTTGGATTCCGGGGTGAGCCGCGCTGACCGATGGGGTATACTCCGCCGGTTTTCATCCGTTGATCGCCATGAACACCGATGACTCCCCGACGCGTGCCCCCGATGGCGCGGCCTGCAGCAGACACCCGGATCGGCCGGCGCGCTGGGTTTGTCCGCGGTGCGGGGCCCTCGGCTGTGCCAGCTGCTGGCAGCAGGGGCGGTCGGTCTGCGACGCTTGTGCTGAGCAGCAGGGGTCCGATGGCGAGGACGAGTCCTTTCCGGCCATTGCTCCGCCGTTCGAGGACGAGCGGCTGGCGCTGGGCCCGCGCCTGCTCGGGACCCTGAAGGATGCGTTCTATCCCCGGGCATCGGCGCCCGGCTTCGCCCTCTCGCGGGTCGAGCGCGCCATCCCCTTCTTTCTCATGACGGCCTTGCCGCTCGGCGCTCTCGCCGGGGTGATCCCTTTCACCAAGACCCTGCTGTTCGGTCCCGGGGCGCAAGTGGAGCGGGTCGGCGATCCGAGCGACATGGAGGTCATCCTGGACGTGGCGCGGGCGATGGCGGCGCACCTGGCCCTGGACGGCGTCGTGCTGCTGGCGCTCGCGTTGCCCTATCTCACGCTCTCCCGCTCCTACGGCCGGCCCGGAGCCGCGAACGCGGCCGCCAGTATGTTGCTCTACCGCGCCTGGTTGCTACCGACCGCGTCGCTCGCGACCTATATGGTGATCTGGCTGGTCCCGTCCGCGGATCTGGCCCGGATCCTGACCGTGCTCGTCTACCTGCCGTGCCTGGTTTTACTGGTTTATGCGATGTGGTTCACGGCGCGTCATGCCAGCGGTATCCCCTGGCACCTCTCGCTCGCCGTCTGCGCCGTTCCCTGGGTACTGGCCGCCGTAGTCTCGGGTATCGCAGCACCGGCCCTGAGCGCCTGGCTGGATTTGCCTACGCCCACCGTGGAGCCGGCAGACGGTACGCGGGTTTGACCGTTTATCGAAGACGAACGGTCACGCGGTCGGGACGTCGATCGTTATCGAGGTATACGTAGGCGGGCCTGGCCTTCTTCTGTTGCAGCCTATCGAGTACCTTGCGTAGCCGGCGCAACTTGGGGCGAAAGGGAGGGGGGCCGAGCGCGACGTGCACGGCGTCCTGCCCGGCGTAGATAGAGAAGCCGCCGTCGTCCTCCACGTGTATCTCGGCGACGGGCTCGCGCCGCCGCAGCCCCACCTCACAGTAGTCGTCCAGCAGCGAGATGGCGTGGTCCAGCACCGCGGTACGGTACTCCCGGTCTCCGGTGAACCGCTCGCGGTCGATGCCGGTGATGACCGGCAGGTCTACCGGATCGCCCTCTGTTTGCTTTTTGAAGACCTTGGCGTCGTCGCTGACCAGGTAGAGCTCCCCCAGGGAGAGCAGAGCCGCGGGCCGGTTTTCCCGGACCTGGATGCGGTAGGTACCCGGAAGCCTTCGCTCGACCGAGGCCGAGCGGATCCAGGGATGGCGCAGTAGACGCCGCTGGGCCTCGGAGGCGCTCACCTGGAAGACGTTCTGGCCCAGCGCGAGCCCGGTCCAGCGTAGAACCTCGGCGCGATCCAGCCGCGTCAACCCCTCGGTCTCCACGGCGCTGGTGGCGAAGGAGTCCGATGTGCGGACGTGCCGCTCGATCAGGTGCGCCGCCGCTACCACGCCCGCGACCACGGCGGCTACCGACAGCAACCGAGCCGAGAAGAGCAGCGGGGCGCGCAAACGACCGAAAAACCAGCCCAGCCTGTAGCGCGCCAGGCGCAGGCGCACCGATAGCGGCGCGGCCGAGGGCTTGCGCTTGCTCTCGCGCACCGGTGCTCGCCCGGCCGTGCGCCGGTTGACCCTGGGCTTGCCCTTGCTCGAGCCCGGATCGCCGCTGCGGTTCGCCTCTTTCCTGCCGCCTTTCCGGTTGCCACCGGTCGCGCGCTTGCCGCTGCCCGTAAACCTGCTGGCGCTGGTGGTGGTGAAGTGCATGGGGTCCGGCGGCGCGGAAGAGCCCGCTTACACTAGTGATAAGCGAAACCTGCCCGACCGCCAAAAATCCGGGTAAAAGCCCTCCGGTCCTGGGGCGGAAAGCGGACGGGGGCATCCGGCGAGCCGGGGGGTCAGGTTTGGAGCGCTTCGAGCAGGCTCGGACCGACCTCGGTGATGTTGCCCGCGCCGAGCGTGATCACTACGTCGTCCGGGCGCACCCGTTTCAGCAGGGCCGCGACCAGGTCCCTGCGGTCGGGAACGTGGGTCACGTCCCGGTGGCCGTGGCTGCGGATGGCTTCCACGAGCCTCTCCGAGGTGGCGCCCGGTATGGGGCTCTCGCCTGCCGCGTAGACGTCGGTCACCAGCAGGACATGGGCGCGGTTGAAGGCGCGGGTGAGCTCCTCGAAGAGGTGGTGGGTGCGGGTGTAGCGGTGCGGCTGAAACGCCACCACCAGGCGCCGTCCGTAGGCACGCTGTGCGGCCTCCAGCGTGGCCTGTACCTCCGCCGGGTGGTGTCCGTAGTCGTCGACCACGGTCACGCCGCCCCGCTCTCCCAACACGGTGAAGCGTCGCTGCACCCCGGCGAAGCCGGCGAGCGCCTGGCCGGCGACTTTCAGATCTACCTGCAGCTCGTCCGCCACGGCGATGGCCGCCAGCCCGTTATAGACGTTGTGTATACCCGGCATACTTACTTCAAACTGTCCGAGCGACTCACCCCGCCGTACCAGCTCGAACCCGCTGGTCAGGCCCGGCATGCGCGGCTCGCGGGCGCGGTAGTCCGCCTGGGCCGTCATCCCGTAGGTCACCGTTCGCTTCTCGATGGCGGGCAGAATGTGCTGGACCTGCGGATGGTCGAGACAGGCTACCACCAGGCCGTAGAAGGGCACGCGGTTGGCGAATCGGATGAAGGCTTCTCGCAACGACTCGATATCCCTGTAGTGATCGAGGTGTTCCGGATCGATGTTGGTGATGACGGCGATCACCGGGCTCAGGTGTAGAAAGGACCCGTCCGACTCGTCCGCCTCGGCTACCAGCAGGTCGCCTAGACCCTTGGCGGCCCCGGAACCCAGCACGTTGAGCTTGCCGCCGATCACCACCGTGGGATCGAGCTGTGCGGCCTGCAGGATGGTCGCTACCAGCGAGGTGGTGGTCGTCTTGCCGTGCGACCCTGCGATGGCGATCCCCTCTTTCAGCCGCATCAGCTCGGCCAGCATTTCCGCCCGCCGGATGACCGGCACCGCGCGCGCGCGCGCCTCCACCAGCTCGGGATTCTGCGGCGGAACCGCCGAGGAGTAGACCACTACCTCGGCCTCGCCCAGATTCTCCTCGCGGTGCCCGATCGCCACGCGGGCACCCTGTGACGCTAGCCTGCGCGTGAGCTCGTTATCCTTGAGATCCGAGCCGCTGACCTCGAAGCCGTGCGCCAGCAGTATCTCGGCGATGCCGCTCATGCCGACGCCGCCCAGGCCCACGAAGTGGATTCGCTGTATTCGTCCCCGGAACATACCGAGCCTGTACTACCTATTCCGTTTGCGGCACGGCGTCCATCTCAATCTCGACCAGCCGGCCCTTTCTCATCAGCTCGATGAAGCGGGGGTTATTTTCGTCGGGCCGGAATTGTAAGCGAACTCCGGACGGGCTCCGCCTGGACCAGACGCGGCACAGGGGGCTGCCCAGCACGCGCCACCAGGGCTCCTCCTCGTCGAGCAAGTGCAGCCCGCCGGCTACGTCCTCGGTATCCTTGACGTGCATGGACGACAGCTCGTCGTCCTCATCGGCCGCATGATCGGCCCAAACCAGGATTCTGCCCACGTCAAAGGTGAGCAGCAGACCAGAGACCGGATCGGGCACTCTGCTTCCGCGTTCGCGATAACATTGCACTCTGAGCAGACGGCCTCCTGCCTCGACCACGCGTTGGAAAAGCTCCATATCCAGGCCGAGTATGCACCGGATTTGCCTCTGCGCCAGATGCGAGCCCCTCCCTTTTTTTCCCGGCCGGTTTGGGCCATGCTGCGGCTTCGATGCGGATCCGTCTCCTTTCCCAGAGTACCCCGGATACCCCGGAGCAGCTGCTCGACCGCTATCGGAACGGCGAGCGGGATTTTTGCGGCGCCCACCTGCGGGGCGCCCGGCTGCGCGGCGCTGACCTGAGGGGGGCGGACCTGGACGGAGCCGACCTGCGCGACGCCGACCTTCAGGGCGCCTGGCTTTCCGGTAGCAGGCTCAACGGTGCGGACCTCCGGGGCTGCAACCTGACGAAGTCGCACGCCGTGGGCGCTTGGTTCAGGGATGCGGACCTGAAGGAGGCCATCCTGGACGGGGCCCAGTTGCTGGACGCTCATCTGCGGAACGCGAACCTCAAGGATGCACGCTTACGACGGGCCAAGCTGATAGGCGCTCGCCTGGTGCCGGCCGACGATCCGGACGAGTTGTTCGACGAGCACGCAGACAGGCGCCCGAAAGGTGTCGTGCTCCGGGGTGCCGACCTGGCAGAAGCAGACCTGCTCGGCGCGGACCTGCTCGGCGCGGACCTCAGGTACGCCGACCTGAGCCGAGCCAATCTCTTCCACGCCAACCTGTGGAAGGCCGACCTCAGGGGCGCGCGCCTGCCGGGGGCGAATCTAAGCTGCGCGCGGTTGCTCGACGCGGACCTGGGCGGGGCGACGCTGATGGGCGCGACCCTGAACGACGCCTATCTCACCTTCGCGGATCTGGCCCACGCCAACCTTTGGGGCGCCAACGCCCGCGAGGCCAAGCTGCAGCGCGCCAACCTCTGGGCGGCCGGGCTGGAAAAGGCCGACCTGCAGGGCGCCCTGCTGGAGGAGGCCAACCTGGCCGGGGCGAGGCTCTGGGGCGCGAACCTGCAACGGGCGACCCTGCTCAACGCCAACCTGCGCCGCGCGGATCTCGGGGGCGCGCAGCTGCAGGGGACCGACCTGCGGGGAGCGGTGCTGGGCGGTACCGCGCTCTGCAATCTGGACCTTTCCGCTATCGCTGGGCAGGGAGCGCTGCAGAGCATCGTACATACCGGTCCCAGCTACCCCGGGCTGGAGACGTTGATCGCGTCGCGGGGAAGCATCCCGCGCGCATTTCTGGTCGGCTGCGGGCTGAGCGACCTGGAGTTGGAGCTGGCGGAGCTCTGCCGTCCCGGGATCTCGGCGGCGGCTGCCGCCGAGATCGCCGGCCGCCTGTCCGGGTTGAACGGACCCGGGGCGGCGCGGGGCCCGGCGGTCTTCATCAGCTACTGCCGCGAGGACGAGGCGTTCGCCCGGCTCCTGTACGGGGAGCTGCAGCTGCGAGGCGTTCGCTGTTGGCTGGACGAGAAGCGAGGGGATCCGCGCAAGCAGCCCTACGCATTCATCGATCAAATCGTTCGCGAGTGGGATCGGATCGTCCTCTGCGCGTCCAGGCATTCGCTGGGCAGGAGCGCCTGGATCGCCGACGAGATCAGGATGGCCTACGACCGGGAGCAGGTCGTGGCCGAGCAGAACGGGGACGGCGTCTGCACCCTCATGGTTGCCGATCTCGACGGCCGGCTCGGCCAGGGGATCGACCCCGGCCCGGCCGTCGAGATGCTGCGCGGACGGCTCGCCTTCGATTTCCGCACCTACAGGCCGGGCGACCAGCAGCTGGACGAGCAGCAGGTACAGCGGCTGCTGCGGGCGCTGCACCGGTAGCGCTCGCTCATCCGGCCGTTCGCAGCACGAAGGTCAGGGGTAGCTCCACCCGCGAGCTCCAGCAGGCTTCGCCGTGGTCGTGTCCGAGATGGACGCGGGTGATCCAGTTCGTCTCCGCTCGGAATCCGGCTTGCAGCAGGATAGCGTCTACCTGCTGCTGGAATTCCGTGTACTGACCCTCCACGTCCACGGTGCCGTGGTCGAAGTAGAGGCGGTGGGTGCGCGGATCGGGCGGGTGTTGCCTCAGGTAGGGCACCATGGCGCCCCCACCGATCGGCCAGTGCGTCGACATGCAGATCGCGCCGCCGAAGACGCCCGGATGCTCGCAGAGCGCGTAGATGGAGATCATCCCGCCCATGCTGGCTCCCATGGTGAAGGTGTGCGCACGGTCGGGCAGAGTTCGGTAGGTGGCGTCGACGTGCGGCTTCAGCTCCCGGAGCCAGAAGTCGAGGTAGGGCTCGGAGAGCGGGCAAAAGCCCGTTTTGATGATACTATCCATCTGTTCCGGGGTGAAAAATCGATCGAACGCCTTCTGTGGCGAGTACTCCTGAATTCGCATCTCCGTGTTCCAGATCCCCACCGCCAGCACCGGCGGGATTTTCTCCTCGGTCACCATCCGCAGCAGGATGGCGTCCAACCCCCATCCCAGCACCTCGCTGGTCGGAGCTAGCAGGTGCTGCCCGTCGTGCAGGTAGAGCACCGGGTAGCGGCGATCGGGGTCGTTTTCGTATCCGGGAGGGGTCCAGACGGTCACCCGACGGGAGCCGACGTCGTAGCTGCGTAACCGTGCTGCATCGCAGCCACTCTTCTGCTCTGCGTTCGGTGCGGTACTCATCAGAGGTAGGGGTTGTCGATCACTTCGCTCGGCTTCGGGGACTCGCCCAACGGTTGCGGAGCGGCCGGGGCGCTGGCGGGCGACGCGGCCGACCCCGGGGACGATGTCGGTTGTAACCCGTCATCCAGCTCGCGCAAGAAGACCCTGTCGACGGGGGGCTGAAGGGGTGGGGCGGCGGCCCCCGATCAGCCGCCGCCCTTGCTGGCCACGAATCCCACCGCTGCCGAGGTGCCGGCATCGGCAGGGCCGCCGGTGATCTGGGCCAGGTAGACCGCGCCCAGGTTCCGAATGTGACCGAGCACGTTCTCGAAGTAGCTCAGGTGCGCCTGCTCCTCGTCCGCGATCTGCTCCAGCAGCTTGGCGCTGATGCCGTCACGGTTGGCGCGGCATACCTCGATGAAATCATTGTAATCGGAGATGGCTTGGATCTCCAGCCCCACGTCTTGCTCCATCGCCTCCTCGATGCTCTGCTCCCGCTTGGCGCGCATGCTGGGCGCGGTAACCGGCACGCCGCCGATCTCGAAGATCCGTTCGGCCAGCATCTCGGCGTGGCGCATCTCGTCGATGGCGATGAGCTTGACGTTGGACGCTACCTGGCCGTAATCGGCGTCGTCCAGCGCGTAGTGCTGGGCCATGTACTGCAGGATGGCGGCCAACTCGTCCCCCCGGGCGCGGTTCAGGACGTTTATCACGGCCTCTTTGGCGTCGCTCTTGGCCGTGGTCGCGCCCTTGACCTCGGCCGTCACCCTGATTTTACCCGCCTTCTTTGCCGCCTTCTTCTTCATCATGGTCTCCTCCCTAAGGAGGCACCGCAAAATCAACGATCCGGTTGCGGCCGCGTGGGCGGGCGCCCTGGCGGCTTTCGTCCTCGGAA
>CAYVFC010000167.1:7935-16507 GCA_964450715.1 uncultured Sandaracinaceae bacterium | reverse complement strand
GACCGCCCGCGCCAGGCCGGCGTCGCGCTGCTATCCGAGAAGTGCGGCCTGCAGAACCGGGCGGGCGCAAGGCCCACCCCTACGGCTCCGGGGATAGCCGTAATGTCACCGTTCGCTTTCCTCGGCGTACACCGACGCGGACCTTGTCCTTTCCCGGCACCCGCATCATGCCGCGCGCCTGACCGGCTGACAGCACGGACTCCCCGTCGACGGTGATCACGACGTCGTCCTTCCTGAATCCCACCCGCTCGAACGCCGAGCCTGCCGCGACGTCGGTCACGACCACCTTACCGTCGCGGTAGTCCATCTGCAGGGCAAAGCCGCGCGCGGGGGGCTTGCCCGGCATTTCCGGTCGAGCCTCCGGTTCCCCGGGCTCGCCTTCGTCCGTCGGTACCCGCGTTTGCTCGCGTTGCGGCGCGAAACCGGGCAAGCGGATGACGATGCCCGGCGTTTCCTCCAGTTGATAGACCCGAGCTTTACCGGGAGCGGCGGCCTTGCCGGCCTCAGGATGACGAGCGGTTAGCGCTACGTCGCCCGAAGGGACGCAGGTGTGGGTAAAGCGCCCCCCGGCATCGGTCTCGATAGCTTTCTTCCAGTCGGGCGGGTCGCCCAGCGCTACCAACGCGCCTGGTACCGGCGCGCCGACACGGTCGACCACCTCGCCCGAAACAGACCCGCCGGACGCAAGCGCGACCGCTTCCATGGTCACCTCCCGGCGGTGTTTGCTGTCGCTGCGAACGGCGACCCTACGGCGCTGCGAAAGGTAATCCCGCTTCTTTAGCGAAACCGAATAATCCCCGGGCTCTAGCTTGCGAAACCCGAACCTGCCCTGGGAATCGGAACGGGTCTTTTCCCGTACTTTCGGCCGTCGCGAAGCTACCGTGATCAAAACGTCTTCGAGTGGCTTCTGGTCCCAGGCGTCCACGACCATGCCTGACAGCTTCAATCCTTCCCGCAGCCGGACCACCGCTTTCGACTTGTATTCGGCATACTTTTCAATACGCTCCGGCAGATAGTCGGCGTGCTCGACCGACAAGTCGTATGGCGGCTCCGGAAGGCCGGATACGCTGAAAGTACCGTCGGAAGCCGAGCGCGCCAGGACCTTTACCGGCGAGCGGGTATTCAGCGCCTGAACCTGTACCGAGGCGCCCGCGATGGGAAAGCCCGCCTCGTCCAGAACGCGACCCTCGAGGGTGATGGCGCGCTCTTGCAGCACCAACTTGACCTGCCGGGTCTGGCCGGACGCCACCGAGATCTCGGCGTGGGTGGGCGGTAGCGCGATCGGGTAGGCCGCCAGTACAGCGTCCCCGTGAACGTCGTCGAAAGCGAAGCTTCCGTCGCTCGCGCTGATGGCGGTCCGGGCGAAGCTCTCGTTTGCGGAGCGCAGCTCAACCATGACGCCAGCGACCGGAAAACCGCGCTCGTCCTCCACCGTTCCCTCGAGCGTTCCGCCGCCGGGAAGCTCGATGACGATATCGTCGAGCACCGCCCCCGAGGCCACGGTCAGCGCGGCGCTGCTTCCGGGAGCGAAGCCGGTCCTTCGCGCCGTGAGGCGGAGCTTTCCCGCGGGGACTCCCTGCAATCGAAAGCGCCCTTGCTGATCGGTGACCATGCCCGAGGAAACGCTTTGCACAGCTGCTGACCCGCCAGGAAGGGGAGCAACCGGACCGATCGGTATGGGAGGTACGGCGCCTCTGGTGACCCCGAGATTGTCCGGCGGCAAGAAGGGCAGGGTGCCCAGCATCCGGGTGCCGACCAGCCTGCCCGTGTCCAGCCCCGGGAGCGGAGGTCCGACCAGCAGCGGTCCTCCGTCCTTCGCGGTTCCCCCCAGTTCGATGACCGCACCGGTTACCGGCGCTCCCTCCTCGTCCACTACCTGTCCCGAAAGCGTCGCTCCGCGCCGCAAGCGAAAGCTATGTGGGGTGGGCCCAGTTCGACACTGCTGACCGATTATCGGAACGTATCCGGCCATCGCGACCGAAACTCGATGAGCGCGCCCCTCGAGATCCCTGAGCCCGGTAATGGTGAACGTTCCGTCCTCGGCCGACCGGGTCGAGGCGCTGGTGAAGGTCAGGGACTCCTCTGCGGCGCTGATCTCGGCCTTTGCCAGCGGGGCGCCGCTCTCGGCGTCCAGCACCCTTCCCCGCAATACCTGTCCCTCGACCAACCGCAGGTCGAGTCGCACCGCGCTGCCGGGCTCGATGATCAACCCCTCGGCTCGTTCGGCCACCATCTGGTCCAGGGTGGCGCCGACCTCGTAAAATCCGCCCGGCAATCCGTCCATCCGGTAGCTGCCGTCCGGACCGGAAAGCACCCGACGGGGCGGCCATACGCCGCTACCGGCTGTCACGACCGTTGCCTTGTCGGCGGGTTCGCCTTGCGGTGCGCGAAGAATCTTGCCCCATATCGAAGCGGTTCTAGCGAGCTCGATACGGAGGGGCTTTTCGGCCGGAGCCCGGATCTGCTTGAGCACGCTGCGCTCGTGCAGTTCCGCGCTCGCGTCCAGCGCGTAGGCGCCCTCGGCCAGCGTGTCGAATCGAAAATTGCCCTGCGCATCGGTTACCGTGGTCCACGGCGGCACCGACCCGCCGTGGACATCTTGGCGTCGAGCCTCGATGCGAGCCTCGGATACGCCGGCTCCGCGTTCGTCGACTACCCGTCCCTGCAGGGACGCGCCCGCGAGCAAGCAGACCCGCAGGCGGATTTCGTGCTGCTCGACGCTCAGCTGCCGCTCGGCGCGGGCGAACCGCGCTGCTTGCACGAGCAGGGTGCCCTCTCCCCGAGGGGCGTTCTCGATAACCGCCTTGCCCGCCGGGTCCGTAACGGCCGCCAGCGTGTCGTCTCCGATCAGCAGCGTTACCGATGCGCGCGAAAGAGGGGCGCCGTCCGCATCGACGACCGCGACCGCGATGCGCGGCCCGGCCGTCGCCGGGGAGGGCGCCGCGACACGGCCCGTGCCGGGCTGGCCTTCGCGCCCCTGCTCTCGCAGCACTGCCAGTACGGCGATGCAGAGCAGCAGGGCAGCCCCAGTCCAGACCGCCAGCTTTCGAAGAGCGACCATACCCACGACCGCGACCTCCCTTTGCCGAGCTTCAGCGCCCCGGTAGAAGGTTTCGGGCGCAACGGTAGCTTATCAGACGTTACGCCGGAAACGCCGATCGCTCGTTACCGCACCGCCGCCTTCTCGTGCTGCAGCTCGAAGTGAACCCTGTGCCTGGCCTCGTCCTGGGCGAGGGACGAGAGCACTGCGCGCGCCTTCTCGTCCTGCACCATCTCCGCCATTTTCAGGTAGAGCTTGAAGGCGGACTTCTCCTTGAACATGGCCAGCTCCAGCGCCTCCTGGTAGCTCATTTCCGGCCCGATCTTCACCAGCGGCACGGTCTCCTCGTCGGCGGTCACCATGGCCTGCAGCTCCTGCAGGTCGACCGTGTCCGGCGACTGAGGGTGCTGCTCCTTGAGCTTCAGCAGCTTCCGGTAGTGGCCGCTCTCCTCCCGGGCAAAGGATTCGAGCAGCTGCTTGACGGCCGGGTCCCGGACGATCGCTGCGAGCTGGGTGTAGAAGTCGACCGCTGCCTTTTCCTCGCTGACGGCGAAGTCGATGACGTCCGCAAAGCTCTCGAATGGCTTCTCGTCGCCGACACCGCTCAGGCTGGAACGATAGGCCGCGTACCGGCGCAGGAACTCCTCCTGGTAACGGTTCTCGATCGCCTTGGGCGAGCGCGCCTTTCGCACCGCGGCCACGGCCTCGCGCACCGTCGAATCCCCGGCGATGAGAAAAGAGGCGGCGGCCAGCCCCGAGCGCCCCAGCCCGCCCAGGCAGTGGATGAGCAGCTTCCCGTCCTCCGAGACGACCCTCCTCATCCACTGCACGGCGTGATCCATCTCCGGTACCGATGAGACGCTGTGGTCCAGGATGGGGAAGTGCTTCACGACAAATCCGGCCTCTTCGTAGGCTTCGAGCAGCCCTTCCACGCCGTATTCCTGGAACTCGTCGAAGGCGAGCAGGACCAGCACGTGGCTGACCCCCTCGCGCTTCATGGCGGCGATGTCTTCCCCGAGCACGCGGCCGCGGTCCTTGCGTCCCGGCAGCAGGGTCAGCCCCATCCGGCCCGGCCGGGTGAGATCGTCGTCGAGCCAGCCGATGCGCAGCGGGCCGTTGGCCTCTAGCCGGCGGGCGAGCAGATTCGAGACCCTGCCTGCCGTGTAAAGCGCCCACAGCTTCTGCCAGGGGTCGGACTCCGGGTAGGTCAGCACCCGTCCCGAGTACCAGAGTTGGCCGACCAGCAGCTGTTGCAGGTTGCGGTCCCGGCGGATGATCGAAGGGTACAGCGAGCGCAGGAAGCGAATGGTCTCGTAGGCCCGGGTGAACTGCGGCCCCTCGATCTCGGTTTGCTCTACCGGCGGCAGCGGTTTGCCCAGGTCCCGGACCTTCAGGATCTCGTCCGTCACCCGGGTCGCCCGTTCCAGGTCCTCTTTGCCCTCGACGGGCGTCCAGATGTACATCAGGTCGCACTCCAGCTTGATGATGTCCCGCAGGGCGTGGCCGTAGTGGGCCCAGAAGAAGTCGATGAGCCAGACATTCTCGTGCTCGTCGATGATGATGTTGGCGCCGTTCAGGTCCCCGTGGACATAGGAAAAATAGCTCGAACCGACCGCCCGCGGCCCGAGCTTCTCGAGCTGCTCCGCATAGAAGGTGTATACGTTGGGAAACCGCTGGCCCGTCGGCAGGGTGAGCACCGCAGCATCGGCCTGCGAGCCCAGCACCATCTCTACCTTTTGCTTCATCCTCGCCGCGTAACCGGGCTCGATCTTGTAGTATTCCAGCAGGTTGCTCGATTCGCGTCTGGCCGCCGCGTAGAAGCGGCCCAGCTGCTCCTCGAATACGGTGCGGAGCATGGTCTCGATCTTTTCCCGCCCGAGCCCTGACATGTAGAGCTTCTGGAAGGTTGTCGATATACCGCCCCCCATGGCCGCGTAGCGGTACTTGAGCCCTCCGCGTCCCCGGTAGTCCGCGAAGTCGGTGATGCGGGGCGCGCTGTTGCCCATGATGTTCTCGATCTTCTCGAACGCGGTCCGCTCCGTACCGATCTCGTCCTGCTTGCCGATCTTCACCACGTGCGGCACCTCGGGGTGTCCGTGCATGTCCTCGCTGGTGGAGCTGAGAACCAGGTTGCCCGAGAAGCCGCCGGTCAGGCTCTTCAGGCTCACCTTGCGCGAGCCGCGGAAGAGGTAGCGGATGATGTTGAGGTCGGTCTCCGAGACCTCGAGGCCCTCGCTCTGGAGCTCGACCTTCGGGTATCCGGCCTGCGGTGAAGAGGGAAGATCGATCTCCACCTCGGACCCGGCGAGGAAATTGGTGAACTCGCCGACCGAGGCGAAGACCCTCACGCCGAGCAGGCGCTCCATCTGCTCGAGCGCCAGGTAGTGGTTCGACTTCGAGGTGCTGGCCGTCAGCGCGGAGCAGGTCGCCAACTGCAGGTTGGGAAAGCGGGACTTCAGGTCGTAGGCGAGGAAGAAGAGCTTGGCGTCGGTCCAGACCCCGAGCAGGCCCACCCGCACGGCCTGGCCCGAGAAGCGGATGAGGTGCTCGGTGAGGTTGGTGCCGATGAAATCGCTGAAGGCGACCGTGTCGACCACGGTGACCGGCCGGTCGGCCAACTCGTTCGGGATGCGAAAGGCGAATTCGGCACCCTCGCTTCCCCGCAGGCAGTGCTCGCCGAGCTGGGAGAGGTGGTCCGCCTGGAACGGATCGGCAGTGTCGTGGCAGTCCCGGATGTGGACGATGCTCATCTGATCAGGGGGCAGCGAGTAGGCCCACTTCAGAACTCTGGCCATGGGACCGTCCTCTGGGTTCTCGCCCATCAGGCGTCGGGCCTCTTCGTACCCGATGTGCAGCATGTTGGGCAGCGGGTCGTACTTGCCGATGGGCTTGACGTAGTCGTTCTGCAGCGACTGCGTGATGACGATGGCGTGGGGCATCGGGATCTCCGCGCTCTGCCGGGAAGGGCCGGTTTTCGCTCGGGCAGAGGCCGTACTATAGCAGTCGCTTGGCGCTTGCCAGGGGTAGGGGTGGGTGCTACAAGCCCTGCTTCGCTGGCAGGGAGAGACGAGGCCATGGCGTACAGCTGCTACATCTGCGGAAAAAGCCGACAGAAAGCCAACAAGGTGAGCCACTCCAACATCAAGTCGAGGAAGTGGCAGCAGCCCAACCTGCAACCGGTCCGGATGGTGGATAACGGACGGGTCAAGCGCGTTCACGCCTGTACCAGGTGCATTCGCTCGGGGCTGGTGGTCAAGGCCGCCTGAGGCCGCTCGTCGAGTTGTTTTGAGCCGTTCCAGTGAGGGTAGGGGGAACCAGCGCATCGAACCGCCGCCGGGGTTTGACCCGGACGGCGTGGTGCTGACCTTTCGGGTACCCAAGGAGTATGCCGGGCTCAGGCTGGACCGCTTCATCCAGAATCGCATACCGCGGCTATCCAGGACCCGCGCCCAGGAGATCATCAAGTCCTGCGCCTGTCGCGAGGACGGCTCGCGGCGCAAGCCGAGCGAGATCGTGCGGGCCGAAGAGGTGGTCATGCTGGTGCGGGAACGGTTCGTGGAGCCGGAGACCCCGCGGGAGTACGGCATCCTCTACCAGGACGAGGCCGTGCTGGCGGTAGACAAGCCGGCAGGGTTGCCCATGCATCCCACGGCCACCTATCACAAGAACACGCTCAGCTACCTGCTGCGCGAGCGCTACGCACCCGATGGTGGCAGGGGGCCGCAGATCGCGCACCGGCTGGACCGCGAGACCAGCGGGGTGGTCATCTGTGCCCGTACGGAAGCCGATGAACGCGTGCTCAAGAAGGCCTTCGAAGACCACCTGGTGCAGAAGACCTACCTGGCCATCGTCAGCGGACGGGTGGAACGCGATCAGGGGGAGATAGATCTGCCGCTCTGTCGGGTGAAGGAGGGATTGCACGTGCTGATGCAGGTCAGCCGGCCGGGCGAGGGGCAGCAAGCCCGCACCGAGTACCGGGTGCTGGAACGGCGCGCCGGCCATAGCCTGCTCGAGCTCCATCCCAGCACGGGCCGGCAGCACCAGCTGCGGGTTCACCTCTCCGCGGTGGGTCACCCCATCGTCGGAGACAAGCTCTACGGGCCGGAGCGGGAAGAGCCCTTCCTGGAGTACATCGAGACCGGGATGACCGATTCGCTGCGCGCTCGCGTCGGCCACGAGCGGCAGGCGCTGCACGCGCACCGGACGGCCCTGCAACACCCCCGCACCGGAGAGCCGTTCGTCGTCACCTCGCCGCTGGCCCCTGACCTGGAGGCGCTCTGGAACGAGCTTTCGTAAGGGAAAGGGGGCAGGGGAAGACGGGCGTACCCTGGTTCACCCCGTGATCCGGGTCGACAGAGATGAGCCCGGGGGCTAAGATCGCGTTATTCGCTCTCTTTTCGCCGTTGGAACGGCTCAGCTCTTCACGGTTCGCCATGGTCAAGCCTCTCTCATCGCTTCTTTTGGCCCTGTTCGTCACCTGTGCTCTGTCCGCGGGATGCGGCGGCGGCATACAGTCGATACGCGTCTCCGGGGAGTTCACCGCCGAGCACGCCGAGCTGTTCGAGGACGGGTTCGACTTCGTCAAGGAGCCGGCATCGCTGGATGGCAAGTGGCTGCAGAGCTGGCAGCAAGAGATCCAGAAGCGGGTCGATTACAGCGATCTGGTGGCCGTCGTCACCGTCAACACCCTGCGAACCGACGTGGACCCGGAACGGCAGACCAGCTACCGGGTGGTGGCGGAGATCGAGCGGAGGATCTACGGCGGCTTCCCGGACGCGGAGATCGAGCTCACCGTGGACGAAAACGCCGTCGGGTACGCGTCGGTAAAGGAGAACCAGGAGCTGTTACTGAACCGGGTGTTCGTCGCCTATGTCAGATGGTACGAAACGGAAGCTGGGGAGATAGCCGGGCACTGGCACCTCTCGCCCGCGTCGGACGGGGTGGTCGGGGCAACCGAGAAGCTGGTCAAGGAGCGCACGGAACAGAAGAAGGAGATGCGGCGCAAGGTCGTCGTGCACAAGCACACCGATTAGGGGAATGGGAAAACGTTAGGGGAATGGGAAAACGTTTTTCGGTAGTACTGCTCGTTCTGGCCGTCGCCCTGCCGGCCTGCAGCCGGTCGGCCATCTCTTCTCTACGCTGCGGCGACGGCTACCTGGATCTCGACGAGCAGTGCGACGATGGGAACGTGCTGGGCGGCGACGGATGCGATCCACTCTGCCGACTGGAGCGCGGTCCGGGTTGCGGCAATGCCGTGCGCGAAGGGGAGGAGGAGTGCGACGACGGCAACCTGGAGTCCGGAGACGGTTGCGATCCGCAATGCCGGGTGGAGGCCGCGCCGACCTGCGGCAACGGCTCTCTCGACCTGTTCGAGGAGTGCGACGACGGCAACCTGACGCGCGGCGACGGCTGCGACGAGCGCTGCCTGTACGAGCCGCTGCCGAACTGCGGCGACGGCTACCTGGACGCGGGCGAGCAGTGCGACGACGGCAACCTGACGCGCGGCGACGGCTGCGACGAGCGCTGCCTGTA
>CAYVFC010000167.1:7398-7835 GCA_964450715.1 uncultured Sandaracinaceae bacterium | reverse complement strand
CGAGCCGCTGCCGAACTGCGGCGACGGCTACCTGGACGCAGGCGAGCAATGCGACGACGGCAACACGCGCGCGGGCGACGGTTGCGACCAGCGCTGCCGGTACGAGCAACCGCAGGCTAATTGCGGCGACGGCTATCTGGACGCGGGCGAGCAGTGCGACGACGGCAATCTTCGGGACGGCGACGGATGCAGTAGCAACTGCTTCTTCGAGTGGGACTTTCTGTGCGGAAACGGCCTGCTCGACCCGGGCGAGCAGTGCGACGACGGCAATCTTCGGGACGGCGACGGGTGCGGTGCCGACTGCCTCATCGAACGGGAGCCCTATTGCGGCGACGGCTATCTGGATCCGGGCGAGCAGTGCGACGACGGCAATCTCTGGGAGGGCGACGGGTGCGGTGCCGACTGCCTCATCGAACGGGAGCCCTATTGCGGCGACG
>CAYVFC010000167.1:0-7298 GCA_964450715.1 uncultured Sandaracinaceae bacterium | reverse complement strand
GCTATCTGGATCCGGGCGAGCAGTGCGACGACGGCAACCGCTTCAACGGCGACGGGTGCACCGGCTACTGCACGTTCGAGCTGCTGCCGGATTGCGGAGACGGCGTGGTCGATTTCGGCGAGCAGTGCGACGACGGCAATACGGAAGACGGCGACGGATGCAGCCAGTATTGCCTGCTCGAGCCTCCGCCGAGCTGCGGTGATGGCACGGTGGATCCGGGCGAGCAGTGCGACGACGGCAACAACACCAGCGAGGACGGATGCGACTCCGAGTGCCGTATCGAGACGCCTCCCTATTGCGGTGACGGCTTCCTGGACCTGGGCGAGCAGTGCGACGACGGCAACACCATCCCGGGCGACGGCTGCAACCATCTGTGCAGGATAGAGGAGTGCAACCCGGACCTGGTGCTCGGCACGCTTCCGCTGGGGACCACGGTCACCCGCACCACGGACGTCCGTCTGGCCACGGACGATATGGTGTCGTGCGGAGCGGGCCTGGAGCGGGTAGTCGAGTTCAGCCTGGGAGTGAATGCGAATCTACAGTTGGATATCTTTCAGCTGGGAGACCAGCAGATCGGCCTCTACGAGGACGTCGGCGGCGAGTGCACCAGCGTGCTGGTCAGCTGTACCGATCCGGGCGGCGGTTCAACCGCGACGGAGATCTACTACAACCTGCGCACCGGTCGTTACTACCTCATCGTCGAGGAGACGGCCGAAGCGAGCGCCGGGGTGGTCTCCCTGTCGCTCACCGTGCTGGCGGCCGCGGTCGGTTGCGGCAACGGGCTGCTCGAGGCGAACGAGGTTTGCGACGACGGCAACACCGCCGACGGGGACGGCTGCTCGGCGGACTGCCTGAGCAACGAGAGCTGCGGCAACGGATTTCTGGATGCGGCTGTCGGCGAGCAGTGCGACGACGGCAACGCCATCTCGGGGGACGGCTGCTCGGCGGACTGTTTGAGCAACGAGAGCTGCGGTAACGGGATCGTGGATTCGCTGGCGGGCGAGCGGTGCGACGACGGCAACAACCGGAGCGGCGATGGCTGCTCGGCGGACTGCCTGAGCAACGAGAGCTGCGGCAACGGGATCCTGGACGCCGCGGCGGGCGAGCAGTGCGACGACGGCAACCAACGGGACGGCGACGGATGCGACTCCCTGTGCCAGCGGGAGCAGGCGAGCTGCGCTATACACGAGGATTTGGGCACGCTCGAACCCGGCGTTCCCCTCTACCGCACGCTGGACGTGGCTGCCTCCAGCGACAACTGGTCGACCGATTGCAGCAGCAGCGGGCCCGAGGTGGTCGTCTCCTTCGTCCTGGATCGTTACGCGACCATCGCCTTGCAGTACTCCCAGTCTGGACAGCACAACCTGGGGCTGTATCGCGAGGGAGAGCTGACCGACGTGTGCTCGGCTCGCGACGGGGTCTGCATCAGCAGCGGCCCGGACGAGCCGCATTCGGTGCGCTTCCTCGGCAGGCGTCCCACTCGTTACTACCTGATCGCCGAGGCCAACAGCGCCGAGATGGCGGGAACCGTCGAGATGAGGCTGGTGATCGAGGGCTGCAACCCGGACGTCGATCTGGGGGTCATGGCGATCGACGCCACCGAGATGGTGGAGCGGGATACGGTAGAGGGCACCGATCTGTACGTGGCGGGATGCGGGGCCGGATCGGGTCGCGAGCGCGTGATCGCGTTCGAGCTCGAGACCGAAGCGCGGCTCGATCTCAGCTGGGAGCAGACCGGCGACCACGTTTTCGGCCTGTTTCGCGAGTACGGCGGAGCGTGCGACAACACGCCTCTCGACTGCTTCGATCCCACGGGCGAGCAGAGCGGCACCACCGCCTTTCCCAGGCTGCAGCCGGGGATGTACCTGCTGATCGTCGACGCATTCGATCCGGAAGTGGGAGACGAAGGACTGGTCACGCTCTGGCTGACGCCGCGCTGACCGAGACGGTTTTGGGCATGGACGCAAAGAACATCGCCGCCATCCTGCTCGCCGCCCTGGCGCTGCCGGGATGCTCGGCCAACCAGGGGTCGAACGGCGTTCGAACTGAACGCTCGAGCGCGTCCGCGGTGCAGGAGCCGAACGCGGCGGAGGAGCGAGCCGCTGACGGCGAGGCAGCATGGCCGCGGGTGGTGCTGTCACCGCCGGGCGCCGATCCGCTATCCGTACGGGTGGAGGTGGCGCGGACCCCGGCGGAGAGAACGCGAGGCCTGATGTTCCGCAAGAGCCTGCAGAGCGACGCGGGGATGCTCTTCCTTTTCGAACGTCCCGATCACCTCGAGTTCTGGATGCGGAATACCTACCTGCCCCTGGACATGATCTTCATCGAGCCCGGTATGACCGTTCTCGGTATCGTGGAGAATACCGAGCCGCTGAGCGACGCCCGATGTAGCGTGCCGGGCGTCTCCCAGTACGTGCTGGAGGTCAATGCCGGCTTTTCCCGGCGCCACGGGGTGGTCATCGGCACGGCGGTGCGTTTCGAGGGCGTCGAGCCGCTACCCGATCCGCGAGAAAGGTAGCTTCAGTCGTCTCCCGGATCGGTCTGGTCTTCTTTGCCCTCTTTGCCCTCTTTGCCCTCTTTGCCCTCTTTGCCCTCGGCACGGGAGCGGAAGGTGAGCTGTACCTTGGCCTCGACGGTTATCCCGGAAGCGGCCCGGCGCACCTCGGAGGCCCAGTCGGTCTCGCGCAGGAAACGCCCTATCTCGGCGGCCACCGATTTCGCCATGGCGTCGCGCATGTCTCCCATCTGGGAGGCGAAAAGGTGGACGATTTCCTTGGCGAATACCGATTCCCCCACGGTCTTCAGCCGCTCGTCGGTGTGTCTCAGCGTATCGCGCCCGGCCTCGAATCCCTTCTTGAGCAGATCCGCCGCCAGCCGTTCCAGGGCCGAGCGCTGTGAATCCGAACCGGCGCGATGGGGCCTGCCGGTCCGGTAGCTGGTCTCTTCCCGCTGCGGATACCCTTCTGCTTCCCCTTCCGGGTTACGGTCTTCCTTGTCCTCGTCCATCGCTTTTGTTCGCTTCCCGTGCTCTATTTCCCCGACCCGCATCATAGGGTTAGGCTGAAGGACATCAGAGGTCAAGCCCGGCCGGCGGCGCCGTCGCCGGGCGCGTTGCAGGAGATGGCTGAGATCCTACTCGTTTCCAAGCCTATCTCGCCGCCATGGAACGACAGCAGCAAGAACCTGGTGCGCGAGCTGGCTCTCAATATGACCCGGTACGTTCCGGTCGTCTTGTCGAGGAAGGGCTCTTTGCTCGATTTGGCCCGGGCGCGGGTCGAACGGCTTTATTCGCCCGCCAGCGGTGGATTCACCCCGCAGCTGGCGGACAACGCACGGGTGATGCTGCGCCTGCTGACCGGACGGCGCACCGCTCTCTGGCACTTTTTTTTCGCGCCCAATCCGCGTACCTCGTTCGTGGCCGCGCTGGCTGCCCGTGCGAAAAGAGTTCCTACGGTACAGACCATCTGCAGCGTTTCCACCGAGATCACGGATCTGCGGCAGCTTGTTTTCGCGGACGTCAATATCGTCGTTTCCCGCAGTACGGAGCGGTTGCTGCTCGGAGCGGGCCTGAGCCCTGATCGCCTGCGCCGCGTTTTGCCCGCGGTGAGCGCAGTACAGCCGCCAGGTCGGGAACAGAGGGAGCAGGTCCGGCGCCTATTCGATCTGCCGCTGGACCGACCGCTGCTCGTCTTCCCTGGTGACCTGGAGGTGGGGCGGGGAGCGGACAGAGCGCTGCAGGCACTGTACGACCTACCGGGCGACCTGGATGCTCACCTGGCCATCGCTTGCCGCGCCAAGACGCCCGCGGCGCGCGAGCACGAGGCGCAACTGAAGAATCGGGCGAGAACCCTGCGGCTCGATACCCGGGTGACCTGGGTGGGGGAGACCGTCTCCATCCTCGAGCTGCTGGCGGCCGCCGATCTCGTCCTGTTCCCGGTGGACAACCTGAGCGCCAAGATGGATCTGCCGCTGGTCCTGATCGAAGCCATGGCGGCCCGGACGCCCGTACTGGTAACGACCGGAACCTCGGCGGAAGAGCTGGCCGAGGGTGGGGCGGCCCTGGCGGTCGCTCCCGAGCGCGATGCGATAGCGGAAGCCGTCTGCCGTCTCCTGCAGGACGAGGGCGAGCGGCGCGGACTGGCCGATCGCGGCCGCGAGGCGGCGGAGGAGCGTTTTCGACCGCAGACGATGGCCGCTGCCTACGAGCAGGTATACGACGAGCTTCTCGGATAGATCGTTGAAATAGTAACTCGCCTCCGCCGTACCGTCGCTCAGTTGGAGGCGTTGGGTGTCGAAGATGAAGCAGAAGGGAACCGTAAAAGATTACTATGATGATTTCAGCCGTCGTTACGAGACGGGTCGCGACCGCGGCTACCACCTTCTCATCGACGAGCTGGAAACCGCCGTCGCTGCACCCCACGTCGCCGGCCGGCGCGTGCTGGAGGCCGGCTGCGGCAGCGGACTGGTGCTCGAGCGGTTGGCCAGGACCGCGGCCCTGGCCTGCGGTTTCGATCTCTCGCCGGGGATGGTCCGGCAGGCGCGGGAGCGGGGATTGCAGGTGGCGCTGGGAGACGTCACCGATATCCCCTTCGCGGACGAGGCCTTCGACGTGGTGTGCAGCTTCAAGGTGCTGGCCCACGTGGCGAACATCGAACGAGCGCTGTCCGAGCTCAGCCGCGTGACCGCTCCCGGCGGGGTCCTTCTACTGGAGTTCTACAATCCCCGCAGCCTCCGCTACCTGGCCAAGCGCCTGGCCGGCCCCGGCCGGATCAGCGACGGCCGTACGGAGGCCGACGTGTTTACCCGCTGGGACTCTCCCGGCGCCGTGCGGGCGCTTCTGCCGCCGGAGCTCGAGCTGGAGGGATTCCGGGGCGTGCGCGTTTTTACTCCGGCCGCCTTCGTCTACCGCCTGCCGCTGCTGGCGGAGGCGCTCGCCGCGCTCGAACGGCTGGCGCTCGACTCGCCGTTGCGGAGCCTTGGCGGATTTCTGATCGCGATCGCGCGCAAGCGGGGTTGAGGGAAAGGGGGGCTACCGCTCGCTCTTCTTTCGCGTTCTCGGCCCCGAGGGATCGTCCCGGGGGCCGGGGTTCTTGGTGAAGTAGCGACCAAAGGGTACCGCCCGCAAAGCCCGGTCCTTCTCGTAGGCGCTGATCTCCTTGGCCGCCTCGTAGTTGTCCGGATCCCTCTCGAGCAGCCTCTGGTACATCCGCACCGCTGCCCCGCGCTCTCCCTCTGCCATCAGCTTTCTGGCGCGGCAGACCAGCAACCAGCGTCCCGCTTCCTCGTTGTCAGGCGCGGTGTACAGCACGTCTTCGAGCTCCCGTATCGCTAGATCGTAACGTTTGTGCGCGATATGCTTGAGGGCGTCTCTGAGCTGTTCTTGGCTCCGCTGCGGGGCGTCGCCGACGGCGACGGTGGAGAGAGGCGATACCACCGGGACTTGCCCGCTGCTCGCGCCCCGGTGCGGCGCCGAGCTGTCGCCCGGGGGTCGGACCGCGCCCATGCGCGTGCTGCTCTTCTGCCGGTGCGGATCGACGTACTCGAGCTTCGTCGTCGAGGGAAAGCGACGCCGTTG
Source organism: uncultured Sandaracinaceae bacterium (assembly GCA_964450715.1). Classification (GTDB taxonomy): domain Bacteria; phylum Myxococcota_A; class Polyangia; order Polyangiales; family JAFGIB01; genus CAYVFC01. The sequence continues at coordinate 1,723 of CAYVFC010000167.1, read as the reverse complement.
TTCGGTGGCCGATCTGGGGGACGGCTGGCTTTCGGCGCGGGGCCGCGCCGACTTCGGCGGAGTGGTCGATGCGGCAGCGAACCTGCCGCTGCTGGGAGGCTTGCGGGTGGAGGCGGGGGGGCTCACGGATCCGTCGGAGGCAGCCGGAAATCCCCTCGCACTGCCGGAGTGCTTGCGCAGGTCGTAGGTATCGCTCGGCGGCTGTACCACCGTAGGCGTCTGGACAGTGCCGATACGGGTGCGAGCGGCATCGGAATCGGTCGCGGCTTGCGCGATCGCGGCCGGGATCCGGTCGCTGCTCACCCGCTGCCCCGATAAGGCGTAGGAGCCGGCCCCGGGTTTTCCCGCGCCCCGTTCCTGTACGTACCGCATCGCCCGGTCGACCGACTCCTTTCGGGTGTGGTACTCGACCGGCGCTGACGGCGGCGGCGACTCCGGCTCGGTTTCCGCGCTATCGGAGCTCCTTGCCTCCTTCGTTTTTCGGGGACGATCTACCTCCGCCTGGGAACGCTCCTGTTCGAGCTCCGGGTACTCCGGCGGGCGTAACGTCGGCCTGTCCTCCCGATCACCCATATTACTTAAGAATAACCGATTGCCGGAGGCGAGTCCAAGCGCGTCCCTTGATGGGGACCGTGCGTTTGAGACGCGCGCGATGGCTGGTGAAGGTACGTTTCATCGATGTCATCTCGAGCAAAGGGAGAGTTCTCTCCCTTTGCTCGAGATGACACTCCGAGCCGTAGCCGCCGTTCAGAATATGGCCTGCAAGCAGCAGCCCATATGGCAGTAGTACGTGTCCGGGCAGGGCAGATCGTCACCGCATACCCCCTCTCCATCGTCGCAGGTATACCTCTTTTTGTCCTCATCCTCCCGGCAGGTTTCCGGCAGGTCCTCCAAGCGCTTGCCGGCGCAGAGCTCGCACGTGCCACAGGGATTCGCGCAGGCGGTGTTCGGAACGCAGCGCGGGCAGTTTGTCGGATCTTCGATAAGATCCATGGAACAGGACGAAGTGAGCAAGACGTTCAGGCGGCTTCCATCGAGCCGGCGAACCTCGCAGCAACCGAAGCAATCGCACCCGTTGGGGGTGCGCGGCAGACAGTTCTCGACGCAGTTTTCGCCCGGTTCGCAGGAGAGGCAGCTGCCCCCGGAAGCCGCGGGGAGCCGGCCATAGAGGCATTCGTAGGCGATCTGGCAACCGTCGTCGCCGTGTCCGGAGTTGCCGTCGAAGAAGCAGTCCAGGCACGATTCGCGGTTATCGTCAGGGCTACCGGTGGCATAGCTCGATTCGTCGTCGTCGAAAGGGCCCGTGCATTCCGGATCGAGCCCATCGCCGAGGCCGTCCTGGTCATCGTCGATCCCGTTGTCGCAGGCGCAGGGCTTTCTGTTACACAGCACCGACGCGTCCGTCCCTCCGTCTCGAAGACGCGACGCGTCGCCCGACGAAGCGTCCTCGCCGCCGCTTGGCTCTCCATCCCGCGCCGCGTCCGCCCCTTCGCTCGCGTCGATGCCCGCTTCCGCCGTCCGGTCGGCTTGCAGCGCGCCCTGGTCTTCCGCCAGGTTGACCAGGACGTCCGTGCAGGCGATCGATAAGACGACGAGACAGCCTGCAAGCGGGCCCCAAACGGCCAAGGTTCTCACCTCTGTTTTCGGAGGCACCGCAAAATAAACGAGACGAGACCGGGCGCGTCGGCGGAGCGCAATCGCGAGCGCGCCCGCAGGAAAAACC
>CAYVFC010000166.1:0-16835 GCA_964450715.1 uncultured Sandaracinaceae bacterium | reverse complement strand
GCGCCGCCTTCCCCCTTTTTGCTCTTCCCAGCCGTTGAAAAACCCGGAATTAGCCGCAATTGAGCACGCCGGTGACGTTGACGTTGATCAACGCGTGGTAGCTCGACAGCGGAATCGATTCGAAGGGATCGATGATGCCGAGCCCCGCGTTGTTGAACAATACGTTGAGTCTGTCATCGTTCTTCCTGCAAAACTCGCCGATGGTTCTGGCCACGTCATCGGCATCGGTGACGTTCATGACGGCGGGGAAGCACGGTTTGTCCGCCAACTCCTTTTCGACTTTGGCCAGACCTTCGCCGTCCACGTCGGTAATGCCGACAAACCACCCCTTTTCCGCGAAAAACAGGGCCGTTTCCCGACCGATTCCCTTGGCCGCCCCGGTAATGAAGATGTTCATCATTGCCTCACCGTCACGACGGAATAATAGATGTATAACCTTTACCATATTCTAGCGTTCGTAGGTAGCTCATAGGACTCAAAAGATACGGCCCCGCGCCGTATCGGTGTAGAGAACAATGCCATCGAGATGGTACGAAGCCCATCGAAACCGGGATCCGAACGCGGCGTACCGCTTGGCGGCGACGCGGGAGAACCCGGTCAGAAACCGTAGCGGGACGGCGAACAGCACGCCCGCGACGAGAGGTTATCAGCTGGAGGGCCTGCAGTAAGTTGCTGCCCGCGGTCACGTCGCAGGGCCAGGTGATCGCATCGGAGGGGGGCGTCGCCCAGGCCCTGGTGGCCAAGGGGATTCAACACGCCGAGGTCCGCTCCCGTCATGCCGACGGCGAATGTCCGGACGTCGTCGTTGTTGAAGGCCTCGCCCGCGAGGAGAACGATCGGCGCGCCGTCGTATGCGCAGCTCGGAGGAGAGCCGTCGGTGACCAGCACGGCGTGATGGCTCAGGGCCCCCGGAATGACGGCTCTTCCGGATTGCCCTGGGGCTAGCTATCCGGGAAGACGCATCGCCAGGCCAGTCCGGCGCTGAACCCGGTATCGGTGCACTCCATGCCCGGGGGACAGGCGCTGTTATCCGGATCGCCGTTGGCGTCGGCGCAGTCCAGCCGACAGGTATCCGGCATGGTCGACATGATCGAGGAGGAGCATCCCGTTACCGCCGACGCATTTGCCGGCTGGGGGCAATCCGTGTCCTCCGTGCAGTTCTTGGTGCAGTGGTTGTAGCCCGTCCGGCAAAAGAGATCGCTCTCGCAGTCGTCGTCGCTGGAACACTGCTCGTAGATCCGGCGGCGAGCGCCCGCATCTACTAGGATGAAACCGCCGCCGTCGGATACCCCGCCGCCGTCGAAGAGGTCTTCGCCCACCGTGTCTCCGGCATCCGCGCCGCCGTTTCCGGCCTCGCCCGCACCACCGGCTTCGGGAATGCCCGCAGCGCCGCCGCTGCCGCCGCTCTCGCCCGCCGTGCCTCCGGTTCCAGCGGTCTCGCCCCCGCCGCCGCCCGCGCCGTCTCCGGCCCCGGAAGGAAGGTCCCACTCGCCTACAGTTGCGTCGAGTCCACCATCCGTATCGTCGCTCTTTCCGTCCTCGGTTTCGCAGCCGAGGCAGAACAGAGCGACTATTCCGAATAACATGGGTATCGTTCTCATCTTGTCCTCCCTGGGTATTTCTATCCGTTACCTATTTACCGTTACTATCCGATATTCCGCTGCCCCGGTTCTTCTTCTGCCCGCCCCGGTTCAGGGCACGCGCTGCCAGGCCTGGTTCCTCAGATCGAAGATGGTGTTGCGGAGCGCCCCCAGCGCACCGGTCCACGCAGCGTGGGTGATGTGATGTCCGTTGTGTATTGTGCCCTCCTGCTCTCGTACCGCGCCGTCGATCTGGGCCGCCCAGCGGTCGAGTCTGACGGTGACCTGGTCGTCCGAGAAAGGCCCTTCCAGAAAGCGGCGCACCTCAGCCCGGTAGCGGTCCCGGAGCGTGGCCCAGTGACGGGTCAGCTGGTCGCAGCCCGGAGGCCGCTGCGGGGCCAGCGGGTTGCCGACGCAGGCGCAGGTCTGACCGGTGTCGTCCCAGTCGTACAGGATCTCCAGGGGCACCGTGACATTGAGCGCCTCGTAGACGAGCTGGTTTCCCAGGATCAGGTCGAGATCCCAGGGGATGAGCCACATGCGATCGGCGTCCACCTCCTCGTACCAGTAGTAATTGTGATTGCCGAAGGCGCCGGGGTTTCTGCCGGTTCCCCTCTCCGAGCACCACCAGTGGAAGATGCCGTCGTCGTTGACCAGGGTACGGTCCACGGCGATGTAACGCGCGATGTGATCCAGATCGAGCCAGCCATCGATGGCGTCCACGCCCTGACCGCTATCGATGGCGGCCTTGAACGCCATCATCCTGGCGGCCGAGGGACTCTCCTCGGTGTTGGACTCCAGCGCGTTGATATATACGGCCGGGTCGGCGTGAATGGGCCAGACCTCCTTGTAGAGGTTGCCCTCGCCCCCCTCGGTGAAGCGGCTGCGGGTGAACCGCCCGTCGATCTGCTCGACCAGTGCGAACAGCCCTTCCAGCTTTCCGTTGATGAGCAAACGCGCGTGCACCGCGCGCGGAGCCGGTACCTCCATGTCGTTGAACAGGGCATACCCCAGGCGATCGCGCATCATCGATTCGTCGACGTTCATGGAGTGGAACTGCAGCTTCTTCATGCCGAAGAAGCGACCCTCGGGATCTCTCCAGTTGAAGGAGACCTTTATCGACAGCTTGGGACATGTCTTCGGTCCCAGCGGCGTTTCAAAGGGTGACTGAAAGGGACGGGGGGCAGCGCAGTTGATATACCCGCCATAGTTTCCCTTGTAGCGAACACCGACCGGTCCGTAGGTCTGCCCCTCGAACAGCAAGGAGCCCTGCACGTACTGCTCCGCTGCCGGGCTGCTGTTGATGGAGTCGAGGTCGGCCTGGCTGATTACGAGCTCATAGGTGCGAAGCAGAGCGTCATCGAAGATGGTCGCGGCTTCGTCGGCTGGGTCGACGATGACCTCGCCCGGCGTGGTCGGCAAGACGGGTTGAGCCAGAGGAACCCCCCCGTCGCCCGCAGGATTTCCGTCCGTGCCGGCGACACCCTCGGTTCTGTTTTCGCCCGATCCCGCCGCCTGGGCACCCTCCGTCTGTGACGGGTAGGGCGAGGGTTCAGGACCGCCGTTTTCCACGTCGTTTTGGGCCTCGCATATGCAGGGCCCGAAGGCCCCTTCCGGCCCGCACAGTCGCGCACCGCGTCGGCCGTCGGCGCAAGTGCAGGACTCCATACTGTTCACGACGCAGAACGCAGATGAGAACTGTGGAGAGCGACCCGCTTTCTCCGTGCAGGCCGCCGCGATAACGGCCGACGCGGTAACCGCCAGAACGGTCACAACGGAAGCCCTCACTTGCCTGTCGGTACTGCCGAACAAGGAACTCCGATCAAAAGGATGCGCAAAAACCGAGCGTCTTCCGATACGCTAGCTATGCCGGAGACGGCGCGCATTACCTTCCGGTGACAGACTATTACCATTCGGGGATACGCGTGTGAAACGAGGGTTTCGTCGACCGGTAAGCCGGAGCAACTTGAGGCACGGATAGGTAAAAGAATATCCATCAAAGATATGTACGTGCCAGGGAAATTCCCTCCTCCTTGGATTATTGGCGGGAGGATGCAACCGCGAGAGCGCCGTCGGTCTCGACGGATTCAATGAACGTAGTCTTCCGGGAAAAGCCCGGGACCGAGGAGCCAAAGCGGTGAGCCAGGCGGACTAGCGGGTCGTCCCTTTGCGGTGATTCAGAGGAGTACACCCGGTCCAGCGCCAGAAAGCGCGATAGAACGCCGGCAGGTTGGAGAAACCAAGAAGAAACGAGATCTCCCCGATACTGTGGTCAGTACGTTCCAGGTAGCGTAGGGACAGGTCGCGACGTAAGTCATCCGCTAGCTTTCTGAAGGTGACCCCCTCTTCGGCAAGCCGTCGGTGCAGCGTACGCCGGCTCATGTGAAGTTGCTCGGCGATACGGTCGATGTTGAGCTCTCTTCCCGCCAGCTGGTCCGTCACCAGCCTGCATACCCGATCGGTAAAATTCTCGATCCTCGGTAGTTCGGCCATCAACTGCTCGGCATGGCGGCGGAGAAGCCGATGGAGCTTGGGGTCGGCGCTCTTCAGCCTCATGTCGAGCGCAGCGGCTCCCAAGAGAAACGCGTCGCAGGGAGCGCCGAACCGGATGGGCGAGCCCGCGAAGACCCTCTCGTACACGGCCGTGTTTGCCGGCGCCGCGTGGTCGAACCATACCTCCACGTCACGCGGCAGGTCCGCGCCCAGCCAGAGGCTCACCACGCGGTAGCAGGTCGCCGACTGGAAGTCGGCTGCCGCGCGCGTGAGCGGGACCCGGGACCGCAACCTGCAGATGACCTTGTCGAATTTCTTCTCCAGGGTAAAATCCGCGGCTTCATTGACCAGGGGGATGTAGCGGTTGATGACCTCGACGGCCTCGCGGCCGGTGGCACACGAACTCGCCGCGTATTCCAGCACGTCGAAGTCCCCCAGGTTTGCCGCCTCGGCGGCATGCAGCCCCAGGTCCTCGTCTCCCGTCAGCTCGATGGCGCCGCGCAGCAACTCCAGCAGGACGGATACGGGCAGGCGTTCATCCGCATCGGCTTCCACTAGCGGGCGGATCAGCTCGAAGGGTATGGCCGGGTGTCCCTGCAGTACCCTGAGGAAGGGATGTACCAAACGCATCGAGTAACAGGGCTCGGTGGGATGAGCGAAGGGCGTTACGTCTGGATTCCGAACCGGGGATTGCCCGGGCTTCGAATCGCGCCTTATCGATCTGCCAGGCTGGGGGCCGTGTCCGACCAGTGGAGCCGACCGGGAACGAAACGGGACGGGTGGCGGCCGGTGGGGCGCTTCTGTAGGTTGCGCGGTCATGGGCCCACGTGCGCGTTCGTCCCGCTCAGAAAGCCCGAGACGAACTGGGCAATGGTTCTGCCGCCGCCGGCCGCCTCGTAGAAGCGCGCGCGGAAGATGTGCTGGTGGTAGACGATGTTGGCGTCGCCGATCGAGGGCGACAGGTCGACGAATCCGGGGTTGCGGTTGGCGTTGTTTGCCGGGTCGACCACGTACGGGTTGGCCGGAGGCAGCGGCGCGACGGGATCGGGCGAGCCGCTGGTGCCGCCCACGCCGTTACCACCGCCGCCGCCGCCTCCCCCGTTGATCGCGCCGCTGCCGCCGCTTACAGCTCCGGCGCCGGCGATCACGGCGCCGCCGCTGGCGACCACGGCGTTGCTACCGGCTGTTACCTCGCCGTCGCCCACGCCTCGGTATCCGACCCCCATCCCTCCGAAGCCCGTGCCCGTTCCTCCGGCTTTCCCCGCCGTTTCCGCGGCGCCGCTTTCGGGGGCCTCCACAGAATCCGTCTCGCTCATCTCGTCGCGGGAACGGAACGAGGTGGTTGCGAATGTAGTAGCAAGGACCGGAACGGGCCACGGTTTTATTTCATGATCCATCATTTTTTCACTGTGCGGCTCGGGGCGGACGCACAAGAACAGGGGCAAGAGCCCGCCCCCGAAATTAATGCGAGTCGGAAGGAATTCTTTTATCGAACCACCGACGCGATCGAAAAACGCAACAGATACATCGGTCCAGTCGATCGTCTAAGGCTATTTTCATGTGCCCATCATAGCGATGGTTTCCTTTACGTAGCCCGCACAGCAAGGAAATGGGCGGGGCAGACGCGCGACTTGTGCGGCGTGTCCCCGCCGGCCAAGACATTGGCACCGAAAGGTAATGCTCCCCGAACGGTTCTTTAGGCCCACCGCCCGTTGCTGATACGCGTCAGGCATAATCGCAATTTATAGTAACTATATCGATTTTTGATGGTGCGAGGGGGCAGGGCTTCCGCACGGTCCCGGAGCCCTCCATCCATAAACAGAATTTATAGTATAGATATTAACTATCGATTTTTCTCGAGGCTTGCCGCTTGCGATGGTTGGAGCGGGCTCGTCAACCGAGGAAGCGACCGATGAACAGCGTTCGATTCGAAGCCGAACAGTGCAACGGGTGCAAGATGTGCGTACAGGTCTGTTTCGTCGACGTGATTCGATGGGACGAAGCGGCGGAGCAACCCGTCGTGGCGTATCCCGAGGATTGCGCGGCGTGTAACGCCTGCGAGCTGGCCTGCTCGGCCGGGTGCCTCGAGGTGAGGCCGACCCTGCCGGGGTCTCTCCCGGAGCCGTACTAGAAAGGGGCGCAAGAGGATGACCCGTCTGGAAAGCCTGGGTGAAGTGATCTCGACCGATCTGCTCGTCATCGGAGCCGGTATCGGAGGGTTGACGGCGGCGATCAGGGCCAGAGAGCTCCGGGTGGATGTCCTGGTGGCGGAAAAGGCGACTGCCGGCTGGTCGGGAAAGGCGCCCAAGGGGGGCGGGGTGCTGTGGGTGCTCACGGCCGACGACGACCTGGACCGGTTCGTGGAGTACCAGGTGAAGAACATCGGGCACTATCTCAACGACCAGGAGCTGTTGAGCGCGGTCGCCGCCCAGACCCTGCCGGCTGTCGAGCGGATGGAAAAGTGGGGGGTGAAGATCGTCCGGGACGCGGAGGGCAGGCTCGATACCTTCAAGCCCTTTTCCCACTGGTCGCTGGCCGGCGTCGACCTCGATATGCTGAAACCGCTGCGCAAGAAGGCGCGGGCAGCCGGGGCGAAGTTACTGAACAGGGTCCAGTTGGTCGAGTTGCTGAAGAAGGGCGACCGGGTGACCGGGGCAGTCGGTTTCAATGTCGTGGACGGCCGCTTCTACACAATCAAGGCCAGGGCCACCATCCTGGCGAATGGCAGCTGCAACTACATGGTCATGCCCATGTGGTCGAGCGGGCGCGGTGACGGCATCGCGGCGGCGTATCGCGCGGGAGCGGAGATGCGGAACGCCGAGTTCGGCAACTTCTACAACGTGATTCTGAAGGGCAATCTCTCGGCCATCATCGGAGGCCAGTACGCGCTGTACAACGATCTGGGCGAGAACATATCGAGCCGCTACACGGCGCCGTCAGAGGCCGACCTCGATATCGGCATCCTGCTGGGCATGGAGAAAGAGGTGCGGGAGGGAAGGGGGCCGGTGCGCTTCGAGCCGTCCGAGGCCCGCACGTTCCATCAGTTCGCGGAGCAGTTCTTCGTTCGCTGGAAGCGACCGAAAGCCGACGAGTTCTGGCTGCGCCTGGTGAGCAAGGAGCAGCAATACGGCTCGGACCACTCACCTAGGCCGGAGGCCATTCCCGGGTTCATCGGCGAGCTTTCCCCCATCCGGGTCGACCACGAGATGAAGACCAGCCTGCCGGGGCTCTGGGCGATCGGGGACACCAGCTACGGTGGGTCGGCCTGGGCCGGGGCCGTGCCCGCGCCGCCAGGCCGGATCAGGGGCTCGGGCCTGATGAACGCCTTCATCACCGCACAGTGGGGAGGCCCTGCCGCGGCCCGTCACGCCTCCACCTCGCCCCCCGCCGAGGTCGATCCGGCGGAGGTGAAACGGTTGAAGGAGGAGATGTTCCTTCCCATGAATCGCCAGAAGGGCTACCGGCCCGCCGACGCCATCGACGAGATACAGAAGCTGGTGAGCCCGGTTCGCTTCAGCGTGCGCAAGAGCCGGGAGCGGCTGCAGGAGGCCCTTTCCCGAGTCGAGGCCGTTCTCGGGCGTCTGCCGGAACTGGGTGCGAAGGACTACCACGGCCTGGCCAGGTGCAACGAGGCCAGGAGCATCACCCTGTGCGCCGAGATGTACTTCCGGGCCGCGCTGTTCCGGACGGAGAGCAGGGGATGGCACTACAGGGAAGATCATCCGCGGCGCGACGACGAGAACTGGCTCAAGTGGATCATCGTCAAGAAGGACGCCGACAAGATGATGCTGCACACGGAGCGCATTCCCATCGAACGATACCCGCACCGACCGCAACCGGAGGGCGCTTGATCGACATGAGCGCACGCGTTTCCTGCTCGCTCGCCGACACGGCCGTCAGCGATCGGCTGGACAGGCTGCACCGCAATGCCTCGCGGCAGGCGCTGCTCTTCGTTCCCTGGGGTCTGAGATGGCTCGGCGACAGGGTCCGAAACATTCGTCCGAGCGCGCGCGACCAGGCGGAGCAAATGAAGGACCTCTACCTTCCGGTGTCGCGCGACCTCGGGGTGTTTCTCTACCTCACCGCGCGCGCGATCGGAGCGCGTCGGATAGTGGAGTTCGGAACCTCTTTCGGCGTTTCGACCCTATACCTGGCGGCTGCGGTCAAGGATAACGGTGGCGGCAAGGTGATCGGCAGCGAGCTCGAGCCGGTCAAGGTCAGGAGGGCCAGGAAGAATATCGAGACGGCGGGGCTCGAGGGGCTGGTGGACGTGCGCGAGGGCGACGCGATGGAGACCCTCGCGGACCACGATGCCGAGATCGACATGGCGTTTCTCGACGGCTGGAAGGAGCTCTATCTGCCGGTGATAAAGATGTTGGCGCCCAGCCTGAAGAAAGGCGCGGTGGTCATCGCCGACGACATCAAGCTGTTCAGGAGAGCCCTCAAGCCTTACGTGCAATACATGCAAGACAGGAAGAACGGATTTCTGTCGATCACGCTGCCGCTAGCCGACGGAATAGAATATTCAATACGAATATAGGGAAAGCCTATGAAAAAGACCAATCTCGTCGATCTCAGCCACCCCTTCGGCGACAAGTGCCCGCTGTGGCCATATTTCCAGGACGTCAAGATCGAGCGCGTGCACTACCACGCCAAGTCCGGGGTGCTGAGCCAGGTGATCACCACCACCATGCATTGCACCACGCACGCCGATTCGCCGGCGCACGTCATCGAAGGCAGGGAGTTCACCGACGAGATCCCGCTGGAAAAGTATTACGGGACCGGCGTGGTGGTGGATATCCCGAAGGGCAAATGGGAGGTCATCACCCCGGAGGACCTGGAAAGAGCCCGGCCCAGGATAGAGAAGGGCGACATCGTCATCATCCACACCGGGTGGCACCACTACTGGGGGGACTCCACCCAGTACTTCTGTTGTTCCCCAGGGCTATACAAGGAGGCAGGCGACTGGTTCGTTGACAAGGGGGTGAAGTGCGTGGGGGTCGACCAGCAGGCGCTGGACCATCCCCTGGCCACGGCCATCGGACCGCATGGCCCGGGGCCGCTGCGTCCCGATATCATCGCGGAATACGAAAGAGAGAAGGGGAGGAAGGTCAGCGACGACTTTCCTCTCTGGGAGCCCTGTCACCGCGCGCTGCTGGGCAACGGGATCATGGGATACGAGAACGTGGGCGGCGATATCGACCAGGTGCTGGGCAAGAGGGTCACCCTGGCCGGATTCCCCATCCGCTGGCAGAAGGGCGACGGGTCGATCGTGCGGCTGGTGGCCATCGTGGACAAGGGGGACCAGTGATCGGTTGAAGGGACGCGGAGAAGGCAAAGGCCGATCCGAAAGAGAGGATGCGAGGTATGACGAAGGTCGAAGTGAAGGACGTGAAGGCCTATGACGCGCCCGGCCACCACGGTATGCGGGCCATGCGGCTACAGGGCAAGGACGAGAGCGGAGCGACCAGGTTCTGGATGGGCCTTTCGCACTTCCTTCCCGGCGGCGGGGCGGATTGGGGGTACGAGGACAACCCCCTGGAGAAGGTCTACTTCGTCATCGAGGGCGAGATCACGGTCAGAACGAGATCCGAGGAGGTCGTGCTCCGCAAGCACGACTCGCTCTTTCTCGGGCCCAACGAGGGGAGGGAGATCATCAACCGGACCAACATGCCGGCCAGCATGCTAGTGGTGATCAACTACCCGGACTGAAGCAGAAGATGGAGAAGGTCATCATCACCGCGGCCCTGACCGGCGCCATTCACACGCCGTCCATGTCGCCGTATCTTCCCTTCAGGACGGAGGATATAATCGAGGAAGCGGTCCGCTCCTACGATGCCGGGGCCGCGGTCGTTCACGTCCACGCCAGGGATCCGCAGGACGGCTCGCCCTCCTCCAGCGGCGGGATATTTCGGGAGATCCTGGGAGGCATCAAGGCCAGGCGCCCGGTGGTCATCACGCCCACCACCGGCGGAAGCTACTCCATGACGCCGGAGGAAAGGCTGGCGGTGGTGAGCGCCTTGAAACCGGAGATGGCGACCTTCAACGCCGGCTCGTTGAACTTCGCGCTCTATCCCGTGCTGAACAAGTATACCGAGTTCCGGTACGCATGGGAAAGGGAGTACCTGCAGGGTACGGAGAGATTCATCTTTTCCAACCACTTCCGATCTTTGCACGTCTACCTGAAGACGATGAAAGAGACGAACACGAAACCGGAGATAGAGATCTACGACCTGGGCCAGATCAACAACGTCGCCCAGCTCGTGGCCGAGGGATGTCTCGATAACCCAATATACCTGCAGTTCGTGATGGGAATTCTGGGAGGCGTCCCCGCGACCGGCGACAACCTGCTGTACCTGATACGGGAGGCCAGGAGGCTGCTGGGAAACGACATCCAGTGGTCGGTATGCGCGGCCGGAAAGCACCAGTTTCCCATGGGCGTGATCAACGTGCTGCAGGGCGGCTACTGGCGGGTGGGACTGGAGGACAATCTCTACCTGGAGAGGAACCGGCTCGCTCGCAGCAACGCGGAGCAGGTGGAAAAGGCGATCCGTATCATCCGCGAGCTGGGGCACGAGCCGGCGAGCGCGGAGGAGGCCAGAAAGATGCTGGGATTGAAGGGGGTAGGCCAGGTGGGCTTCTGAAGGAAGAAAGCGGGCCAGGCTTGCCCGGCGGCATGCGGGATGCGGAGGTAATCGATGGCGTTCAAGAAAGGTACCGAGTTGCTCGAGGATCTTTTCGGCGTTTCCGGAAAGGCGGCTCTGGTAACGGGTGCGACCGGCGGATTCGGCCGCGCCGCGTCCATGGCGCTGGCCATGGCCGGAGCCAGGGTGATGGCCACCGGTAGAAACGAAGGCAGCCTGAAATCGCTGGTGGAGACGATCGGAAAGGCGGGAGGCGAGGCGGCTTGCTCGGCGGGCTCTCCCGTGCAGCTGGAGGACGTGAAGCGGGTGGTGAATGACACCGTGGCCCGATTCGGCGGAATCGACATCCTGATCACGGCAGCCGGGGTGAACAGGCCCGGTCCCATCGTGGACCAACCGCCGGAAGAGTGGGAGATGATCATGGACGCCAACGTGAAGGGGACCTGGCTCTTCTGCCGGGAAGCCGGAAGGGCCATGATCGAACGGGGCAAGGGTGGCAAGGTGATCCTGCTCGGGTCGGCCCGCGGGGAACTGGGGATGGCGAACTACACGGCCTACAGCCCCTCCAAGGGCGCCGTGCATCTGATGGCGAAATCGCTCGGGTGTGAATGGGGTAAGCACGGCATCCAGGTCAACGCCATCGCGCCGACCGTTTTTCGCACCGCGCTGACGCAGTGGATGTTCGACGACCAGGCCTTTTACCAGAACTTCCTGCGAAGGATCCCGGTCGGACGGCTCGGGGAACCGGAGGATTTCGTCGGAACCGTGATCTTCCTCTCCTCGAAAGCGTCCGATTTCATGACCGGGGCCGTCGTCTGCGTGGATGGCGGTTACACGGCGGGCTAGAGGCGAACCGGTGGATCGCAAGGGTAAGATAGCCGTTATCGGGGCCGGGCTGATGGGTCACGGCATCGCGCAGGTTTTTGCCTGCCAGGGGTATTCCGTGGCCGTGACGGACGTCGACGAGGGCCGGCTCGGCGACGTGCCGCGAAGGATCCGGTCCAACCTGGAGTTGATGGCGGAAAACGGCATCGGCCGCCCGCATGACATCGAGGCCGCGCTGTTGCGGGTAACGACCTCGGGCGAGATGGCCGAGGCCGTCGCGGGGGCCGGGTTAGTGGTGGAAGCGGTTTCCGAGGACCCGGCGCTGAAAAGGCGCATCTTCCGGGAGCTCGACGCGCTCTGTCCGCCGGAAACCGTGCTGGCCACCAACACCTCGGTCATCAGCATCACCGAGATAGCCTCGGAATCGAAGCGCCGCGAACGCGTGGTGGGCACGCACTTCTGGAATCCCGCTCACCTGATCCCGCTGGTGGAAGTCGTCCCGGGGGAGGAGACGTCCGTCGGTACGATGGACATCGCCTTTGATTTGCTGCGGTCGGTGGGCAAGCACCCGGTGCGGGTGAAGCGGGACGTGCCGGGCTTTGTGGGCAATCGGCTGCAACAAGCCCTGTGGCGGGAGGCGATATCGATCGTCGAGCACGGGATCGCCGACGCGGCCACCGTGGACGAGTGCGTCCGCTTCGGGTTCGGCCTGAGGCTGCCGCAACTCGGGCCGCTCGAGAACTCTGACATGGTCGGGACCGACCTGACGCTGGCCATTCACGACTACCTGCTCAAGCACCTGGAAGACTCGGGGCAACCGTCGCCGCTGTTGAGGAGGAAGGTCGAGCAAGGGTGCCTGGGCTTCAAGAGCGGTAAGGGTTTTCAGGACTGGTCTCCGGAACGGGTGGAGCGTTCCAGGAAAGGGCTGCAGGAGTACCTGTTGCGGGCGCTCAGGCAACACGGACCACAGGAGCCGTAGAAGCGTAAGAGAATAGCGGGCGCGAGTGGAGCAACACGATGAAAAAGAAAAGACCATCTCGGTACAAGAAGTACGGCAGCGGACCCGCCGTGGTCATCGTCCCCGGTCTCGACGGGGTCACCGAGTTCTTCTCCGACATCGTGCCGGAGCTGACCCGGGAATTCACCGTGATCGTCTATCACCTTCCCCTGCTGGCCGAGGCGCGGGAAGTCGGCGAAAGGTACTCGTTCGATTTCATCTCGGCCGATCTGAAGAGCGTTCTCGCCGAGATCGGGGTGTCCAAGGCCCATATCATCGGAGAGTCGTTCGGCGGGGTGGTGACGCAGGTGTTCGCTCTCAACTACCCCGAAACCGTACGGAAGCTGGTGCTGATATCGACCGCGCCTCACTTCGAGATATCGGCGAAGAACCGTTTTCAGATGCTCTTCCTGCCGCTGGCCACGCAACCGGTCTTTGCCCGCGTTCACGTGTACGACGTGTGCGAGCGAACGGACCCGCGCTGGGCCAAGGAGAAATTCATCCGGGAGGCGTCGTGGGCCGACAGGGAATCGGTGCACGCCCGTATCAAGATCGTTTCACGGGTGGACCTGCGCCAGCGAATCGGAGGGATCCGGGCGCCGACCCTGCTGGTGGTGGGCGGCGCGGACCGGTTCACCGGCGAGGCGTCGCGCAAGATGTGCGACAGCCTTCCCGACGCCAGGACGGTCGAGATACCGGGAGGCGGGCATCTCTGCCACATGACGCACCCCGAACGGTTCGTGAAAGAGACGCGGGAGTTTCTGGGGAGATGAACGGCGAACCTCGCCAGGACAAGGGGAGCGATACGCCGGGCACTGCTGTATAGCCGGGAGGAGTGAAGGAGCATGGATGTGGACGGTAGATTGACGGAGATGGGACGGGCGATTTCCGAATTGAACGAGGACCAGGTGGATCAACTTCTGAAGGTCGCCATTTCGAAAAAGGTCGCGCCGGTTCAGCTCATCAACGAGCTGTCGGCGGGAATGGAAGAGGTGGGCAGGCTCTTCAAAGAAGGGAGCTATTTCCTCGCCGAGCTGATCTACTCGGGCGAGATATTCAAAAAAGCCGTGAAAGAGCTGAAACCGCTCATCCCGGTTGAAAGCAACAGGTCGTCGGGAACCGTGGTCGTCGGTACGGTGAAGAATGATGTCCACGATATCGGAAAGAACATCGTCGTCACCATGCTGCAGAGCTCCGGTTTCGAGGTGATCGACGTGGGGGTGGACGCGCCGGCGGAGAAATTTCTGCAGGCCGCCAGAAGCTCCGGTGCCTCCCTGGTGGGCCTCAGCCTTCTGCTCACCACCGGGTTCGAGTCCATGCACGGTACGATCAAGGCGTTCGAGGCCGGGGGCATGCGCGACAGGGTCAAGATCATGATCGGGGGAGGCGTGATCAGCGAAACGGTTCGCGAGCAGATGGGCGCTGACTATTACGGAAAGGACGCCATCGAGGCGGTGAAGATAGCGCAATCGGTGTACTCGTGATGCAGGTTCGGAGCGGTAGCAGAGGCCCGGCATGAACGCGAAGGAACGAATCGCCGCGGTGGTGGCGCTGCAGCAGCCCGACCGGGTTCCGCTGGGGCCCCTGGTCGATCACTTTGCCGCCACCTATGCGGGAATATCCAACGCGGACCTGATGACCGACGGCGAGAAGCGGATCGGCGCGATCTTGAAGACTATGAACGACCTCGGGCCCTGGGACCTGACTTTCCTGGCGGACACGGCCAACGCGGACCTGCTGAAACTGGGCCTGCCCATGAAGGTGCTGTTGCCGGGCGAGGACCTGCCGGCGGACCAGACCCACCAGATCCAGGAAAGCGAGGTGCTCTCGGTCGACGATTACGATCAGGTCAGACGGCTGGGCGCCTTTCTCTTTTCCTGGAAGGTGCTGGGCCGTATCTACCCGGAGATGAGGGGGCTCAGGGCGGTCGGCGTTTTCAAGAGGGGTTTCGACGAATTCGCCAAACACGCCCGCGAGATCAAACGGGTGGGCTCGGTTCCGGTCGGGATGCTGTTGCCGGGAACCCTGTACGACTACTTCGCCTTTGGCCGGGGCATCACCGCCATCAGCAGGGATACCTTCAAGCACAGGGACAAGATAGTCGCGGCAACCGAGGTTTTCGCCAAGGGGCTGACCGGCATGACCCGGATCGCGATCATGGCCGCGAGGACCGCTCGAACCCGCATCGTCTGCCTCGGCCTTTCCCGCTCCTCGTCGCAGTTCCTGTCCTCCACCAATTTCGAGAAGCTGGTCTTTCCAGGGCTGCAATACACGGTGAATGAATTGATCGAGGCCGGAGTCACGCCTTCTTTTCATTGCGATACCGACTGGACGGCGTTCTTCGATATCTTCAGGCGCCTACCGGCGAGGAAATGCATCATCCAGCTGGACGGCAAGTCCGATATCTTCAAGGCCAAGGAGGTACTGGGCGACCACATGTGCATCATGGGCGACGTGCCGGCAGACCTGCTGGCCAACGGCACCCGGGGCGAGGTTCTCGCTTACTGCAAGCGCCTGATCCAGGAGGTGGGCAAGGGCGGTGGATTCATCCTTTCCTCGGGGTGCTCGGTCCCGGCCAACGCAACGGTGGAAAACGTAAGAGCGCTGAAAGAAGCGGTCGACGAATGGGGGTGGTACCGATAGCGCCCGGTGCCGGCGTTCAGGCGCTCCCGTCCGCGTTCAGACCGGTGCCGGCGTCCTCCCGGAATTGGTGGTCCGGGAGGTTCTCCGGCGCCCAGGCCACCCTGAAGAGAAGAGCCCGGAGCTGGTAGGTTCTCATAGCCGGATCGTACGGGGGGGGCGATGTTCGTGAGCGCGTTGGCGTTCGCCTATTTCACGTTGGTACGGAAGTCCGAGGCGTTGGGGGGAGGATTGAGCAGGAATTGCCGGTAGCGGTCGTCGCCCTCCAAGAAGACCTTCAGCCACGATAGACCGTACAGACCCACGTTGACGTTGGGCACGAGCGGATTGTTGGCGTAAAAGTGGTCGGCCCCCGCGATCTCGAAGAGCAGCTTCGGCGTGGAGTCCGGAATGGTGGTGTAGAAGGGCTGCGACATACCGCCGGCCAGCACGTCCGCGGTTCCCGAGAACATGATAACGGGCACCGTGTTCTGGGCGAAGGCCATGGGCATCATGTACCAGGGGCATATCGCCAGGCCTGCTTTCAGCTCGGGGTGGGCCGTGATGGTCAGCAGCGTGCCTCCCCCTCCCATCGACCAGCCGCCCACGGCCAGTCGCGTGGTGTCGATCTTGCCCTGGATGGGGCTGCCGGCCCGGGTGTTCTCGGCCTTGATGGTATCGAGCGCGGCCAGCAGGGCGGCGGACCGGATCTCGGGCGAATCGGTTCCCACGTTGGTGCCGATGGTCAGCGTCACGATGCCATGCGATGCCAGGAAGGGCCCCCAGGGCGCAATCGAGCTTTCCGGCGAGACAAAGCCCGGGACGATGGCTATCGCCGCAAAGGGCGGATCGGCGTCGGTCGGATACCACAACGTCTGCGATCCGTACTCGGGAGCGTCCCTCAGGCCGACGGTCGTGCTCTGGGTGCCGTACGGCCCGTTCCGGGTTCCGGACTGCGCGGTCGGCGCAGGTCCGCGGATCATGGAAGAGGTGTCGACGGCTGCGCCGGACCCGGCAGCGGGGGCTCCGCCGTTGCCGCCGATCGAGGTGCCGCCGCTTCCGGCCGCGATCGTTCCGTCGCTGCCGCCAGTCGAGGAACCGCTGCCCCCGGTCGACGTGCCGCCGCTTTCCGCCGCGACTGTCCCGCCGCTGCCTCCGGTCGACATGCCGCCGTTTCCGGCCGGCCCGGAGCCTCCGGCGGCGACCGAGCCTCCGCCCGAGCCCGGGCTGACGTGGGCAAAAGCGGCGCCGGCCGTGCCCATGGCGCCTCCGGCGCCCGCAACCCAGACCGGATCGGGAAATCCCCCGCTTCCTCCCCCGCCGGGATCGCCCCGCGGCAACAAGCGATCCAGCTCATCGCTCCCGGCGCAACCGTTCATCGGCAAGGACGAGAGCACCAGCGCAAACAGGATATGAAAGGGCTTCCACTTCGGCATCGGCCATCTCCCGGTCACGGCAAGGGATGAGCAGCCTGTCGGTTGCGCCATCTCGACGAACGACGGCGCCGGCTGTTCCGGTGACATCTCATTTAAGTTTATGCGAGGTAGCCGTCTATCCGGCACGGCAAACGAGAAAAAGAAGGTTCAATTTGTTATCCATCGGGGACAGAAAAGTCCCCGGGGGGTGCGAGCGGCATGGCCGCTAGATCGGAGGTGGAAATCCTGACCCAGAGCCCAG
>CAYVFC010000165.1:4866-16857 GCA_964450715.1 uncultured Sandaracinaceae bacterium | reverse complement strand
CTTTTTCAATAATGGTTATGCGCGATTAGGCGGCTTAAGCGAACACGCGTGGATCTCGATCCGATTATCGAAAAGGGATAGCCGGATCGGAGCCCCGGACTGGGAATAGTCCGCGTGCACTACCGCGTTGATCACCGCCTCCCGTATTGCGGGCAGCGGAATCGGCCACAGGTCGTTTCGGCGAACTCCTTCGATACGGGTTTCTTCGGATATGTGTTTTCGAATGAAGGCAATGCTTTCATCGATGGCCTTGACCGGGAGTGATCGCAGCGAAACCGTATCCAGGATCTTCGAGCGATCGGCACCGTGAAAGCGGCCCGCCTGGATCCATGCATCCGGAAAGTGGGCCAGGCGGTCCTTGCCGAAGAGCAGGACACCGGCAACGGTGGGGACGATCGTTCTCTGGTGCTTCGCAGTCAGGCGGAGGGTCAGCAGATCGCCGCGTTTCAAGGTTCTCTTCTCGGCAAACACCTCGGAAGCCGCTCGGAAGTCGATCGCTTCCGAGTTCAGAGTCGGTATTGGCTGTTCGTCGAACGACTCGTTGCGGACCTGTCGGGTCATGTCGGCGACGATGACGCCGTCCGCGCGTCGGTTGGTCGAGCCGACACGTACGTAGATCCCGTGATTCTGCCCCTCTTTTCGTACGTGATGAGGCCTCAGCGAGCTCGGGTAGACCTCTACGGCGACCAAGTGCGTTTTCCGCCAGGGCAGGATGCTGATATCGGGCGACAGCAGGGGGTGAATGCCGTCGCTAATGATGTTCGCCAGCTTCTCCTCGATATCCAGCGGTGACGAAACTCCGCGAACCTTTCTCGTTTTGTCCTCGACTCCGACAACCAGAATGCCTCCCGATGTGTTCGCAAAAGCGACCAGCGTTCGCACGATACCGGCCGGCGAGGAAGCGTCGCGCTTGAACTCCAGGGTTTTTCCCTCCTCGCGGGTGAGTAGATCCTCGGCATTCATACTCGGAAATATACTCGGAAGTGCCGGAAGTCACAAGACTTCCGAGTCCGCGAGAAGCTCCGGTTCGGCGGGCGAAACCGTTCCCACTTTTGTCCCCACCTTTTCCGCAACAGCGCGAAACAGCATGCAACGCCTGGAAGCGGAAAGTGGTTGATATGTTTGAAATTCGCTAGTGATTACGGGGGAGAATTTCAGCTTGGGAAGCTGTCACTCTACCACTGAGTTATGCCCGCAACTTGTGGGAATCATTAGCCATGCCCGGGGTGGGCGTCAAGCGGATCAGGAGCGGGTCCCCGCCTTTGTCCCCACGTTTGGGGAAATTGAGCGAAAGAACGGGGAGGAAGGCGGGGATTGTCATATATGACCCGTTACGAATGCTGGGAGGAGTGAAAAGGGATAGACGGATTCCAGTGCGGCTCACGCCGCCTTTATCCGCTTCAGACCGGTGAGATCGGCCGACCTTTGCGCTCGCCACAGGTCGAACTGTAACTGGAGCCGAAGCCAGCCCTCCGGGGTTCTCCCGAAAACGCGCGACAACCGTAGCGCCATTTCCGGGCTGATGCCCGCTCTGCCGTTGAGAAGTGAGGAAAGCGTCTTTCGCGCTATCCCCAGAGCCTTGGCGGTTTCGGTTACCGTCAGGTTCAAGGGTTCGATGCAGAACTCCCTGATGATTTCGCCGGGATGGGGTGGATCATGCATGCGCATCTGATACTCCTTCGGTTAGTGATAGTCTTCGTAGTCTGCGTCGATGACGTCTCCTTTTTCGAATCGGAAAGTAATTCTCCAGTTACCGCTAACCTTCACCGACCAGGTTCCCTTACGCGCGCCTTTGAGCTCGTGTAGGTTGAGTCCGGGAAGGCTCATATCCTCTATACTTTCTGCAGTCGCCAGAAGCGCGAGTATCTTTCGTAGGCGGTCCACGTGGCGCGTATCGACTCCGGCGGTATTGCCCGATTCGAAGAGCTTCCGTAACCCCTTGTGCTTGAAGCTACCGAGCATTCAAAGGCAGTGTAACCCGATACGTTACAGGTGTCAAGCCGACCCCGGTGGTCCCCTGCCCGGCGTGAAGGTCGGCAGTCGTAGCGGGATCATCCGATGTCTTTCCAACCCCTTCGGGGAGGTGGTAAATGAAAGGCAAGCTCAAGATCGGTATCGGCGGAGCCAAGGAGGAGGAGTCGTAGTGTTTCGAGACGAAGTAGATAGCCGGAGGATCGACTACTCTATAGACGAGGGTCACGGGTACATGGAGGCGTTCAATAGCGGCGGGCGAACGGTTGACACCAGAGTCGGGATGTCCTGCTGTGACAACCCCGCGTGCGAATGCCGGGAGTTGGTTCTCTATCTCGCACCCGTCGAAGGAGAAGAATGGCTCGAGCCCTTGCAGGAGGTCACGGCGCGCGTACAGGTCGACACCGGCGAACTGGTGAGCCTGTCCGAGGGGTGTACTCCGGAGTTTCGCCGATCGCTCGAATACCTGTTGTCGGGCAACGCCCTTTCCATTTTGCGAGAGCGTTTCCGGAGGATGAGGTTACAGCTGGATCCGGATGCCTGGGAGAAGCAGGACTGGTCCTGGTGGGAACCTGGACTGCTCGTCCGTTTGCGAGACGTTTTCCCGGGCGAATTCGACGACGTTGTGACGGTCGAGGGCCGCCGCTACGCGATCGACGATACGTACTGTTGCACGCCGAAATGCGGGTGCAACGAAGTGGTCATCACCTTCGTTCCCTGCAATCGTGACGAGGGCTCGCCCGTTCCGGCCGCTCTCAAAATCGACCTTCGAACCTGGAAGGTTAGTGACTGGGACGACAGGCCGCTGGGTCCGGAATTGTTGCCGTACTGGCAAGCCTGCCAGTCCTTTCCCGGTCTTCGAAACCTTCTGCGCGAACGGAGGCGCCGGGTTCGCGCCGTGGGCAGGAAGTTGCATCGCAGGTCGGGAGTTCAACAATCGGGCACAATCGCTGGACCGGCAATAGGAGAGGACAAGGTCGTCCCGATCAAGGTCGGCCGCAACGAGTCCTGCCCATGTGGCAGCGGAAAGAAGTTCAAGAAATGTTGCGGAAGATGAAAGAACGAGGCGGGAACCGGTTACCGAATCCTCCGTCAAGTCCGATATGTATAGCGAGGCGCGAAATACCGAACGTTTCGAAATCGTTCGGCCGAGGGGACCAGCAAGGGGACGACCATGACCACCAAGCCCTCACACGAACTCACGCTGAAGGATAGGCTGTCGCGGTTGGGCTACCTGCAGGCCTGCAGGTTGCTCGGCGCACGCGGCGAGAAGCTGATCCAGGCGGGCGGCCGGTTCGGGGTCCTGCCGGAGCAGGTCTACCTGGACGAGGACGTCTTCCGGCTCGACCTGGGCGAGGCACGGGCGACCGTGCGGCTGGGCGACGGGGCCAGGCGGCGGCTGCAGCTCGAATGCAGCGCCTGCGACGGGCACTGCGAGCACATGGGCGCGGCGCTCTCGCATATCCTGGAGGACAAGATGGGGCTGGGGCTCTCGGCGCCGCCGCGCGAGCGGGTCCCGGTGGAGAGCCTGTCGGAGGCCGAGCTGGTGGAGCAGGCCCTGCAGGAGCGCAGGCAGCGCGCCCGCGAGGAGAAGATGCGCATCAAGCCGACCCGGCCCGGGCGGCTGTGGAGCGACTACCTGGTGACCAACCGCGCCTCGGGCAAGACCTACCGCGTGGCGCTCAGGGGGACCGAGCCGGGGCAGTCGTACTGCTCGTGCCCGGATTTCCGCAAGAGCACGCTGGGAACCTGCAAGCACATCATCCGCGTCATCGACAAGATCTCTCCGCGCTTCTCGGTTTCGGCGTTGAAGCGTCCTTATAAGAGGAAGCGCATCACCGTGATGCTGCAGTACGGCGAGCGGGTCGCGCTTAGGCTGCTGGTGCCCGAGAAGCTGGACCCGGAGGCGGCCCGGGTGGTGGGCCGCCATGGGAACAGGGAGGTGGGCGACCCGCGGGCGCTGCTGCGGGTGATCCAGAAGCTTCAGGCGCTCGGGCATTCGGTGATCGTCTACCCGGACGCGGAGGAGTATATTGATCAAAATCTGTTCCTGGCCAGGATGCAGGCCCGGGTGGCCGAGATACGCCGGGATCCCCGCCGGCATCCACTGCGCAAGACGCTGCTCAAGGAGGAGCTTTTGCCCTACCAGCTCGACGGCATCGCCTTTGCGGTGGGAGCGGGGCGCGCGGTGCTGGCCGATGACATGGGGCTGGGCAAGACCATCCAGGGGATCGGCGTTGCCGAGCTTCTGGCGCGGTACGATGCGGTGCGCCGGGTGCTGGTCGTCTGCCCGGCATCGGTCAAGTCGCAGTGGCGCAGCGAGATCGGCCGCTTCTCGGTCCGGGATAGCAATCTGGTGCTGGGTTCGGCGGCGACCCGGGCGCGGCAGTACGGCGGTGGAAGCTTCTTCACCGTCTGCAACTACGAGCAGGTGCTGCGCGACATCCTGGCCATCGAGCGGGTCGGGTGGGATCTGATCATCCTGGACGAGGGGCAGCGTATCAAGAACTGGGAGGCGCAGACCAGCCGCGTCATCAAGGCGCTCCGGTCGCGCTTCGCCCTGGTGCTCTCCGGCACCCCTCTGGAGAACCGGCTGGAGGAGCTGTACTCGGTCATGGAGTTCATCGACGACCGCCGGCTGGGGCCCGCCTTTCGCTTCCTGAACCGGCACCGGGTGGTGGACGAGAAGGGAAAGGTGCTCGGGTACAAGAACCTGGCCGAGCTCAGGCGAAAGCTCGGGCCGGCGCTGCTGCGCCGTACCCGCGAGTCGGTGCTGCAGCAGCTACCGGAGCGCTCCACCGAGATCGTTCGCGTCACCCCCACGGAGGAGCAGCTCGAACTGCACGGGGCGCAGATGCGGGTAGTCAGCAGCATCGTCAACAAGCGGTACCTGACGGAGATGGATCTGCTGCGGCTACAGAGGGCGCTGCTGCTCTGCCGCATGGCGGCGGACAGCACCTTCCTGGTGGACAAGCAGGCTCCCGGCTACTCGAGCAAGCTGGAGCGACTGGACGAGCTGCTGGAGCAGCTGTCGCGCGAGAAGAAGCGCAAGACACTGCTGTTCACGGAGTGGACGACCATGCTGCGGATGATCGAACCGCTGGCCGACAGGCACGGCTTGCCCTACGTGCGCCTGGACGGATCGGTACCGCAGAAGAAGCGGCAGCGGCTGGTGCGGCAGTTCATGAGCGACCCGGATATCAAGCTGTTTCTCACCACCAACGCGGGGGCGACCGGGCTCAACCTGCAGGCGGCCAACACGGTGATCAACGTGGACCTGCCCTGGAACCCGGCCGTGCTGGAGCAGCGCATCGCCCGTGCCCACCGCATGGGCCAGAAGCGGCGGGTGCAGGTCTACGTGATGGTGACCGAGGAGACCATCGAGGAGAACATGCTGCTGACCCTCTCGGCCAAGCACGAGCTCTCGCAGGCGGTGCTGGACCCCGATTCGGACATCGACATGGTGGAGATGGAACGCGGGATGGACGAGCTCAAGAAGCGGCTGGAGGTCTTGCTGGGGGCCAAGGCCCATGCGCCGCTCGACCAGAGCGAGAAGCTCAGGCAGCAACGGGAGGTCGAGCGGGCTCGGCAGCAGCGGCAGCAACAGGAAAGGGTCAGCGTTGCCGGTGGTCAACTGCTGACCGCCGCGCTGGCCTTTCTGGGCGAGCTGGTGCCTCCAAATGGCAAGCAAGAGGCGGCGGCGACGGGAAGCAACGGCGGGACCGACTCGATGGCCGAGGCGGTCAAGGCGCAACTCGCCGAGTGCGTGCACAAGGACGAGCAGGGCCGCCCCACGCTCTCGGTCACCCTGCCCGACACGGCAGTGCTGGACTCGCTGGCCGCATCGCTCTCGCGCTTGCTGCAGCAGTCGCAGCCGCCTGGCTCGTCTTGATACGGTTGGAACCGCATTCCGTCGATCGAGAAGTCAGCCGGCTTCGACCAACACCTCGACCAACACCTTCGGGGGACGCTACGCGGCGGCACGGGACGCCCGGGGACGCACAAGGCCGCGTAACTGCGCAATTGCTGAATGAATACGGGCAGCCTGAATGGTTTGGGAAGCTGTCGTTCTTCCCCTGATTTATGCCCGCAAGTGGTGGGGATTGTTAGCCTTTCTCTTGCCCCTCGTCAAGCGGTTACGGGGCACCAACACCTTGACCTACAACTTCGGTGCCCGATTCGCCCTTCGCGAAACGCGAATGCTCGTCACTGAGGCTTTGTTCTTCGAAAAGAGGAGGCACGTCTCGAACTCGGAAAACCGCTCGGAAGTAGCTCGGAAGTCGATCGCTTCCGAGTCCGGGACAGACCTGGATCGCCCGGTCGCGGGTACACGACGCTTCGACCACCGGCTTTCCACGATTGCCCGGGCGTTGCGAATACGTTACATATGCCCGCTGCGTCGCAGCCGCACCGCTCCATGTACCTCGCGACGCTATCGACGAAACGCACGCAGAAGCCGTCGATCCCCGACCCGGGACGCGCGCCGCCCGATTCACCGTTGCTACCGGCTTCATTGTCGTCACCGCAGCCGGTCAACGCGACCACAAGCCAGGCGCATACCAAAGCGGAAAACCTTCGCATTCCGGAACTCCCCAGCGAGAGTCGGTAAAACACGCGACAGGGGTCAGGGGATCCGCGGGGGATCGGGAGGGACGACGATGCGCGGGCTGCCCGGTACCGATAGTCGAATAAAGTCGCGTTCGTTGAAGGTCAGAAAGAGGTCGGCCTTTTCTGCTTCGGCGGTAGCGAGGTGAAGCGCATCATAGACGGCTCCCGAGCGAAGGCCGATGCCGGAGCAGCGAGCTACCGCATCCCGGTAGGTTGTGGCCCGGGGAGGGACGAAACCGACAACGCCCCGGACCCGATCCAGCACCGTGGCGGCGACCTGCCCCGAAACCGGCGGATCGAGCGGCATGCTGGTCAGCACCGCCCAGGTTTCGGCGAACGCGTGCCAGCAGGCAACGCGCGAAAGCTCACGATCCGGATTGAGCCACCATAGCGCGCGAGCGTGTACCGGATGCTCCTCGACCAGCGCCGCCACCAGGATCGATGTATCGAGGGCAACCTTCATCGATCGCTCGATACGAGATGCGCGATCCGTCGGTCGCGAAGCGTCCTGTGATCAGGAATCTCGCCGGCCAACCGGCCGCGAATGACCAGCAAACCATCGACCTCGACCGCCGTACTCTCCTCGGGAATCGCCTCGAATACGAGACGCCTCCCTTCCCCTGTCACCCGCAAGCGGCTTCCCTTGACCAGGCCCAGCTTCTTCCTGAGCCCCTTGGGCACCACCAGGCGCCCGGCGCCGTCTATGGTAATTATTTCATCCATATTCCAATGGTACATTCCAAAAATATTATGTCAAGGTGATGGATGATGGCAACCGCACAAACCGGAGCAACTGAGTTATAGCCGCAAGTGGTGCAATGGTCCGTTTGCCCCGCATAGCCGCTAAACTTGTTCTTCAGGTGCCTGGTATCGGCCGCTGAACCAAGGCGGCTTTATCAACTCGAAAGTGCAGAGCGTGATACGAAATCTCCCATCGTCGTTGCGTTGGAGAATACCGTCTGGGTTCATGTTGAATAGAATATGATCTCCCCGGAGGTCCAGCGCATGATAGCCGAGTGCTTTGAGGGCGTTGGCAAGAATCCGTTCGGTCGAATTGTAATCCTGCTTGTTGATAACATTGCGGCGAAATGCGCGGTTTCCATCGATGCATATTGTAACGTCTATGCGTTGATGTTCGTCCAAGCGGAGTCGGTCTTTCTCGAAAAGTAAAACGAAACGGTCTTCATCAATAGGAATAGTAAAACCAGCGCGACACAGTCGTTCGCGTGTTTGTTCGGATATCTCATTACGCTCAGCGTCGGACAAAAACCCGATATTATGTGCTTGCGGTAGGTCGGTTAGCCCCCAATGACCGGTCTTTTGGTAATTCATTAGAGGATCATAACCACGCCATAATCCAAAAAGGATATAATAGTCATGTGCTTGAGATAGAATCGGTTGATCGTCAATTCTTAACTCTTCGTGACTACGAATACGTGAAAGATCTTCGAGAAAATCTGATGGGTACGATTCATGAGAAGTGCGATAAATGGCTCTTGGATATACCGCCTCGATTCCCGCCTTGCGCAAGTAAAAAGCAATCGCTACTTCTTCAAACGGGCTGTTGTAACCAAATCTGCAAATTCGTGAATCTGGTTCTGAAGCCGGGATTGTCTTTACTTTTGACTCGCGGTATACCAAATGGATGCCGTCTTCCGTTTCGGTCCGGTATGTCGTTAATGAGAGTTTCTTCCGTGGAGAGCGGCGCCACTTTATAGGATCAAAATAGTCGAATAACAATGGGTTGTTTCCGAGTACCCAAAGCTGACCGCCATTGCTGGTTAGACCGGTTATGTAATCGACGCCCAGAATATTTACACGGCGCCGTTGCCCTTCGTAAGGCGGCCCCTCGTCTCCATGTAGAATGAGATTCCAGTATTTAGATCGTTGCCTCTTACGGCGAATAATATCGGCCGCTTTGGTACGCCTGAGCAATTCATAATCGATCAAGGCATATGCGGGCTTACCATCGTCCTCTAATAGAGGTCCATTTCCGTTGTCGCGTATGATTATGTGCCCTGGCTTCATGTCCGGAATGCAATAACCGCGTCCAGATATGTCATCGAGATACACCTGCCGGGTCCACTTTGCCGCGAGGTCGGAACGTCCTGTTCGTTTTGCCCATGCTGCCAGATCTTCGCCGGGCACCCAAAGGTATATCAATGCATATAAGCGATGTATATCCAACTCGATGGGTTCTTGGTCCGGTTCCTGAGAAAGGCGCATTTGCCTGTTATGTACATAAAATGCATGCTTGTCCCGTCCGGTACGCCATAGCTCGGTATGTTCCAAAGGCGAATAGATTGCGAGTGGTCTTTGAGTGTGTACGTTTTTTGAATATATTCTATTGGACAAGCGGTAATCTTCCAATAATCCGAATTCTTGAAAAGGGCCATTCCAAACAGCGCTGTAAATATCTTCATGAGAGATGAAATCCACTTCCGCCGGTTTGTAGATATCTATCGTCTGCCCGACGCGGCACCACTTGACTACAATATCAATCGAATGGCCCTGGACAGGTTGTGTTGTTATCCGACGGGGTCTTCCGGTGCCCGGCAATTCAAGGACTTTATCCGGATTGTTCCGTAGCCATTGAGGATCATTCCAGTTTGATGGTTTGAGGTGCTCGAGCCAAGGGCGACCAAATTCGGTTAAATAAAGGTCGCCTTCAATACGAAAATGCCGGTATTCGACACCGAAGATATTGACGCTTTTTTCGGAATCGTTGGAGCTCATCGGATTCGTCCCCAAGAAAGCAGCCTTCATTCGTGTTCGGAAAGGCGATGGTCGCGTACTAATGTTCTTCACCCCACCGTTCGCTAGAGTTGAACCGCCTCGCCTGGCCCTTTCGTCGCGCGCGGCGTTGCTCCTCCTCGAAATATCCGGCCTTGACCCGAAACACAGCG
Organism: uncultured Sandaracinaceae bacterium; assembly: GCA_964450715.1. Lineage (GTDB taxonomy): Bacteria > Myxococcota_A > Polyangia > Polyangiales > JAFGIB01 > CAYVFC01. The sequence continues at coordinate 7,372 of CAYVFC010000165.1, read as the reverse complement.
CCCCCTCTGCAAAGCGAGCTTTACGCTACCGGTTCTGGGCGTCCACCACGGCGATGGCGGCCATGTCCACGACCTCGTTGACCTCCAGTGCGCGGTGCAGCACGTGAACCGGCTTGCTGAGGCCCATCAGGATGGGACCCACCGCGCGCACGTTGCCCAGGCGTTGAACCAGCTTGTAGGCGATATTCCCGGAGTTCAGATCGGGGAAGATAAAGACGTTGGCCGGTCGCTCGAGGCGCGAGAAAGAGTAGTAGCGGTTCAGTAACTCGGGCAAGAGCGCCGTGTCCGCCTGCATCTCACCGTCGACCATCAGCTGGGGAGCGCGCTTCTGGACGATGGCGGTGGCCTCGGCAACCCGGCGGGACTCGGGATAGGGAGCCGAGCCGAAGTTGGAAAAGGAGAGCATGGCGATGCGAGGCTCGATGTCGAAGGCGTGGGCCACGTCGGCTGCGCTGAGAGCTATCTCCGCCAACTCCTCGGCCGTAGGGTTCACGTTCACGGTGGTATCGGCGAACATGAAGATCTGGTCGCCCCGGATCATGGCGTACAAGCCAGCTATCCGGTGGATACCCGGCTTGAGGTCGATGACCTGCAGAGCCGGACGAATGGTCTCCGGGTAGTCCGACTCGATGCCGCAGAGCACGGCGTCGGCATCTCCCGTCTCCAGCATGAGCATCCCGAAGTAGGTGCTGTCGCGCACGGTGGCCAGCGCCCGTTCCCAGGTGACCCCCTTGCGGTGGCGCTTCTCCATCAGGCGCTCGGCGTAGGCTTGGCGCCGGTCAGAGGTGAGGGGGTCGACGATTTCGATACCGTCGAGGTCGACCTCGTGCTCGTAAGCCGCCCGCTTCACCTCGTCCGGATTTCCCAGCAGCAACGGCCTGGCGATGCCCTCGGCCACCACGGTATGCGCCGCCCGCAGGATGCGCACCGATGCGCTCTCCGGGAAGACCACCCGCTTGGGATCCTTGCGCGCCTTTTCGGTGACCACGTCGAGGATGACCCGCCCTCGGCCCACTCGGCCCCGCAGATGCTTGCGATACTCGTCCAGGTCGACCTGGCGCCGCGCCACGCCGCTAGCGATAGCGGCCTCGGCCACCGCGGCGGATTCGTAGACCAGTATCCGCGTGTCAAAAGGCTTGGGGATGATGTAGTCGCGGCTGAAGCGGAGGTTCTCCACCGCATAGGCCCGCGACACCTCGTCGGGTACGTCCAGCTTGGCCAGCTCGGCCAGGGCCAGGGCCGCCGCCTTCTTCATCTCCTCGTTGATGGCCGAAGCGTGCACGTCGAGCGCCCCGCGGAAGATGAAGGGAAAGCCCAGCACGTTGTTGACCTGGTTGGGAAAGTCCGAGCGCCCGGTGGCCAAAATGGCGTCCGGGCGGGCGGCTCGTGCCTGCTCGTAGTCGATCTCCGGGTCGGGATTGGCCATGGCGAAGACGATGGGATCTCGGGCCATGGTACGGAGCATCCCCGGGGAGACCGTGTTGGCCACCGATACGCCTGCGAACACGTCGGCGTCCTTCAGGGCATCGGCCAGGGTGCGCGCTTCGGTCTTGCGCACGAACTCGGCTTTGTACTCGTTGTATTCCTCCCGCCCCTCGTACATCACCCCCTTGGAGTCGCACATAAGAATGTTCCCCGGCTTGACCCCAAGCGCGCAGTAGAAGCGGGCGCAGGCGATCCCCGCCGCCCCGCCGCCGGCGAAGACCACTCGCACCTTGTCGATCTCCTTGTCGGCCAGCTCCAGCGCGTTGAGCAGCGCCGCTCCCGAGATGATGGCGGTACCGTGCTGGTCATCGTGAAAGACCGGGATGTTCATGGTGCGTTTCAGCGTCTGCTCGATCAGAAAGCAGTCCGGCGCCTTGATGTCCTCCAGGTTGATGCCGCCGAAGGTTGGCTCCAGCAGCTGACAACAACGGATCACCTCGGCCGGATCGGAGGTGTTGAGCTCGATATCGAAGACGTCGATGTCGGCGAAGCGCTTGAACAGCACCCCCTTGCCCTCCATCACCGGCTTGGACGCCTCGGCGCCGATGTTGCCCAGGCCCAGCACCGCGCTGCCGTTAGAGACCACCCCCACCAAGTTGCCCTTGGCGGTATAATCGAAGACCGTTGCCGGATCGCGATGGATCTCCAGGCAGGGCTCCGCGACCCCCGGCGAATAGGCCAAAGAAAGATCGAGCTGGGTGGTACAGGGCTTGGTGGGATTGATCTCCAGCTTGCCGGGTTTTTCGCGGGCGTGATAGTCGAGAGCTTGCTGCTTGGTGATCATGTCCGTCCTTCCTTCTGTCCGCCCGGTGGGCGACGGCGCAGCGAGCGGCGAGCGTCTCGCTTCCATAGGGAAAAATCGCCGTGCGACGCGCGGCTGTCAATGGGCGGGCCGTCGAGCAATCGAGGAATTGACGAGCAAAGCCGGTTTCGGAAGGCCAGCATCGGGACAGCTCTGCTCCGAGAGGCAACCGATCCGCTAAATCGAGCGGCGTGTTTCGGCTGGTGCGCGGCCTGGCCG
>CAYVFC010000165.1:0-4856 GCA_964450715.1 uncultured Sandaracinaceae bacterium | reverse complement strand
GGTGGGGCGGGCCGCCCCGCCCCCCCCCCCACACCCCCCCGAAACACGCCGTAGAATATTAAGCGATTCGCCTCTCTAGGGCCGGAAAGTGACGCGAATCGCTTCGGTCCGGGTGGTCACGCTGTAGGAACCAAAGGGTTTGTCCGTCACCACTCGAACCTGAGCGCCGTGCTTGTACTTGCGGATCCATATCCGTCGGATTCCGAGACGGTCGATGCGGTACATACCGTAGCGAATCTTCAACGGCTGGCGCGGCAGGTCGATCGATACGCCACTTGGTCGGGTCAGGCGATACGAATCCAGCCCTGCGAGCGATCCCCGAACCGGGATGTCGACGTCGATTCTCGCGCCTAAGGCGCGCACCCGAGGGCCGGAAAACGGCTCTTCGCTCGCCTCTTCAGCCGGTTCATCGCTCGGACTTTCGCTAGGCTCGACCATCGTTTCCGATTCTGGATCGGAGCCCGGCTCGGCAGGCTGCTCCGCGCTCTCGGGTATCAAGGGATCTTGGCCGTCGGCCAGCTGGTGGACGCCCAGCGCCTCGGACCCCTCGACCGCGGCCGCCTGCACGCGCGGCTCCCCTCGATACGGATTGGCTGTCGGCTCGTTTTCCGGCGCGGCCGCCGGCTGGTGTCCTTCTCGGTACGGATTGGCCGGACCGGTTTCATCGTTCTCCGCGGTTTGAATCGGTTCGCCCGTCGGGTCGGCCTGCTCGGTCGCAGCAGACGTTCCAGATCCCTGAGCCTCGCCGAATCGTCTAACCGGTTCTGCCCCGGTGTTTTCGAGCGGCGGGCGAACGTCGCCCTCGCCGAGCTCGGGATCGCCCACGCCGGCGAACGGAAGCGCGGGCCGTGGCGTCATGCTCGGTTGCGCCGGAGGTAGCGGGTCGGCCCCGACGGACGCCGGGAACGACGGTGCTTCTCGTACCATCGCCAGATAGGAGCCGGCGCCGCGAATCAGGTCCGGCCGAAAGGAGAGGGCGCCAGAAAGCAGCGCCGCAATCGCGCCTACCAGGCCGAGCGCGGCGATCAGCCACCACCGGCCCTGACCCTGCGTCGCCCTCGCGAGACGGAAGTAGATGCGATTCCACCAGGGAATGCTGAAACGCTCGGTGTTTTCGGTCCAGCTCGAAACCGATTCTACGGCTCCGGAGGTCGGCGCGGACGGCTTCGCCATTGACGACGACGCTATCGCCGTGAGGTCGAAATCTTTTGGTATCTGGTAGTTCGACGCTTCGCCGATGTTCGTCCAAGTTGGACGTATGTACGGAAGAGTCGGATCGCGATCGTTTACCTCGCGGCGGAGTCGCGTCCCCGATCGGTCCGGAAGCGAAGGCGATGGTTCGTCGACCGCGGCGCGGGCAGCGTCGCGCTGCCCAGGTGCAGCCACGAGTTCTCCACCGCTCGGGGGCAATCGCCGTTCGATCTTCGGGCTCGACCAGGTACGGGATGTGAGCTCTTGAAGCCGTATCTCGTCAATCGGCAATGGCCGCTCAAAGGCTATCCCGATGCCCTTGCCGACCTCGCCTCGTCGGTTCGACTGCTCGCCGGTCCATGCCACGCGACCGCGCAGCGTCGTGGTCGTACCCTCCATGTTCAGGGCGCAGGTAACCTCGGCTCCCACAGGGAGATAGCACTGCACACCGGCGAACATCCCACCCTGACTCAGGTTATAGGCTCGGGCCTCGATAACCTGACTCTCGCCACACTCCTTCATCCGCACTGGAGCCAGGTAGTCATAGCGTACGTACCGTCGGAAGGTCGTAGCGATCATCTTCAGAAATCCCCGGGAAATTTGTAGGTACTACGAGCAACACCTCTGCCGGCGGCTCGGCCGCCGCCACCATAACTCTCGGGTCATGCTGATACCACAACCGGGACGCCAATAGTGCGAAACAGTTAAGAAACGTCAGCTCGGGCTGTGAAATTTACGGACGGTCTTCCGAGCGGTGGGGTTAGTGCTCCTACGTTGACCGCGATCATCTCCTGAACGCAGTTGGCCAGGTGCTACCGTTTTCGTAAGAGGACCGGGGTAGAGGGCCGCGAAATCGCTCTGGGGTCTATGTGAGGCGCAAATGATACCGACAATCAATACCCTCGCCGTGGTTCATCTGGCGTTCATTTCCGTCTTTATCGGTCTTTACGCGGCCGAGGCGGTGCTCGAGTTGTACGCGCATTATCATCCGCAGGACGAAGCAGCGCATCGCGCGACCATCACCCTGCACTACTGGATAGACGTCTTGATAGAGATACCCGTGGTATTGGGCATCGTCGTTTCCGGCATTCTCATGGCCACGCTGGTCGAGGAGTTGACTGCGCTTCACTGGGTCAAGATAGCGGCCGTCGTTTCCTTTCTCGCCATAGCCGTCATCTGCCCGATAGAAGTGGTAAAAAGATACGCCCTGATAAAGAGCGACGGTTCAGAGCAGAACCTGCGGGCGAAGAGCAAGCGGGTGATTTTCAGCGCCGCGTTTTCCGCGACTTTTTTTCAGCACGGCCTTCGCTTTGGGCTTCTGGCTCGCCTACCATAGGGTGATAGAGAGTATCTACGCCTCGGCCGTTTATTGACCTTCTCATTGTCGTCACGCGTCGGAGCCGGTTCGAGCGTATCGCCGTCGGCTCATCCACCGACACCAGGCGGGGTCCCGATTCCCGTTCGGTGAAATTTTCCGCGGCCGCGAGGGTGGCCTGCGCGTCACCTTCTCCCCGGGCGAAAAATCGCCACCCTCATCTTCTGGGAGCGGTGAACCGAACCAGGAGGTGAACGGGATGAGCGGAATCGTCATTGCGATCCTGTTGATAGTTACTTCGGCCTGTACGCGGCAGGACGCGAACGCGGGCAACGATTCGGCATGGCCCGGCGTCCCGTCCGCGGGCCACGCGGCGCCCGGCGCTGCAGGCACTGGCGCCGGGGTTGGCGGCACCGGTGGCAGCGCGGCCGGTGAGCCGTCGGTCGGAGGGGGCGGGTACGCCGGAGGGGACAGCAGCGTCGGCGGGGACATCACCGGCAGTGGAACCGGGGGGAGCGGTGCCGACGGTGGAGCAGGCGCTGGCGGCGACGACGCCGGTCGGCAGGAGGCAACCGACGGTGGGAACGCCACCATCGCAGACGCCGCCGCCGACGTGGACGGATCTCTGCCGCCCTTGCCCGACTATACTCTGACGCTCGATACGCCGGGCGACGGGGACACGGTCGCGGGCGAGGTCATGGTGAGCGGACGCGCGCCGGGTTTTATGAACGTCGAGGTCTGGCACGCGCAACACCAGAATCCCCCGCTCGGTCAGGCGACTGTCGCCAGCGATGGATCGTATACGATGACCATCGACGTCTCCTCCCTTCCCCTGGGAGCGACTACCTGGACCATACACGCCTGGGACAGCCCGCCCGGTCAGTCCTTCGATAACACGACCAGCGTCAGCGTCGGGCTGACCATCGGCAGCAATTCCTGCTCGGGGCAATCCTGCTCGGGTCACGGCAGCTGCGCGATCACCGACGGCTGGGCAGCTTGCGACTGCGATGACGACTACCGCGCCGTGGGCCTGAACTGCGTGCCCGATCAGGCGGGCGGCGACGGTGTTCCCGATCCCGGGACCGCTTACGTCCCGTCCGGCTACGGGCTCGCGTTCAGCGACGAGTTCGACGGCAGCACGCTGGACACGGTCAAGTGGAACACGCTCGCGCCCTACGGCGTGCAGTGGTACAGCGATTCCGGCCAGAAGCAGGCATTCATCCCGGAAGCGGTCAGCGTGAACAACGGGATGGTGACCTTTACCGCGCAACCGTCGGACGGAAGCAATACCAACGGGCAACCCTATAGCTCGGGCGGGCTCACCACCAACGGGACCTTCACCCACGGTTACTTCGAGGCACGCGTCAGGGTGCCGGCGGGCAAGGGGTTGTGGCCGGCTCTTTGGTTGACGAGCTCGGTCCGTTGGCCGCCGGAGTGGGACATCTTCGAGATCATCGACGGCGAGATCTTCGGGTACACGCACCCGGTGCCCGGCGGCGTGTGCTACTTCGTGGAGGGCGCGGCCGGAGCCGATTCGATCTACACCATGCCGGACCTGTACGGCACCTGGCACGTCTACGGCTTCACCTGGACGCAGACCGATCTCTACTGGTATGTCGACGGCGTGATGACCGAGCACTACGCGGTTAACGCCGCCGCCGGCGCTAACGATCCCTTCTGGCTTGCCGTCTCTATGCAGGTGGGCGGAGACTGGCCCGGCGACCCCGACGGCACCACGCCGTTTCCCGCCTACATGGACGTGGACTACGTAAGGGTATACCAGCAGTAACCGGCCAAGACGGTGCCACGGAGGAACTGGGGATCGCCGCTGCCGGTAGGCTCGCGTCGTCGACCCCACCCTCTTAAGGGGAACGGCGCTGCATGGAGATCGCCTCCTGGGGGCAGGCGGTAACGCAGAGCCCGCAGCCGTAGCAGGCGTTTGGCTCGTACTTCATCGTCTCACCCTCGAGGAAAACGAGATCCGCTCGTCCTTCAACCAACCGTCGTACCTGGTGACTCTCGTTTCCAGGAACTCGTCGCTCGGCTTCTGTTTCACGTTGGCTCCTGGCCCGGACTCTATAATGGTAGGACCCGGTGGGCTAGCCGTAACAACTCGACCGGGAAGTCGACCGTTTCCGGGCTCCGGTCCGCCGATTTCGCTCGGTCCGGTCTTGATATCTACGCTATCGTTTATTTTGCGGTGAGTCCTAAGGGTCCGTGACAAAATAACTCATCCATCTTTCGGGCGGGACGGCCCCGGCTGCTGCGTTGCTCCTCCTCAAAATATCCCCAATATTTCGGGTGTGTCCCACTTGGTCAACTGTAATGGTGGCCCCTTGCGGTAACTTCT
>CAYVFC010000164.1:0-16915 GCA_964450715.1 uncultured Sandaracinaceae bacterium | reverse complement strand
GGCCCGCCAGTCCAATAGCCTTCGCGGGCGGGCCAATGCAACCCGCGCGTCCCCCGCCGTTCGGCCCCGGACCGCCCGCGCCCCCACCGAAAAGCAAGAAACCTAGATGTGTAGAATGATTAGGCGCAAGGCCCGGCCCTACGATTCACGATGCGGCCGACCAGTAGCCCGACTGCTCCAGCATCTGAAACGCGCTTTCGAAGGCCTTGGTCAGGCTGCCCTGCAGAATATGGCCGCCGTCGAATACCTCCACCGAGACGCCGAAGTGCTTGGCGAGCGTCTCCGCGTGCGAGAGGCCGGTCACCCGGTCGTAGGTGCCTCCGATCACCCTGACCCGTTCCGGGGGAAGCAGCGGCGGGCGGGCCAGCGGATTGACCGGCCACTGAGCGCGGCGCAGTGCCTCGGCCTGTTCGGCTTGCTCCTGCTCGCTTCCCACCATGCGGCCGAAGCGGAGCGCAAAGTCCTCGATCTGCGCGAGCGCGATGTACAGCACGCTGAAGCTCAGGCGGGGTTCGATGGTGGATAGCAACGCCGCGCTATAGCCGCCCAGGCTCATACCCATGATGCCGAGAGAGGTAGCGCGTCCGTCCAGCAGGAAGTCGAATAGTGCAGTCTGATCAGAGACCACTTGCCGGAAAGCTTCCACGGTGAAACGGGGATCGTTGGAAGGGAAAGCCGGGGGCATCATGCCGCGCCGGGTGTCGCGACGCGGCCCGTGAAAGGGTAGTACCGACAGCACCACGTCCATACCGCCCTTGAAGAGGCGCCCCACTGGCCAGAGCCAGCGCTCCACGGGCAAGTAGCCGGCCATGTACCCGTGCAACAGCACGGCGCAGGGCCGTGGCCCTTGCCGGTGGCGGAACCAGCGCGCCCGGGCAATGCCGTTGTTCTTCACGCCCAAATACTTGTCCCGCAAGGTGCCGCGGCGATCGATTTGCGAGCTATCGCCGAAGACCCGGCCGAACTCCTCCGGGATCTGCGAGCCCGGCGGCAGGCTTGCCAGCACCTTCTCGGCCACGGCCTCGGTCGACCAGATGGGCTCGAAGGCGCTCGGCCAGCTGAGCTCGAGCACCTCCCCTTCGCGGGTAAACGCGCCTACCTGCCGCACCCTCGGATCGATGGGCTCGGGCCGGGGAAAGAGCGGCGGCCGCTGGCCCGGCGTCTCCTCGGAGCGGTAGAAATCTCCCACCAGCTTCAACCCGGTCATTCGGTCCGCGTGGCTCAGCGACTCGGTGGACGACCGCTTGCGCATGAAGGGCGGCGGCGTGAGCAGGGTGTTGGCCACCAGCCGGTCGACCGTTTCCGCCGAGGCCCGGGCGGCCAGGTTCAAGGGGAAGACCGCCAGCGGCGCGGCCGCGCCTGCCGCCAAGGTCAGAGGATTGATTCCGTTTTGCGTGAACGGTTCGAGCATGGGCCGGCATCCTACACCACCCGGTCGCCAACGGCACGGGCAGTCGGTACTCGCGGGGCCTCGAAACGCGTGCGGAGTTGCGTTTCGAGCCAACTCCGTGCCGGAAACGACCGGTGAGGACCGTTTTTCGGCCCGAACGGCATCGCGGAGACGCGTATGGTTCGCTTCCTGGCGCCCTTTATTCGCTCCGACTGCCACGGGGCGGTCGGCGGCAGGCATTCATTAATAAAGGTTAAAAGGAAAGGAAGGTGGGACCGGTCGACGGCGTGGCGTCAACCGGGGCCTTTTTCCCCTATTCGTCTCAGGGAGAAGATCGATGCCCATGTACAAGCTCAACCATGTCTTCTTCGCCGTGGCGCTGGCGGCCTGTTCGGCGCTCGGATGCGCAGAGGGAAGCGACGGCAGCACGGTATCGACCGGCGGAGATGGCGTCGGCGGAGGCGCCGGTGAAACCGATCTGCCCGCGGGCGCCGGCGGCACCGCTGGCGTAGGTGGTGCCGCCGGCAGCGTCGACCCGTCCGATATCGCGGGCACCGGCGGCAGCGCCGGCACAGCCGGAGAGACGGTCGCCGGAAGCAGCGGAGTGCCGGTGGCCGGCACCGGAGGGATTCCGGTTGCCGGAAGCGGCGGGACCGGGATCGTGGACAGCGGCGGGATCGGTGGCGGAGGGGCCGGCGGCACCCTCGAAAACAACAACTTCATCCGCGGGCCGGCGCCCACCGCCCAGTCGGCCAGTCAGGCCGGGCCCTATGACGTGCAGAGCACGACTCAGGGTCTGCGTGACCCGGCCGAGTACGGTACGCAGACGCTCTGGTACCCGACCGACGCCGAGCCGCCCTTTGCCGCCATCGCCATCGTGCCGGGATTCGTCTCGCCGGAAGGCTCCATAGCTAACTGGGGACCTTTCCTGGCTTCGCACGGCATCGTGGTGCTGACCATAGGCACCAACACCGGAGGCGACCTGCCCGAGGTTCGTTCCGCGGCGCTTCTGGCCGCGCTCGATACCATCAAGGCCGAGCACACCAGGCAGGGCAGCCCCATCGAGGGCAAGATCGATACCGGCAAGCTGGCCGTGGGCGGCTGGTCCATGGGAGGCGGTGGCACCCTGTTGACCATCACCGCCCATCCCGAGCTCAAGGCGGGACTGGGGATCTGCCCCTGGTACATGAATGCGTTCGCCTTTGCCGGCAATACCGTGCCCGTCATCATGTTTGCCGGCACCATGGACGTGCTGGCCGGCGGCATGTCGCAGGGCTTCTACGATGCGATACCCGCCTCGACGCCCAAGATGCTCTTCGAGATCGCGGGCGCCGACCACTTTTACGCTAACGACCCGTTAAACGTCGCCAACCCCTTCACGGTGCAGGTGGGCCTCTACGGTCTGTCCTGGTTAAAGGTTTTCCTAGAGGGCGACGACCGTTACCGGCAGTTCCTGCTCAACCCGCCCCAGAACGCCTCGGACTTCCGCACCACGGTGAAGTGAGCGGTCATCTGGCCTGCGACTAAGGAGGCACCGCAAAATATCCCCAATATTTCTCGTCGTCGCGCCTTGCATCCGGGGCCGTCGCGCTCCGAAATCTGATCGAGTTATTTTGTCACGGACCCTAACCCTAACCCGTGGTCTGTGTAACGGTTATGCAATATTCTGGCTTCGAACGGGGAGACAAAATGGTTAAGATCGATACCGGGGAGCTAGTCGCTTTTCTCGACGAGCACCTGCGCGCGGGAGAGATACCCGACGTTTCGCGCAACGGGCTGCAGGTGCAGGGGGCGGAGGCCGTAAGGCGGGTGGGGCTGGCGGTGGACGCCTGCCTGGCTTCTTACGAGGCCGCCGTAACGGCGGGGTGCGAGCTGCTGGTAGTGCACCACGGGCTGATCTGGGGCGGCCTGGCGGCCATCACCGGTCCGGTCTACCGGCAGGTGAAGTACCTGGTCGAGAACGATCTGAACCTGTACGCAGCCCACCTGCCCCTGGACCTTCACCCCGAATCTGGAAACAACATCGGGCTGGCGCGCCTGCTCGATATCGCCGATCCGCAACCCTTTGGCAGCTACAAGGGGATCGACATCGGGTTCAGCGGCAGCTTGCCCGCGCCCCTGCCCGTACAGTCGCTGGCCGATCGGCTGCGCGAGCGCATCGGAGGTCCCACCCAGGTGCTCCCCTTCGGCCCGGAGCGGGTCTCGACCGTTGGTATCGTGTCTGGCGGCGGTTCGGACAGCCTGGACGAGGCGATCGAGAAGGGGCTCGACTGCTTGATCACCGGCGAGCCCCAGCACTGGAACCACCACCGGGCCCTGGAGGGCACGATTCATGTCATCTATGCCGGCCACTACCACACCGAGATGCTCGGCGTGAAGGCGCTGGGAGAGCTGCTAGAGCAGCGGTTCGGCGTGGCCTCGACCTTCCTGGATATCCCGACGCTGGTCTGAGCGATCGGGACCCGTAGCCTCACGGCCGGTTCCGACGCCGGCAGGGGATCGCCTGCTACATCTTCATTGCAGATCTTTCTGCTGTACGACCCAGTTCTCCGTATCCGTGCACAGCCCGCAGTCGGGGCCGACGAAGAGGGCTTTCTGGCTCTCGTCTGCCATCAGGCGCCAGCGCAACCAGCCGGTTGCGGCGCCCTCCCACAGCTCCGCCCAGGGGTTCGCCATGGTCTGCACGTGACCGGCGCGCAGGAAGATGCCGTAGAATACCGGGACCTGGGCCGCGGTGAAGTCGGTATCGCAGTTGGGCTTGGTCTCCAGCTCGTCGCACAGAAATGCCGCCGGCGCGCGAAGGTTGGCCACGGTATGGGCCTGGGCGGCCATGGTGCCGCCGGAGATGTGTACGGTGGTGGTCAGCCTTGGATCGTCCGCGATCTCGAAGGTGCTGAGAGAACCGAGGGAATAGCCCATGGAAGCCACGTTGTCCGGATCGAGCTTCTGGTAGAACTGGCTCGCCGGATCCTGGTTCTGCTCCAGCAGCCAGTCGATCCCGGACCGTAGGATCTCGCCGTTGACGAAGGGGGTGTCGGCCGCGATGACCACGAAACCGTGGGAGGCCAGGTGCGGAAGCGCCGGGTACAGTGCCGGGTTGGTCGCCGCTCCGTTGCCCCAGGTGATGATGGGATTGGGCACGCCGCCCGGCGCCAGCTCCTCCGGGCGGAACAGGGTGTAAGCGTTGCCCGGCCCCGAGCCGGTGACGGTCCGGGCGGTGTAGGGGCCGTCCGTCCACACGTCGACCGCAGGAAACCTGCCCGTGAACGGTACGGTGGCGTCCGGCTGCGCGGCGTCCGTTCCCGAGGCTCCTGTATCGGGGACCGCCGCGTCGCCGGCAAGGCTTCCCCCTCCCGCACCCGCCTCGACGCCACCCGCCGCACCGCCTTCGGGTAGCCCGTCGGCACCGCCTCCGGATACCCCTCCGGCACCGCCTCCGGATACCCCTCCGGTACCGCCGATGGTTTCGGGAGCCGCCGCGCTTCCGGCGTTCGGCGTTCCGGTCCCGGCCGCCGGAACACCGGTGCCGGCACCCGCTTGCGGCGCGTACGGCGACTCCATTCCCTCGCTGCCGCAGGCGGATACCAGTGCGATGGTGATCAAGTCGAATACCAGCAGGTAACAGATCCGCTTCATGGTGAACTCCTCCTTTCGCCGATCTCGATCCGGTTTGCGGTGATCGGGCGGTGACCGCAGCGACACGCCCGTCACTCCCACCCTTTCTGTTGAACGCTCCCTCGGGGCATCAGCGATACACACCGTATTGCTTGCCCGTCCGGACCAGCGCATGCAGGTTCTCGGGCAAGGCGTCGTCCAGCACGGCTCCGGTGGAGAGGATGAAAGCGCCGTCACCGGCCACCTCGTCGATCAGCCGCTTGACGTAGTCCTGCACGTCGGCCGGCTTTCCCGCCTTGAGCACGGAGACCGGAACGTTGCCGCCGAAGCAGGCCCAGCCCTGGAAGCGACGGTGTACTTCCTTCATGTCGGTGCGGTCGAACATCCAGAGCGTGCGGCCGGCCGGGATGTCGGGATCGGTGATGATGTCGAGACGCTGATCGTATCCGCCCTCCACGAACAGATAGGGCACCAGCCCCTGCTCGATGAGCCCCAGGATCACCGCCTTGAGGGTGGGCCAGTAAAACTTCCGGAAATCGGCATTGGACATGAAGCCGTCGGCGCCCTTGTGCAGCGGCATGAAGACGGTGGGGTGCCCGACCCGGCGGGCCCAGTTTACGCCCAGATCGATCAGCAAGGGGACGAAGCGCTCCATGGCCGCGATCAGCTTGTCGGGCTGGCGAAACATGTCCATCATGACGCCGCGGGTGCCGCGTAGGGTGTCGCCGATAGCGTCGAAGGGGGCCTTGGTGATGCCGCCGATCAGCGGCGGCAGCCCGAGCTTGGTGCGCGAGGCCATGTCCGCCCCGCGGGCCGCGGCGATCCATTCCTGGGCGGCGCGACCGGCTTCCAGCAATTTCTCGAAGCCCTGCTGCACCTGCGGGATGCCGACGGGAACGACATAGGACCCGACGAAGGGCAGCTCCAGGATGCCGGTCAGCGACCCCAACGAGCTCCATCCCTGAAGCGCCCCGAAGATCCGGGGCAGGTAGACACGCAGGAAGAAATCGGAGGGGTCGTCGATGAGTCGGTCGTACTCGTCCGCCCGCATGTACTCGGACTCGATGCACTGGTAGGGCGCGGTGTCGGGCACCCCCTGTCCGGGCCAGCGGTAGAGCTTGAAGTCGAGGATCTCGAACACCTTGCCCGCGCCGTAGATGCCCGCGTTCTGCAGGGAATCAGGCGCGAAGTCCGCGTGGAACTTGAACAGCGCGGACGCCAGCTTGTCGTAGTCGTACATGGCCTCGCGCGCGGTCACCCCGGCATAGGCAAAGGGGTAGAAGCCCACGGTCAGGCAGACCGGGACACGCTCGGGCTTTTTCAGCTGAAGCGCATCGACGATCATCTGCGCCCGCTGTCTGTAGGCCCGCTCCGCTCCGGAATCGGCGAACTGCACGCCCGGAGGGGAGAGGAAGGTCCGAAAGTTGGCCTGGAGCTTCTCGTCGCTCATCGCGTTTTCTTTCAGTGAATCCACTGCCGGGCCAGGGCCACCGCGGCCATGGCGTCCTTGCCGAAGGCGTCCGCGCCGGTGTACTGGCAGACGTGCTCGTCGATCTGGCCGCCGCCGATCATGACCTTGACCCCTTCGCGCAGGCCGGCCTCTTGCAGGGCCTGGATGGTGTCCTTCATGGGATCGTAGGCCAGGGTGAGGAAACCGCTCAGACCCACCACCTGCGGTTGCGTATCCCTCACGGCCTGTACAAATCTGTCGATGGTCACGTCCACGCCCAGGTCGGTCACCTCGAAACCGTTCACGTCGAGCATGAACGAGACGATGTCCTTGCCGATGTCGTGGATGTCGCCCTCGACCGTACCGATTAGCACCCGGCCCTTCTTCTCGACCCTGGCGCCCCCGGCGAGCCTCGGCTTCACCAGCTCCGAAATTTCGCGCAGCATCTCGCCGGCCAGGATCAGCTCCGGCACGAAGCACTCCCCCGTCTCGAAGCGCTGGCCGATAATGCCCATGGCTTCGCGGCAGCGTTCCAGGATCTGTCCCGGCTCCGTGCCGGAGTCGATCTGTTCGCGCGCCAGCCGTACGGCGTCTTGCTCGCGCATCTCGGTTATAGCCTGTACCAAGACGTCCACTGTGACCTCCCTTTCATCTCTTCTCGGGCGGGATCTGCTGGGGTTCGAGCAACCCCTGGCGGTATGCCCGTGTGAACTCGAGACAGTGCCGGTCGCGACCCAGTACCATTTCGGTGGCCAGCATCGCGGCCCGCAGCCGGGCGTCTCCCGGGTCGACGATGGCCGTGTCCATGCCGGCGGCCATGGCCAGCACCAGGAAGGTGCGATTGACCAGCGCGCGCGCCGGCAGGCCGAACGATACGTTGCTCAGGCCCAGGCAGAGGTGCGCGGTCGGGAACTCGGCGCGTACGGCCCGAATGGTATCCAGGGTGACGTTGGCGCTCTCGATGTTGGTGGCCAGGGTCATCACCAACGGGTCCACGTATACCCGGTCGTCGGCCACGCCCGCCGCTCGCGCTGCCTCGAAGATGCGGCGCACCACCGCCATGCGCTCCCCGGCGCTGTCGGGGATCTTCTTGCCGTCCATGGCCAGCGCGATCACCCCGCAGCCGTATTGCGCGACCAGCGGCAGGATATTGTTTAGTCTATCCGGTTCACCGCTTATGGAGTTGATCATCGGCGTCTTCTTCACCTTGTCGATCGCCGCTTCCAGTGCCCGCGGGTTGGCGCTGTCCAGGCAGAGCGGCATATCGGTTTCTTCCTGCACCAGCTCGATGAGCCACAGCAGGTCGTCGGCTTCCCGGTCGGGATGGGTGCCAGCGTTCAGGTCGAGCCAGTCCGCGCCGTTCTCCGCTTGCCGCCGGGCCAGCTCGCGGATGAAAGCTGCGTCCTGCTCCGCTATCGCCGCCGCGACCTTCTTGCGCGTGCCGTTGATCTTCTCGCCGATGATCTTCATTCCTGCTCCTCGCCGGCCAGCCGGGCGCCGGGCCCGCCGCGCTCGGCGCTTTCGCCGCGCTCGGCCGTTCCCCTGGCAAACTGCTGGTAGGTGCTGGTCTGGCCCGGCGGTACGACCACGAATTCATCGTCCCAGGGGCCGTGGATCATCTTTTTCAGCAAAGCGGGCGAGCCCTGGATCTCCTCGTAGCGAAGCCCGAAGCGGTCGGCGATGCGCCGCGTACGCGTCCGGTAGGTCCGGGTGTCTCCCTGTCCGGTGATGATGAACGCCAGCCGCGTATAGTTCTTGAGCATAAGCTTGATCATCCTATCCGCCCGCTCGACCCCGTACTTTTCCACTATCCGTTCGTATTCGTCGAACGGGGTATCGCCGACCTCG
Source organism: uncultured Sandaracinaceae bacterium (assembly GCA_964450715.1). GTDB lineage: Bacteria > Myxococcota_A > Polyangia > Polyangiales > JAFGIB01 > CAYVFC01. The sequence goes on along the minus strand of CAYVFC010000164.1, from coordinate 8,612 downwards.
ATCCAGCCCTTGGTCAGATAGTAGGTCCCGGGTTCTTTCTCGAACTGTCGCCGATAGGCGCGTCGAGAGCCCAGGAACATTGCGATGCAATCGTCCGACCGGCTGATGACGATGGCCGCGCTGCTCGCGCGCAGGCCCACGGCCGCCATGGAGCAAAGCCCGTAGCCTAGCAGGACCACATCGGTGTGGCGGCTGGCCTCGTCGATCTGCTCCTGCAGGGCGCGCTTGAGCTTCTCGGGTTGCAGATGCAGGCCGAAATCCAGGATCTGGTGGGGAACGTCGGCCGGAAGGTAGGGCAGCATTTCGTCGATCACGGTGGCGCAGGCGATCACGCGTCGGCGCGCGCCGTACAGGTGCAACCAGCGGTCGGTTTTTCGGGGGAGTGTTTCCACGTCTCCGGACCACGAGGGCCGCAGTCCCTGGCGAGCGGCCCGGTGGAAGATGCTTGACTACACTTATATACTTATATATATAAGTATGCAATAGGCCACCGGGTCGCATTTTTTCGGTGGCGGTGAAGGGAGATGGCTCGACCCCCGCAGGCCCGAATTCTCGAGAAGATCCCGGCCACGGACCGTGAGTCGTTCGAACCGGTCTACGCCCACCTGGCCAGGGTTTTGCGCCGCGGCGTGGCGACCGGAATGCTGCGGCCGGGCGATCAGTTGCCGTCGGAATCTCAGCTGTGTCGCTGGTACCGCGTGAGCCCCATGACCGTGCGGAGGGCCATCAACATCCTGGTCGACCAGGGAGTGGTCACCACCGAGCAGGGACGCGGCACCTTCGTGAAATCCGTGGCCATGGGCGCGGCCACCTTTCAGCTGTCCGAGCTGCAGAGCCTGTTCAGCGATCCGGAGCACAGCACCGTGCAGTTACTGGAGACGCGCATCGTACGGGCCGATGAACGGATCGCGCGCAAGCTGTCCCTGTCGCCGGGGCAGCGGACCATATTCATTCGCCGCCTGTTGCGTACCGACGACGTCCCGACCTTTTACCATCGCGAGTACCTGGTCTACGACCCGACGCGCCCCATCGTCGAATCGGAGATGGAGGTGACCGCGCTGCAGCACCTGTTCAGCGGGTCGGGCGAATCGATCCTCAAGCGCGGGGATCTGAGCATCGAGGCGACCATCTTGACGGCGGACGAAGCCGAGCTTTTGCAGGCGTCCGTGCCCACGGCCGCATTTTTCCTGGAGCACGTCTTCTACGACTTTGACGACAGTCCGATCAGCTGGGGCTGGTTCGTCGCCCGCTCAGACCGGTTGCGCTTCGCTACCCAGGTGGGGCCGGAACCGGAGTGATGTGATGCCCGCCAAGACGAACATGACCCGCGAACGGCTGGTCGGCTTGCTGGCCGACCTGGAAGAGGACGCCGTACTGGTCCTGGTAAAGAAACGAATCGCCGGAGGCGACGACCCGCTGGAGATCATCGAGGACTGCAACGAGGGTATGCGGCTGGTGGGCCAGCGCTACGAGCAGGGCGATTTCTTCGTCTCCGGGTTGATCATGTCGGGCGAGATTTTTCGCCAGGTGGTGGAGCTGGTGCAGCCGCTGCTCAAGCGCAAGAAGAGGCGCCGCTCGGCGGGTACCGTCCTGCTGGGCACGGTGGCGGGCGACATCCACGACATCGGCAAGAATATCGCCGGGATGCTACTGGCTTGCCACGGTTTTGCCGTGATCGATCTGGGGGTGGACGTACCGCCGGAGGGTTTCGCGTCCAGAGCGCGCGAAGTCAGGCCGGACCTGGTGGGCCTGTCGGGCGTGATCACCGCTTCGTTCGACGCGATGAAGGATACGGTGCAGGCACTGCGCGCTCCGGGGAACGAAGGGCAGGGTGCCCCCCCCATCGTGATCGGCGGCGGAATGCTCGACGAGCAGGTGTGCCGTTACGTGGGCGCCGATCACTGGGTCGTTAACGCCATGGACGGGGTGCGTCTGGTGCAGAAGCTGCTCGCTTGATCCGGCGGCGGCGATGACCAGGACGGATCCGAAAAGGAGAAAGAGCGAAGCGCGGTGACCGTTCTGCCGGAATACGTACTAGAGCACCGATCGGGTTGAAAACGCCATGATTTCGCGGTCTAGAGTGGCCATCTGCGGCCTCGTCCCTCCTAGAAATGGCTCTACCGTTCCTTCGTCGGGCCGAGAGCCGCATTTGGTCCCTCTATCCTCGCGAACTCAAAGACGTTTCGACCCGTTCGGTGCTCTAGCGACCGCTTACCGTACCGTCCCAGGTGTCGACCTTTCTGCACTCGTCGCCCTGGTCGGAAAACCAGGTGCTGGTCACGTTCTTGCTCTCGGTGAAGAAGATGAATCCGTCTCTTCCCATGACGTGCAGATCGCCGAAGAACGAGTGCTTGTGGCCGGTGAACCCGAATATCCCTATAGGCACCGGAATTCCGACGTTTATTCCTACCATACCGGCGTCGGTTTCCTGGACGAAGGTGCGGGCGTACAGACCGTTCTGGGTATAGATGACGGATCCGTTGGCATAGCGGCTGGCGTTCATGATCCGCAGCCCTTCGGCGAAATCGTCTACGCGCTTGATACAGAGGACCGGACCGAAGATCTCCTCGCGCCCCACGGACATCTCCTCGCTCACCTTGTCGAAGATGCAGGGGGCGAGAAAGAAGCCCTTTTCGCAGCCGGCGGGTACTTCGGGATCTCTACCGTCCACGATCAACTCGGCGCCTTCTTCGACGCCGGTTTCGATCCATTTCAGGACCGAATCCAGGTGGTTCTTCGAGACCAAGGGACCGAGATCGGTTTTCTTGTCAATAGCCGCACCCAGTTTCATTTGCGACACGACCAGCTTCAGCGCCTCGATCAAGCGATCGGCCACTGCGTTTTCGGCGACCACGACCGGCAGAGCCATGCAGCGCTCTCCCGCGCAACCGCAAAAAGCGTTGACGATACCCTGCGCGGCCCGTTCCACGTTGCAGTCGCGCAGAACCAGCGCGTGGTTCTTGGCCGAGGTCAGGGCCTGAACCCGCTTGCCGTTCGCCGCCGCGGTCGCGTAGATGTGCCTGCCCACCCGGGTCGAGCCCACGAAGGTTATTCCCTTTATTTCGGGATGGCTCGTAAAGAGGTCGAGCTCCGGGGGATCGGCCGTCACCAGATTGAGCACCCCGTCGGGAAGCCCGGCCTCGCGCCACAGCTCCAGCAGACGCATGGAGGTCTGGGGCACGAAGTTGGCCGGTTTCAGCACCATGGTGTTGCCGGCAGCGATGCAGATGGGCGCCATCCAGCCGTGCGGAATCATGGCGGGGAAGTTCCAGGGCGCGATGCCCGCGAAGACGCCGACGGGATGGTTGTACCGGGTCGTGTCGTAGCCGATCGAGGTATTCATCAGCGCTTCGCCCTTCATAATGTGGGGGGCGCCGCAGGCGAACTCGACCACCTCGTTCACCTTGAGAATGTCGCCCATGGCCTCTTCCCACTTCTTGCCCTCTTCGGTGGCGCAGAGATGGGTGAGCTCTTCCAGATGGGCGTCCACCAACGCTTTCATGCGGTAGAGCACCTGCACCCGCTTGCTGACCGGCGTTCGCGACCACGCCGGGTAGGCGGCCGACGCCGCCCGGATCGCGTCCTCGATCTCGCCCGCCGAGCAGAGCGGGGCGTACGCGATCAGATCGCCGGTAGATGGATCGCAACAGGGGACGCGCTTGCCGCTGGTCGAATCCTTCCAGTGTCCGCCGGCGTGATACTTCAGTCTGATCGGTCTATTACCGGTGATCGGGTCGGCTGCCTCGGTCTGTCCACTCGAAAAGTAGCGTTCGCATGATGGGTCCGGCATACGTCCTTCCTTTTTACGGCAACCCCTGTGAATTCCGGGAGCGCGGTCTGGAATGCCTCGATAACATTCGCTCAGAACCGTTTGGCGACGGTCGTGTAACTGTTCGAGCTGGAGGTGAAGCGAGAAGAATCTCTCATGTTGCGATAGAAAAGTAAAGGTAAAAGAACTGGAATATGCGCTGTAAAACCGATCCAGCGCCAGCGGTGGCGTCCCGGGGTATTACCGGTGACGAGACGGTGAGTTTCGCCGATGGAATCGGTAGACGGAAAGGAGCCGTCGGGGAGATGGTAGATGGATAAAAAGTCTGATCTTGCCGAGATCGTGGGAAAGATGAACGTCGTCGAGAACCCGCCTTTCCGGGAGCCCTTTTCCCTGCATCGTTCCGCGAAACCGTTCCTGTCTCCCCGCTTTCTGGTCCGGCCGGCGAACGCCGAGCAGGTGCAAGGTGTCGTCTGCTGGGCGAACCGTACGCGTACGCCGCTGGTTCCGCTGAGCTCGGGCGAGCCCCACTCTCTGGGCACGCTTCCTACCGTTCCCGGCGCGGTCGTCGTCGACCTGGGCCGGATGAACCGGATCCTGAAGATCGACCGCAGGAGTCGACTGGCGATTATCGAGCCCGGGGTGACCTACGCCCGGTTGCAGCCCGCGCTACGAGAAATAGGGCTGCGCATCAATACCCCGCTCGCGCCGCGCGTGAACAAGTCGGTGCTCGCTAGTATGCTGGAAAGGGAACCGCTCATCTCCCCCTGCTACCAGTGGAGCCTGGCTGAACCGATACGAAGCCTGGAAATCGTCTGGGGAAGCGGAGAGAGGCTTTACAGCGGATCGGGTTTCTTTCGAGGGGAGAAGGCCAGCGACTGGAAGCGAGGGCTGGTACCGGTGACCGGCCCGGGGCCGGGGCAGCAGCTCGACTTCTACAAGTTTGTATCCGCGGCTCAGGGCAGCATGGGGATCGTTACCTGGGCGTCGGTGAAGTGCGAAGTCTTTCCGGAGGCGAGAAAGCTCTTCATCGTCAGGGCGGACGAGGCGAACGACCTGGTCGATCTTCTCTACGAGCTTCTGAGGATCAGGTTCGGCGACGAGCTGTTCCTGATCAACGGAGCGGGCCTGGCCCCTCTGCTGGCGAGCAGAGCGGAAGAGGTGAACCGCCTGAAAGCGCTTCTTCCTCCCTGGGCATTGATCGTCGGTGTTACCGGGGGGCAGATCCTGGCCGGGGAAAAGGTAAAGGCGCGGGAGGCTGACATCCGCGATATCGCCTATAAATACGGACTGGAGATCGCGTCGAGGGTACCGGGTTGCAGGAGTGAGAGGCTTCAGACGCTGCTTCTCGGCACTTCAGCCGAGCCCTACTGGAAGGCGAAGCAGAAGGGGAATGCGGAGGAGCTGTTCTTCCTGACCACCCTCGATAGGGCGCCGGGGTTTATCGAAACCGTACGGGTGCTCGCCGACCGGCACGGTTTTCCGCTCTCCGACCTCGGCGTCTATCTGCAGCCCGGGCATCAGGGGGTGTGCTGCCATTGCGAGTTCTTGTTGGCCTACGATAAGAGCAGCGCCGAGGAGACCCGCAGGGCCCGGGCCCTGTTCGAGGAAGCGAGCCTGGCGCTTCACAGGCGAGGGGCGTTCTTCTCACGGCCTTACGGAGACTGGGCAGGCATGGTCTACAACGCGGACGCCATGCACATGGTGGCCACGCGGAAGGTCAAGGGGATATTTGATCCGAACAACGTGATGAATCCCGGCAAGCTCTGCTTCTGACGTGGATCGCGGGCGAGGAGAATCGGAAATGGCACTCGAGGCTTTTCTGGCGGAAACCGAGCGCTGCAGCCAGTGCTCGTACTGTAAATGGATACCGTTCGATCAGGTGAAGAGCTGGCGGTTCGCCAAGAACTGCCCGAGCATCGCTCACAACAATTTCAACAGCTACTCCGCTCGCGGCCGTTACGCCGTCTCTCGCTCGCTTCTCAAGGGACAGAGCGGATACTCGGAGAAAGTACAGCACATCGTCTTCACCTGTCTGACCTGCGGATCGTGCGACGTGAGCTGCAAGGTCTGCCGCTACAACCTCGAGCCTCTTCAGATGGCGCGCGAGCTCAAGTTCCGGCTGGTCGAGGAGGGGTACGGGATCGAGGCGCATCAGAAGGTCGTCGATGGTTTGGACCGGAGACAGAACACCATGCAGCGGCCCCGGAAGCAGCGCGGCGCCTGGGCCGAGGGGCTGGACCTCAAGCGGGCGGCCGCCGAGCCGTGCGAGGTGCTCTTCCACGCCGGCTGCAGGTTCAGCTATGACCGGGCCCTGTGGGGTGCGGTCCGGGGTGCGGTCCGGTTGCTGAAGGGCGCCGGCGTAGACCTGGGCATCATGGCCGAGAAGGAGATCTGTTGCGGCGGCCGGGTCTACTCCATGGGATACCGGGAGCCGCTCGAGCGCCTGGCCCGGGCGCACACGAGCTTATGGCGCAAGCGCGGCATCCGGACCGTGGTGACCTCCTGCGCCGACTGCTACCACGCGTTCAAGCGTCTCTTCGCGCGGATCGATTGCGGGGTGGAGATCCTCCATACAGTGGAGCTCGTTCAGCGATTGATCGGGACAGGTGAGATCAGGCTTCGCCACCGCGTTCCCTTGACCGTCACCTATCACGACCCCTGCCACCTGGGGCGGCAGGGGGAGCCGTACGTGGCCTGGCGAGGCGTCGAGAAGAAGATCAAGAGCCAGATCATTGTCCACGATCCGCCGAAACCCAGGTACAACGGAGCCCGGGGGATCTACCAACCGCCGCGGGAGATCCTGGCAGCGATCCCGGGCCTGAAGCTGGTGGAGATGCAGCGCATCCGGGAGTACGCCTGGTGCTGCGGCGCCGGCGGCGGAGTGCGAGAGGCCTATCCGGAGTACTCGGGCTGGACGGCCGCGGAGCGGATAGAAGAGGCGCAATCCACCGGGGCGGACGCGCTGGTCAGCGCCTGCCCCTGGTGCGAGCGAAACCTGAGCGATGCCGCCGCCGCGGGCGGTGGCTCGATGAAGGTTCACGACATCGCCGAATTGGCGCTGCGAGCCGTGACGGGCGAAAAGGGGCAGACGAAATGACGCTGGATAGAGAGATATATACGGCTCTGGAAGACATTGTCGGCCCGAAAAATCTATCGGACGATCCCGCGGTACTCGACTCCTATGTCTATTCGTTAGCGCACACCGCGATCCACCTGGGGCCTTTTTACGACACCTATACCCCGCGAGGGGCGGCGGTTCTTCTGCCCGGAAGCACGGAGGAGGTACAGGCGATCGTGAAGCTGTGTAACCGGCACGGGATCCGTTACAAGGCCTCGAGCACCTTCTGGTCGGCCCAGGGGTATCCGCTGGAGGACGACACCATCCAGCTCGACATGCGGCGGATGGACCGCGTCGTCGAGATCGACCGCAAGAACATGTTCGCGGTGGTCGAGCCCGGCGTCATCGGCGCTACCCTGCAGGCGGAGGCCATGCGGGTAGGGCTGAACACCCACATCCCGGGCTCGGGGTGCAGCTGCTCGCCGCTGGCCAGCGCCACCTCCTACCTGGGGTCGGGCCCCGGCAATCTCTACGGCGGCTGGCACTACGAGAACCTGCTGGGCGCGGAGTGGGTCACGCCCACCGGGGAGATCTTCCGCACCGGTTCGCTGGGGTCGGGCTGCGGTTGGTACTGCGGCGAGGGGCCCGGTCCGAGCATGCGGGGCGTGTTCAGGGGATATTTGGGGGCCAAGGGATCGCTGGGCGTGTTCACCCGATGCGCGATAAAGCTCTTCGTCTGGCCGGGTCCCGAAACGCTTCCGGTGGAAGGGATCATACCGGCCTATCGAACGCGACTTCCCGAGAACTTCCAAGTCTACACGGTGGCTTTCCCCTCGTGGAAGGCGTGGGCCGACGCGGCACACGCCATCTGGGACGCGGGCATCGGTTACCTGGCGCACCGCCAGTTCAACATGTTCGGCAGGGAGCTCAAGTACGCCATGGTGAGGATACTCACCGATCCGGACAGGACGCTGGAAGACCTTGAAGCGCTGCTCGAGGACCCGGAGGTGAAGCGCGTCACCCGGGAGTGCGAGAGGGATTTTCAGATCGTGCTGGTGGGGATGACCCGGCGGGATATCGAGTGGCAGGAACAGGCCTTCGACGAGATCCTGAAAAGGACCGGCGGCTGGAAGGTCGAGGCCATGAACGCGCCCGAGATCCGGGACTGGGCTTTGCTGTATCTACTCCGGCTGGGACACAAGAACCTGAACCTGGTCTTCGGCGGCGGCTATGACGGTGCCTTCGGCTTCCCCATCGCCATCGACTACGGCGCCCAGCACGCGGAGGAAGCCGGGCGCTTCAAGAAGCAGTGGGAAAAGCGGGGCGCGATGGTGGAGGCCGGCGGGGACTGCTTTATGGGGCCCATCGGTGGTCAGGGGGGCGGCGGTACAGGCCTGTGGGAGAACTTTACCTGTTTCGATTGCCACGATAGGGAGTCGACCGAGGGGACGCTCGAGTTCTTCGATGCCTGTACGGCGCTGTCCCGCGAAAAGGGGTGGGTGGCCTCGGGCATGGAGAAGTGGAACGCCGCGGCGCGCGGGTCCGACGGCAGGACCACGCCAAAAGAAGAGCGGGACCGGATCCATCGCGCCAGTCCGCAGCCATCCGTCTTTCGGTATCAGCGGTTGATCAAGGAGGCGTTCGATCCGAACAACCTCGGGGATGCCTATTACGAGACGATGGACGACGAGTGACCGCGTATTGTACCAAAACTCGATCGGCGAAAAGGCGAGCGAAAACGGAGGGATCCGAGGGGGTGAGGTTAGAGAATTTGATCGGAAA
>CAYVFC010000163.1:0-16966 GCA_964450715.1 uncultured Sandaracinaceae bacterium | reverse complement strand
GGCAACCGAAAACCGGACATTTCGAGAAAGGGGTAGGTCAGGAGGTCTGTAATTAGTCATGGAATCCTCCCTTGCCGTACCCTTAAACGAAAAGCGCAACCGAAATACCCCTCTGTTAAAAGTTGGACAGACATTACCGGAGGGAATGTCATGTCCTACTTAGCAATACATATAACCACTCCGGTAATTATGTCCTGTAGACATAGGTTTATCAGACCATTCACTGCCAGACAAGTGCCGTGTAGGCACTCTGCATGGCCGAAACCAACGTGGAACCCGTCTATCTCGCGGTCGGAAAGCGGATCGCGGAGCTCAGGCGGCAGAAGGATTTTACCCAGAATCGCCTGGCCGAGGCCGCTGGCGTGACCGTCAACTACCTGGCAAGGGTCGAAACCGGCGTACACCGGGCGACCCTGCCCAAGCTCGAGGCGATAGCGGCCGCGCTGGGGGTGGGCCTGGGCTCGGTTTTTACCGCGCGCGCACCAGAGCCCGCGAGTCCCTTACTGCCGGAGCTTGCAGAGGCCTGTGCTGCCCTTTCCCGCGAGGATCAGCGTCTTTTACTCAGGGTGGCGGCGAAATTCCCGAGTATTACTCACCGGCGACCTGGCCGGAAATCCTCCAGGCCCCGGAAGAGGCGGTAGGTCCCTCATAGGCCACTCTCCTCTCCCTGGCTTCTGGGTTGCAGACGCGAATTTCGTTCGCCTCGGAGCGCCGCGAGGGTGGTTCCGCCGGTGCCGCGCCGACCACGCGCTCGGGAAAAACTCTCGCGAAGCGACGTGCGCCGGGAGGGATTGACGGCACGGAGGTAGGCCGGGTCCACCGCCCGTTGCCTTCGCAATCCGGGCACGGCCAGCTTGCGAACGCCCCTGCCTTGGTAAGCTCGGCCCACTCCCAGCTGGGGGCGGCCTCGAACTTCTGACCGCACGTGGAGCACTTGCCGAGAACCGCCTCCGCTCCTCTCGCGCCTCGACGAGCTACCCCTTCGGGGAAGATGAACGACTGCACTTACGTGAAGCTCTCGCCGCGCCCGAGGACTTGGTTGGTAGCTAGATGCCCCGGAAGGTCGCGGCTGGGACCAAGCCTGGCAGGGAGGCGCAGACGCACCGTTCCTTTCCCTGAAGAACCGAGTCCCGTCCCAGCCGGGCACGGGCGTAAAAGCCTGCCCCTGCGTAGCCCTCTCCCGGCCGCCCCCCGCCGCGGAACTTCCGAATTTCACCAGCCCGGCTGGTGCCCTATGCCGGAAAAATACTACCCCTAAAATCACGATATCCCTTATAATTTCATATACTTATATGCTTTTCCCTTCTATGCCGGAAATGACCTCTTTCCGGCGTAGGCCTTTCGACGACAGTCTGTACTAATACTGAAGTTTGGTCGCGTCTGGTTCGTCCCCCTCCACATGCCCCCGAATTCCCGACTTGCCTGCCGTCCGCTCTCCAGCGATCAACTGGCCGACCATTTCCGGGCCGCCGAAGCGCTCATTGGCAGGGCGCTGGACTCGCAGGACGAGGTGATCGTTGACCTGCGAACCGCAAACCCGACGACTCGCTCGGACGACGAGTGGAGGCTCTCGGTGGCCAGCGGGCCGTTGCTCGACGCCGATCACATCGAGTTCGGTGCCCAGTTCTTGATCTCCCTTCTTGTCGACTACGAAGAGAACTACAACTGCGGCGACGTGGACTACGAGCCGGTGTGGGAAGAGTCGCGAGAGACCCACCTGTTCGACCGCGACTGGCGTACGATCACGTGCGCGTTCGCGGCCTGGCTTCTGCGGGCCGGATGGATCTTCGTAAACGGTGAGCTGACCGCGGGCGAGTCAATCGAATGCGATTTCTCGATCGCCCCCGAAGGCAACCTTCTCTGCACTCAAAAAGTCCGCACGCACGGCACACCGCCGATAGCGCCGCCGCACTCGCAGCGGGCGAACGAGCTTCGGAAGGCATGGCGCGACCAGCAACCCAGGAAACTCTCGGAGCAGGAAGCGCGGGAAAAATGGGAGCGGTACCTTGAGGAGTACGGCGACGAAGAGCCGTGGTTCTAGCGGGTATGCGCAGTGCCGCTCCTACCGGTAGCAGCTATCTCCCGTCAGCTATCCGGCTTCATGGCCACTGACGCCCGCGCACGCTTTGTTATGTCGGCCTGGACTTCTTTGTTCCTGCACCCTCTACACGGCCAGTTCGCTAGCACATTGGCCCGACCATCGCGTTTCAATCGCGGTCCGCCGTTGCCTGACGCCACTTGCCACACCGGGGGCGGATAGATAACACAAACGTTCTGCTATGACAACCTCCGTGTGCTTCTTCCTTCGGCTGGAAAGATGATCTTCGGATTGAGACCCCGAAGGTCAGCTGGTTACCCGGCCGCACCTGCTGGGGGACTTGTACCTCGGCGTCCGAAAAAGCGAGTTTTGAAAAAATTCTCCCCGAGCACGTCAGCCTGGACGTCAGGACGGTCTGGATAGCTGGCACCAAGACCACTAGCGCCGCCCAGGTGATCCCGTTGACTAGCACGATGCAAGAGGTCCTCGAGCTCCTGTTGGCCGACAGCACACCAAAAAATCCCCTGTTTGTTTATTGGCACGCTCCCCGCGCAGTCCGGGCCCTGCGGGCCGGCTGCCGCCGAGCGCAACTGCCCGAGTGCAGCTTCAACGAGTTGAGGCGGACGTTTTGCTCGCTTATGGCCGCCGCCGACGCCCCGATATAGCACACCGCGACGCTGATGGGTCACAAGAGCCTGGACATGGTGTTACGCATTTACGGCGGGCTAAGTCCCGGATCGCTCCGGGATGCGATCGCGTTGCTACCCGATCTGACTGTAACAGGGGGTGTAGCAACCCGGGTGCCGTCAGAGCCCCTCAGAGCCCCTCAAAGACCGTCCCCTCGGAAAGATTGAAGCAATAAACCGCCGAAAGACACGGAAAATAAACTGGCGACCCCACGGGGACGGTAACGTTATTTCGTGAAGAAAATCGCGGGCAAAAGCCGCGCATTACCAGCCTGTACCTCTGCAACGTGGCCGACCTGAAGGCGTCCTGACCGGTGTGGTGCCGACCTTTTCTGGCATATCCGTTCCGCGATCCCTGGCGCCCCATGCACGGCGTTTTCCGGGACGGGGGCAGGGGTACCCTACCCTCGGTCCACGCCGGCCGAAATCAGCCGCACAGGATCTGGAAATGGGTGTTCCCGCCGGTCCCCGGCTAGGAACACGCCGCCGACCGCCGCCATCCACTATCGGTTCGGCTAGTGTTCAAGAAACCGTGAGCGAAGAAAATCGTCGGTGGTTACCCGCTGGTACTTGGAGGAGCATTCGTTCTGCCCCCACCCGATGGGTTACCGGTCGTGCTGGGCTATCCGCCCCCACCGCCGGTCCCGCCGCCTCCCTTGCCGCCACCGCCGCCTTTGCCACCACCGCCACCACCGCGACCACCGCCGCCGCCTTTACCGCCACCACCGCCACCACCGCGACCACCGCCGCCGCCTCTGCCGCCGCCTTTGCCCATTGCTGACTCCTTTTGCCAAGTTTTTCCGAAAAAAGGGGCACCAATCCCCTTCCCATGATTCAGACGGCCTCTGCCCGTTATTGTTCAAGCCGCGACGACTGCCCCTCTTCCAGGGTCCAGAAGGCGGCCACCCCGTCAGAATCCGGCTGGACCCCATCGTGCCGGTGTTGGGCTGGAAGGAGCTGTACGCGGAGACCATCGGGCGCGTCTTCGAGGCGCTGAACCCGGAGAGGGTCACCCTGGGGACGCTCAGGTTCGAGCCGGGGTTCCACAAGATCAGGCGCAAGCTGGTGACCACCGGCGATGAGCTGCCGGCGCACATGGAGAGGATGGTGCCCATGTTCCCGCCCGTGGCCGTGCCCGGAAAGAAGAACCCGGCGGAGGGCAAGTACAGCTTCCCCGAGGACGAGCGGGCGGAGCTATTCCGGTTCGCCGTCGCCGAGGTCAGAAAGCACAGCTCCTGCCGCATCGCCCTGTGCAAGGAGTCGGCGGCGGTGTGGAAGCGGGTCGGACTAGAGCTTTCCAGGTGTTCTTGTGTCTGCCAGCTGGATTATGCGGAGATGGCGTAGAGACCCAGGGGTATGGAGGGGCTGGCCGGCGTCGGTGCGTTCTCTATGGTGGCTGTTCCGGGGTTATACAATATGGGAACTTATTCGCCGCCTCGACTTGCGCCCGAACGCGTGCTTCGAACAGGAGAGAACCATGGTAACGCGAATCGTATTGATTACAGCGATCGGGGCGTTGCTGGGAGGATGTGCCGTGGCCGAAAGCAGAGAGGAAAACTGCAACGCGAGCGGAGCCTTTGCGGGGTCGGGAGGTGGTGATAGGGACGGCGGAACCATAGGCGACGCATCCCTCGTCGATGTACGCCGGGTGGATTCGGACCAGACCCTGTGCCCGAATGGCGCCGCGCCGACGGACGCAGACCTCCCGGACTGTCCCCCAACGATACCGGAAGCGGGCAGCTGCTGTCCCGTGGTTGGTATGGTTTGCTTCTACCCCGGCAGTAACGAGACCTATCGCGATGTTGCCCGCTGCTTCGACGATTCACTACACGCCCCATACTGGCAGCAGACGGTGGCCCTGGATCGCTTACTTTGCGACCGCAAGACCGATGCGCTCGAACTCGGCGCCGGCGCGCTCGCCTGTGAGGAGCGCGGTACCAAAGAGTGTAACGCCTGCAACTGTGCCCCGAGCGACTCGGTGTGCGCGATGCGCTGTGGAAGCTCGTCGGGTCTTGTGACGCCGCAAGAGCAGCTCAACGGCGACCTCGACGACTTGATCCGAAGCTGCGGCGGCTTACCCAACGAGAGCACCATTCAAGTCATCTTCACGGACGGTTGCGCGACCGCTCTCGCCGCGTCGCTGCCCGGCCCGCCGGGCACGTACGATGCGTTACGCGAGTGCATCGAACAAGCGCTCGACGAAGTGCATTTCGAGTGCGCCGACAGTCTCGAGTGCGCGGAGGTCGTCTATTCGACCCTTCCTTAGATGCCGGCCGTTGACGCATACGCATCATGGGAAGGTAGCGTCCAGGGACAAGCCCAACGTAGCCGGGTCAGCCAGCCTTCTGCCCCCCCGGTACCAGAACCCGCGCCTTTCTGCTATTCTCTTTCAGGGGCCGTGTTCAGAGGGGTAAACAGAGCGTTGTTGGTGGGGTTAGTGGGCGCGGCTCTACTGGCCTGTTCTTCTTCCGAGAACGACCCGTCGACCGAACCGGGCGGGACGGAGGACGAAAGAGGTGATGGAAGCGTAGACGCCGCTTCAGAAACCAGCTTGGTGTGCGGTAACGGAATGGTAGAAGACGGTGAAGCCTGCGACGATGGAAACACGGACGATTGTATAGGCGATTGCCTGGGAGATTGCACCGCTTCGATTTCGATTACCGGATGCGGCGACGGCGTGAGATGCGGCTCCGAAACGTGTGATGACGGCGATACGGATGACACCAGTTTTTGCAGCGCGGATTGCACCGTCAACCGCCTGTGTCCCAACGGTATCCTAGACGGAGACTTCACGGTCGCCAGCTATCAGGACATGGCCCGTCTTGCCGGGTGTCATTCTATAACAGGGATTCTTGCGATAGCAGCTCCGGAGCTTTCCGACCTGAATGGGCTGAGCGGCCTCGCTTCTGTGGGAGCGCTTATCATCCTCGGCAGCGACACGCTGACCGACCTGGGCGGACTGAATAACCTGGCCGAAATCGCGGGAGTGTATGTTCCGGGCCTTGTCAGACTCGGACCCGGGTACGGAGTGGAGGTTTACGAACCGGTTACTTCCAGGATTTTCAGCAACGCCTCGCTGGTCAGCCTGGAAGGGCTAGATGGGCTCGTTTCCGTGGCAGGAAGCCTCTACATCCAGGGCAACGCCGCATTGACCAGCCTGGAAGGACTCGGCAACCTCGCCTCTGTCGAGGGCTCGCTGAATGTCTACAACAACGCCGCTCTGATCGATCTAGACGGGCTCAGCAGCCTTACTTCTATTGGGGGCCTGGGTATAGTAGAAAATGCCTTGCTGAGCGATCTGACCGCGCTGAGTAACCTCGAAACGTTTGAAGGAGGTCTTTTTATAAGCGGCAATCCCTCTCTGACCAATCTGGATGGGCTGAATCGTATTGACTCCGTCACGAAAGACGGTTTGACCGTTAGCGATAACGCCTCGCTGTGTGATCTCGACGGTCTCGGTAACCTCACGTCGGTCGGGGGCCTCCATATATACGTCAGCGGTAACGCTTTGCTGACCGATCTGGACGGGTTGAACAACCTCACCCAGGTCGAAGGTGACCTGTTGATCATTGAAAACCCGGCGGTCGCTGATCTGGACGGCCTCGGTAGCCTCGCCTCGGTCGGAGGCGACCTGGAGATTGTGCAAAACCCGGCCTTGACCGACCTGCATGGGCTGGGCAACCTCGCTTCTGTCGGGGAAAGCCTGCGCATTTACAATAACAATAAGCTGACCGATCTGGACGGGCTAGATAACCTCGCCTCGGTTGGAGGTTCCCTGGGTATTAGGTCAAACCCAATGCTCACCGATCTACGTGGGCTAGGTGACCTTGGCTCGGTAGGAAGCAACCTTTATTTCACTGACAACGAAGCGCTGCCGACATGCGAGGCCCAGTCGTTCGTAGACCAGTTGGTAGATTTTTCGGCGGAGATCACCATCTGCCAAAACCTCTCCGACGCCTGCGGATCGGAGCCGTGTCAATAGTCTATAACCTCTTTGGAATAGGCTTCGTTGCATATACGCAAGATGCTAACCATCCAGCCTCCGAGTTGTGAACATGCACGTCTCCTTTTCGGACAGGGTGAAAAAGGGGGGCGTCGGAGGGCAGGTAGCGAAATCACGGTGCCGCTTGGTGTGTTTGCCCGTATCGGCGCGGAGGAAGTATGATGTTCGACGATGGGGAGGTCCAGGATGCGCGCACTCTTGATAGTCCCACTGGTAACGGTCGTCGTGGTGGCGCTTGGATGCGGGGATGATGACGATGGTAGTTCAGATGGTGCTGGAGGTACTGGTGGCTCGGGCGGTGCCAGTGCTAGCAGTGGCTCGGGCGGTGCCAGTGCCAGCAGTGGCTCGGGCGGCCAAAGCGGCTCGGGTAACAGCGGGGGCAGCAGTGGTTCGGGTACCAGCGGCGGCGGCAGCGGCTCGGGGGGCATGGCTGGCAGCGCGGCGGCCACCGCTGGGGCGAATGCGAGCGGGGGCGCGGGCTCCGGGATCGTCGACGGCAGCCTGGACCCGACGTTCGGTGTAGACGGAATCGCGCTTCACGACCTCGGAGGGGGTGAGACCTTTGCGGGCCTGACGATTCAGCCCTCCGGCGGGATCGTGGTGGCCGGCGTAATAATCGGCACAGGCGATTCCAAGGCGCTCGTAGCGCGCTTCACCAGCGACGGTGCTCTCGATCCGAGCTTTGGAAAAATGGGGTTAGTGATGGTCGAGGCCGGCGGTAGCTACTCCGTTTTCAGCAAGATTGCCCAGCAGAGCGATGGCGGTCTCGTAGCGGTTGGACAATCGGGCAACGCCACCAGCGACATGTTAGTGGCCAGATTCAGCGCGGAGGGTCAGCTCGACACCACCTTCGGCACGGACGGGTTCGCCATGATCGATTCGGGAGGCGACGACTCGGCCGCCGAGCTGATCGTGTTGTCGGATGATACTCTTCTGATCGGGGGATGGGCGACCCCTGCCGCGACGGGAACGGACTTCGCGGTAGCCCACCTCGACGCCGACGGCATACCCGACCCCAACTTCGGCTCTGGGGGTCTGGCATGCGCGCACTACGATCAGAAGGAAAAGGTGTTGGCGATGGGGCGCGACAGTCAGGGTCGTATCGTGGGTTAATATGCATCATTAACCACGCCCTCAGACAACTACGCTACCGATATTTCACCCTGACTGTAAAGACGACGCGGGGGGTCTTGATCCAGGGGCTTGCTGATTACCCCGGCTTCGCCGTCTCGGCCATGCGCGCGCTGGTGATATGGATCTGGCCCGAGACGAAGGTGCGGTAGAATTCGGCGCACTGCTCGGTGGACCCCTCGTCGATCCCGCCGATGATCCGGTCGTTCTCCACCACCTCTCGTAACACCTTGCCCGGTAGTACCCGCTCGGGCGCGTGGGCGTAGAAGACCTGGCCCGGCTCCAGGCCGGTCCGCTCCCGTACGATCGAGGCGATCCACTCGGTCGTTCCAGGCGGGCTGGTCGACTCCAGGATCACCAAGTTACCCTCGGCCAGAAGCGGGCAGAACGACTCGGTGGCGCTCTGGACATAGGATAGATCGGGCTCGCATTGCCCGGTGAGCGGGGTAGGGACGCAGATCATGTAGATGTCGGATTTTACCGGCGTCGGGTGCACTTCCAGCTTGCCGGTCTGAACCGCGGCGCGCACCAGGATGTCCAGCTCCGGCTCCACGATGTGGGCCTTGCCGCTCTTGATGGTCCTGGCCGCCTCCGGGTTCACCTCCACGCCGTGCACCGGGTAGCCACGGGAAGCGAGCACGGCGGCGGTGGGCAGCCCGACATAACCGAGACCGAGAATGCAGACGCTCTTGTCCAGGGCAGGTGGCATGCTTGTTCCTCATTCGATTCCGTTCGGAATCACGGCGCTCCCTCGCGGCGGCTACCGCCGCTCGCAGACCCGATCGATCAGTCCCAGGTAGTCGTCCGAGAGCCGATCGCGATCATAGTGCTTCAGGACATACGCGTAACCCGTTTCTCCGAGCGTTCGCCGAAGCTCCGGTTCGGTCCGGAGACGATCTACCGCCTCGATCAGCTCCCGCTCGTTTTCGGGCTCGATACATATACCGCCCCCCGACTCCCGAATAAAGCTCGCCGCGTATCCCTCCACTCCCAGGATCACCGGCCGCTTGCTGGCCAGCGCGTCGAAGAGTTTCGAGGGAAAGACCGTCTGGAACAGTCCGGTCTTTCGCAGGTGCACCAGACAGCAGTTAGAGATGGAGAGAAAACGAGGAATTTCCGACTTGTACTGGCGGCCGGTGAACACCACGTTGTCCAGCCCCTGTCGAGTCGCCGAATCCTGTAGCTCCTGTCGCACGGCGCCGTCGCCTACCAGCAAGAAGGCCACGTCGTCCCTGCTGCTTTCCCTGAGCAGTCTGGCGGCGCGCAAGGTCACGTCCAGGCCGCAGGCCATGCCGATGGTACCCACGTAGGAGCAGACGAACTTGCCCTGCAATCCCAGGCTCGCCTTCAGCTCTTCGTCCGGATCCCGCGGTCCGAATAGCTCC
The DNA here is from genome assembly GCA_964450715.1 of uncultured Sandaracinaceae bacterium. GTDB lineage: Bacteria > Myxococcota_A > Polyangia > Polyangiales > JAFGIB01 > CAYVFC01. Next base: position 7,723 of record CAYVFC010000163.1, on the reverse strand, counting down.
CGATCCACCCCGTTGGTGATGACCGTCACCTTGTTTTCCGGCACCCCCTTCTGCAGCAGCTGCTCCCGGTAGCCCTCGCCCACGGTCACGATGTGCGTCCCCTCGGCGTACATCCGGTCCTCCAGCCACTCCAGCAGGCGAAGCGCCGGGTTCTGCCGCATGGCGCCGACCGCCACGATCGACTCGGGCCAGATATCCCGGATCTCCAGCACGAAGGGCACGCCCCTGAGCCGCTTGGCTAGCACGCCCGCCCAACCGCAGAAGAACTGGGGGCTGGTGGCGATGATCACGTCGGGCCGCTCGGTGAATAGCGAGCTGACGGTGGCGCTCAGCGCGTACGATAGGTAGTTGGCCGTTCTCAGCACCGTACCCCGGTTGGCCGCCAGGTAGGTCCACACGCGAACCACGGTGATGCCGTCCATCCGCTCCGTTTGCGATAGCCGATTGGTATAGCCCTCGTACGCCCTTCCATCGGGAACGTTCGGCACGCAGGTCACCACCGTCACCTCGTGCCCCCGGCGCACCCACCGCTTGCACATCTCGTATACCCGCGACGCGGGTGCATTGCCCTCGGGTGGAAAGTAGTGGGAGAAGAACAGGATTCGTTTCTTACCAGGCAATGATTCGGTCCCGTATTCTCGCGCCCAGCTCGAGGTCGAAGCTCTCGAACGGCTCCGATGAGATGCAGAAACCCGTCTGCACGCGGCTTCCGGAAAACGAGAGCACCAGCGCGCGATTATCTAACCGGCGACCGAAACCGGGGCAATAAAAAGCGTCTTGCTCGTCGAGCTCTCCCACGCCGGCGAAGGCGATGGTCATGCGGCCCGCCGGGTAGCCGACCGTCACCATCCTGCTTTCGATCTTCAGAACCTCGCAGTCGGGGTGTAGATGCAGGCGGCATACGCCGCTCACCGGTCCGTCGGCCTCGATGGTATCGCGGACCATCAGCACGCCCGCGTCGTGCCAGGAAAACTCCCGCCGGTGAACCGGGCGCTCCTTCAGCCAGCGATATCCGTCGTGCCACCCGCTCAACCGAAACCCGTTCTCGTCGAGCTTCCAGCTCACGTCGTGCGGACGCCCGCGTCTTCCCACGCGGAACGCCTGCCACAGCTCGCACTGGTCGCGTCCATCGATCTCCACCGTGTTGTGCGCGGCGGTGGAGCGGCAATAGGCGCGCATCGATGACGCCTCGTAGTCGAACACGCCCGCGTCCACGATCACCCGCCGGCCGTCTAACGAAAGCTCGAAGGAAAAGATGTCGCCGTGCGCGTGCCCGGGAATGTAGTCCGGGCCTATCGGACCCGCGTCGCAGAGCAGGTAGTGTTTCCCGCGCTCCGCGGGCACCCGTGTACCATAGTAACCGGCCTCGGCCAGCGCGAACGCACCCCCGGCGGTTTTATCCGCCCCGCGGTTTCGTCCGGATGCCTGCTCCGCGAAGGCGATGACCTCGGCCGGTGCTCGATACACTCCGAGAGCACTGTCGTTGAAGAGCGCGATTTCGCCGTCCGGGTGGCGCAGTTTCTCCAGTGCCCGGGCCATCGCTTCCAGCGGCTCGTCCACCAGCTCGCGAAGCTCCGCGTCGCCGCCGTTGGCCAGAAGCGCCAGGGCATATGCTACGCGCAGCTGGTACATGGGCGAGCGCTCGAAGTGCGCGCCGTCGGCCAGCACCTGCTCGCCGATCTCCCGTCTCAGTATCCTCAACCCCGCATCGCGCCAACGTCGCGCCGCCTCGCCCCCGAAGCACGCTCCCATCAGCGCCAGCGCGATCCCGTTTTCCAGCAGGTGGTTGCCCAGTAGATGCGTTTCCGGGTGTTCGAGCAACCACTGCGCCTGAAGCCAGATGCTCTGCCACAGCTCATCGCGCCACTCGCTATCGCTTTCCGTCCGCGCCCTGAACCTGGCGAAGAACACCGCGCACCAGTTCTCCAGCCTGAGGGAAACGGGGTAGGGCTCCCACCCCGTTTGCCCCCGCCCGAGCTTGTGCACCCGGATCCAGTCGCGCGCCGCCTCTCGAGCCTGCTCGTAGTCCAGCTCCCAGAGGTACTCGAAATAGTGCAGGTTGTATTGCCAGAGCAACGGCGGGTCCCGGCGATTCCAGTCGGGCGGCCATCCGACCTTCCGCGTCTGGTTCAGGAAGCCGAGCTCGCCTCCAACGACCCGTGCTTGCGGATTGGACGGCGGCGCCGGGGCGATAAACGGCACCCGCGGCTGCCACTTGACTCCGGGCCAGACCGGAGCCGGCTGCTCGGCGAACGCCGCGGCGTTCTCGAACCGGCGCTGCAAGCGCACGCGCACCTGTCCGGCGATCTGCTCGGCTCTCAGATGGCGAACCGTGCGCATGAGCCGCATCGGGTTCATCTTCGTTCCCGTTCTACTCGACGCCGACCGGGCTTCCGGTCCGCAAGGACTCCTTGATGGCGAAGGTCACCCGCGTCGTTCGCATCAAGCTCTCGAAGGCGATCGGCCACTCGCCCCCCGTCTTCACCGCCCAGAAAAAGGCCCTGAGCTCGGCCTCGAACCCCTTTTCCTGCTTGCCGCGGATCTCGGGTCGCTTGCTGCCGTGGAAGGTCGTGGTGCGGAAATCATCCACCACCGCCGTCACGCCGTCGGCGAAGACCTCGATGCGTTCCTTGGCCACTTCGGATGAGCCGTGCGCCAGGTACTGGATGACCGCCAGCGACCCGTCCGCGTAGTCGATGGTGATGGCCACGGAATCCTCTGACAGGTGACGCGCGTCCTCGGTTGCTATCGAGCTCGCAAACACCCGCGTCGGCGGCGCGCCCACCAGATACTCGCAGAAATCGACGAAGTGGCAGACCTCGCCTACGATTCGACCGCCGCCCCGCGCCGGATCCTGAACCCAGGAATCGATAGGCACCACCCCGGCGTTGATCCGGTAGCTCACCACCAGCGGCGTCGCCCTGCGCCTGAACATCTCCCTCACGCCGATCGCGTGCGAGGAAAAGCGCCGGTTGAAACCGACCATCAGGCAGGGGCCTCTGGCCCCACTCGCGTCCTCATTCTCGCCCTCACCCTCACCACCGCCGAGGACCGCATCTTCGTAGGCTTTCAGCTCCTCCGGCTTGATGCAGAGCGGCTTTTCTACGAAGACGTGCTTGCCCGCTCGTAACGCGGCGCAGGCCAGCGTCGCGTGGCTGTCGTGCCGCGTGGCCACGAAGACCGTGTTGATCCGTTCGTCCTGCATGATCCTGTCCGGATCGGTGGTCGCGTAGGCGAACTCGAACTTCCTGACCGTCTCGCTCGCGCTCATTCCCGTGGCCGTACAGACACCGACGAGCTCGCAGTCGTTCGCGCGTTTCAGCGCCGGGATCAGTACCGACCGCGAAAAGTTGCCCGCTCCCACGAACCCGACCGCCACGCTCGCCGCGCGAGTCGAAGTCCGCATCACCACCTCCCTCGCCGCTCGCTCGCTCGATGCGGACTCGGGATACCCTATTACGATTCCCAGGTAGCTTCCGCCACCGCTCTTACACTCCATCAACGTGTAGGCGTCCAGAGCGCTGTCGATATCGAAGCGATGTGTGATGAGCTTACCGGGAGTCACCCGACCGGCCGCCACCAGCTCCAGAAAGCTCTGCATGTTCCGTTGCTCGGTCCAGCGCACGTACCCGTAGGGGTAGTCGACCCCGCCTTCCTCGTAGACCGGGTCGTAGCGCCCCGGCCCGTAGGACATGCTGAGCCTCAACTCCAGTTCCTTCCTGTAGAACGGATCGCGCGGCACATCCATGCCCACCAGCCCGACCACCACCACGCGTCCTTTGGCCCTGGCCGTCTCGGCCGCGGTCTCGATCGGCTGATTCGACTTGGCAGCGGCCGTGATAATCACCGCATCGGCCCCGCGTCCCCCGGAAAATGCCAGCGCGGCCTCGATCGGATTGCCCTCCACCGCGGAGTCCGCGCCCAGATCCTCGGCGAGCCGACACCGCTCCGGGTCCAGGTCGCTTCCTAGCACCATGCATCCGGCGGCCTTCAGGATCTGCACCGTCAGCAATCCCAGAAGCCCCAGCCCGATCACCACCACCCGCTCGCCCAGCGCGACCTCTGCCTGCCGCACCCCCTGAAGCGCTATCGCCCCCAGCGTCGTGAAGCTCGCGTCTTCGATCCCCACCGAGTCCGGAATCCTCACGCAGAGATTCTTGGGGACAAAGTTGTATTCCGCGTGCGCCGCATATCCCGCACCAGCGCAGGCCACCCGCTCCCCCATACCGATCCCCGAAACGGCCCCGACCTCGCTCACCGTCCCCGCGCACGAGTACCCCAGCGAAACAGGTGTATCGAGCTTGGAAAACACCTTGGCCATGGTCTGCGATACCCCTTCCGTCTGAACGCTCCGCAGCACCTTCTTCACCAGATCGGGCCGAGCCCGCGCCTTGCCCAGCAGCGACTTCTTGGCTAACTCCATGATCATCCGCTCAGTACCCGCAGAAACCAGGCTAGCCCCGGTCCTGACCACTACCCCTCCATCCTGTAGCGCCGGAACCGGTACCTCCGCCAGCCAGAGTTCCCCCGTGCGGTATGATTGTACGATCTGTTTCATGGGTCTTTCGCTTCTTCGTCTGTAACTTCGCTTCGTTCTTCGGTACCGTTTCCCAGTCTCACGAAAACCGAACCGGTGCAATTCCTCCGAGGAAGGAATAACAAAGCGAAAAAAATCGGTACCGAGCGGTATGCGATAGTCTACATTTCGAGGTATCCGAGCATCTTACACTTTATTCGTAACGCGATTTCCCGTCCCGAGAGCCGCCCGTTTCTCCGATATCATGGTGCTCCTTTCGAAAACCGATGGAGAAGGTTTTCGCCCATTTTCCTAACGGGCCACGAATATCTGCGGCAGATGTTTCGATCGCACCCCTCGTTTTTCCTTGAAGGCCTCAATGGTTTCGAACATCGACACGTTTTCAAGACCGTACGATAAGATATCCGTTCTGGTTGTTCCGCATGTTCCGCCCCAGGAAAATCTTCGGACACGACCGATAGAGATCGCACGTCACCTGCAGTCCACCGGGAAATACCGCATCCGTCTTCTGATATGGAGGTGGCCCGGTTTATCCGGCGGCCTACTGAGCAAGATCAAGGGAGGATTGGCCAGTAACATCGCCACCGCAACGCGAAAAGCTCATTCCGGCTACTACAGTAGTATAGAAACGTTAACGATTCCTCACATTCTCTACCCGTATCCGATAAACGGCAAATACAACCAGGCAACGCTTCAGCGCTTTATGGCCGAGTCCCGTTTCGATTGCCTGATAAGTAGCAATGCCGGTCTATTTCCTGTTCCCGGCCGACGAGGTAAAACCGTCTATATTTACGACGTGCTGGACGATCATATAACACCAGGCGGCCACGGCGGTTGGCGCCGGACGAGGCCCTTCGTTCTCGATGAATTGAAGAAAGCCGACCACGCCATTACGATCAGCCATTCTCTGCAAGGCGTACTCGGCGAGGAAGGGTTCCAGGATACAACCGTGGTGCCGAACGGGACGAACGTTTCAGAATACCATTCCGTCTCTCAGGAAAAGGTGAATGCCGTACGGTCCAAGTACGGCTTGGATAACAAGTTCTCCGTTATCTATATAGGGAATCACCATTCCTCTTATGCTGGCGTCCCATTTATTGTGTCGGTCTTCGAAAGGTTACGACGGCAGGTCACAAATTGTAAGCTTCTTGTAGTCGGACCGACGCCGGGAACGGATGTGAAAGAATACGCCAACAAGAGCGATTTCGTAGTTTTTACGGGGCCCGTTCCCTCGGACAATATCGCCGCCTTTTTTGCTGCGACCAGCGTCGGTGTTCTTCCGTTCGCACATGGCCCGTTTACCGACCACGCATTGCCTCTAAAGGTAATAGAATACGGCGCCGCCAGAAAAATTGTATTCGCGTCTCCGTTAAAAGAGCTCGAAACGATTCGCCTGCCACATGTCCGCCTGCTGCCCTTGAATGAGGACGAATGGGTAGCAGCTCTGAAACAAGAGGCGATGAACCCCTCGCCCTGGGAACCTACATGGGACGATACTATACTCGAATACGACTGGAGCAAAACTCTTTTACAGCTGGACTCAATTGTTGAGCGGTACGTAAAAAAGGCGACGATGACCGACAAAAACTGCGTAGTCATTTGACCGCCCGGTCTAGAATCACAGAGGAATACGTTTGCTACCGCTTCTATCAGCACTAGACGATCGAATACCTGAGTGGCCCCTAGACGATCTCGCGGAACGGGATTGCCCGATATGCCATTCAGTCGGGACGGAACGATTTCTTCGTCCAGATAGATTGAAAGTTAAATACTGCGGAACATGCGGCCTCTGGTTCGTCTCTCCCGCCCCCTCTGAGAAGCGTCTGGATCTTTTTTATACAGATTACTTTCGCGGATATAGGGAAAACACTTCGAGAGGCCATCGAGTGGACGAAGAGTCTTTGCGGCGCTGGATGCTTGAGCCCGTTAATCCCGACAGCGACCACAGAATACGAACGCTCAGATCAATAACCAACGTGGAAGGAAAACGATGCCTTGATATAGGGTTTGGTAATGGATTCTTGCTAAGAAGCTTGAAGCAACTGGGCGCTTCGCCGTTCGGGATCGATTTAGATATTCAAGCGGTAGATCTGGCGTCGAGATATTTCGCGGGCGTTCCGGTAAAAAGATGCACTATCTTCGAGCTACCCGCTGAAGAAATGTTCGATGTCATAGTAATGGCTGACATTATAGAACATCCGATATTTCCGTACGAAATGTTAGTAAAAGCGTCCTCTCTTCTCAAGCGAAATGGGCTCATGCTAATGGTTACACCGAACTCGACGTACGCAGGAGAAGAAGAGGCGCCCGTCTTGTTTAGAGTAGACTTAGAGCATATGCAGTATTTCTCTTTTCGAACGTGTAATTACGTATCGAAAGCCCTGGGGCTCGATATTGTCCATCTGGAAAGCTGGGGCTTTCCCGGGGTACGAAATACAGAAAACGCTTCGTCGACTAATTCCGTCGCGACCCGCCTATACCGGAAAGCGAGGCATTCAATAAAAAGGGGGCGATGGTACCAAGCGCTCAGCTATATCCGCGAATCGATCGTACGAAATAGATATCGAATGGGTCGGTACCATCTTTTTTGCATATTTCAAAAACTATTCTAGGAGCGATAAGAACCGTTTGGTTTCGTTTAGTCCGTCGGTCCACGTTTCCTCTAAAGTGTCACGAACGCGTCGCTGCAAAAGAACGCGCCTGAGCGATGCAAGAGGGTTTGAAAGACGGAGCGCCCAAGGGAACAGGGAAGAAAATGAAGTGAGAAGTGTAAGAGCGGAGCCGATAGCTCTTCTCTTATAGACGTTAGAAAGAGAGTCTGCGGCGTTCCGAGCCTCTGAGAAACGTTTCTTTCGTATTCCACTTATGGACGTCTCGATAAGTCGTCGTACTATGATGGATTCCATTTCACTTCGTACTCGTCTACGTACCGTTTCGTCGATTCGATGATCGGTGGATATGTTGTTCAGTATAGCTGGTAACGACCGAGTTGTCCTTTCGAGACCGTTGCTGCCGCCGCGAGGGTTAATATGCATCATTAACCACGCCCTCAGACAACTACGCTACCGATATTTCACCCTGACTGTAAAGACGACGCGGGGGGTCTTGATCCAGGGGCTTGCTGATTACCCCGGCTTCTCCGTTTGCCCGCTCCCGGAGCGGGGCCAGCCGCTCGCGCAGGGTTCC
>CAYVFC010000162.1:0-16983 GCA_964450715.1 uncultured Sandaracinaceae bacterium | reverse complement strand
CGAGCCTACCGCAGCCGATCAGCCGCTTTCACGCACGCTCACCGGAAGCACACGTTGGGGGTTGGTCACCGACAACCGTCCAAGGAGGACGCCGCTATTTCAACAGACTTCGAGCACAAACCTCCTCCGCCCCTGCGTTCTGCCCCCGAGCGGCTGCGTCCGAATAGCTATCGCGCGATAGCGCGGTTTCGTTCAACTGAGGTTGGGGGACGGTGAGGTTGGGGTGAGGTTGGGAAACGTTGCTTCATTATTTACATTAATTCGAGCGGAGGTTTGGGAAACGCTTTCCTCTGTATGTCTCTATGGTTCTACGGCTCTACGACGCCGACGACCTTTACCCGCAAGGCCGACATGTAGACGACGCTCGAGTAGGCATCGTTGTTCCCGTCGCCGTCGATATCCGCGTCAGGCTCGCCGATGGGATTCATGAAGGGCTCGCAGCCGCTGACGAACATATCGAGCACGGAGCTGCACGCGCCGGTGGTGGGATCCTGTCCCTCCGCGCACGGGACATAGTTCTTGCCCAGGCATGCGATGGTCAAAAGCGGTAGCGGCATCGACGCGAAGTTTTCGGCCAGCAGGGCGCCGCAGGAGACCCCGGTCGCGACCACCTCCGTCCCACCCAGGCTCTCGGGTAGTTGGATGGACTCGACCAGCGGCAGCCCCTCCGGTCGACTCCTGTCCGGGTCGACCTCGAAACGCATCATCGAGTCGTAGATGACGAACTCACCGCCGGTCTGCGAAGCGTAGGAAGCCTTGTTGGGGTTCGTCGTCTCCAGGTAGATCTTTCCGCCTTCCTCGACTACCCGGGCCGGGACGATATCGCTGGGCCGATTGTCATCATCTAGAACATCGGCGCTCACCCCGAACGGGAAGTCGAGTTTGTCGCCCTGGCTGGCCCAGTCAGCGTCGGGTACACCGGCTGCCATGCCGATGCCGACCAGCGGATCGGCCCCGGGTATCGACGGATCGTCCAGGTCCAACAGTTGGGCGAGCAGGTTCGTCCCGCCGTTGAGGAACTCCTCTCCCATCCATCCCCGTACGCTGGTCACGATACTATCGTCGAGAAAAAGCTTGCCCATGGCGTTGCCCTGGTTGGGGTTGCCCGCGTACTTGCAGAAGGACGGCGCCGGGTCCCGGGTGACCTGGATGATGGAGATACGGAAGAAGAGCTCGACCTTGCATCGTTCGTCACAGCCATCGGCGTTGATCCGATTGCCGTCATCGCATTGCTCGTCGCCGTCGATCCGGCCGTCGCCACACACGCTGGTGGTGCAGTCGGCGGTGCAGGCAGCGCCCGGCTGGCCGTTCTGCTCCCCCAGGTCGCAGCTCTCGTTGGGCTCGGCCTCCCCATCTCCGCAGATCGAGCGGGTGCATACACCGTTCAAGCAGTACCCCAGACCGTCCTCGCATACGGTCCCGTCCAGCAGCGGCGAATCGGATTGCCAGGTATGGGTGACGCCGTCGCATACCGCGTTGGGGTCGCAGAAGTTGGCTACCAGATTATCCTCGTCGCCCACGATACAGGTATGGCGGCAATTTCTGGTGCACCCGTCGGCGTCGTCGTCGTTCCCGTCGTCGCAGTCCTCCCCCTCCTGTGGGATGCCGTTACCGCAGGCAAGCGTATGACAGCGGCCGTGGTAGCAGGCCATGTTGTCTCCGCAAGGCTCTCCGTCGGGCTTGAGACCCGAACTCGGCACACAGGTGTGTGTCCCGGACACGTCGCAGGTCTCGCCCGTGCTGCAGAGATCGGGTGCGCAGTCCGAATCCGCGTGACACGAGAACTCGCACAGCGTATTGCATCCGTCATCCTCGACGTCATTGCCGTCGTCGCATTCCTCCAATCCTTCGACGATGCCGTTGCCGCAGTCGAAGCTGACCGGTCCGGATCCTCCCTGGCCGCCCGTTTGACCGCCCGCGCCCGAAACACCGCCCGCGCCGCCGCCCCCGGCAGCTCCGGAGGTGCCCCCGCCTCCCGGTTGATCACCCACCGTTTGGTCGGCCGTACTGTCGTCCCCGCATCCCGCGCAGATGACAGAGGCGAGTAGAACGATTCGGAGAACGATACGTGCCACTATGGATGTCCTTTCTACGATCTGAAGAAACGAAATTACCCGTAACATGGTAGCAGCTCGCGGTTGCCCGACCCACCGCAATTATCCACCAAGTCGTTTGAAGATGAAGAGACGAAGAGCGAACGAAAAGGGGGCAGCCTCGGGCTTCCTTGCAGCCGCGGCGGCCGCGCACCTAGATCGGCTCGATCGGTATGCGGTTCGGCTCCCTAGAAACGGTTTCAAGACCTTGGACCGAGCCTTTCGGAGCGCTCCGCCCTGGTAGGACGACCCGCTCGGTTTTTTCGGCAAGACTCCTGTAGTATCGATAGTAAGAGAGTTGATCCGAATGGATGATCCGCGCGACAAGACGCCTTCTGTCGAAACCGGGGGCGAAGCTGACGGACCGGGAGCGGCCAGCGAATTCGAAGGCGATTCGCTCGCCGTGAACGCGAGCGATGCCGAGCTGCAGCGGGCCACCGACCAACTCGTCTCACAACGCGACCTCGCGCTCGCGTTGAGCGTCGCCCGCGACCTGGACACCGTGTTGAGCCTGTGTATGAAGGCGGCCATGCAGGTATCGGGATTGCGGTGCGGGGGCATCTACCTCGTCGACGAGCAGCGCGGCGGGCTAGTGCTGCGTCACGCCGAGGGGCTGTCCGAGCCTCTCCTGCAATCAGCCGCATACTTCCCCGAGGAATCTGCGAGGGTGCAGCTGGTCAAGGCCGGCCTTCCCATCTACCGGGGGTTGAAACCACTTCTAGAATCTCACCGAGCTTTTGTCGATGCACCCGAAAGGATAAAGTGGATCGAGGTGACCCATCATGCAATCACACATAGCGCTCACTTCCGCTCCATCCTCAATGGCTTCGAATTCCCGTTGAGTTAATGGCGCGATGACCATTGGGTCTTCATAACTCGCGTTGAAAAGCGTTGATTCAATATTTACTCCCCAATAGCATTCGGTATGGTGACTATCGTCGATCGGGTGCAGGACAATCTGGTATCCGTCCTCGGTTTTGTGGAGATCGTTCTCTCCTTCGTTAGCACAGGGTTGCGGCTGCAACACGGCTGATTTGTCCAGCCATCCGAACTCTATGCAACCATTAAACATCGGGGCAGCGGGAGGACAACTCGCGTCGTAAACGCCGAACAATGGCGTGCCGTCGGATACACTCATGAATTCTTCGTCGGATAGGTGATATACTCGATTACCCAATTCATATGAGTATGAGCCGAAACAATGCTCGCCAATCATTAAATGGCAGATCAGAGCCTGGTCCGGACATCGCCAATCCGGGGAATCCACCACCCGTATATCATATCCCTCGCCGGTTTTGGTGACGATATGCGCCCCTCCGGTTGCGCAACCCGCGATCGCGGCATCTTCGGAAACAGCTCCATCCGTAAGCGCAGTGCCCCGGGCGTCGCCACTGCCTGCAACGCCGCCCGCGCCGCCGGTACCACTACCGCTGCCGCCGCCCGAGCCGCCAATACCGGCTGTACCTACGGAACCGTCCGAACCGCGAGCTGCGCCGTCTGTATCGTTTTCCTTACCAGCGTCTGTGTCCGTACCGGAGCCGCCCGTACCGTATGTACGCCCGCCGCCCGCCGCCCGATCAGCGCTTTCGCCTGGCTCTTTATGCGAAAGAAAGCAGGCCGGTAGTAGAGTAAGCAGGGCAACCAACCCTGCTGTCAGTGACATGGAAACTGCCCTCACGAACGCTATTCCCCCGACGCTATACAAAAATCTACCATATAATTTAGTTGCTTTCATTGCCGCGTACAAGCGGTCGCTCCGAGATTCGAAACCATTTCGAAAATCGCTCCCGTCGCTCTTCGGGCGGAACGCCGCGATCTGCGGCCTAGCCACACGTTCGTAAATGCACCGCTTTACCGCTATCGCAGCCCGCGAAAAGCGGCGCGCTAGCTGTCAGAATGATCACGAGCCTGCTGCCTTCCGTCGGCCTCGCCGACGAATCGAACAAACGAACCTCCCGTTACGAGCTCGCCAGCCGCCAGAGCTGATCGAAGAAGTCGAGCGTGTGTTGGTCGATGACGCCCATGGATTGCACCGACTCGAGGGAGTAGAGCTTGATCGAGCTGGATGACCGCGCGCAGACCTGCCCGTCCTCGTCGAGGATCTGCCCCCGCATCTCTGCCTGCTTCTCGCTTTCGATCTCGAAAACGCTGCCCTCTACGCGGATCTCTTTTCCCGTCACCACCGGCTTCAGAAAATCGACCGAGATCGATCTGGACAGCGGGAGCTTCTGCAGGATCACCAGGGCCGTCCAGCCCATCGCCTCGTCGAGCATGGTGGTGACGATTCCGCCGTGAACGATGTTGGCCCACCCGCACAGATGGTCCGAAACCGTGTAACGGGAGACCACCGAGCGCCTCTCCCGGTCTAGGTGGAAGGTCATGTGAAGCCCGTTGGCGTTCCGCGGGCTACAACCGTAGCAATCCTGCTGCTCGTTGATGGGTAACGGTATCAAACCGTTCCTATTCTCGATGTCGTTCATGATCTCTTACCCGGTTCGCCGCTCGGCAGGAGTCGGCTTCAGGGATGTCATTCAACCGCTCGCCGATTTTATACATCGAGAAGAAACGGCCAACAACCCTCAGGGTACCGTCACCTGCGAGATCGCATACCAGCCGTCGCTCCCGCGGCCCTCGATGCTGAGAAACAGCGGCGGCAAGGGCAAGGTGGTCGGGTTCTGCCCGGCGCGGTCCACGATCGCAACCTCAAGCGCGTAGGTCCCAGATGGAAGATCGGCCGGCAGGCTGAAGTTGTCGTTCACGCTCCAGGAGCCCGGCAGCCACTGCTGCAGGTCCTGGCTACTGGTAAAGGTCTCGGATCGCGTCGCGCCGCGAAACCGGTAGCTCAAGGTGCGTGGAAGATAGATGGGGGCAACCCCGATGTTGCTCCAGCTCGAGGTCAGGGTGAGCTCGGCGCCCGGCGCGAGCTCGCTGTCGTGGTTGAAGCTATCGATCACGAAACGGTAACCGTTCCGGCGTAGCAGCTCGTCGAGCGCTTCCCCGTACTCGGCTGGAATGTCGGTCCACTTGGCGTTAAGCACTGACGCGTGTTGCTCGAGCGCCCACTCGAAGGTCTTGTAGACCTCGCCGTCGGGGGCGGCCGCGCTCCATCCGTCGGCCGCCCAGTCCGGCAGCGTGGCGCACACCTCGAGCTGGATCGGCGCGCGCTGCCAGAGCGTGGCGAACTCGGGGTAGGCCGCGGTCGCCCCTTCGATCAGGTTCGGATAGGCGCTTTCCTGGTGGTTCCAGGTATCGCTGAACACGCCCCAGTCGCCCCAGCAGTCGACGCGCCAACCCGTACCGGCCCGCACCGCGTGCAGAAATATGTCGAGCTCGGGCTCGCCAGCAGCGCCGAAACCCAGCATTACCAGCGGCGTATGGCTAAAGGCACTGGTATAGTCGGAGATGAGCGACCTGTAGGCATCGGCGATGGCCTGCTCCTCGTCAGTGTTCGGCGGATCGAATACACCGAATAAACCCTGGCCTTCGTTCAGGCAGGCGGTGTTCCACTCGCCCCAGCAGCCTACCGACCCGATATCGATGTGATCTACGGCCGGATGTCCGTCGTAACGCGCACCAAGCGCGGCGACCATGCGCGCATGCTCGCTCTGAAAGGCCGCGTCGCGATAGTCGGGCCAGTAGGTCGTGCCGCCCGGGCTCGCCAGCTGTTGCCCGGAGATGCTGTTCTGCAGCCAGTCCGGAATACCCACACTATCGTCGGCGATGGTCATGACGCGAAAGGAGAGGGTCTCGTTCAGCGCATTGGCGCTCTGGATGGCGGCATCGATCATGTCGAAATCGATCTCGCCCTGTACCGGCTCGATATCGCGCCAGTGCCAGCGAAAGTAGGCCGTACCGCTGTCCGGATGGTTCTCGGGCCAGTTGCCCCGCACCCGCGGCGCGCATTCGGCCGGCGTGTAGGTGATGGGCGGCAGGTTGCACCACCACCCCAGGTGAAAGTTGGCTAGCCCCATGCCGGGATTGATCAGTACGTCGTCGATCCGATCGGGAAATACAGTGGTATCGCCCGCGCCCGGATCGATCACGCCGCCCGCGGTACCCGCGATCGCGCCGCCACCGGTGCCGCTATCGGCGCCGCCACCGCTCTCGCCCGCGGCCGGGTCTCCGCTGCCGCCACTCTGGCCGGCGCCTCCGCCGCTCGCGCCCGCTTCTTCGCCTTCACCGCTGACACCGTTTGGTTCTGTCGCACCGCCGGTTCCGGAATCATCGCCATCGGCGCCGCCGGCCCCCTCTGCGACCGACCGCTCGTCGTCGCCGCAGCCTACCGACAGCAGAAGCCCGGTCACCAATATGCATTTCCACCAGCGTCCTCTCTTCATGTTCGGCCTCCCGAGCGAGCCTGCGGTGACGAAACCGTGTTCTCTTCATCAGTCGATCCTGTTGCCCGAAACGGCTCAACAAACCGGATCCGGAGGAAGGGTACGGTCCTGCAATATTGCATTGTTTGGGGTTTTACGGTGAGGAGGCTCGAGGAGTCGGGAGTAGGTGTCCCGCTTCACTTATTCACTTTCTATTGCTGGTGTGCAACACCTTGCCCGGTGCGGGGCTACCGCTCAACCGAAGATTACGCGGCGGAGGTGGCGGCCGACCGTTCGCCGAAGACCTACGACCAAATGAAGGAGCGAAGAAGTGAAGCGGTACCCCTCGACTTCCTCTACTTGGCTCAATCGCCCATAAGCTCGGCCATATCCGCCTCTCGCGTCCGTTGCATTGCCTCGGCTAGCTCTGGTTCAAGCGGCGCGTAAGCCTGCAGCAACGTGGTCGTCAAGGCCGAGAGCTGGGCCTCGGTCCAAGTCTGACTCGCGGGCAGGCGCTCGTGTTCGATGCAAGCTTTCAGATCGGCCAGATTGAAGTCGCGCATCATATAGCGCATTGTTGCCTTGGCGTGCTCGCGAATCGTACCGAGCACCTCGGCCTTACCGGCCGCGAACTTCTCTTCATCTAGCGGTTTTCCGCGCGACATCGCCGCGGCCCGTGCGATCAATCGGTTGCGTTCGGTCGAGATGATAGCGATGACCTCAAACGCACGGTTGGCGGATAGCAACTGGTCGAAATACTCGAGCCTTTCGGCGCTCGGCTGCGACTCCTTCACCCATTGGGCGATGACGTCCGGTTTCGCTCCGGAGTCATCAACCGCGCCATAGCGACGCCCTAGCTCGCTGGCATAGAAGGCGCGAACGGGTGCCAGGTCGACGCGCAGGAGATTGACGACGAGCTGCTCATCGTATGCCTGCTGCAGCGTCGGTGCGGCGAGTTGTGTGCGCGCCAGCGCGATCACCTCGTCAAAGGTGCCGGGCGGGGCATCCTCGGCCTCTGACTCCAGGTACTGCAAAAACGCTTGTCCTAGGTCGGCCTCGAGCAGGAACTCACGCGTATCGGTTGCCCGCAGCAAACAGGCAACCTCGGCAGGGCGATCACCCGCAGCGTTGAGGCATGCCAGCGGCGCATCCTCCTGCTGGGCAGCGACCGCGGTCGTCGGGGAAGGAACGGGCTCCGCCGAAGCGGGCGGCGAAGGTGTAGACGCACACGCCGATACCACGACAACGGCGGCAACAACGGAGACTGCGGCGAGATGTGAAGTGTGCATGGTGATATCCTCGCGCTACAAGAATGGCGTCGATTCACCCATCTTCTCGCGGAAATCAATCGATACTCGGGTAACGCCGGGCTACCTGCTCCCACCATCCCGAGGACCGTAGGCGCCGACTCTGACTTCGGCGGTTAAAGCGTCACCGGATAAAGCGAACGCGAACCGTCACCGTTCCGGCAACGGGTTGTCCGGCAGCGTTTCGGGCCGCTCGCCAGGTTTTGCTCATCGCGCAACGGCGCGCCGCCTCTCCAAAGCCGTGCGAGGGATCTCGAATTACTTCGACTCGGACGACTTGGTCTGTGGCGTCCACGGCTACGCGGATGACGGCCGTTGCACTCCGAATCCGAGCCTCGTCGGCCTCCCGCGGAAATGGGCAGTTCCATTCGGTATCGCCCACCACGCCGGGAGGACGCGTTCGATCGACCACCGGTTCGTTACTCGGCGCACTCTGTCCGTTCCCATCTCCATTGATCCCGGTCTGACTCCTTACGGCGTTGGTGCTGGTTCCGCTGGACGCGGTCGTCCCCCCGGCGTACGCCGTCGCCGTTCCAACTACGAAACCGGTCATATCGACCGGGTCGGCGGGGTCATCCAGCCTGGTGACGACCGCCGCCGCTGTTGCGAGTTCCGATGGTTTTATCGCTGCGGGAGGCGTCCGCGCACGCTGACCGGACCTCGGCTTCGCCTCCGGTTTCGGCTCCGGCTCCGGTTCCGGCTCCGGCGGCACTTCGGCCTTCTCGGGAATCGGCAGGTCGATGTCGATCAGCTCAGTGGTGATTTCGGTATCCGGCGCCTGCGTCGGAACGAATCGACCCAAGGCCGTCCACCCCAACGCGCCGTGCGCGCTGCCCGCGACGGTAAGCGCGAGCCAAAACCACCAGCGGTCTCTACGCGTACCGCGTACCAAAGAGAAAACCGGTCCGGTCAACACGCTGTCGGGTCGTACCGGGCTCATGGACGTTTTTCCGGGTCCCTCTCCTGGTCCTGTTTCGTCAGCGGGACCACCCCAAACGCGATCTTCGAAATCCCTGCTCGGCGAAGCAGATCTAGAACGTGCATAACGCGCTCGTGTAAGACCTTACCGTCCGCCTTGATCACAGCTCGCAGGGCTGGATTCTCACTCGCCTATTTTGTCGCCAGCGGAACGCTGGTGACCAAGGACGGCGGCGCCCCCTCTGGAATGGACGCTAAGCTAGAAGCCGCCGCCATGCACGGTTGCCAGACCATCATCGTCAGAAGACCGAAAGACGAGATCCCTTGTTCATCCTCGGTCGCCGATCTGATCGCCTCCTTCCTGTCGGAACTCTGACATCATCGTCGCGCTCGGATGCGGCGGGGACAACGATAAGGGCACAAGCGATAAGGGCACAGCCGATGGCGGCGATGATGCGAATCGTCTCCAGCGAGAAGCTGAGTTCTGGAACGCGGTGGCGATTTGCGGCACGTGGGTGCACGACTATCCGACAATCTCGGAGACGGCCGAGGAGGTGGACGCCGTTGTGGTGGGCCGGATCGTCGGAGCCATCGTGGGTAACACAATCCAAAACCCACTAACGCCCGAGGACTTCTATGCCGAAGTCAACCTACAGGTCGAGGTAGAGGAAGTCCTAAGGCACAACATGCACACCCTCAGGGACTCTTTCGAGTTAAGTCTCATACTCCCTCGCGTCTTTAGACCCGAAGACCTCGAACCTGCGGTCGCCGCGATGCAGGCAACGCTGCCGCGGGATCCCGTCGTTTTGCTAGTCTTCTTGCGTAAGGACATCGACGACCACCCTGACCTATATACGATAAGGGGTGATAAGGCTCTATGGACCGGCACTGCCCACGGCCCCCTTAACAACCCTATCGCGGAAAGCCGATGCGCGGGCCATTCCGGCGAAGAAGTTCGGGAGCAGTTCCTGGAAGGCGCGCGAAGCATAGAAGAGCTCATAGAGAACTTGCGGTCCTGACCGATTGATCTGGTCGATGGGCAACCCGCAGGCAAGGACGACTCACGAACGCCGCAACGGACTTGCGCGAAGCGCAAGTCAAAGGTAGAGGCGGCGGGAGTCGAAACGGCACCGACCCCGTCCGGTTGCTTCCTACTAAGCGTCCGGACCGGACCCGGAGTCGCGCAATACCGATGGCCCCGGTCTTGAGGCAGCTCTGCGCTGTGATATCATTCTCTAGAAGGTGTCCGAGGGGACGCCGGTCGGTGTTAGTGGTAAGTCTCAACGCGACTGAACAGACGACTAAGCGTCCGTGACAAAATAACTCGATCAGATTTCGGAGCGCGACGGCCCCGGATGCAAGGCGCGACGACGAGAAATACCGGGAGTATTTTGAGGAGGAGCAACGCAGCAGACGGGGCCGTCCCGCCCGAAAGATGGATGAGTTATTTTGTCACGGACGCTAACGGCGTGCGGGGAGATTTCGACGGGAAATGCGTGGTCTACGAGATATGGGTCGACGGTGCGGCGTTCGGCGACGCTGGCTACGGCGATGCGGTAATCGAGAACGTGCACGCCTCGCCGAGCAAGCGGCAGGACAACACCGTAGAGGTAGTCCCGGGCGACTGCCCGGTCTGCGATCCGGCCGTGGAGGTATGCGACCCCTGGACGTTTCCGGACGCGGACGGCGGTCTGGACGGCGGTTTCGGCATTGGCTGGGATGGTTCGATCGAGTAGAGACGATTACTGGACAAACAAGGAGTCGGATATGGCGGGCAAGCCGTTCACGACGAATTCATTATTAGCGGGCCTAACCTGCGCGGTGGCGCTCGCGCTCGGATACGCGGCGTGCTCGGACGATAGGGACGAAGAGGCGAGCCACTGCAGCGTCGACGGCAAGAAATGCCAGTTCGGCTGTAGCGAATCCCTCGGTTGCGTTAAGTGCCTCGAAAACGGCGACTGCGGCGCGGCGCGTCCGATCTGCGTGCTCGGCGAATGTGCCGAGTGCGGCTCCAACGAAGACTGCGGTACCGGCCGGACCTGCTTTCCGGAAGAGCATCGGTGCGAGGTAGCGTGCGCGGCCGACGGCGATTGCGGCGGCCAAGCGCCTATCTGCGAGACGCCGACCGGCCGCTGCGTAGGTTGTCTCTCGGATGGCGATTGCGACGGAGAGCATCCGGTCTGCCAACAAGAACGGGCTCAGTGCTCCGAGTGCGCCCTGCACAGCGACTGCGGTGCGGCCGAGCCGGTCTGCGACTTACAGGTGGGCGAGTGCCGGCAGTGCTTGATCGACGCGAATTGCGGCCCCGCGCAGGAGTGCGGCAATGACCACAAGTGTCACGACGTGTGTCGGTCTAACGCCGACTGCGACGGCGGCAAACACCCCCTCTGCGACGTGGAGCGCGGTAAATGCGTTGAGTGCCTTCGCGATACCGACTGCGGCGCGGCCGAGCCCATCTGTAAATCCGATGGCAAGTGCGTGCTCTGTCAAGTCGACGCCGATTGTACCGATCCGCGCCTGCCGGTATGCAAGGGCGACCACTGCGTCGCCTGCGACAAGCACGAGGACTGCACCGATGCGACGTTACCGGTCTGCAAGGACGAGATCTGCGTGCAGTGCGACAAGCACGAGGACTGCACCGATGCGGCGGCGCCGGTCTGCGAAGCTAATGCTTGCGTGGCCGGTTGAGGCTGCAAACTGGAGGGAACGAGGTCTACCTCGTCGGCGAGAATCCAATAGGTAACGGTGGAGGCGGCGGGAGTCGAACCGCTGCCGGGGCGTTGCGCTAACTACTTGCCGCCACTCGGTTTTCTCGCGCGACGCCTCGGAACCGAAGGCGAATCGAACGCTATCCTTTTCTCGTTCCGGTCAATGGCTCGTCATGGTATCCCGTGATCTTACGAACCTCCTCGATTCCTTTTTCCTCGACCGATATCACCCAACCGGCGAGCTTCTGGGTAACCTACAGGGGAACCTTACGTAACAGCTTCTGCGCCCGCTTCGTGATGACGACGGTATTGACCATCTTCACATTGTACCCCTGCTACGGGTACACCGTAAGGATACCGTTTCGTTCAAGAAACCGGCGTCGTTGCGCGACAGACTTGGTGCGAAGCGCAACGTCTGCGTCAGATGCCAGCCGAAGCGCCGAGCCGGAGGTGGTTGTTTGCGACTCCGTCTCCGACTCGAAAAATGCAGCGATTTGGTGGAAACAGAAGAACGTATTCTATTGGCCCAGCGCGCCTGCCGGTGCCATTATTCGGCGCCATGGAGGACGAACGGATCGACCGCCTGCAGCACTTCGTAGAGGCTCTGCGCAGCGATTCCGAGAGAGGGCCGGGAAGCGGCTTGGGCCGCCTGTCCCGCTTCGTCCGCAACGGCGCGGGGATGGCGACCAACGTGTTCTTCACGAGCCGCCGCGGTGCGGACGCGACGCTTAGCGCTGGTGACTTCCGCCGAATCCAGACGCTGGTCTCCGGGCTGGGTGAGCTCAAGGGCCTGCCGATGAAATTCGGTCAGATCTTCAGCTATCTAGAGCTCGAGATGCCAGAGGAAGCCCGTCAGCTGATGAGTCTGCTACAGACGCAGTCCGCTGCCACCCCCTTCGATCGAGTCGAGGCCGTCCTGCGCGAGGACCTGGGCGAACGCCGTGCCGGGCAGCTGCTCGACGCCCTCGAGCACGAGCCGGTCTCGATTGCCTCCATCGGCCAGGTTCACCGCGGTCGCCTTCCCGACAAGGTCGCGACGGAGGTGGCGGTCAAGGTTCGCCACCCCGGGATCGAGGAGGCGATGCGCTCCGACTTCAACCTCGCAGCAGCCGGCACCGGGCTTGCCGGCGTGGTGATCCCGGGTGATGTCGAATCCCTGCGCGATAATCGCGTGTTTTGGTGACCGACGCAGGTTAAGGACACTCGAGCTCTTGCCGCAGCGTTGCGGTCGCATGCACCGGCTTTGGATCGTTGGGAAGATGAAGGACATGCCACATTGGATGGGGCGCATCGCAGGTTTCGCACGGCTCGATGACCGAGAATTCGATCTCGATATGATCACCGCAGTCGAGCACCGAGTATACGACCAGCGGCCACTCGCAGCCGTCGAAGGGGTCCCTTAAAAGCACCAATTCCGTGTTGAAGTCGTGCGACCAGGGCGATAAGCCGACGGCTGCACATGATTGCATCAAGCAATCGTTGCTGCGAGCAACCAGTGCCCCCACATCTTCCGATGCGCAGGCCGGTTGGGACGGGTCGATAGGACAAGTAGCGCTTTGCGGAATGAAGTTATTTCCAGAATGCGAGGGCGTTAGACTCGTGCAGTTGGTCGAGGGACGGCAACCATCGGTCGTGCAGTTCGGCTCGCAGTTTGCCGTCTGGAAGTGCACGGTTTCGGGCAGAGTGCCCCCGCTCGGAAATTCGAGATCGACGTCGATATCCACCCCGGACGTATCTATGGTGAACGTCCCCGTGACCGCTATCGCTTGGGTTGTATCGCCCGGAAATTCCTGTGCCTCACAGGCGGCAACATCGCTGCTCACACTCGCGCGGGATAGACACCACCAGGGTTCATTGACGAGACCCAGTGGCTCGCAGTTGCTACTAGGGTCGGCTGACGTTCCGAAGTTTTCCTCGATCTCGACAATCGTGCAGATCGATCTCGTGCGATCGATGCGATAGAGAAATATGCGCGAGACCGCGCCATCGTGGGAACATCCAAGGTACTCGACACTATCGGTATTGGTATCGGTGCCGATGCCACAGGCAGCCTCGCAGGCTTCAAGGGTGCCAAAGGGATAATGTGGTCTATAGGGCCCGCAAATGCATCCGCATCGGTCAGAGCCTTCCGGACCGATACCTTCCACCACGGCGTAGCCAGTGCAACAAGTTTCGATGCTGGGCGGCACCGGTTCACACATCTGAATCTCGCAATATGACTCGGTCTGCGACAGGTCCACATCCAGGTAGTATCTTGGCAAGCCATCGTTGTCGCCTTCGCGAATCGTTCCCTCGATACAGAAGTGCCCACCCTCGGGAGGCGTGCAGGTCAGCTCACAGTTGTTTCCGTTGCACTCGGTGTAGCCGCCAACGCCATTCGGTCCAGACAGGGTGATCATCCCGTCGATCTTGGCCGCCGCCCCGCATGGTTGGCAACACGGGTACAACTCCGAGCATTCGACCTGATCGCAGACCATATCCACGCCCCGGCCCGCTACCACCGTACCGGTTAGCCACACTTGGTTGCCTATGAATGCGTCGGGGCTGCTGATCACCTCCTCGGGTGTTGTCACCGTGGTACTGCCGTCGGCGCAGGGACAGTTGACAAGATTCCCGCACGCCGCTTCGCAGGCTTCGGCCGTATCGAAAAATGCATCGCAGTCCGGCTCGCACCCGCAGCCGCTAACCCCGACGCAGGAGGTGCCATCGAATGCGACGCCGACGTACGTGGTGCAATCGCCAAAAGCCAGCGGGTCAACAGCTCTACAGTCAGGATCATGGGCGGGCAGGCATTCCCCTTCGACGCAGACCTCGTCGGATTCGCACGGTACTTCCATGTGGCAACCGTTGGCGGTGTCGCACACGACTCTCCCAGAACGGTCGGCCAAGCACCACGCATCGCCTGGTACACAGTCGCAACATCCACAATCCGATTCGCAGGGTTGGCCACACATGGGTGCGAGGCCGCAGCCAACGTTGGCGCAGGGATCCGTAGCGGCGTCCCGGTCGCCCGGATACGCATCCCCCCCGATATTACCGGTGGAGCCGTCTACATCGTCGCGTTCGGTAGCTGCGTCATCATCCGGGAGAGTCAGCATCCTAGTATCGCAGCTACAGCCTTCAATGCCGATAGACACACCCGTGACGAGAAGGACGATAAAGAGTGTGGCTGTGTGCGTACGACGCATCGTGGCCCGCTCCAAATCCAAAAAGCCCCTCAGGTCCTCAAGGTCCTCAAGCTCACGCTGGACCTCTCGACCACCAGCTTCAAGTAGATTGGCGAGCGAAGTCGCGCCTTGCGGGCAAATGACCGGCAGGAAATTCCGTACTCTTTTTCCTTCTTGTGCTCGTAGTATTCGCGCAAGAACGCTCGATAATTGCGCTGCTGGAACACATTCACGGCAACACCTCCGCTGATTTATCCTCTAATTTTAGGACATATACTCCGATTCTGCTAGAGGCGCTGATTAGAAAGCGAATACTGGTAGAATACACCTTTGATAGGGCCGAGAGCTGGCAGGATACGGATATCACGGTGGTAGTGCTGTGAATATCTGGCTGAAGAGGCCTGTACGGGAAATCACCAGATGCTAAGGGATATACCACGCGGACTCCCCTTAGCAAGCAACACGCACGACCCTTCTTTCGGCCAATCTGGTCGACAACGTCGTCCGAGAATACATTGCATATACCTAACCTGTCGAGCGAGACTCGAGTGAGACAGTGTATGCGAAGTAGGAATGGATGGACATACCATTACTTCTGTTGAGAAAAGAATGAGTACGAAGGAAAACCCAAGGGCTATTCCGATACCTTCTACGTTGTGGATTCAATCGCCTCCTTAGTCCCCATCGGTCACCAAAACGACGCGCCCTCGCCCGGGTCTAGACATCACACGGCTTTTGCCTCGGTCATAATGTAGGCGATCGCGAAACGATGAGCACTTCATCGTCCGTGCGTACTGTGAAAGACCGGCATGCTGGCTTGACGCTGCGATGATGAAAGTGCGGGTTTGAAGGAGCCCGTAGCGGCGGGGCACCAGCTCGGCCTATGGAGAGAACATTCCTCGCCAACACCCCGATAGAAGCATGGTGCCCGATTTTTTACGGAGCATATCGAGGTTTCAATGACTACGAGGAAGCCCCCGAAAGCCCTGGGCGACGTATCGCTCGAGAGGATCTCAAGACCGCCGCGTCACCCCGCGCGGTAGCCTTGACCCATCGCCTCGCCGTTCGCGAGGTAGCGCCAAGACCCGTAACCTCGCCGGACTCCGTACGGTCAAACGAGGAAATAGTCCGGTGGACGGATAAATTCGTTCTTGACCGTACATTCGATAGAAGCTTTTTTTGTCCTTCTATCTCGAAGCGCTGATCGGTGCGGTGCTCGACACGCCGCTGGTTAAGGTAGCGTACGGTCGTCGAGGCCTATCCACGGTTCGTCGGGGCGCGGCTGATCGAGCTGGCCGTAGTAGTAGCTCAAGCTGCCCAAGGAACAATGCAAATTTGCAGGACCGTCCCCTTATCTCGTCCCCTTATCTCCCTTATCTCATCTATATCTCTATCTCTAACACCGACCCCGGTTCCGGACCCCGGATTCAGACCCCGGCTCCGGTATCATTCCACGGCCACGGGCTTGCGGGCGCAGCCGAACTTGAGCTCTATCTGAGCCACGCTTTCGGATTGCAGGGTCTGGCAGGTCTGCGGGCATACGTAGACCCTGGTGGGCGCGACCGGATCGTCGAAGAACCACGCGTCCGGAACGCTGCCGCACTTGCCCGGATCGTCGAGGTAACCGATGGCCACGGGCTGCCCGCTGCCGGGCGTGAACTCGACGTTGACCCGGGTGGGATCGATCTGCTGGCCGTCGGGCGGCTCGGGGATCTCCCACTCGCAGGCAAGCTCGGCCTCGGTGACGACCTGCTGCGCCAGGGCGTCCCACACCGGCTGGAATTGCTGTTCGCAGAGATTGGCGGCGATCCCGCCGGTATCGGCCGCCAGCGTGCCGTAGTCGACACCCACCCCGGCCGAGAAATAGCAGCACGGATCGGAATAGAGCGTGGCGATGCAGGTCACCTCGTCCGGCTGGGTGAAGGAGTATATGCCGTGGAAAATGTATTGATCGAACAACCCGGCGCCCAGGGCTCTCAACTGCGCGTCAAAGTCGGCAGCCGGAAGGTCCGAATCGTCGTCGCTTATCACCAGAACATGCTTCTGCGCGTTGGGTCGCAGCAGGTGCTTGTATGAATCGTATGTCGACAGGATCAGGATAAGCGCATCGTGACTGTCCACGTGCTGGTCGACCTGTAAAAAGGTGGGTTCGTTGTTCGCGCAGCCGGGGCCTCCCAGAGGCGGCGGCACGCAGATGGGGTTCTCGGCCGTGGGATTGGACGGCTTGCCGGCGATCAGGATCACGCGAACATCGATGCCGCTGGCGATGATCTGCTGGCTGAAGGCGTTGATCTGGTCCTGCACCCATACCGTCTCTTCATCCATGCTACCCGACTGATCCACGGCGATGATGATGTCGGCGGGCTGCACCCCGCTTTCCACCGACTGGCCGGTGGCGACGCAATCCTCTTCCTCGCCCGGCGGCGTGCCGCCGCCCGCGCCGCCGCCCGCGCCGCCTCCGCTCCCCCCGGCTC
>CAYVFC010000161.1:0-17071 GCA_964450715.1 uncultured Sandaracinaceae bacterium | reverse complement strand
GTAAAAAGGGTCGGCTTGCCTTCGGTCTCGTCGCAGTAAACGGGGCTCGCTAAAGCGATCACCTATGATACCGTATTCATAAATCCGTAGGGGCGTCGTCTCGCTCTTGCAGCCGGTTGACGATGAAGCCGAAGAAGGTGCCCTCAGGGCCGCGGAAGAGCCAGCCCAGGTGGACGATGCAACCGGTGCAGACGACCACCTGCCAGGTGTGACCCGGGAACCAACTCCACTCGGCCGAGGGCGCGCCGTGGACCAGACAGCCGGTGGCGCTCCCGAAGCAGCCGATGTGGTAGACGATGCCGTGCGGGTTCAAGCAGGTATGCTCGTGCCTGCCGCTGACCGAGATACGGGCGCCGCTGCTGGTGATCGCGCGCCCGCAGGCGGCGCAGACCAGGATGCGTCCCCCGTCCGCGCCGTCGGTTTCGCGCGCCTCGGGCGAACGGGAGGCGGCGCGAGAGGGTTTCGTACCGTTCTGCTTGAAGAGCCAGCGAGAAGCGTGCACTTCTATTTGACCCTGCTTGAGGAGCCAGCGAGAAGCGTGCACTTCTATTTGACCCTGCTTGAGGAGCCAGCGAGAAGCGTGCACTTCTATTTGACCCTGGCCAGGACCTCCGCCGGGGTGATGCGAATCGCTTCCACCGACGCCGGCAAACCGCGCACCATCACCTTCCGCGTCTGGGCCCCCTCGTTGGCGGATAGATCCGAGATATCGACGTAGGGCACGATATCCTCCACCTCGATGTCGTCCAGCAGGTAGCGCGGTCCGCGCAGCGTTACCGCCACCCGCCGGGGCCGAAAGACGGCCTCGCCGCCTCCTACGGAGGCGATCTCCAGACGCGGTAGATTTCTCTCGCCGATCTCCGGAATGATCTCCATCTGCACGATCACCGTCTTGCCGGCGTCGTAGGTCACGAAGTCGGGCAGGGGCTCCAGCGGAACCCGCCGCTCGTGCTTGCCCTGCCCCAGGCCGTCCAGCGAGACCAGATCCGTATAGACCGAGGATATCGATTTGAGCACGGTGACCGGACCGTTGAGCGCCGCCTCGTCGGGTACGATGCGTACGGGGTACTTCACGGAGAGCCCCTTCTGTGGCGATCCGGTCAGACGCGCCTTGACCGGTACCTGCCTGCTCCCCCTCTCTTTCCAGGTGAGCTTGACGGAGGGGGGCTCGATGCGAACGATCTGCACGCCGGCCGGCACCTCGATATCGGCCTCGTCGAAGTGGAAGTAACGGCTCTCTGCATCGGCGACGTCCATCTGGATCGGCCCCAGGGTGTCGCGATCGAGAGCGTTGATCTGCGACTTGGCACCCCGCAGCGTTACCTTGACCTGGTCGGGCCTTTCGCTGACCAGCATCTCCCCGCGTTCCGGGGGCGGCAAGAGCGCCATCACGTCGACCGAGAACGAGCGCTCAGCCTCCTCCTCGCTGTGTACCAGCGAGAAGAGCACGATGGACGCGAGCAGGGAGAAGGACTTGAGGCCCAGGTTGCTCGCGAAGCCGCCGGAGATAGCGCTGCGGCGCGCCGCGGCCGACGGCTTCATTTCGTCCCCCGCGCGCTCTCGGCGCCGGTAGCGGGAGCGGTCTCCGGTTTTTGACCGTCCCCCGTACCGTCCTGCGACCGCCTCTCCTCCGGTTTCCAGATCAGGGTCTCTGCGGCGTCGCCCTGCTCCGCTTTCCCTTCCGGAGCGCTCGCCGTGGTCTCCTTGCTGTCGCCAACGCTCGCCGAGGACTGCTGACTCTCCCCGGAATCGGCCGACGATACGGAGGCGGAGGCGGAGCCCGGCCGCTTCTTCGAGGGGCGCTTGTAAGAGAGCCTGATGAGCACCTTACGCAGCGACGAGGCATCCAGGCTGGGCACGATGTTGCCGTTGAAACAGAGGCCGACGGTACCCCGCTCCTCGGATACCACCAGCACCACCGCGTCGGTCTCCTCGGTGATGCCGATGGCCGCGCGGTGTCGGGCGCCGAAAGCCGGATCCAGCCGGGTGCTGCGGGCCAGCGGCAAAAAGGCGCCCGCCTGCCAGAGCCTGCCGTCCCGGATGATCAGCGCGCCATCGTGCAGTGGATTCTCCAGGCTGGGGATGAACACACTGTAGATGAGCTCCTTGGAGACGCCCGCGTCCAGGACGGTCCCCTGCTCGATGAAATCGTCCAGCAGCGCTTCGCGCTCCAGCACGATCAGCGCCCCGATGCGCCGCTTGGACAGGGCCATCGCCGCCCGGATCACCTCCTCGATCAGCTGGCTTTCCAGCGCCGCGCGGGCGGGCGTAAAAAAAGCGCCGCGGCCGAACCGCATCAGCGCCCGCCGGATATCGTGTTGAAAAATGACGATGATGATCAGCACCAGGGAGGTGATGAAGGTATCGAGCATGGCGTACAGCGTCACCAGCCCGAGGCGCCTGGAGAGCTGGTAGGCGAGAAAGACCAGGCCGATACCGATGCCGACCTGCATGGCCCGGGTACCCTTGAGGATGAGCAGCAGGTAGTAGAGCACCACCGCGACCAGCAGAATATCCGCCGTATCCCAGAGGATGAGCCATACGTCCCGCTCGAAAAACGAGCGCAGCCCGACGAAGCGCTCCATGATTTCGCTCATGCGCTCCCCCCTTGCCCGCCGGCCGCGGCCGACCGTACGGCAGCCGCTCTGCTCATCGCCCCGGCCACCAGCGCGGCCTGCCGCATCTCGAATACGTCGTGGACCCGCACGGCCCGGGCTCCGCCCAGCACCGCCTGGGCTACCGCCGCCGCCGTACCGCCTCGCCGCTCGCCGGGCGCGGGCCCGGTGCCGTCGGCGGCCGGAGCGGTGGCCGCCACGAAGCTCTTGAGCGAGGGGCCGACCAGCACCGGCTGGCCGGTCGCGACCAGATCGCGAGTGGCGGCCAACAACTCGATGGACTGCGCCGCGTTCTTGGCAAAGCCGATGCCCGGGTCGATCCAGATCCGGCCGCGCTCCACTCCCCGCGAAACCGCCCGCTGCA
The DNA here is from genome assembly GCA_964450715.1 of uncultured Sandaracinaceae bacterium. Lineage (GTDB taxonomy): Bacteria > Myxococcota_A > Polyangia > Polyangiales > JAFGIB01 > CAYVFC01. Next base: position 14,092 of record CAYVFC010000161.1, on the reverse strand, counting down.
CCGCGCCCATCAGCTCCTCGATCACTTCCGCCACCACGTCGGAATAGTCGACATTCGAACCGCTCACCTCGCCTCTACCCCGGTTGTGCATCAGCACTATACCGACGCCGCTCTGAGCCACCACCTCCAGCAACGCGTCAGAGGCCCCACAAGACACATCGTTTACCATATCCGCGCCCGCGGCAATGGCCTGTCTGGCCACGCCCGCCTTGACCGTGTCCACCGATACCCGCGCGCCGAGCCTCTGCCGGATCTCTCGGATCACCGGCACCACCCGTCGCGCTTCCTCGTCTTCCGGAACCCGGTCCGCCCCCGCCCCGTAAACGCCCCCGGCCGGACGGGAGGATTCGCCGCCCACGTCGATCACGTCCGCTCCCTGCCCGAGCATGGTAGCCGCGTGCGCCAGGGCCTTCTCAATGCTCTGGTAGCGCCCCCCGTCGCTGAAGGAGTCGGGCGTCACGTTGAGCACGCCCCAGATCTCGCACTGTTGCCCCGCTCGCATTCCCTGTTGCTCGCTCGTACCGCCCGGTGCCTTGCGCGAGCCGTCCATTCCCCCGCTAGCTCCCCGTCGGGACCTCGCTCGGACGAGGCTGAAAAATCGGTTCCTTACGCTTCTCCTTGCGCTTCTTGGACTTCTCCGAGTACCGCGGAACCTCGATCCGCTTGCGCTCCGGCAGCTCGCGGCCCGCCATGACGGCCTCGATCTCCTCGCGGTCGAGCGTCTCTCGCTCCAGCAGCGCCGTCGCCACCGCGTCCAGCTTCTCGCGGTTCTCCAGCAGCAGCTTCTTGATCCGCTCGTATTGCTCCATGACGATGCGCCGCACCTCGGCGTCGATCTCCTTGGCGGTCTGCTCCGAGTAGCCCGCACGCCGGGGTCCGGGCATGAAGGGCAGGATCGATTCCTCCCGCTCGCCATAGGCCAGCGGCCCCATGGTCTCGCTCATCCCCCACTCCACCACCATGGCGTGCGCCAGGCTGGTGGCCTGCCGGAAGTCGTCCGCCGCGCCCGTGGTCAGCTCCCCCATGGCGATCTCCTCGGCCACACGACCGCCCAGCGCCATGCCGATCCGGTCGAGCGCCCACTCCTTGGAGTGGCCGAGCCTGTCCTCCTTGGGCAGCGACATGGTCATGCCCAGCGCAGGCCCGCGCGGGATGATGGAGACCTTGTGGACCGGATCGTGGCTGGGCAGCAGGTTGCCGACCACGGTATGGCCCGCCTCGTGCCAGGCCGAGCGCCGCTTCTCCTGCTCGCTGATGATCATGCTGCGCCGCTCCGAGCCCATCATGACCTTGTCCTTGGCCATCTCGAAGTCGATCATCGACACCTCGTTCTTGTCGAGGCGGGCGGCGAGCAACGCGGCTTCGTTGACCAGGTTCTCGATGTCGGCCCCGGAGAAGCCGGGCGTCCCGCGGGCGAGCAGCTCCAGGTCCACGTCCTCGCCCAGCGGGACCTTCTTGGTGTGCACGCCCAGGATCCCCGCCCGGCCGCCCATGTCCGGGCGCGGCACGATGATACGGCGATCAAAGCGTCCCGGCCGCAGGATGGCCGGATCGAGCACGTCGGGGCGATTGGTGGCGGCGATGATGATCACCCCCTCGTTGGACTCGAAGCCGTCCATCTCCACCAGCAGCTGGTTCAGCGTCTGCTCCCTCTCGTCGTGGCCGCCGCCCAGCCCCGCGCCCCGGTGGCGTCCCACCGCGTCGATCTCGTCGATGAAGATGATACAGGGGGCGTTCTTCTTGCCCTGCTCAAACAGGTCGCGTACCCGCGAGGCGCCCACGCCCACGAACATTTCCACGAAGTCCGAACCGGATATGCTGAAGAAAGGCACTCCGGCCTCGCCGGCGATGGCCCGCGCCAGCAGCGTCTTGCCCGTGCCCGGCGCACCCATCAGCAGCACGCCCTTGGGGATGTGGCCGCCCAGGCGCTGGAACTTCTTGGGGTCCTTGAGGAAGGCGATGATCTCCTCGCAATCGTCCTTGGCCTCCTCGATACCGGCCACGTCGTCAAAGGTGATCTTGTTGGCCGACTCGTTGAGCAGGCGCGCGCGCGCCCGGCCGAAGCTCATGGCCTTACCGCCGGTGGCCTGCAGTTGCCGCATGAAGAAAAGAACCACCACCAGCAGGAAGACCACCGGGATCCAGGTGATGAGGATGCCTCCCCACTGCCCGGTACGGTCCTCGGGGATGAAGGTCACCTCCACGCCCTTTTCGAGAAGCATCTTATTGATGTTCTCGTCGACCACGCCGACCGACAGCTGCCGGGCCTGCTGCTGACCGTCGATATCCTTCTTACGCTGAAAGGAGTACTCGGCCGTGTTCTGGCGCGTCCGGATGTCGACGCTCTGCACCCGGCCCTCCTGCACCTCGCTGACGAACTCGCTAAAGGCGACCGGGCGCGGGCGCTCGCCTCCCTCGACGAGCTGCCAGATCGCAGCGAACATCAAGATGAGCATGACCCAGAGGATCAGGGTCTTATGGCTCTGCTTCACGACCACCTCTGCGCGGACGTTCGCGAACGCTTCCGGCGCCGTTCGGTCCTTAAATCAGGTAGCACAGCGCGGGTCGTACTTCAAACAATCGGTAAAGACGTACCCGGGGTTATAAGCGCCTGAAACAGCCCACGCCGCTCCTGTCCACCCGGACCGCCCAGCCCCCCGGGAGCCAGATCTCGCCCTTTCCGCCCAGGGCCCGCTCGATCTGATCGAGGTGGCGCCGCCCGGCCTCCACCCCGGCTCGCTCGCGCAGCCACATGCGCAGAGCAGCTCGCCGGGCGGCCGGGTCCGCTCCGGCCAGCGCCTCGGGCAATAAACCGCCACCCGGCCCTCGGGCCCGATCCAGTAGCGCCGACGCCCTGTAGATAACCGAGGCCGCCCGCTCGCGCGCCTCGTCGGCCAGGGCGGCCAGGTGCCCGACCACACCCGGGTCCTCCTCAGCCAGCGCGGGCAGCAGGCGGTGGCGGATGCGTACCCGCTCGAAACGGGCGTCCCGGTTGCTCGGATCCTCGGCGATCCGGGGGAACCGGGCGCGAGCGAACGCGTGCACCTTTGCCCGATCGCAGTCGATGAGCGGGCGCATGACCCCGTCGCGCCTGACGGGCTCGATGCCGCCGAGCGCGTCCATCCCCGCGCCGCGCAGCAGGCGCATGACCACGGTCTCGGCCTGGTCATCCCGGGTATGGCCCACGGCGATACGCCCGGCGCCGAGCTCGCGCGCGAGCTCTCCGAGGGCGGTATAGCGCGCCGCGCGGGCCACGGCCTGGACCGACCCCCCGGTCAGCCCGCCCGCGCCGAGATCGAGCTTCCGCTCGTGAAAAGGTACGCCGAGCTGCTCGGCCTGCTCGCGCGCGATGGCCACCTCTCGGGCGGCATCCGCCCGCAGACCGTGATCGATGGAGACAGCCTGTAGCGAGAATCCCAACTCCGGCGCCAGCCTGGCCAGAGCGGCCAGCATAGCCGCCGAATCGGGGCCGCCGCTACAGGCCGCCAGCACGCACGTGCCGCGCTCGACCAGAGCCCGCTCCAGGAGCGTCCGCCGGACCCGCGCGATGATCACCGGCGAAACGCGCCCCGGGGAATCATCACTCCTCCCCTGATGCTTTGATCCTGCTCACCCAGCCTTCGATGGCCTCTAGCGGAAGCCGGATGGACTCGAAGGTGCCGTAATAGTCGGGCAGACGCACCTCCCAGACCACCTCGGCACCGGTCAGCGTCCCGTCCCTCCGGATCTCGAGCAGCCGGCCGTTGGTCCGTTCGTAGAAGGGGGCGAGCGGAATGCCGCCCTCGGTCCCGTTGGTCACCAACAGGTTGCCGCCCGGCAGGGTGGTCACTCCCCCGGCCAGCGGCGAGTAGAAGCGGACCTGGTCGAAGTCCGGCGAGGTGGGGCTGGGCCACTTGAAGAGGATGGTGGTGTTCAGCTGTTCGTCCACCTCGAACTCGATGATGCGGCTGTAGGGCTCGATATCCGGCGGGCAGGTCTCGTCCAGCGGACAGGCGGGGACCTCGCCCATGGGCGGTCCCTCGTGGTTGTCGTAGACCAAAAAGCGGGTGGCAGTCCGGTTGCCCTGGTCGTCGGTAACGACCGTTATCTCCGGGTCGTGGCTGTGATAGAAGAGCCCCTCGCCAAAGTCGCCGCCCGAGCCCATCACCCACTCGATGCTCCCCTCCGGGTAGGCGATCTTGTAGAGCCGGTCGAGCACCCGGCAGTTGAGGTAGATGTCACCGCTCAGCGGCGAGCCCTGGCTCCAGTCCGCGTCAGCGATGAAGGAGATCGAGTTGCAGTTGCTCCACCACTCGGAGAGCAGGCCGTAGGTCTCCGCCGGCTCGGCGGTCGGATCCTCCTCGAACAGCGACCAGTCGAACAATACGTTTTGCTCCTCGTCCATCACCCGCACGCTGTCGGCGCGGATTTCCTTGTTTCCGTCGCCGTCGATGTCCGCTCCCCAGGTCTCGTGCTCGATATGCTCGGCATAGACGAACATCAGGTTTCCGTCGGGCAGCTCGGTAAAGGAGTGGCTGACCATGACGTCGTCGTAGCGCCAGGCGGTCTGGCCGGTACGCGGATCGAATTCGTGGAAGGCGTGTCCCCCGTCGGATCCGCGGATGCCGAGCAGGTTTCCGTTCGGCAACAGCTCGATCTGGTTGTAGGGGCCATCCTTGAAGTCGGCATAGACCCAGAGCGGGGTGAGCGGCCCGGTGTTCGCGCCGCTGGCATCCATGGGCAGCACGGCCAGAAATCCGAATCCCTGGTACTCGGGATCTAAGAAGGCCTCCAGCCCTCCCATGACCGAGAGCAGCGTGACGCCCCCCTCTGTCTTGTCCGGCTGGTAGGTCAGAAGCTCGTACTCGGGCGCGAACTTCCCCACCGCGCTGCAGGCGTCGCCTTTCCCGTCCCCGTCCGCGTCCGCCTGGTCCGGGTTGATGGTGACCGGGCAGTTGTCGCTCTCGTTTTCGACCCCGTCGCCGTCGCGGTCCCCCTCTTGCCCGATGCCGTCGCTGCCGTCCGCTCCGGCGGTTCCGGCGTCCGGCGCTACACTATCGGATCCGTCCGCGCCTGCGTCGGGCGCCGATGGCTGTGTAGGCGCTTCTTCTTCACCGCAACCAGCAGCGAGGAGGTGCAGAAACGCTATCAGGGCCAGAGCGAGCGGTCGTTTTCCGCATGACATACGGAACGTACTAGCCCCATCCCGGCCGGCACTCAACCCCCGGCCGGGAAGTGGAGAAACGCCCGCAAACGGCTCCGGGGTAACTTCCTCAAGAAGTCGTGACAACCGGCCGTGACGTGTCATTTCGAGGAGCCGAAGGCGACGAGAAATCTCGGTTCGAGATTTCTCGCTTCGCTCGAAATGACAACCCCCCACGACTTTCCGAGAAGCTACGCTCGAGGTCAGAAACGACCGGTGAACATGGAGACCCGCAGCTCGGTCATCTGCATCGCGCCCGGCTGGCGCGCTTCGGCCGGGGCGGGATGCACTACGGGAACCACCGCCGGAGCGGCCAGGAATAACCCCTCGTCGGACAGGCGCACCAGCCCGTCGCCCGCTCGTCGGGCCATCTCCTGCACGCTGCGCGCACGCGCCCGGGGACGCGTGGCCGCGGCCTGCTCCTCGGTCGTGATCACCGTGGGCTCTTCTTCTGGGTCGTAAGAAGTAGCGGCGAGGGTGATGACCGTGGCCGGGATGATCAGCGCCATGCCCGCGGTCAGCATGGCGACCGAGAGCTCGGGGCTGCCGCTCCCGCTGTCGAAGAGGAAATACCCGCCAGCGGCACCGGCGCCTGCCCCCACGATGGGGAAGACTATGAAGGCCCATGTCTCGTGCAGGCCCGTCACGGCCGGCAGCACGAACCCGAGCTCGGCCCCGATCAGGCCCAGGCCGACCATGCCCTTGATATTCGCATCGATCTCCTGGTCAGAGCCGGTATCCGTCGTTCCCGCGCCGCCCGTATCGGGGTCGCCGGTCGTCTGCGCGAACGCCTGACCGGCGCTCAGAACGCAGAGGATTGCCGCCGCCGCCAGCACTGCAGTTAGCTTCCGGTTACTGTAAGCCACGCCCGTCCTCCCTGAAAGATCCGCAAAACCGTACACGCACTCGCAAGCGCTAGCAAGCGTCCGGATGTCCCGGCCCGTCGAACGTTTAGGCCTTGGGCTATACGGAGGCCAAGGCGCCCGAAAAACCGAGCGCGCCCGTAGGGCCGCCGAGGAGCGTAGCCACGTACGTGACGAGGCGGCCCGAGGCCGCTGGGGTGATTCTACAGAATCGCCGCAGTTCTGGCGCCGGTTTTTCGGGATGGATTGGCCGCCGTCGTTTCATACACCCGATACCCGTTACGAGTTATTCGAAATCCGTGAGCCATAGCTCCACCTGCTCCCCGCCCTTCCAGGTATCCGGCCTGAGCGTGCCCAGGGCGCAGATGCTGGCGCCCACCTCCTCGACCCGTTCCCCCAGCCGGAAGCCGAAGGCGGAAAGCCGCTGCCCGCCAGCGCGCAGGGAGAGCTTGAGATGGCCGGTACCCACGACCGACCTCTTCTCCACCCGCGCGTCGGGCACAAGGAAGACCGGGTCGGCGTTGCCCTCGCCCACGGGCTGCAGCCGGGCCAGATCCGAGGCCGGGGGCAGGTCGAGGCCGTCGCCTTGCAGGACCACGTCCACCAGGGGTCCCGGGACCTGGTCGGCCCCGCGCTCGGCCAGGTAGCGCCTCGACGCGTCGGCAAAGGCGGCCCGGAACGCATCGAGCCTGGCGGCGGCCAGGGTTAACCCGGCCGCGGCCTGGTGGCCGCCGAATCCCAGCAGAAGCTCGCCGCACCGCTGCAAGGCGTCGAAGAGCTCAAAGCCCTTGCTGCTGCGGCAGCTTCCCCGGCCGCTCTCCCCGTCCAGCGCGATGACGGCGCTCGGCACCCCGAACCGATCCACCAACCGCGCCGCGCAGATGCCCACCACCCCCGGATGCCATCCCTGCTTGGCCGCCACCACGGCCGTATCCGGGCGCTCCCCGTACACCTCCACCACCTGGGCGATCGCCTCGGCGGCCACGCGCTGCTCGATCTGCCGGCGCTGCTCGTTGATGCGCTCCACGCGAGCGGCCAGCACCCGAGCCTGGGCGCGATCGCGGGCGCGGAGCAGCTGCAGGCTGAGGGTCGGATCGCCCATTCGTCCGGCGGCGTTGAGCCGCGGAGAGAAGCGAAAGGAGATATCGGAAGCCGACAGCAGGGTCCCGGGCCGGATCCGCGCGGCCTCTCGCAGCGCCGCCACCCCCGGCCTGCCCTCGGCCGCGGACAGCAGCGAGAGCCCGGCCCGTACCAGCCGCCGGTTGTCGCCGTCCAGCGGAGCCACGTCAGCGACCGTGCCCAGCGCCACCAGGTCCAGCCAGGGGCGGATGTCCAGATCGACCCCCAGCGCCTTGCGCACGGCCGCCCCCAGGGAGAGGACCAGGCCCACGCTGGCCAGGCCCTTGTAAGGGAAGCCGCAGTCGGGTCGGTGCGGATTGACGAAAGCCACGGCGGGCAGGGGCTCGGGCGCTACCAGGTGGTGGTCGACGACCACCGCGTCCAGACCGGCCGCTCGCGCCCGCAGCAGGCGCGCGTGATCGCTCGACCCGCAGTCGCAGGCGACCAGCAACGACGGCCTCTGCTCGAGCACGCGGTCGAGCGCCTCGTCGGTCAGCCCGTACCCGCCTTCGAACCGGTTGGCCACCAACACCGACACCTCGCCGCCCAGTCGTTCCAAGATGTCCGTCATGGCCGCGGCGCTGGTGGTGCCATCCACGTCGTAGTCGCCGAAGACCGCGATGCGCTCGCGCGCGCGCACCGCCCGCGCCAGCCGGTCGGCCGCGGCCTGCCGGTCGGCCATGGCGTCCGGAGGGGTCAGCCCCGCCAGCGTCGGGTTCAGCCAGTCGCGCGCCTGCTCCGCGTCGGCAATGCCCCGGTTGAGCAGGACCTGCGCCACCGCGGGCGACAGATCGCACGCCTCCGCGAGCTCGCGCGCCGCCCGGGGGTCGGAGCCGCGAAGCTCGTAGCGCAGCACTAGAGCTTCCTGAAAACGTAGCGGTCCATCCACTCGGTGAAAGGAGCCGCGATGTAGATGGACGAGTAGGTGCCGATAGAGATGCCGATGGACAGCGCCAGCGCGATGTCGCGGATGACGGGCGTGCCCCAGAAGAAGAAAGCGCAGATCGCCAGCAGGGTGGTCAGCGAGGTCACGATGCTGCGCGCGAGGGTCTGCGAGGTGCTGAGGTTGATGATCTGCACGAAGCTCGCGTCGCGCATGCGCTGCAGGTTCTCCCGGATCCGGTCGTAGACCACGATGGTATCGTTGACGGAGTAGCCCACCACGGTCAGCAACGCGGCCACCGTGGAGAGGTTCACCTCTTTCTGGAAGAGGACGAAGATGCCGATGGTGAGCAGCACGTCGTGGGTCAGGGCGACGACGCCGCCGGGCGCGAACCTGAGGTCGAAGCGCAGGGCCACGTAGACCAGGATGAAAGCGATGGCGTAGAGCAGCGCCTTGATGGCGCTATCGCGCAGCTTGGCGCCCGCCTTGGGCCCCACCCACTCGACTCGCAACGCGGCATCGGGCGCGCTGTCGGGCAGCTTCTGCTTGAGGCCGTGCATCAGCTCGTCGGCCACGCCCTCCAGCCGGGCCTCGTAGCGGTGGTCCTCCTTGCGGCCGAAGGGCTTGACCTCGCTCACGCGCGCCCCCGCCTTGCCCAGCGCCTCGCGGATGACCGCGGGTTCGGCCTCGGCGCTCAGGCGCAGGGAGACCTTGTCGCCACCGGGCGAGACCTTGAACTGCTCGACCTTGACCTCGCCTAGGCTCTCGGCGACCGACTTTTCCATGCGGTCGGCCTGTCCGGCACCCAGGGAGGAAACCTCCAGCACCCGCAGGATATAGCGGTTGTCCGTTCCCTCCACGCGGACCACGTCCGGTCGCTTGTAGCCCAGGCCCACGACGGCGGCGCGCAGGGTGGCCGTGTCGATCTTCTTATTGAACTCGATCTCGATCTCGGTGCCGCCCTTGAAATCGATGCCGTAGTTCGGACCGGGGAAGAAGATAGAGACCAGCCCGGCCGTGGCGAGGAAGAGGGAGAGCACGCCGAACTGGCGGCGATAACGCATGAAATCGATGACCACGCCCGGCTTGATGAATTCCATGGCGTTACCCTATCCGCAGCTTCTCGACGCGCAGACCGCGGACGATCCAGTCGAAGAGAACGCGAGAGCCGAACACGGCGGTGAAAACCGAGGTGCAGATGCCGATCATCAGCATGACCGCGAACCCCTTGATGGGGCCGGAGCCGTACTGGAAGAGCACCACCCCGGCCAGGAAGGTGGTGACCTGGCTGTCCAGGATGGCCCACAGCGCCCGCCCGAAGCCCTGGTCCACCGCCGCGCGCAATGACTTGTCGGCCCGCAGCTCCTCCCGGATACGCTCGGTTATGAGAACGTTGGCGTCCACGGCCATGCCGATGGTGAGCGCCAGCGCGGCCAGGCCGGGCAGGGTCAGGGTGGCCTCGAAAAAGGCCATCACCCCCAGCAGCAGCAGCAGGTTGAGGATCACCATGGCGTCGGCCACCAGGCCCGCCACCTGGTAATAGAAAAGCATGAAGCAGAGCACCAGCGCGATGCCGACCAGCGCGCCCATGGCGCCCTTGCGGATGGCGTCGTGGCCCAGGGTGGGGCCGATCATCTGCTCGTTGGCCGGGCGGATGGGCACGGGCAGCGCGCCCGCCTTCAGCACCACCACCAGGTCCTTGGCCTCGTTCAGGATCTGGTTGTACCCGCGGTAGCCTCCCAGGGTGATCTGGCAGTTCTTGCCGATCTCGGTCTGGATGGTCGGGGCCGACTCCACCCGATCGTCGAGCACGATGGCCATGCGGCGCTTGATGTTGGCCCCGGTCAGCTTGCTGAACTTCCGGGCCCCCAGATCGTTGAAGACGACCCCGACGTAAGGGGTGCCGTCCTTGGGATCGTTGGCGATGTAGGTCTCCTCGATGTGCTGTCCGGTGACGTCCACCGGCGAGAAGAGGAGATAGGTGCGCCAGGCCTCCTCGCCCTGCCGGCCCGGGTTCTCGTCATCCATCGCCTCCAGTCGACCCAGCCGGATTTCGTGCCCCTCGGGGATGGAGCCCGCTTCTCGCAGCGATTCAGCATATGCGGCCAGTTTCTGCCGCGCTTCCTCGCCGCGCGCTACCAGGAAGGTCGATTCGACCCTGGGGTTCTTCTCGCCGGCCGAGGGGTACTCCACTTGCTGCTCGATACCCTCGGGAAGCTTGTCCAGCCCGGCCACGAAGTCCGACTCGTCGTCCACGATCTTGAACTCCAGCTTGGCCGTCTGGCTGATGATGTCCCGTATCCGATCGAAGGACGACTGGTCGGTACCCGGCACCTCCACGATGATGTCCGTGCCCTGGGCGACGATCGACGCTTCCTTCAACCCGATAGCGTCGATACGGTTGGAGATGGTCTCGCGCGCCTGCTCGATGGCGCTCTCCCGGATGCTCTCCAGCCCCTCGGACCGCACCTCGACCAGTACGGTTCCCCCGGTGCGCGACTTTTCCCTGAGATCGCCGAACCACTTGATGGTCTCCCGGTCGAGCTTGTCGGCGTCCGCGGGACTCTTGAAGGCGATGCGGATGCCGCGGTCACCCTCGGGCTCGATCTTGACCTTGTCGCGGATCTTAGCCCGCTGCTCCCGGGTCGGAGATTCGCCCTCGGGCACGATGCCCAGCTTCTCCCCCACGCGGGCGAGCAGCTGCTCCGAACGGGTGTTGCGGCGATCGAGCACCGCCTCGTCGACCTCCACCTCGTACATGAGTCGAAGACCGCCGCGGATATCGAGCCCGGGGCTGATTTTCTTCTCGAAGTACTGCTTGACCAGAGCCGGCGCCGGAATCCATTGATCGATACTCGGCCACAAGGTGAGCCAGGCGAAGGCCGCCAGCACCGAGAGCAGAGTAAAACGCGCGTACCATCCCCTGTCCATTATCCAAGCCGCCTGTTGGTCGCTCCGGGCGCGAGCCGTCCGCCGGTCACTTGATCCGGTCCGCGACGGACTGCTTCTCTTCCTTTCCCATGATGTAGTTGCGAAGGATGTTGATCTTGGTCTTCTCGGCGATGAGCAGCGTCACCTCGGTATCGGTCAGATCCATGATCTCCCCGCGGATCCCGCCCGTGGTGCGAACCCGGTCCCCTACCCGCAGAGCCTTGAGCATGGCGTCGGTCTCGCGCTGCTTCTTCTGCTGGGGACGGATCATCATCAGGTAGATGATGCCGAACATCAGCACCATCATGATCATGGTCTGCTGCCCCGGGCCGCCGCAGCCCGGCAGCGGTGCGGTCTGCTGGCCGCCGCCCTGGCTCGGCGCGCCCTGGACGGCCTCGGTGGCCTCGGTGGCCTCCGGTTGCATGGCCCACAGCATCTGGCTCAACGATGACGGCACTGGACGATCCTCTGGTGGCGGCGACGCGGCTTATACCGGACGAGAAATTGCCCGAACAATGCCGCAAAGCCCGCGGTATGTACTCCATGCCCCCCAGAGCGTCAACCTCGAGCGTCGGGCGACCGGGGGGCCAGCGGCGATACCTCCCGACAGCCGCGTCGACCGGACGGCATTCGGAAGCGGGAGCCGTAGCCAGCCCCCTCTCTTGTGCTAATAATAGCGGGCTTCGTCGCGGCGCTGCCGGACGGCCTCGAGCCGTACAACAATAGCGTCGACCTGGGAGGCAACATGATCGACAAGCTGGAAAAGATCTGGTTCGACGGAAAGCTCATCCCCTGGGACGAGGCCCGGGTACACGTGCTGAGCCACACCCTGCACTACGGCCTCGGGGTCTTCGAGGGCATTCGCTGCTACAAGCGGGAGGACGGCCGTAGCGCCGTCTTTCGCCTGCACGAGCACGTCGATCGGCTGCTCAAGTCGGCGCTCATCGCCGATCTGCCAGCGGAGTGGACCCAGGAGCAACTGTACGAAGCCTGCCTGCAAACCATCCGCGCCAACAAGCTGCAGGAGTGTTACATCCGCCCGCTTATCTTCCTGGGCGAAGGCGCCATGGGGTTGTTCGGACGGGAGACTCAGGTTCACACCACCATCGTCGTCTGGAAGTGGGGCGCCTACCTGGGCGACGAGGGGCTGAGGCAGGGCATCCGCGCCAAGGTCAGCTCCTACACCCGTCCCGGCATCAACAGCATCATGAGCAAGGCCAAGATCGTGGGCAACTACGTCAACTCCATACTGGCCAAGCGCGAGGTGGTGGACGCCGGCTACCAGGAAGCGATCATGCTCGATTCGCAGGGCTACGTGGCCGAGGCCTCGGGCGAGAACATCTTCCTGGTCAAGAACGGGCGCGTCGTTACCCCCCCGCTGGGAAGCAGCATCCTGCCCGGCATCACCCGGGACACCATCATCCGTCTCTGCGACGAGATGGGCATCTCCGTGAGCGAGCGGTTGGTGGCCAGGGACGAGATGTACATCGCCGACGAGGTCTTCTTCACCGGCACCGCCGCCGAGGTCACGCCGGTACGCGAGATAGACAACCGTCCGATCGGGAACGGGAGCAGGGGTCGGGTGACCGAGCGCATCCAGGACCGCTTCTTCCAGGTGGTGGCGGGCAAGCGCGAGGCGCACCCCGAGTGGCTGGCCTTCGTGTAGGCGCCGCTGTCATTTCGATCGAAGGGAGAAATCTCGTTCTGATGGAGATCTCTCACTTCGTTCGAGATGACAGGAAAACCAGCGTGCGCTATTCCTGCTCCGAAGGCTTCTCGAAACCCTCGACCGAGGCCGGCCAGTAGAGAATCCGCTGGCAACGAGGGCACTGCTCCAGCGTCTCAGCCCGCTGGATCGCGTTGGCCTGCTGCGGGGGCAGCACCATGTGACAGCCGCTACAGGACTGGTCCTTGAGATCGGCCACACCGATACCGGCCCGGCGGCTACGAATCGTGTCGTAACGCTTGACCAGGTTGCGCGGCAGCGAGGCGACGACATCATCCCGCCCGGCGAGCACTTCTTCCCGCTTCTGCTTCAGCTCCTCTATGCGCGAGGCGGTCTTGCTCTCCTCGACCCGGACCAGCTCGATCATCTCCCCGAGCTCTTTCTCGCGCTGCTCGAGGACGGCGCCCCGCTGCTCGATGGCGATCCGCAACCTGTCGCGTTCGCCCTCGCGGTCTCTCAGCGAACGCCGGATCACCTCCAGCTCCCGTTCGACCGCCTCGACCTCGCGCATGTTTCTGGCCTTGGCCGACTTGGTCTTGGAACGGGCGAGCGACTGGTTCTGCTCTTTAATCTCCTCTTCCTGTGCCGAGAAGAGCGCCCTGGCCTCTTCGACCTGCTGCCGCTCCGCGCCGAGCAGCTCTTCCAGCCGCTTGACGTCTCCCCGTAGCTCTTCCAGATGCTGGGGCGCGCTCTCCAGCTCAGCCTCGAGGTCCCGCGCCGCCACATCGATCCTCGAAAGCTTGACCAGCGCCGCCAGTTGTTCGAGCACCCGTATCGTCTCCTACCGCCGGGCAGCCCGGGCCCGGCTCTTCAGCCTTCGCCCGCTAACCGGAAAAACCGGCACGACAAAACGAGATGATTGTTTCTACAGGGAACATGTACTAGCGGGGCGCGGCTTAACCCGGAAAAGCGGCTCGCGCAAGCCGGCTCGGCCAGATTTTATAAACCGGCGGCCAAACGGTGGGCCCACCACCCTCGTGCCCCCTCCGGGTCACGGGACGCGCGCGCACGGGCCTCCGCCAGCGGTTTCGCCGTATTCGGGCTACCCAGAACCTCTCCTCCGCGCGCTTCACGTGACCCGGAGGGGGCACGAGGGTGGTGGGCCCACCTGGACTCGAACCAGGAACAACCCCGTTATGAGCGGGGGACTCTAACCGATTGAGCTATGGGCCCGGAACAGGGTCGTCTGAGCCGCGATACGCGTCGCGATTCTGCGTCGGGCGCTGCGGTGCCTGCTCACCTACCCGCAGTAGGCTCCGCGGGCTCCTCGCGCCCTCCTTGTCTCGCTCGCGTCTCACGGCTCATACGACCCTGTTCATCGTCTGTTTCCCTGGCCGCGATACGCGTCGCGATTCTGCGTCGGGCGCTGCGGTGCCTGCTCACCTACC
>CAYVFC010000160.1:0-17183 GCA_964450715.1 uncultured Sandaracinaceae bacterium | reverse complement strand
TCGAAATAGCGCTGCTATTGCTGCGGTTTTTCCTCCGGGCGCGCTCGCGATTGCGTTCCGCCGACGCGGCCGCAACCGGATCGTTTATTTTGCGGCGCCTCCTAAAAAGCGAGACGCTATCCCTACATGGTGACTTATCAGGTGGCACTTTTGTACTATGTCGCTAACTGAAAAAACTTCAACTAGTACAATCGACCTAGAGACGCCACATCAGCACGGATTGGATCAGTACCAGATCGACATCGCGTCCGGTAACCAGGTCGGCATCCAGAGACAATTCCAGTTCCTCCAAGAAAAAAATCAGGATCGCTGCTCCGATAGTGTGCTCCAGAAACCACTCTGTATCGGCCCGATAAGTGCTGAGGGCGGGCCGATAACGTAATGAAATGTCCAGCCTGTCAACGAACAGGGGGGTTCCCATGCCAATGGTCACCGCTCCCGTTTGAAAAAGGGAACCCGTGGAAGCCATCAGCGAGATATCCAGACGGGACCGGCCGATCAGATGTAGCAGGCGCGTATGCAGTAACGTCCCCAACTGGCTGGAATCAGCATGAGAATGCGCGCTATAAAGCGCGCTCCAGTCAAATGCCACGTTGTCCAGAGTTAGACCCGCATCGAGCGTAAACAGATAGCTGATATCATCGCCCAAACAGCTCTCTTCCACGGCCGCCGCGGCTGTCCTCTCCGTGATACACATCCATTCCAGGGGAAGATATGATGCCAGCCACAGAGAGCGTTCCGGTCTTTGCATCTGGGCCCTTCCCCCCAAAGAAATCTCCCCCAAGTATAGCGATGCATCGGCGCTGGCCGAGTTGATCTCCATCGACGATGCATGCCAGGGGTTGTCCTCATCAAAGAGTGCGAGCTCTAGCTGGGTAGCGAACCGGCCGAACTCCGGAAGCAGACCCAACGAGCCATGGATGCGCCTTTCATCCACTTCCCCGTCGAAGATGGAACCGTAGGCGGACAAGCCGACCAGGGGATGCCAGCTATGCTGAACGGCATCCCACAAGAGCTCCGTCCCGAACCGCGAGGTATCGACGGTGGGTTGGCCGTTCACCGGATCGGGGAGCAATCCCCCGAAGGCCCCGATGGTCAGATCCCCGACGATGGGCGCTTGCGCCCGTACTCCGTCCATCATACCCAGTGTTCGTGAGGCATAGCGAAGCCGACCCAGAGAAGCGTACAGGTCCTCTTGATCGCCAAGGGCACCCTGGAGCTCTCTAATTCGAAGCAACGGGCGCGACGCATCGGAAGGGCGCTGAGGCAGATTTTCGGCGAACCAGAGTTGAGCCGCGGCATCCGCATTCAGCGTCAGTGGCCACTGCGAGACGGGCTGGTAGCGGACGAGCGTCCGTAACTGGCTTGAACCCAGCGCGGGCGCGTTCGAGGTGAGATCGAAAAGCCCGCTGCCCTGCGCCATCAGCGTCAGGGCAAGCTGTCTATCGGTGTCAGAAGGACCCAGGGGGATTTCCTTGACCGCCGGTTTTTCCGCGGGAAAGACGGGCGCCGGCCACTTGCCGCGGAAGAAGGATAGCTCCCTGGGTACGACCTTTGGTTTGGCCTCTGTAGGCTGTGCCGGCTCTATCCGGACAGATCCCGTCTCCCCCTCCTTGATATCGTGTCCCTCCAACTGAATAAGTGCTGTCTTGGAGCTCACCTGAAGAATGCGAAAGGTGTTGTCGCCTATCAACACTTCCTGGCCCACCTTGATTCCCTGGTCTGCGCCCGGGGTGATATAGGCGTAACTGGCAATGACCTCTTTTACGGTGACAGAGAGCGTTTCCCGTTTCCCATCATCGTTCAGGGCGGAAACAGGAACGGCCGTCAAGGACAGCACAACTAAATAACAGAATAAATCTATAAGACATGTCTTGGGCGGGAATGTCATCTCGCAATCCCTCCCCGATGACAGCCTATACAGGAAGTGCTCTGGTCCGGAGCGGGTACCGTGCGGTGCTGCTTCCGGAGTTTTAACGGATTATGGGCATGACATCCGGTGCAACGGATCATGCGAGGTGAAGAGCCGGAAACGTGGCAGTCATCGCATTGGGATTGCCGATGGGGACCGTAGGAGATGGGGAATTTCAGATCGTGACCACGGGGAGCGAGCAACGCCTGCCGACTGTTGAAGACCTCTGGATCGACGAAGGCCGGTGACCAGGCAGTCGCCTGGTGGCACCGGGCACAGTCCCTGGATGAAACGGACAGAAGCGGCTGCGCTTCGGTATCGCGCAGGTGATTGGAGTGAAACTCGGAGCGGTAGTAGTCCGCTTTGTGACAGCTGTAGCAGTCCGACGGAACGCCGCTGTACTGACGTCCGTCCGTACGGCGATGGCATTCGCTACAATCGGCCAGGGCGTGCATGCCGGTCAGGGGAAGACGGGTTAACCGATGGCGCTCGATGGCTCGGGTTCGCTGCCATCCGGAAGAGGTGTGACAGGCATCGCAGCGGGATGATAGCCGCCCCTCGTGCGCATCCCGGTGACAGCCCTCACACTGACGGGTCAAGGGTTTGTCGGTTCGATGACAGGAGGTACAGGCGGTGGTCTTGTGCCTGCCTGTCAGCGGAAATCCGGTCAGGCCGTGGTCGAACCCACCCGATACCGGTCCGGATACCGAGACTTTCCAGGATTCTGCAATGTGACAGAGCGAGCACCGAATAAACTGTTTCGCTCCTCGGTTTTTCGAAGAGGGGCCGGAATCCTGCCGCGTTCTGGCGATCTCTCCCAGACTCCTGTGGGGATTGGCATGACAGTTCTGGCATTCGTTGAAACCGAGACGGTATCGAACTGTCTGGCTGCCATCCCTGAGTCGCTGCTGCGGATGACATTTCGTACATTCAAGTGAGCCATGCTTACCCTCCAAGGGGTATCCCGTGACCTTGAGATGGTCGAAATCGGCAATCTCGAAGCTGTTCGTATCGTGGCAATCGTCGCAGGCGCGCGTCGGTACGCTGAGTCGGAACTGACCGAGATGTACGTCCTCATGGCAACCTTCGCAGGTCTTGGGGAGACGACGATAGCCGGGTCCCTGGCCCGCCTTGCGATCCGCAGCCGAGGTATCGTGGCAGGCCGTACAGGGCAATTTTTTGTGCATTCCCGTGAGCTTGAACTCTTTGTGCTCTATGGTGGGGCGATTCCAGCTGTCAACGGTATGGCAATGGCTACATCCCCGGCGGGCGATTTCCTCCTGGAAATTCGCACCGTGGGGATTCTCATGACAGTCCGTGCAATTGAGCCTGTCTACGCGCCAGACGTGACGCGAGGGGTCAGCTTTCGTGGATGGATGGCAGGAGCTACAGGGTACAGCCAGGTGGCGACCCTCCAGGGGAAAGCGGGTTGCCTCATGACGTTCCAGCGTAAAGGTCGAGGGCTTGAAACCCCTTACGGCGTGGCATTCCCGGCAATCCAATGTAGATGGCGGTGCATCGGGTTGAGCATGTGGATCTTCGTGACAACTATCACATCGATCATGCTTCAGGGCTCTGTAGCGCGTTTTGAGCGGTAAGCTGGCGAGATGGCACCCCTGACACTGCACCTCGGCATGCTTGCCCTCGAGGGGATAGGTCGTCTTTTCATGCACGATACGTCGCTTTGAATCGGCTACTCCGAACCATCGGACGCGCTTGTGACAATCGGCGCAATCATCTCCCAGGTCCGCCTTGTGCTGTCGATCGTGACATGAAACGCATCGTTCTCCCTTTGATGGGGGCGACAGCATCCCCCGATCGTGGCACTTACGACAAGGAACAGCGGCATGGCCTCCCGTCAGGCTTACCCCAGGATGAGCACCGGGACGCATGTCTGCACGCCAATCTGTCTGATTATGGCACTTCGTACAATCGCCTCCGTAGCGCCCCTTGTGGGTCTCGTCTCTATGGCAGCTAGTACAGCTCCGGAAATCCATGTTCAGATACTTCGCCGGGTCGGCATGGCATTTCTCACAAGCCACTTGCTCGTGTTTACCCACCAGTTTGTAGCGCGCCAGATCGTGGTCGAATCCCTCGAGATCGACCTCCTTCCAGTTATTCTCCGTATGGCAGGAGAGGCAATCGCCGCCCAATCGATTCAGGTGGGGATCTTCATGACAGGTACCGCATTCTCGATTCAACCCGAGATAGGTCCTGGCTCCCCGGGAGCTCTTCAGATCATGGCACTTGTCGCAATTCGTCGTAGCGTGGGCCCCTTTCAGAGTCCAACTGGTGACCGAATGGTCGAAGCTCTCTCGCTTCCCGTCGGGCCAGGGGATCAGCGAATGGCTACGCCGCTTATGTTCCGTGTGACATGTCCCGCATTTCCTGTCGGCGTTGACCTTTCCGTGCAGCCCCTTTGATCGTCTTCGCTGCTCTCCTATCTCCGCGTGGCAATCAATACACTTGTTGTCGCCTACCGTGCGCCCCTCATCGTGACACTTGAAGCATTGATCGCCGATCTCGAGCTCGGCGTGTGCTCGAGATAGAGGACCCGGCAACAAGAATTGGGCTCGGGAATCCGCCGTCCAGATCGCGCAGACCAGCACGGAAAAGAATCCGAACAGAAGGCCCGAAGAAGCCGAACAGACGGAAGGAAGTCTCGAATGGAGTGTTCGTATCGAACCGAACCGCATCGGACGGGCAACGTGAGAATTCAATAGCGGTTGAAAAGGCGAGGAAACCGAATTGCATAATACAGGACTGTTTTCAATAGAAGCGTGAGATTATACCAACCTATGGGCGGAGGCCACGATTACGAATACGACCACGGCAGCGCTACGTTCAGATGCTGGGTATGAATGTCTCCGTGTGTTGACGTTTGACATTCGCTCCGGGAACAACCAATAGTAAGGTGATGCCCGGATCAGCACTGGCGCCTTTCGAGTTTAGCTGGATGGCCACCCTCGTTCTCGGCGCCATCTTTGTATTGCTGGTAACCCAGGCTTGTTCTTCGGTAGACAAAGCTCACCTGGAAGTAACCGAAGAAGAGTGTCTGGTCTGTCATCGGGTCGATTTCGACAACGGTCCCCATCCGGATCACATGCGGTGTCCTGAAACATGTATCTGTCATGGGACAGAATCATGGAACAAAGCCGTATCGGGAATTCACCCCGAGGATTCGTTTCCTCGCTATACGGGCATACACGGAGGATTTAGATGTCTTGACTGTCACAATCCGGATTTAGCGCTCTATGCTGCGGATAATATCGATTGCATTGACTGTCATCTGCAGGTGCACGAACGGGAAAAGATGGTCGAAACACACGCATCGAATCCGGATTTTCCCACTGACGATGCTTCGAACGACTTCTGTTTGGAGTGTCATCCCGATGGTCTGAAGCCCAAGGAATAGCAGTGATATCGATTATGAAATCGTTGCTTGGAGAGCATCTTCTTTGGCTTCTATTGTCCGTAGTTATCCTCATATCGATCGTAGCCATTCTGCACTACCTTTTCATCGGTCCCAGAGAATTCACCCTCGAAAAAGGGGAAACCCTTTACTATTCACTGGCAACCAGGTTGGTGCACTGGACCGCTGCGGTGAGCTGTACGGTGCTCATCGGCACAGGGATGGTGATCGTCTTTGGGGGAACGGCCGGTTTCAAGGAGGTTCTGGGTGGCACCGAGGCCGTCGCATTCAACCGCTTCGTTCATGCCATGACGGCGGTAGTTTTTTCCCTTTCCGTGCTGATCATGTTTCTGCAGTGGTTCATTCCCATGATTCCGCGCAAGCACGATATGAGATGGCTAAGGGTAGCCGGGGGCTATTTTAGCAAGAAGATGCATCCACTGCCTGCACATCGATTCAACGCGGGTCAAAAGGTATGGTTTTGGTTGGCCACCTCGGGCGGGCTGGTTATGGCCGGTACGGGACTATCCATGTACATGCTATGGGGGAGCATGTCGCTGCTTAGGGCCATGGCGCTTGTCCATCATGCCTTTGCAGTCGCCATTGTTGCCATGTACGCGGTGCATATCTACCTGACCTTGTTTGCGATAAAAGGCCCTATCCACAGCATGATCGATGGCAAGAAGAGCGTGGAAGAGGTAGCTATATTACATAGTTTATACTATAAAGAATTGGAACAGAAGGACCGACTGCCGGCCCAAGCGCGGGCACATCATACAGCCCCCTCCAAACCGTAGGCTGCACCTCGAAGCCGCAACTATCGCGCCAAACAAACAGCTGCACTTCGCAATCGCGGCACGCTACGGAAAGGTCGAACGCGGTTCAACGCGCGACCGATTTCAGCTCGAGCCAGCTGCGCGGCTTAACCGGCCGCCCCCTGCAGGCTGGCCGAGGCGGTGGCCTGCTCGACAAAGCGCCGCCATTCGGTTCGAGCGTCGGCCTCGATGGTCCGGGGCAGGCAGAAGATGAGCCGGGGCTCGCCCTGTGGGCAAAACACCGTGATGTCCAGGGGATCGTCGGCTGCTGCCCGCGTCCGGCCGCCGCCGCCGCCGGCGGCCAGCCGGCGCAGCTCGCGAACGATGCAGCGGCGCAGACGCCGGTCGTGCTGCGACCGACGAACGGATAGATCGATTAAAGAGGTAGGCGATCCGGAGCCGATGGCGGTGCCCTCGGGAAATTGCTGCTGGAAGCGTGCCAGCAACCGCGAGGGATCGACTGCCAAGCCGGACCCGAGAGCGCGCAGCGGGTCGCCCGCGGGTAGCCGGGCGGCGGCCTCGCGCCAGGCCGTCACGCCGTTAGCGCCGACCGGGCCGGTCCACAATGCGCTCAGACAGCCGGCGCTCTGAACTATGAGCCTGTTGACGAACAAATCGGTATCGATCGCTGCCGGCGCGTACCAGAGCAAACGATTACGGCCGAAGCGGGTGAAGCGCGCCTCGGGAAAGCCGGAGACGAGTGCACGACCGACCCGGCCCGCCGGCATCAGGCGCCGTTCGCACTGAGCGATCCAGACCCGGACCGGTCCCCGGGCCGCGGCCAGCTCGGTCAGCCAGGCGGCAAAACCGCGGAGCGTTCCCTGCGCCCGGTCGGGTGGGTGCGCGTGGCGCGGCGCTCGGACCAGTAAAACGATAGCAAATAGACCGATGCCGAGCAGGGCCAGCGTGACCGGCAGGTCGGTTGGGAGAAAGGATACCGAAAGCAAAAGAGCGGCCGCCCCCAGTCCTATTAGCAACAGATGGCCGTACCGTTCGTAGGAAAAGGCCTGCACCTGGTAAAGCGCCAGCAGGGAACGGGCGGAGATGAAGGGCAGCAGCAGCGCCAGCACTTCCCAGCGCAGCCGAGGACCGAGCAAGAGAGGCGCGATCACGATCAGAAGAGCGCCGATGGCAGCCGAGGCGATCCAGGCCAGGGATCTCATGAAGCGTTCGAAACGTTCCCGGAGCAGATCAAAGGATCCGGTCTGCAGGCGCTTGAAGTCGAAGTAAAAAACCCGCGCCCAGACCGCTCCGGCGCCAAACAGGGGGCGAAACAGATGAAAGAGCGTGGCCGCGAACATGTGGCCGCGATTGCCCGAGTCGGCGGCGACCAGCGCCATGATCAGCCAGGCGTCCAGCTGAAGGGTGAAGTTGGCGGCTGCGTGCTTGAACGCGGGCAGCAGCGATTCGAAGCGCGGCAGCGAGTGGCGTAAAAAGAGGCGCCAGCGCAAGGCCGGCACGCGCGTCCGTTGATAGGCGCGGCGGGTGTAGTACAGGGCGAACGCGTTTCGTACCACGCCGCCCACGATCAGCGCGGGCGCGAAGCTCCAGGGCCCCAGCCATTGAATCAACAGCAGCACCGCCATCACGTCGGCAAGATCGCCGGCCAGCAACGAGAACAACGGCCGGTAGACCCTACGCACGGCAAAGATACCGGCGTGAAAGGTACGCGCCAGTGTGTCCAGTCCCAGCCGGACAAAGCAGGCGATGATGTAGGCGTCTAGGATGGAGAAAGAGGTAAAGGGCGAGGGGAACCACTTCAGGTAGCCGCCCATGGCCAGAAGCTGCAGCGCGACCACCACCAGCGCCAGCTTCAACCATCGGTCGATGACCATCCGCACGCCGGCGGAATCGCCTTTTTGCCACTGTTGACGCGTCTCGGCCCGCATCTGTTCCAGCCATCCCCAGTACAAGCCGGAGAAAACGGCCGTGCCGCTGCGCAAGACCAGGAAGTAGGGCAGAAACTCGGGCCAGACCACCAGCGCGAAGAGCAGGATCTCCAAAACGTGCAGAACCGTACGCAGACCGGAGCGGATCACCAGAAACCGCAATCGGTACCAGGCATAGGCGCGCTGCCGCCCGAAGAGCAGCGCCTCGTCCAGGTTGGGTCGGCTTCGCGACCGCCGGACCCGGCGGGTCAGCCACTGGCGAACCGGGCTCACGAACCCCGCTCCGTTCTTCCGGGTCGTCCGGCGCGATTACGTCTGTCCACCAGCGACAGCAGGGCGCCGCGGCTCCGCAGGCGCCCATAGGGCACGCGCCGGAAGGCACGTACGCCGCGTATGCCGCTCAGTCGTTGGGCCAGCGTGCGTGCGATACGGTAGTCAAAGTCGCGAAGCTGGCCCCGGTCGTTGACCAGATAGCGCAGGGCGGAGGCGGCCGGAACGCAGAGCGCGCATCCGGGATCGAGCGCGCGGTTGACCACCGCACACAGCGTCGACAGGCGCGTGCCGGGATCGGCGTCTGTCAGCAACTGATCGCCGTGCGCCAGACGGCGGCCGAGCTGGGTAAACAGCTCGCGCTGCCGGATGGTTTTCATGGCAACGGTACCCTGAAAGCGAATGCGATACCCTAGGTAGTCCAGGACGGAGGTCCCGCGCGCCTCGGGCCACGCCTGCGAGGCGCGGCCGGCGCCGTTGAAATAGTGGTCTGAGCGCTTTTGCGGGTGGATCTGCAGACCGCGGTCGGCGACCAGCCTGTCGATGCGTTGCGACGCCTCTTGCGCGACCCGAGCGTCCGGGTGGGCGAACACGATGTCGTCCCCGTATCGGGCGTAAAAGCCTGCCTCGATCCGTTCCAGCTCGCGGTCGAGCGGGGCGAGATAGGCGTTGTTGACCAGAGGTTGTAGTGCAGAACCGGTGGGCACTCCGGTGGGCAGCGTTTTGATCGAACCATCCGGGTAGGCCACCCGGGGCCGGACGGCACGGGCCAGCAGCGCGGAGACGGCGGGCGCGTCGCCGCGGCCCGCCTGACGCAGCAACGCATCCAGTTCGTTCCAGAGTAGCGACTCCTCGCCCACCGGGATCGACTCGCCATAGGCCTGCACATCGCGCCGTAAAACGTACAGGCCCCTGTCGCGCGGCCGCGGTCGCGCCCGGCGGTGCGCGCGCAAAAAGCCGGCGAGGAGCGAGACCGCCCGCCACGAGGAACGGCCCCGGCGATAGGAGTGAAGGCTTTGGGGCAGAAGCGGATCGAGCATCGCCGTCAGCGAGCCGGCCAGCGCGGCCAAGACCACGGTATCCAGGACCGAGGCCGCGTAAATGGTGCGCATACGGCCGTCGAGACGGATCCGGCGCGGGCGGACCGGCCCGAACCGATAGGCGCCGCTGCGGATCTCGCGCGCCAGACGGCGGGCAACGCCGTTCTGGTGCGCCAGCAGATCGCCGAAGGTCAGGCCCTCGGCGTCGGGCACATCGATCGTTCCGCGTCGGGTGTGCCTGAGCGCGAGTCTGCGGATCTCGGCTGCCAGCGCGTTTGCATCGACCAATCCCGATTCGATCCGAGGCTGTACCATAAAAGCAAAGCCGGCCGCCGGCAACGGCATCCGGCTTTCTCAGCAGTGTGTTAGGCCATTTGATCACGGGTAGGCCGCGGCCTCACCCGCGACAAGAGTCGGCGCCCCGTTACCGGGGCGCGAGCGTGCGCCGGCGGTCGGCTCCTGCAATATGGCCCATACGCAGCCGCAGGGGAAGATCACCGGGAACGGACCCGAACCGGCCGGCAGCGGGCGTTCGGGGGAAATGTCCGGGAGCAAAACCCGAACCGGCCGCGTGAGCGTTCAGGCCTTGGGCAGCGCGGCGGCCCGGGCGCCCGAAAAAGCTCGGCGCCCAGCCGGGCCGGTGAGGATTGTACTCAAGTACATGACGAACCGGCCCGAGGACGCCCGGGTGATTGCACAGAATCGCCCCAGTTCTGGCGCCGGTTTTTCGGGATGCATTGGCCGCCGTCGTTTCAGATACCGACTACCCCCCCTGAACGATTACCCGGCCGCCGGCGTGGGCTCAGGGGAAGACGTCGTTGAAGAGATCCCGATCCGGCAGGTAGAGGACTCCGGGCCCGGCGCAATCGGGAGCGCCGAAGCACTTGGGCGAGAAGTAGCGCATGGGACCGTTCGGGCCGCCGCGCCGCCGTGCCAGCTTGCGCCAGAGCAGGTTGTCGGCGCAGAACTGGTTATAAGCGCCGCCGGCGCAGTAATACTGTTCGAAGGGAACGTGCAGCCCGGAGTGTTTGTTCAACGCGATGCCGCGCGGATCAGTGGCAAATGCCGGATTGCCGCCGTTGTAACGCAGGCAGACGCCCGCACCCTGCTTGTTGAGAACTACGGCGTCGCAGTCGTTGTAGTAGTGCCAGTAGATATCCCCGGACTCGCGGGTCGTCCCCGTGTGCCGGTGCGTGGTCAAGGCGCGGCATCCCACGCCTCGCCTTGACTCGTAGAGCCGGTACATCAGTAGCAGCTGTCTTCTCTCCGACTCGAGAACGAAGCGCCGCCGTAGGGAGAGAAGCTCGATCTTTCCGTCGCCGTCGCTAATCTGGAAGCTTCCGTCGATGAGCGGGGCGAACCGGATCTGGATGAACGGGGAAAGCAGCTGCAGGTCGCTGCTCGTGTCGAAGATCGGCGTGTCGTCTCGGATCAGACGTTCGGCCGCCTTTTCGAAATAGAGGGCCTGAAGGTCCGCATCGACCGGTGGGCAGAAGGCCACGCCGTGCAGGCTGTTGTGCAGGTAGAAGCGGCGCTGCAGAGCCGTGGTCACATCGCCGTTGTTCCATTCAAAGCGGACCTGGGTGACGGCCACGCCGTTAAGCGCGGCGCTCTGCGACTGGGCCGGGCTGAAGGGCATGACCGGCAGGTTGTCGCTGCTGGCACAGGATTGCCACGATAGGCTGTTCACCGTGTCCGGCTTGCCCGTACGGCACATGGCCGTCCAGGTGCCGCCGGGATCGTTGAAGTCGAACTTGACCTCGACCGCCGCTGCCACGCCGTTTTGGCCGGGGAATTCCCCGTTCAGGGCGGGAAGGCAGATCTGGGCATGGCCGTCGCAATCCTCGTCGCTTCCGTTGTTGCAGATCTCCTTTGTGCCGCCGCTGGTATCTGTGCAGACCAGGGCGCCCTCGTTGTTGCAGATGATCTCGCCTTCCAGACAGAAGTCGGCGTCCGGTCCGTCGCAGGGATTGCTCAGCGTATCCTCGTGCGCGCCGTCAGGGGTATCGGGGTTGCAGTCGTTGTCCTCGCCGTCGCACAGCTCGGGGATGCTGTCCGCGTCGTCGTTACAGACCATGTCCGTTCCGTTGCAGACCATGACCCCGTCCGGGCAGAGGTCGTCGTCGTCTCCGTCGCAGGGGTTGTCGAAATCGCTCTCGTGGGCGCCGTCGGGGGTATCGGTGTTGCAGTCGTTGTCCTCGCCGTCGCACAGCTCGGGGATGACCGCGGCATCGTCGTTGCAGACGACCGCGCTTCCGTTACAGACGAGCTTGCCGTCCGGGCAGAGGTCGTCGTCGTCTCCGTCGCAGTCGTCGCCGATGCCGGGCTCGGCCGATCCGTCTGCGGTATCGGTGTTGCAGTCGTTGTCCTCGCCGTCGCACAGCTCGGGGATGCTGTCCGCGTCGTCGTCGCAGACCAGGGCCGAGCCGTCGCAGACCAGGACCCCGTCGGCGCACAGGTCGTCGTCCACGCCGTCGCACGCGTCGCCGAAACCTTCCTCTTCGGCGCCGTCCGCGGTATCTGGATCGCAGTCGTTGTCCTCGCCGTCGCAGATCTCCGGCCCGCTCGGCGTGCAGGTCTCGGCTGCGTCGCCTCCGGTTGCGGCGTCCTCGGCGGTTGCGGCGTCTCCGGTTGAAGGGTCCTCTGTTGCGGCGTCGCCCGAGCCGGCCGGTCCCCCGTCGCCGGGCAGCGTCCCGCCGCCGTCGGGCGTCTCGGCGAAGCGATAGTCGGCAAAGTCGCTAATGGCCGAGCACCCGGAGCCGATCCCTCCGGTAAGAATGAAGATCGATACGAATAGAGCAAGGCATTTTCTGTTCGATTTCTTCACAACTAACTCCAAATTGTTACCAACCGCGGTAAGTGGTATTAAGGCTGGCGGCCCCCGAATACGATCTATTGCCGTTCCGCGGCGAAGTTTTATATCACAGCTTAGCATTGCACTTCGAGGGGTGATTGTGAAGGCGTCGGCCGATTCCTTGCACGGTCCTGGCAAGGGTCGATGGCGAGAGGCAATTGCGGGTTTGACGGGGTGGATTGGCCGCCGTCGTGCCATATACCGATACCCCCCTGAACGGTTACTCTGACTCAATCTGATCCGCTCAACCGAGCCGAAGAGGCAGGTGACCGAAGCTCAAATGGAGAAGAATTTGCGGATTCGGTGCAGCAACTCGCCGCTGTGATGGTCCAGCCCTGATTGCTTCTGCGACGCGTCCGCGGCCAGCCGCGCTTCGAGGTGCTTCTCGCGTTCGGTGATCACGCGACTGATGATTTCCGCAAGCCGCGGGGAGGCCTCGAGTTCGGACGCCAGCGCATCCCTTTCGATGACTAGCACCTGGGTCTCGGTAATGGCCCGGACGGTAGCTCTACGGGGCTCGCCGGTCATAAACGACATCTCGCCGAAAAAGTCGTACGGCCTCAGTCGCGCCACTTCGGTTACGCGCGTTCCGCTTGGAGCGAGAACCATTACCTCGCCGTGGACAATGACGAAGAACTGTGAACCGGTCTGTCCGTGCTCGATGATGGCCTCACCGTTCGCGTAAAGCCGGCAGCGAGCGGCAGCGGCCAAGCTGCGCCTCGCCTTGTCGGGCAACGCGGCCAGGAAATCCACGTGCTGTAAGGTGTTGAGACGATCCTCGATACCGGACTGTTGCTCCCTGTGCTCGTCCTCGTCGGAGGCCTGGACAAGGCGCACCGTTCTGGCGGGCGGCGGGATCTCGATTCCCTCTCGGTTCAGCACGTACCAGACGCGGTCCAGCACCTGACTCTCAACGATTTCCCTCTGGCTGAAGTCATCGATAAAGTATCGTATCCACAACTCCGCGCCCCTCTCGGTGAAGCGGTTTGTCAGCACGGTGGGGGGCGGGGCGGGCAACACCCCGGTAACGCTGCGTACGGCCTCGGTCAGCAAGGCATGGATCCGTTGCGGCGGGACATCAAAGGGAACGAAGACGAAGGTATCGCGGCGTACCACGGACAAGGGCTTGGTGTAGTTGCGTATGGGCGCTTTGGCCAGGGCGGCGTTGGGCACCGTGACCTCCACCCGTTCGAGCGTCAGAAGCTTGATCGCCCGCCAATTCATCTCGAGCACTTTTCCCACGTGCTCGGGATTTTCGTCGAACTGAATCCAGTCGCCGGTTTCGAAAGGCCGTTCGGCCTGAATTGCGAGACCGGCGAACATGTTACCGAGTGTATCCTGTAGCGAAAGGCCGATGACCGCGGTGAGCAAAGCCGAGGTGGTGAGAAGCGAGCCGGGATCCACGCCGGCCGCTCGCAGCGTGATCAGCGCTACCGCCACGTACACGAGCGCCTGCACCAGATCCCGAAAGATGCGCGGAACCGGCCGCGTCAGGCGCCGGACCAGCAAAGCGTGCATGAAAAGTAGAAACGAGCTGCGTCCGAGTGAGATGAGTAAAAGGACCAGCCCCAACACCTCGAGCGGCCCCTGCAGCGACGCCTCGTGCGGCGCGGTTTCCCTGAGGGCCACTACCAGAAGGTGCGCCGCAAGAAAGCCCACGGGCATACGCACGAAGCGCCGTTCCGCCCGGGGTAGCAGCAGTAGAAGACCGAGAACCAACACGAGCGCCAGCGCGATTCCCGTTCCGCCCAACGCGGTCAGCTCTTTGGTTTCAATTCCGAGCCAGTCTATACTCATTCGTACATGGTGCCAGCTGGAGCCGGCGCCTCCAAGCCCCCGTCGATGTACCGGAAAGAACCGAGGATCATAATGCTAGCCATGCGCGGCAGAAGATCTCTAGTAAATGAAGATTGTCCGTTGACCCCGGCGCGGCTGACCCCGGCGCGACTTTCGCCGCGGCGGTGGCCGGAAGGTCGGGACTGGCGGGTATTGGCGAGGAGGGGATCGTATCGGTACACTGGCGCAATGAGCACAAAGACCAGAACAGGCCTGGTTCGGCTTGTACGAGAGGTGGTTTTCAAACTATTTCTGGCGGCGGTGTCGTTCATTTGCCTGTCTGCGTGCGCAGCAGGATGCTCGGACGACGAGAAGAACGCCCCAGCCGCGTGCGGAATCCGCTCGGAGCCGTGCATGGTCCCGGAGGACTGTTGTTCGGGAATCTGCGCGCTAGGAACTTGCGGATGCATTCCGCGCGGTGGGCCATGCGGCCGGGATTCGGCTTGCTGCGACGGCTCGGCGTGTTTGGCGGGGGTGTGCGCCGAGGGGTGCCGGGCAAACGACGAGCGCTGCACCAAAGACGACGAATGCTGCTCGGGCGGCTGTGAAGGCGCGCTCGGCCTCTGCGCGCGCGCGCGGTGCAACACCGAAGGGGAGCGCTGCGAAGCGAGCGTCGACTGCTGCTCGGAGCTCGCCTGTCGTGAAGACATGTGCGCCAGCGGCTGCGGCCTCGCCGGAGCAGAGTGCAACTCGGCGGGCGACTGCTGCGGGGGCTTCGTGTGCGGGATCGGCGGCGAGTGCGAGGCCGCCTGCTCCCTCGCCAATCAGGTCTGCGATCCAGCGGAGAACCGACTTTGCTGTGACGGCAGCCAGTGCGTCGACGGGATCTGTAGAGAGTGCGGCAACGCGGGGTACACCTGCGACTCGGATGCCGACTGCTGCGACAATCTGCGCTGCGAAGAGGGGCTGTGCGCGTGCTCGGCAGAAGGCTCTTCATGCAGCGAGGACGGCGAGTGTTGCCCGGGGACCCTTTGCTTCGACGACTTCTGCAACTGCGCGCCCATCGGCGAACGCTGCGGCACCGCGCGCGATTGTTGTAACGAGGGCCCAAGTGATCTGACCTGTAATGACTCCGGCCAATGTCGACCGGCCACCTGCCACCATGTCACTTGGGGCTGCCTGGACGCCAGCGACTGCTGCGACGGCGGCTGTGAACAGGGCCAGTGCTGCATCGGCGAGGATCGATCCTGCGAATCGAACCGCGATCACTGCTGCGCGGGAAAAGGCCTCGCCTGCTGGTCGGACACCGACACCTGCCGACCGTGCGGGACCGCGGGTACGGCGTGTGCCCAGGATCGCGAGTGCTGTAGCCGTCGATGCCAAGAGGGAACCTGCCGTGCTCTCGGCGGAGAGCCCTGTTCGACGGGCGCCGAGTGCGAACAGCAAGCCGACTGCCACGGCGGCAAGTGCTGCGGACTAGCGGATTTCTCCTGTTCAGACACGGGCGGATGCTGTAGCGGCTACGCTTGCCACTCGAACCGATGTCGCGGTCTGCCCGGCGCAGCTTGCGCGAGCGAGCTCGACTGTCTCGAGGACTACCCGACGACTAGATCCGACTGCAGCAACGGCGCCTGCTGCTACCGGACTGAGGTCGACTGCGCCAGCCCGAGCGATTGTTGTAGCGGCTCGTGCCAGGGCGGACGCTGCGCCTGCGGCGGCTTTGGCGAGCCCTGCGACTTCACCACCGACTGCTGCAGCGGTAACTGCGACTTCCCGTCGAACACCTGCGGCTGTGGAAACGCTGGCTCCAGCTGCACGACCGGTACGGACTGCTGCGCCGGCTTCCAGTGCTCCGGAGGAACCTGCTGCGGCGCCTCGAATACGCCGTGCTCGACCGGCGCCAACTGCTGTTCCGGCAGCTGCCGCGGCAACGGCACCTGCTCCTGACTGCAGGGACACGAGGGGGAGGTAAAAGCGGGAAGAAGGCGCGACGACGAGGAATACCGGGGGCATTTTGAGGAGGTGCAACGCAGCAGCCGGGGCCGTCTCGCCCCCGTTTGACCGCGCGACAGTATATCGTCGAATCGGGGTTAACAATCGAGGGGAAAGTTACTAAGATGTCACCCCATGTTTACGCTCACCAAAAGAACTTACGCGAACCGTGTTCGCGTCGATATCCGAACCTCGGTCCTGGCGCTTTGGGGTGCGCTCTTCCTATTTCATTCCGCTTGCGCCAAGACCCAACAAACTGGACCGACCATCCACTCTTCTGCGTCGTCCGTGAGCTACGCCACCGAGTATCCCTCGCGGCTCGAAGCGCTCGGCACGCAGTTCACGGAAGCCACTGCAATGGCCAGGGAGAACTGGAGCCGGTTCGACGGTTTTACGGGAGAGCTCGCCGAGCCGCGCTGGGATCAGGTCAAGACCGTCTACGAAAAAGCGCAGATGGCCGGCCAGAGCCAGGCGGTGGTCGAGTGGATGCGTCAGGGAGCCACCGTACGGCAGTTCGTCGAGGACAACGACGCCTCGCTTTCCCAGCGGATCGGAGCGCGCGTCAACGCGCAGATCGAGAAGGAAAAGGGCGCGGCCGTCGGAGAGTTCGATTCTCGTCCTTCCGTTCGCTGGGCCCTCGAGGATGCCACCGACAAGGTCATCGAGGAACGCTACCGCGAGCTAAACGAGGCCCATTGCTTTCTGGCCGCCAACAGCGGCTCTCTGGAGAAGAAGAACGTTAAGGCGCTGGAGAAACAGGTCGACACCATCACGGAAACTAGCTTCGTCGTCCATGTCCTGCTCATCGATCTGAAGCAGCAGATGCAGGCCAAGGTGGAGGAAGCGGACCGGATCAAGGAAACGCTGGATAGTGAGATCAATAGACAGCGGCTGATCGCCGAGGCCGACGAAAGCTCGAAGAACGACAGGGCCGCGGCAACGCAAAAGGTTCAAGAGCTCTCGAAGATCAAGGGCTCGATCGACGCGTACGCCAAGAGCGCCGGGCAGACCGTCGATGATTTCGAGCAGCGCCTCGAGCAGTTCCAGAAGGAGTACCGGGAAGCATTCGGGAAGCTGATCGCCGCTGTCGAGCAGAAAGAGGCGGAACAGAAAGGGACGAGCCCTTAAAGGGTAGTCGGCACGAACGAGCCGGCAACCAATCCTTCCGGCCTCCTAAGGGTCCGTGACAAAATAACTCATCCATCTTTCGGGCGGGACGGCCC
>CAYVFC010000159.1:0-17246 GCA_964450715.1 uncultured Sandaracinaceae bacterium | reverse complement strand
TAAATCGCCGTCAGAAACCGTTTGGGCCGGCTGTTAAGCGATCACGCGTGGTTGCGGATCTTGGTACCGCGCAGGTTGAGTCGCAGATACCGCAGGATCTCTACCAGCACCGATGGACCCTCCTCGTGGAACGGCGAGCGAATACCGGCCGTCGTCGTAGCGCTTCTTTTCGCCTACCGCAACCCGGAGCGCCGATGAATTCCTCCCGGCTATGGAGCCCTCCGGCTTTTCGGGATAGGCTCGCGCCTGGATAGTTCCACGGGCGCTTCTACCTCCTGCTCAGGAATACCGCCGGGGGTATCCGGTTCGGCATTCGGGCGCGGGAGTTCGGATCGGGTGATCGCCGCGCCGCTTCTGTCGGACGATAACGGAGAGCATTATGTGCGGCATAGCCGGAACTTTCGGCGATTTCGACGAGGCGCTTCTCTCCTCCATGAGCCGCCGGATCGCCCATCGCGGCCCGGACGACCAGGGCGAGCTGACCGTACGAGGGGACGGTTCAGAGGCTCCGGTGGGACTCGCCCATCGCCGCCTGTCGATCATCGATCTGTCCGCCGCCGGTCATCAGCCCATGAGCGCCCCTTGCGATCGCTGCGGCGTGCCGAACGGCGCACCGGCGCACCGTCGACTATGGCTGGTATACAACGGGGAGCTCTATAACTTCCGCCAACTGCGGGAAGAGCTGGGGTCGCAGGGCCACCGATTTTTTAGCCATTCGGACTCCGAGGTGCTCATCCACCTCTATGCGGAGCGCGGCCCGGCCATGTTGCGGGAGCTCAACGGCATCTTCGCTTTTGCCCTCTACGACGGGCGCCCCCGGGGGCAATGCGATGGCATGCGATCCAGGGACCTACTGGTGGCGAGGGACGGGCTCGGCGTCAAGCCGTTCTACTTCTCCGAAACCGACAAGGGTTTACTCTTCGCCAGCGAGATCAAGGCGCTGCTCGCCTGCCCGGACGTGGGCCTCGAGCTCGACCCGGTCGCGCTTCACCACTACCTGACCTACCTGTGGGCGCCCGCGCCCAGAACGCCGCTCCGCTCCGTCAGGAAGCTCGCTCCGGGGGAGGCCATGGTAGTGCGCGCGGGGCGGATCGCCAAGCGATGGTTTTACTACGATATTCCCTACGGACGGCAGTCGCTTCTGACGGGCAGCGACGAGGGCGAGATCGCCCGACAGCTCGGCGATGCCGTCTCGGACGCCGTGCAGCGCCAGATGGTATCGGACGTACCCGTGGGAGCGTTTCTCTCCGGCGGGCTCGACTCCAGCGCCATCGTGGCTATGATGCGCCGGTCACAGCCAGGAACCCGTTTCCCGTGCTACAGCATCGGTTTCGAGGGCGACGCCGACCTCGACGGACACACCGCGGACCTGCCCTACGCGCGCAGGGTTGCCCGCCACCTCGACGTCGACCTGCGAGTGATCACGGTCGGCCCCGAGATGATCGAGCATTTGCGGGAGCTCATCTACTTCCTGGACGAGCCCCAGGCCGATCCGGCTCCCATCAATGCCCTGCTGATCGCTCGGCAGGCTAGGCAGGACGGGATCAAGGTACTGATGTCGGGCACGGGCGGGGACGACGTGTTCGCCGGCTACCGGCGCCACCAGGCATTGCTCGCCGAGCCGCTCTGGCGCCTGTTGCCTGCTACGGTACGAAGGCTAGCGGCGAGATCCGCCCGGATCGCGCTGAACGGCGAAGGGATTCTGGGCAACATGGCCGGGGCGCGGATGCGCGCGATAACCCGGGTTTTGGCCCACCTGGACCTGCCGGACGATGACCGCCTCATCTCGTACTTCTACTGGAGCGGTGAGCGCCTGAGGCGCTCCCTGTACGCCCCGCATTTGCGAACCGAGCTCGAGCACGCCGACACGGCCGAGCCCCTGCGGCAGTCGCTGGCACGCATCCCGCAGGAGAACCACCCGCTGCACCGGATGCTATTCCTGGATGCCCGCCACTTCCTGGCCGACCACAACCTCAACTACGCGGACAAGACGAGCATGGCTACGGGCGTCGAGGTCCGAGTTCCGCTGATAGACCGCGAGCTGGTCTCCTTTGCAACCCGTATTCCCCCGGGAGCCAAGCTGCGCAACGGCGTCACCAAGGCCATCTTCAAGAAGGCCATGGAACCCTGGCTTCCCCGCGAGGTGATCTACCGTCCCAAGACCGGGTTTGGAGCCCCCCTGCGCCGCTGGTTGAAGCGCGAGCTGCGGCCGACCGTCGAGGAGGTCCTGTCCCCGCGCTCGTTGCGGGCGCGAGGGCTGTTCGACCCGGAAGCCATTCAACGGCTGGTCGACCTCGACCGGATGGGGCGAGTAGACGGCAGCTACACCGTATTCGCCCTGATCTGCATCGAGCTCTGGTGCCGTATTTTCCTGGACGGCCGTGGGGGTGGGTGTGCTTAACCCTACTGTGTGTCGCCTTATTACAGTAACTTCCGGATACGGAGATAATATAAGATATGGTACGAAATGCGATAAAAAAGATCACAATCCCATTGTATCGACTTTCTACCGCGGGGCTAGATAAAGGCCCACATATTACCCGCTATTCTATGTACAATCGTCTTTCTACCCACTCCCGACCAAGAGATAAAAGTGAAAAGGTGCTGTCTATCAGCAACTCCATGATACTGGGAGAATTGTTGGGGTATAAAGAGGAACAGATCTTCGACGCGGAATTCCCCGAGTATAATATTTTTAAGCTGCCATTTTCCGATGGCGAGTTCGACGCGGTGGTCAGCGATCAAGTTCTCGAACACGTGGAAGGAAATCCCCAATCGGCTATTGACGAAACCTTTCGCGTGCTGAAACGGGACGGAATAGCCTTGCATACAACTTGTTTTTATAATCCAATTCATGGTTGCCCGGGTGACTATTGGAGGTTTACTCCGGAAGGGTTGAGGTTGCTGGCGTCTAGACACGGCGATGTGATAGACGTCGGGGGTTGGGGAAATCCGTACGCATATCTTTTTTTCGCTCTCGGTTTCCGTTATCTACCTATACCGAATGCTCCTTGGCATCCGGCCAATTGGATCGCGAAAACGAACGATGCCCTTTTCCCCATTACTACATGGGTTTTTGCGAAAAAGAGGGCGGAATGAACGCGGATATTTATTGGACGGAAACGGGCTAGATTCAAATAGCGGCGAGTCCTAGGTGCCCATCGGCGGATTCATCCCGATCCGGAGAAACGTTTATAGATCGCGTCCACGATCCCACCTACCTGGTAGGTACGAAACAGTGTATGGAGCGTCGAAAAGCTGCCAATACCCCTCCGGCACTCGCCACTACTACGTTATACCAACGCGGGAGGACACGAAAAAGAGTACCCCGATTCAAGCATAAACCCGCGTTTCATGAGGGCTCGAAAAGTGAATGGCCTCCGTCCTACTCTCAAGTTGCGAACTTTACGAGATGAAAGAGGAGACCGTGGAACAGAGTATTTCGGAACAGAGAAGCTACCAAGAGATAAGAGCCAAGCTGGACGTCCACAAGACCGCGGTGCCTCCTTGGGGATCGATGTGGCGAAGAGCCAGTATTTCGCCGTGATTCTCGACCCGCTGGGTCAGACCATCCAGCCGCCTTTCTCGTTTACCAACGATGCGACGGGATTTCAGCATCTGCGGGACCGGGTCAGCGAGCTCGGGGACCGGCACCTGATCGGCCAGTGGCTGTTCGGTTTCGAGGCCTCGGGGGGGCTACGAGAAGCCGCTGGCCTCGTACCTGGCGGAAAACGGCTACGACGTGGTGCAGGTCAGCTCGTATGCCGTCAAGCGCTACCGGGAGATGATGACTGGCTCGGTGGACAAGAACGACGCCAAGGACTGCGTATCCATTACCTACCTGATGCGGCAGGGATTTGTGGAGTCCTACCACCTGCGGGGGCTTCAGGAGGAGAACCTGGCGGGGCTGGTGCTGATCAATGAGCACCTGAAGGCGCGGCGCGCGCAGCTCTTGTGACCAAAGAGCGTATCGCGTCGGTCCTTGATGATAATGTCGGTATGGGGCTCGAATATCGAGACCACCTTTTCGGCGGCGGGAACCTCCTCGCCGTAAAGAGCGCGACGCGTGGCCTGGTTGACGACTTTTAAAGCGTATTCACTGACGCTCCACAGCTCCGCGAACCGAGGGAATGTGGTGCATTTTCGAGCGTGAGGCGGGGCCGCGGACCGCGTCGCCGCGCCTTGCAGCTGGGGTCGCCGCGCTCCGAAATACTCGGTCCGGAGGTTTTGAAACCACTTCTAGTCATCGCTCGCCACCGGTATCGGGTGCAGGCAGTTGAATAGAAAAGAGTCGGGGCCGAAAAAAATCGAAGTACAACGCGGCAGAACTACGCCGGCGGCATTGCCGAAGAAATCGACCCTATTTAGGCCGCTGTCCTCGAATCCTTTGAAGAAGCCGTATCCTTCCGAGTCGTCACAAATCACCGCGCCCGTGGCGGAAACCACCTCGCGCGCAACTTTTATCATCTCATACCGGTATAGCCCGTCTATAACGATTATGTCATACTTGGGGTAATCATAGGAACCCAAGATATCACCGATCTGCTTAGCGGTAACAGCCGGGCTTTGCATAGATACAAAGAATAAGTCGACGTTTGAAGATATCCTTTTCTCGAGTTTGTCATACCAATCCTTGTCGCTCTCAAACGTGAGGACACGTTTTGCGCGCTTCGCCCACCACAACGTGGAATGACCCCCTCCAAACTCTAGAATCACCTTGTTTTCGAAATTTCTGAACTTTAGAAAATCAATGCAAGGGTATGTGTACCACGGTATGGGTTCCCCTCTCCTCGAAACCGCGACGTTTAGAAAGCTACTTCTAAAGTGACCCGTTCTTTGGCTATATAGAATAGGGCAAAGTACTGCGGTGGCCAAACTCCTGAGCGAATTCGAGATCGGCCTTGGAAGAGTTTCTTTTAGAGGCTTAAACCCGTCATGGATTAACGTATTCAGCACACTTTCCACCTTTCCTGTCGAAACAACGATCCGTAAAGGGCATCGGAGAGAGATGCGATAGACTTTGCCTGAGCTACCGAAACGCTCCGCAGGTGTCGATCACGATCTTCTCGGCCAGCAGTCTGGGCTCGATCTTCTTGAACTGCCTGTGGGCGACCAGCGCTAGCACGATATCGGCGTCGGACAGAGCCTTCATCAGATCCCAGAGCTGGAACTCGGGATGGCTACGCAGGTTGGGCTCCACGACGCGTAGCTCCCCATCGATCTCTTTTTGCAGAGCCTTTACGATCTCGACCGCGGGCGACTCGCGCAGATCGTCGATATCCGGTTTGTAGGCCAGGCCGAGACAGGCGATGCGGGCGGCCTTGAAGCGCTCGGCCCGCCGTCCGACCCGTTCGACGACCCAGCCGGGCTTTCGATCGTTGATCTCTCGGGCCGTTCGAATTAGGAGGGTCGGCTCGGGAAGTCGATGCACTAAAAACCACGGATCGACCGAGATACAGTGGCCGCCCACCCCCGGCCCGGGCGAGAGGATATTGACCCGGGGATGGCGGTTCGCCAGCCCGATCAGCTCCCAGACGTCCAGATTCAGCTCGTCGGCCACTAGGGAAAGTTCGTTGGCGAATGCGATGTTCACGTCCCTGAAGGCGTTCTCCGCCAGCTTCGCCGTCTCGGCCATGCGCGCGCTGGTGAGATGGATCTGGCCCGAGACGAATGTCCGGTAAAATTCGGCGCACAGCTCGGTAGACGCCTCGTCGATTCCACCGATGATCCGGTCGTTTTCGACCACCTCTCGCAAAACCTTGCCCGGTAGCACCCGCTCGGGCGCGTGGGCGTAGGAGACCCTGCCCGGCTCCAGGCCGGTACGCTCCTGTACGAACGAGGCGATCCACTCGGTCGTCCCCGGCGGGCTGGTCGATTCCAGGATCACCAGGTTCCCCTCGACCAGCAAGGAGCAGATCGACTCGGTGGCGCTGCGCACGTAGGACAGATCCGGCTCGCACTGTCCGGTGAGCGGGGTCGGCACGCAGATCATGAAGATATCAGATTTCACGGGCGCCGAATGGACCTCGAGCTTGCCGGTCTGCACGGCTGCGCGGACCAGGATGTCGAGCTCCGGCTCCACGATGTGAGCTTTTCCGCTCTGGATGGTCCTGGCCGCCTCGGGATTCACCTCAACGCCGTGCACGGTATAGCCCCGGGATGCCAGCACGGCGGCGGTGGGCAACCCGACATAACCGAGACCGAGAATGCAGACGCTCTTGTCCAGGGCTGGTAGCATGGTCGTTCCTCGTTCGATCCCGAACGGAATCCGCGACGCGCCGTGGTAGCGGTTACCGTTTTTCGCTGACCCGATCGATTACCTGCAGGTAGTCCTCCGAAAGTCGATCGCGGTCGTAGTGCTCCGTGACATGGGCGTAACCCGTTTCGCCGATCGTTCGCCGCAGCTCCGGATCGGACCGAAAACGGTCCACGGCGTCGATCAGCTCCCGCTCGTTCTCTGGCTCGATACATATACCGCCCCCCGACTCCCGAATAAAGCGCGCCGCGTATCCCTCCACTCCCAGGATCACCGGTCGCTTGGTGGCCAGCGCGTCGAAGAGCTTCGAGGGAAAGACCGTCTGGAACAGCCCGGTTTTTCGCAGGTGCACCAGGCAGCAGTCCGAGATGGAGAGAAAACGCGGAATCTCCGACTTGTACTGGCGGCCGGTGAACACCACGTTGTCCAGCCCCTGTCGGGTCGCCGAATCCTGTAGCTCCTGCCGTACGGCGCCGTCGCCTACCAGCAAGAAGGCCACGTCGTCCCTGCCACTGTCCTTCAGCAGCTTTGCGGCGCGCAGGATCACGTCCAGGCCGCAGGCCATACCGATGGTTCCTACGTACGAGCAGACGAATTTACCCTGCAATCCCAGGCTCGCCTTCAGCTGTTCGTCTGGCTCGCGCGGCTTGAAGATCTCCCGATCCACCCCGTTGGTGATGACCGTCACCTTGTCATCCGGCACGCTCTTCTGTAACAACTGCTTCCGATAGCCCTCGCCCACGGTCACGATGTGCGTCCCCTCAGCGTACATCCTGTCTTCCAGCCATTCCAGGAAGCGAAGCGCCGGGTTGTGCTGCATGGCGCCGACCGCCACGATCGACTCGGGCCAGATATCCCGGATCTCCAGCACGAAGGGCACGCCCCTGAGCCGCTTGGTCAGCACGCCCGCCCAACCGCAGAAGAACTGGGGGCTGGTGGCGATGACCACATCGGGCCGCTCGACGAACAGCGAGCGGATGGTGGCGCTCAAGGCATAGGACAGGTAGTTGGCCGTTCTCAATACGGTTCCCCTGTTTGCCGCCAGGAAGGTCCATACCCGAACCACGGTGATGCCGTCCATACGTTCCGTCTGCGACAGGCGATTGGTATAGCCCTCGTACGCCTTGCCATCTGGAACGTTCGGCACGCAGGTCACCACCGTCACCTCGTGCCCGCTGCGCACCCACCGCTTGCACATCTCGTATACCCGCGACGCGGGCGCATTGCCCTCGGGCGGGAAGTAGTGGGAGAAGAACAGGATTCGTTTCTTACCAGGCAATGGTTCGGTTCCGTATCCTCGCGCCCAGCTCGAGGTCGAAGCTCTCGATTGGCTCCGATGAAATGCAGAAACCCGTCTGCACCCGGCTTCCGGAAAACGAGAGCACCAGCGCGCGATTATCTAACCGGCAACCGAAACGGGGGCAAAAAAAAGCGCCTTGCTCGTCGAGCTCTCCCTTGCCGGCAAAAACGATGGTCACGCGGCCCGCCGGGTATCCGACCGTCACCATCCTGCCCTCGATCTTCAGAACCTCGCAGTCGGGGTGAAGATGCAGGCGGCATGCGCCGCTCACCGGGCCGTCGGCCTCGATGGTATCGCGGACCACCAGCACGCCCGCGTCGCTCCAGGAAAACTCCCGCCGGTGAACCGGGCGCCCCTTCAGCCAGCGATATCCGTCGTGCCAACCGCCGAGTCGAACCCCGTTGTCTGAGGGCTCCCACTTCACGTCATGCGGACGCCCGCGCCTTCCGACGCGAAACGCCTGCCAGAGCTCGCACTGGTCGCGTCCATCGATTTCCAAGGTGTTGTGTACGGCGGTGGAGCGGCAATAGGCTCGCATCGAGGATACCTCGTAGTCGAAGACGCCGGTGTCGACGATCACCCGGTGATTGTTCAACGAAAGCTCGAAGGAAAAGATGTCGCCGTGCGCGTGTCCTGGAATATGGTCCGGTCCTACGGGACCCGCGTCGCAGAGCAGGTAGTGTTCCCCGCGCTCCGCGGGCACCCGGGTACCGTAATAACCCGCCTCGGCCAGCGCGAACGCACCCCCAGTGGTTTTACCCGCCCCGCAGTTCCGTCCTGATACCTGCTCCGCGAAGGCAATGATCTCGGCCGGTTCTCGATACACTCCGAGGGAACTGTCGTTGAAGAGCGCGATCTCACCGTCCGGGTGGCACAGCTTCTTCAGGGCGAGGATCATCGACCGTAGCGGCTTGTCCACCAGACCGTACAGCTCCGCGTCACCCGTGTTCGCCAGAAGCGCCAGCGCATACGCGATGCGCACCTGGTACATGGGAGAGCGCTCGAAGTGCGCACCGTCGGGGAGGATCTGCTCGCCTATCTCCCGTCTCAGTATCTTCAGCCCGGCGTCGCGCCACTTCCGCGCCGCCTCCCCTTCGAAACACGCTCCCACCAGCGTCAGCGCAACCCCGTTTTCCAGCAGATGGTTGCCCAGCAGATGCGTTTCCGGGTGTTCCAGCAACCACTGCGCCTGAAGCCAGATACTTTTCCATAGCTCCTCGCGCCACTCGGTATCGCCTTCCGTCCGCGCCCTGAACCTCGCGAAGAACACCGCGCACCAGTTCTCCAGCCTGAGCGAAATGGGGTAGGGCTCCCACCCGGTTCGCCCCCGCCCGAGCCCGTATGCCCGGACCCAGTCGCGCGCTATCTCTCTCGCGTGCTCGTAGTCCAGCTCCCAGAGGTACTCGAAGTAGTGCAGGTTGTATTGCCAGAGCAACGCCAAGCCCGCGGTATTCCACTCGGGCGGCCATCCGACCCTTCGGGCCTGGTTCAGAAAGACCAGCTCGCCGCCCGCGACGCGGGTTTGCGGATTCGACGGCGGAGCCGGGGCCAGAAACGGCACGCAGGGCTGCCAGCGAACCCCGGGCCAGGCCGGAGCCGACTGCTCCGCGAACGCCGCGGCGTTCTCGAACCGGCGCTGCAGGCGCACGCGCACCTGTCCGACGATCTGCTCGGCTCTCAGGTAGCGAACCGTGCGCATCAGCCGCATCGGGTTCATCTTCGTTCCCGCTCTACTCGATGGCGACCGGGCTTCCGGTCCGCAAGGACTCCTTGATGGCGAAGGTTACCCGGGTCGTCCGTACCAGGCTCTCGAAGGGAATCGGCCATTCGCCGCCCGTCTTCACCGACCAGAAAAAGGCCCTGAGCTCCGCCTCGAATCCCTTGTCCTGCTTGCCGCGGATCTCGGGTCGCTTACTGCCGTGGAACGTAGTCGTGCGGAAATCATCTACGACCGCCGTCGTGCCATCCGCGAAGACCTCGACGCGTTCCTTTTCCAGGGCAGACGCACCGTGCGCTAGGTACTGGATGGCCGTCAGCGATCCGTCCGCGTAGTCGATGGTGACGGCCACGGAATCCTCGGACAGGTGACGCGCGTCCCCGGTTGCTATCGAGCTCGCAAACACCCGCGTCGGCGGCGCTCCCACGATGTACTCACAAAAGTCGACGAAGTGGCACACCTCGCCGATGATTCGACCCCCGCCCCGGTCGGGATCTTGAATCCAAGAATCGGCCGGCACCACGCCAGCGTTGATCCGGTAGCTTACCACCACCGGCGTTGCCCTGCCCTTGAACGCCTCCCTCAC
Organism: uncultured Sandaracinaceae bacterium; assembly: GCA_964450715.1. GTDB lineage: Bacteria > Myxococcota_A > Polyangia > Polyangiales > JAFGIB01 > CAYVFC01. The sequence continues at coordinate 7,387 of CAYVFC010000159.1, read as the reverse complement.
GCCGATCGCGTGCGAGGAGAACCGCCGGTTGAAACCGACCATCAGGCAGGGCCCCCGGCCCTCGCGCCCACCCCGACCGAGGACCGCCTCTTCGTAGGCTTGCAGCTCTTCGGATTTGATGCAGAGCGGCTTTTCGACGAAGACGTGCTTGCCCGCTCGTAGCGCGGCGCAGGCCAGCCTTGCGTGGCTATCGTGCCGGGTGGCCACAAAGACCGTGTTGATCCGCTGGTCCTTCATAAGCTCGTCGGGGTCGGTGGTCGCGCAGGCGAACTCGAACTTTCGAGCTGTTTCGGTCGCGCTCATCCCGGTGGCCGTACAGACACCTACGAGCTCGCAATCCCCCGCTTGTTTCAGCGCCGGGATCAGCACCGAGCGCGAGAAGTTCCCCGCTCCTACGAACCCGACTGCCACGCTCGCCGCGCGGGTCGAGGTCCGCATCACCACCTCCCGCGTCGCTGGCTCGCTCGAAGCGGATCCTGGATATCCTATGACGATCCCCAGGTAGCTTCCGCCCCCGCTCTTACCCTCCATCAACGCGTAGGCATCCAGAGCGCTGTCAATATCGAAGCGGTGCGTCACCAGCCGGCCCGGCGTCACCCGACCGGCCGCCACCAGCTCCAGGAAGCTCTGCATGTTCCGCTGCTCGGTCCAGCGCACGTACCCGTACGGGTAGTCGACCCCGCCTTCCTCGTAGACCGGATCGTAGCGCCCCGGCCCGTAGGACATGCTGAGCCTCAGCTCCAGCTCCTTCCTGTAGAACGGGTCGCGCGGTACATCCATGCCGACCATTCCGACCACCACCACCCGCCCCCTGGTTCTAGCCGCCTCGGCCGCTGTTTCGATCGGCTGGTTCGACTTGGTGGCTGCCGTGATGATCACGGCGTCGGCTCCGCGTCCCCCGGAGAAGGCCAGGGCGGCCTCGGTCGGATTACCCTCAACCGCCTGGTCCGCACCCAGCTCCTCTGCCAGCCGACACCGGACCGGCTCCAGGTCGCTTCCCAGCACTACGCATCCCGCGGCCTTGAGGATCTGCACCGTCAGCAATCCGAGCAGCCCTAGCCCGATCACCACCACCCGTTCGCCGAGCTGCACCTGGGCCTGCCGAACGCCCTGAAGCGCGATCGCTCCCAGCGTGGTGAAACTCGCGTCCTCGAACCCTACTTCATCCGGGATCTTCACGCAGAGATTGCGAGGAACGAAATTATACTCCGCGTGCAGCGCGTACCCCGCTCCCCCGCAGGCCACCCGATCTCCCCTGACGATCCCCGAAACCCCACTGCCCACCTCGACCACCGTCCCTGCGCAAGAGTACCCCAGCGCGACCGGCGTATCGAGCTTGGAAAACACCTTAGCCATGGTCTGCGAAACTCCCTCCGTCCGCACGCTCCGCAGCACCTTCTTCACCAGATCCGGCCGAGCCCGAGCCTTTCCGAACAACGACTTCCGGGCCAGCTCCATGATCATCCGCTCAGTACCCGCCGAAACCAGGCTCGCCTCCGTCCGGACCACCACCCCCCCATCCTGCAGCGCCGGAACCGGCACCTCCGCTAGCCACAGCTCCCCTGTTCGGTAGGACTGTAAGATCTGTTTCATCGGTACCGTTTCCCGGTCAGTCGCAGTTCGAGCTGTTGATATGGCATTCTCTTGAATAATACGGAATTCGATGGGTAGCGGAAGCTACAAGGGCGCCCCCAACAACGGAGGTCGCTTCCTTTTACTGTGCAGCTTTGCGACCGTCGGTCTCGCCTAAACAACAGATCGCGATTCGCGAATAGTCACGCCGCCTTCTTGAGTTGAGATTTCGCAGCAGTACTTTCGGTTTTACGGGCGTCGTAGCCATCGAGAAAGCCTACAACGTTCCCGGCAAGTTCCAAAAACGTCGGACACTGATGATTCCGCGTAACATTATCGTGGAGGTCAAGCCAGACCCATTCTATACGATTATCATCGGGGCAGAACGATGGAGGGCGCGTCCCATGGTACAGACCGATACCGACGGGAAATTCCTGCTCTGCATTTCTTTACCCAAAAGTTCCCGCGTCCAGGTCGGACGGCTCCAGCCGAAAGCCGGTGGCGTTTGAACCAGAATCGTCCTCAGTTCGTTTAGAACGGATCCCCAAAATTCCCTTCGCCTCGCTTGCGGCACGGGGTCGTCTGCGGCGTTGGACCTCCTCGCAAGGACCCTACCCGTGCTCGTCGGTCCGCCTGGCAGACGACCCCGGGGCGCGTCGCGAGGCTCGGTCCGTTTTTGGGATCCGTTCTTAGAAAAGCTTCGTCAACCTTCGTCGGTCCGTTCGCCGAGCATTGGTCAAAAAGACCAGCGATGCCCATCTCGACGTACCGGTTGGCACCTTTTACCACTGTGGAAACGGACACCGAGAGCCGTCTCGCGACCTCATCTCTGGACCTAAGGAGGCACGGCAAAACAAACGATCCGGTTGCGGCCGCGTGGGCGGGCGCACTCGCGGCTTTCGTCCTCGGAAAAATCCTCGAAATAGCGCTGCTATTGCTGCGGTTTTTCCTGCGGGCGCGCTCGCGATTGCGCTCCGCCGACGCGCCCGGTCTCGTATCGTTTATTTTGCGGTGCCTCCTTTGGGCCGCCAATTCCGCGACGATACGAAATCGCACCGCCGTAGCAGCATCTCCGTACCGCCGCCCCGTTCGAATTAGCTCTCGTCGACGAACTCTGCTCATTCGTGGTATTTTTCTTGGCATCGGGGACTCCCTTGGTGATTCTTGGCCGAAAAACCAATACACGTAGTCCCCCTGAGAACCTGAAATGGTCTATTTTCGAACAGCCGACGGCCGTGGGGAACGGAGTCATGGTTGCAGATTTACCGAGATCATCGTTCGTAGAGATACCGGTCGGGACCCAACCACCTCTGTAAAATCTATATGGTAAGCATACTTGGAATTTCTGCCTTCTACCACGACTCGGCCGCCGCGTTGGTCGTCGATGGCGAAATCGTCGCCGCTGCCCAGGAAGAGCGTTTTACTCGAGTCAAGCACGACCATCGTTTTCCGCAGAAAGCGATCGACTATTGCCTTGAAGAAGCTCGACTAGTACCAGCGCAGCTCGATTACGTGGCCTTCTACGACAAACCTTTACTGAAGTTCGAGCGCCTTATTGAGACCTATCTGGCGTATGCTCCGGTTGGCTTCCGTTCGTTCATTCTCGCGATGCCCCTATGGTTAAAGCAGAAGCTGCACCTTCCGCGCGAGATAGACCGAGGCCTAAGGGGTCAATTCAAGAAACGATACGTTTTTACCGAGCACCACGAGTCCCATGCGGCCAGCGCTTTTTTCCCCTCTCCTTTCGAGGAAGCGGCGATCTTGACGATTGATGGGGTCGGGGAGTGGGCAACCGCTTCTTACGGTCTCGGGATGGGCAACCGGATTGATCTTACCCACGAGCTTCGATTCCCCCATTCGTTGGGCCTTCTCTACTCGGCTTTCACCTATTTTGCCGGCTTTAAAGTCAACTCGGGAGAGTACAAGCTAATGGGGCTGGCGCCATACGGAGAGCCCAGGTATGCGGAGCCTATTCTTGATAAATTGATAGACTTAAAGGAAGACGGCTCTTTTCGTCTTGATATGAGCTATTTCAATTACTGCCAGGGCCTGACCATGACGGGGGCGAGGTTCAATGACCTTTTCGGAGGTCCACCCCGATCTCCCGAGGCTGATCTGACGCAACGCGAGATGGACATTGCCGCTTCGATACAGAAGGTAACGGAAGAGATTATTCTGCGAACGGCGCGTCATGTTAGGAAAGAAATCGGAATGAGGAATCTCGTCCTTTCGGGGGGGGTGGCTCTCAATTGCGTTGCCAACGGTCGGTTGCTACGCGAAGCCGGGTTCGACGATATCTGGATTCAACCGGCGGCTGGAGATGCCGGAGGCGCCTTGGGAACGGCTCTTTTCGTCTGGTATCAACTTCTGAACAACGAACGCGTTGCAGACGGCGCGCACGATAAGCAGAAGGGTTCGTTACTGGGACCAAGTTTTTCGTCCGGGCAATATCAAGCGTATTTGTCGAAGGTTGAGGCGGTCTTTCACCATTATGAAGGAGAAGGCGAGTTGCTGGACGCCATCGTCGACGCGATGGTAGCTGAACAGGTCGTCGGCTATTTCGACGGGCGCATGGAATTCGGTCCGAGGGCGTTGGGGTGCCGATCTATCATCGGTGACGCCCGTTCGCGTGAAATGCAGACCGTTATGAATCTCAAGATCAAGTTCCGCGAGTCGTTCCGTCCATTTGCTCCCTGCATTCTACGGGAAAAGGTCCACGATTGGTTCGAGATGCCGCAAAACCAGGATAGCCCGTACATGCTACTGGTAGCCGGGGTTCAAGAAAATCGCCGTCTTGAGCTAGATAATGAAGGTAAACGGTTAGAGGGCCTGGATCGTTTGAAGCATCCCAGGTCGACGGTTCCTGCTATAACCCATGTCGATTGTTCGGCGAGAATCCAGACGGTAGATTCTGAAAGGCACGGCCGTTTTTTTCGACTAATCGAGCGTTTCTTCGCAAGGACCGGATGTCCTGTGATAGTCAATACGAGCTTTAACGTTCGGGGCGAACCCATCGTATGGAGGCCGGAGGACGCTTTCCGGTGTTTTATGGCGACGAATATGGACGTCTTGGTGATGGGGAACTACCTTCTTTTCAAGAAGGAGCAACGAGAGGTGGATAGACGGGATGTCGACCGGTATCTGACCCAATTCGAGCTGGACTGAAATTCCATGGCGCTTGTCGAAACGAAATTCAGAGCAGACGTACGCACGCTTAGGAGCTTCGGCCTCATCTGCCTGTGCTTTTTCTCTATCGCGGGGATGTGGGTCTACTTCAGGAGAACTTTCTTGGCTTTCGAGTTTGCCGACTCGGCGGCATTGAAAGCAGCCTATTCTCTATGGGGGCTGTCGGTATACTGCGGGCTTTTTGCCGTCGCGTACCCTCGATTGGTCTATCCGGTCTATTTCGTGATGATGTTGGTCGCATTGCCGATCGGATTCGTGATCTCCCACACGATTCTGGCCGTGGTATACTACGGTCTTTTTACTCCCCTAGGGTTGGTGTTTCGTTTGATGAGGCGAGACGCCCTGCATAGAGGCTTCGACGAGCAATCGAGCAGTTACTGGGTCGAAAGGCCGAAAAACCGGGGGCATGAACGCTATTTTCGTCAGTACTAGCGGAGCAAGATATGTCGCAAAGCGAACGAGAAGCCCAGGAATTCGAGAAAGCCGCCTTGACTCGGCGCGGCAATATCGTCTCCGAGTTCTGGGCATTTCTGAGATTCAACAAGAAGTGGTGGTTGGGACCAATCGTACTTGTCCTGTTGATGGTTGCGTTGCTCGTGATGCTTGGCGGTACTGCGGCCGCACCTTTCATTTATACCTTGTTTTAGACTTGACCGAAAACAAACGAACGCGGCGGGGTGTTTGACGCATACGCGCGGCAGGCATCTGCGAATATGTAGGACAAGGGCGCGTAGGGACAGCAGCCTGCTTCGCGCGCTGCCCGCATAGTAGGTCGGTGTCACTCGGAACTCGTCGCCGCCATCGGACGCAATATACAATGTATCAACGGAAGGACGAAAATCCAACCTCGGCCACGGCGCTGTACGGCAACAGAATCCCGCTCACGAGGGAGAACGTACGGCGGAATCCGACTGCTGCCATCGCGATCCGGATGCGTGTATAGTAGCTTTCGACGACCTTGAAAAAGCGCTTCAAAAATCTGCTTCTTTCGCTGATGCCGGGTGTACTGAAACCGTACTGGGCGCGCATCGAGTCCAGCCCTATTGGATACCGATTGGCAAGAGGCGCGTTCTGGAGCGTCACGGGTTCGTTGATCGGGAAAGCGCTAACGCTGCTCTCGTATATTTATGTCGCCCGGGTGTTGGGCAAAGAAGCATTCGGAGAATTCGGTATCATTCAAAGTACGGTCGGAATGCTGGGTGCCTTCGCCGGCTTCGGCCTTGGTGTCACCGCGACCAAGTATGTAGCGGAGTTCCGGTCAAGTGACCCGATGAGGGCCGGAAGAATAATGGCGCTTTCGTCGGCGTTTTCCCTTTCCAGCGGAGCGCTGTTCGCGGTGGTGCTTGCCGTGGCTGCTCCCTGGTTGGCCGAAAACACACTCGCCGCTCCTAAACTCGGCCGCCTTCTGCAAATCGGAGGCGTGCTGCTTCTCCTCAACGCTCAAATCGGCGCACAGGGCGGTGTTCTGTCTGGCCTGGAATCCTTCAAGACGATCGCCGGGATAGGTTTCTGGAGCGGGCTGGCGACCTTGCCCATAATGGTCGCAGGCGCCTACCTAGGGAAGTTGGACGGGGCTGTATACGGATTGATCGCGAGCAGGAGCATTTTATGGGGTCTCAACCATTTGGCCCTGCGCAAAGAAGCGGACAGGTGCGGAATACCTTTCGTCTTCACCGGTTACATGCAGGAGCGGTCCATTCTATGGAAGTTCAGCCTGCCGGCGGTATTGAGCGGCGTACTGGTGGGGCCCGTGAACTGGATGTGCGCGGCCATGCTGGTCAATCGCCCGGATGGTTACGCGCAGATGGGGATATTCAATGCGGCCGACCAATGGTACGCGGCTTTGCTTTTTATACCGTCGGTAGTAGGCCGGGTCGTCCTTCCGGTTTTGTCGGAAAGAATTGGAGCAAACGACGCCCGCCGAGCGCGAAAGGTCCTGGTCGCTACGATCGCCGGCTATGCTATCTTCACGCTCCCGTTCGTCCTTCTGGGGTGCTTGTTAAGCCCGTTCATCATGTCGTTTTACGGGAAGGAATTCGAGGAAGGATGGGCAACGCTGTCCGTCGTGCTTCTGACCGTGGCCGTTCTCGGGGTACAGATGCCCGTCGGACAGGCGGTGGCCGCGTCCGGCAAGATGTGGGCGGGTTTTTATATGAATTTCGGCTGGGCCGCGGTGTTTCTGCTTGCGAACAGTTCCCTGCTCTTTCTGGGAGCGCTCGGATTGTCGACGGCGCGCCTATTGGCGTACGTGGCGCATCTTGTGTGGTCGTTCGCTTTCGTTTGGTTTCAGTTCAAGAGAGGTATTTTTTTCGACAAGATCGGCAGAGCGGAAGAAGAAGAGAACACGGAGGTCCGTTGAGGGATTCAGATGCCGTGGTCATAACACGTCCGCAGTCGTCTGTCGCGGGGCGAGGGAAAAGACAAGCGAACGACCGGTGGATGTGCTCGACTACAGACCCGGAAGGTAATGCGGTCCGCGGCTGAGTCTATTGTCGTCATTCGGAGGGGAGATACGCGCTAGAGCACCGAACGGGTTGAAAAGCTCATGATTTCGCGGCTTATAGGGGCCATATTCGGTGTGCTTCCGGCAGGCGTGCAAGAGGCGGGAATTCGGGCCGGGGCGCCGGCG
>CAYVFC010000158.1:0-17374 GCA_964450715.1 uncultured Sandaracinaceae bacterium | reverse complement strand
CGCGTAAATCGCCGTCAGAAACCGTTTGGGCCGGCTGTTAAGCGATCACGCGTGCGCGCAGCTGTAACGACGGTTTCTTTTGCACGGGCGAAGAGAGCTGCGATGAGGCGCTCGACCGCTGCGTTCATTCCGGCGATCCCTGCACAAGCCCGGATATATGTCTCGAGGCGGAGACCCAATGTTGCGAACCTAACGTTCCGGTGGACGCCCCCGCCTGCGATGCAAACGGTGACGTGGTGCAGACCGATGACTGCGGGCACACGCTGCTTGTGGATGACTGTGTCGCCCCGTCATCCAACGGTGCTTGCATAGATGGTGAGTGCGGTTGTGCTCCCGGGTACGCAGGAGATGACTGCGACCAGTGCATCGTTATCTATGTTGATGCACTGGACGGCAATGATGACAATGATGGCACCACCTGGCTCACCGCCGTGGCAACAGTCCAGGAGGGCATCGACAAGGCCGCCATCACGGCCGGGGCTTGCGAGGTTTGGGTCAAGGGAGAATACACGTACTATCCCACCGTTCGGCGCGGCGGGTTGGCGGACGATCGATACAAGGCCATTCAGCTCGCAGAAGGCATTCATGTATACGGCGGTTTTGCCGGTGATGAGACCGACCGGAGCCAACGAGACATCGAGGGATGCGAAACCGTTTTAAGCGGCGATCTGGATCTCAACGGCACGGTGGACGACGGCAATGCCTTTCACGTGGTCCTGGGCGCGGACAACGCCATCCTGGACGGTTTCACCGTCACCGCCGGCAATGCCAACGCCGCCACTCCGGATGACCAGGGCGGCGGCATGCTGAACACCGGTGTCGCCCTCACGGTGGCCAACTGCACCTTCTACCACAATAGAGCCAATAATGGCGCTGGCATGGCCAATACGGACGGCTCTTCGTCCACAGTTACGACATCTGCTTTCCTCGAAAACCACGCCTTACATTGGGGCGGCGGTGTATACATCAAGGAAAGTGAAGCAACGATGGAGAACTGCTCGTTCTACGGCAACGAGGCAGTAGCCGAAGGCTCTGGGAACGGCGGCGGACTCTTCGTTGAAAACGGAGTGGTCGAACTGACAAGCTGCACCTTCGAGAACAACACGGCGTATATACAAGGAGGGGGAATACTAATAAGCAACCCCGGAAATACGCTTCCGTCAAAGCTGGTCAACTGTGTCTTTAAGCAGAACCAGGTCGAACCGCCTGCGGCCACCATAGGCTTCGGTGGTGGGATCATGCTTCAGAGCGCCGCCGCGGAGCTGACAAATTGCACTTTTTCGGGAAACACGGTAACGCCAGACGGCTATGGCGGCGCTATGGAGATTTCAGGCGATTCGTCCCTTCTGATGACAAACAGCGTTGTATGGAACAACATCGCCGGATCAGGCTATCCGAATATAAGCGTTTCTTCTGGCACTCCAGATGTCACGATCACCTACTGCAATATCGAAGGCGGCTTTCCAGGAGGTGGGAATATAGGAGAGGATCCGGTGGCCCACGATCCTAAATTCGTATCCGCTAATGATCTGCGGCTAACCTGCGTGGACCCGGCAACCGATTGCTCTCCCTGTATTGATAAAGGCAACGACGAAACCGCGCCTCAAGAGGATAGGGACGGCGATGCCCGATGGGATCATCCGCAAATCGATAACTGCGGCGACGTCGATGCCGGTACGGCCGACAGCGGGGTGGCGCCGGAGTGTGGCTGGTTTTCCGATATGGGCGCGTATGAGTACAGGGAGAGTTAGACGCACGCTTGGGAGAGTTCATAGGTAGGATCTTAAGGAAAAAGGCAAAGAATTACGATCGGTTTGACCTGCGGTTTTAGGTTTACTCTTCCGATACCCGCCTTCGCGAATTCACGATCGTTACAGTAGAGCGATCAGAATGAAGTATTTTAATAATTCGGTGCTGCTTTTTCACTGCCAAGAAACGTTTATCCCCGAAAGGAAGCGATTTAAGGCGAGCAACGGGTTATCGACCTCAAAACGACCAACACCCGCCGCGTATGGCGGGCGGTGCCGACGAGTGTCCCGAAGCGCGAAAAGGCCTTCAATTTTCGCAAATTCCCGTCGTCCGCGACCCTCACGGTCGGCGATCGACCATGCCGGAAATTCGCCTAGCTGCTCGTCGGCGCTTCGATTGATCAAGTGGGACACACCCGAGAAATCTCGGTTGGAGATTTCTCGCTTCGTTCGACATGACAATACCGCCACCGCTTTTCGAGAAGTTACGGAGCCCGGGCGAAACCTTTCGGAATCATTGAAAAAAAAGAAGTCGACAGCCCGGACGAAAAGCGTTGCCGACGGCATCGAATGGAATCGACACTTTGCTAGAAAAATGGTAAAGGCGTCATCGAAAAGCCGCATTTTTTAGCTTCTCTATCCTTCTCACGGCATGTCGCGTCAGCAAAAGGCGCGCGCCCTCCTCTCATTCTATTGAGGACAGACATATGAAATCAGGCGGTAATCTGGAAGCGGTCCTGACGGCTGGGCATTTCGCCATCACCGGTGAGCTGGGACCTCCGCGAGGGACCAACGTGGAGGCGGTAAGAAAGAAGGCCCAGTTCCTGAAGGGGAACGTGGACGCGGTCAACATCACCGACAACCAGACCGCGGTGGTGCGCATGTCCAGCTGGGGCGCGTCGCTGCTGGCGCTTCAGGAAGGGCTGGAGCCCAACTACCAGATGGTCTGCCGGGACCGGAACCGGCTGGCCATGCAGGCCGATCTGCTGGGCGCCTGCGCCCACGGCATTGCCAACATGCTCTGCCTGTCCGGCGACCACCAACAGTTCGGCGACCACCCCAAGAGCAAGGGCGTGTTCGATATCGACTCCATCCAGCTCATCGGCATGGTCAAGCGGATGCGGGACGACGGCCTGTTCCTCTCGGGCGAGAAGATCGACGTACCTCCCAAGATCTTCATCGGAGCGGCTGCCAACCCCTTTGGCGAGCCGCTGCAGTGGCGGGTGCACCGGCTGGCCAAGAAGGTCGCCGCCGGGTGCGACTTCATCCAGACCCAGTGTATCTACAACATGAAGATTTTCCGGCAGTGGATCGACCAGGCTAACGACATGGGGCTGACCGAGAAGACCTACATCCTGGCCGGAGTCACCCCCTTCAAGTCGCTGGGCATGGCCAAGTACATGAAGAATAGCGTCCCGGGCATGGACGTGCCCGACCATCTGATCAAACGACTGCAAGGGGTGGAGAAGAAGAAGGTCGCGGCCGAGGGCATCAAGATCGCCTGCGAGCAGATCGAGGAGTTTAAAGAGATGAAGGGCGTGGCCGGCGTACACCTGATGGCTATCGAGTGGGAGCACAAGGTTCCCGAGATCGTGCAGCAGGCCAAGATGGTTCCGCGCCCCGAGATCCCCCGCGCCGAGCCCGAGCCGCCCAAGGAGGCGTGATGGCACCGTTGCTAGTCTTCATCAAGGGGCCCATGGTCTGGATCGCCCTCGGGGTCTTCCTGGGGGGTATCGTCGTGCACGGCCTGGCCTTCTTCGTCGCCACCCGCAACAAGGATTCGCGCTACCTGCCCGCGGCCCCCAAGAAGAAAGCGAAGAAAAAGGGGCAGGTCGAGGAAGAGAGCCCGCTGACGCTCGAGCGCGTCATGCAGATGCTCGGGCCCTGGATCCAGCTGGCCGACCGGCAGTGGTTCACGGTCGAGCACTCTGTCTTCCGCATCCACCCGGTGGTCTCGACGGCGACGGTGGTCTTCCACCTGCTGCTCTTCGTCGTCCCCATCTTCCTGCTGGCGCACAACGAGCTCATCCGCGGCGCCATCGGCTTCTCGCTGCCCAGCCTGCCCGACGACCTGTCCGACTTCCTCACCATCCTGGTGCTGTTCTGCGGCGGCTTCTTTCTCTTCCGTCGCATCTTCATCCGGCGGGTGCGGGCCATCAGCACTCTCTGGGATTACTTCATCCTGCTGGTCACCGTGACCCCGTTCGCGAGCGGCTTTCTCGCCTTTCACCAGTGGGGCGACTACCAGACGGTCATGCTGGTTCACATCGTCTCAGCCGAGCTGGCGTTGATCCTCATCCCCTTCACCAAGCTCAGCCACATGATCTACTTCTTCCTCTACCGTCTGCTGATCGGAAGCGAGTACAGCTTCGGTCAGGGAAAGCGAGCCTGGTGATGTCCAAGCCGGTCGACCAGGGGCAGATCAAGGAGCTGCTTTCCGGGCAGAAGAAGAAGATGAAGCGCTACCTATCGCACTGCATGCACTGCAGCCTTTGCGCGGAGAGCTGCTTTCTGTTCACCAAGAACGACGGCGACCCCCGGTACATGCCGTCGTACAAGGTGCTGAACTCGCTGGGCAAGCTGTACGAGAAAGATGGCCGGGTGGACCGGGCCTTCTTGGAAGAGATCAAACCCATCGTCTGGAAGAACTGCGTGCTGTGCACGCGCTGCTACTGTCCGGTCGGGGTGGACGTGCCCGGCATGATCGCCTTCGCCCGGAGCATCTGCCGCTCGCAGGGCGTCTGCCCGGACGACGAGCAGAGCTGGCTCTAGAACCCGCAGAGGATAGAGATGATCGTCGCAGAGAAAAAACCGCTTCAAGAAATCGTCGACATGCTCAAGCCCTACCACAAGGTGCTGAACCTGGGTTGCGGCGGCTGCACCTCCATCTGCCTGGCCGGCGGCCAGCGGGAGGTCGAGCAGATGACCCGAGCGCTGGGCAAGCACTACGGCAACCAGGGGGGAGCCATCGAGATCCATGAGCTGACCATCGAGCGGCAGTGCAACACCGGTTTCTTCGCCCTGGTCGACGACATGGTCGGCGACTACGACGCGGTGCTCTCCATGGCCTGCGGCGCGGGCGTGCAGTTCGTGGCCGACCGCTACCCGGACAAACCAGTGCTTCCGGTGCTCAACACCACCTTCGTGGGCTATGACAAAGACGTCGGATGGTACGAGGAGAACTGCCGGACCTGCGGCGATTGCGTGCTGGGCGACACCGGTGGCATCTGCCCGGTCACCCGCTGTGCCAAGAGTCTGTTCAATGGCCCCTGCGGCGGCACTCGGGCCGACGGCTCCTGCGAGGTGGACAAGCAGACCCGCTGCGCCTGGTTCGAGATCCACAAGCGCCTCGAGGGCCAGGACCGCCTGGACCTGATCCTGAAGGTGCGCCCGGCTCGCGAGTGGGTGAACCAGACGCGTCGGCAGGTCATCCAGGAACCGTACAAGGAACGATACAGCAAATGAGATCCCACAGTTGCATACCCATCTTTCTGGGGTTGCTCCTGCTCTGCGGTTGCCACGGGGACCCGCACCACGGCGAGGCCGTGCGGGTGACGGGTCCCGCCATCATCCAGATGCCGCTTCTGGCCGAGATCGACCACGCCGAGCGGCCGCTGGTCGAGTTCGATCACCAGGAGCACGTCGCCGAGCTGGAGCAGGAGGGCTGCACGGCCTGTCACCCGAGCGGTGCCGACGGACAGCTGAGCTTCCGCCTGAAGCTCCCCGAGCGGTTTTCCGATGACGACGAGTGGATGGAGGCTTATCACGACCTCTGCATCGGCTGTCACGACGATCGCAGGCGGGCCGGCAAGCCGACCGGTCCGGACGACTGCGGCGATTGCCACGTCAAGCGCTCCGGGCAATGGCAGGACGCCGATCGGGAGATGCGTTTCGACTACTCCTTGCACTACCGGCACGAGCGCGCCTTCGAGAGCAAGTGTGAGGCCTGCCACCACGTCTACGACGAGAAGCAGCAGAAGCTGGTCTACGGCAAGGGAGCAGAGGACGCCTGCAGCGCCTGTCACCGGTCGCCGGCTCCGGCGGGCGAGACCGCCCTGGGCGATGCGGTTCACACAGCCTGCGTCAACTGCCATATCGGGCGGAAGGATCAGGGCAAGACGACCGGTCCCCAGCACTGCGCGGGGTGCCACGGGATCGAGGAGCGGGTGAAGATGCAGAGGGTAAAAGACGCGCCTCCCCCGCAGCGCGGCCAGCGCAGGGCCATGTGGATGACCACCGAGAAGGCCAGCGACGGGGATGTACCTTTCGACCACAAGCTGCACGAGGGCCAGGTGAGTTCCTGCTCCGCCTGCCACCACGAGTCCATCGGCAAGTGCGAGGCCTGCCACACCGAGCTTCCCGGAGCCCGCGGGGGCGGGATCACGCTGAACGGGGCCTTTCACCAGGCCGGCTCCGAGCTGTCCTGCGTGGGCTGCCACCGGGAGCGTTCGAACGAGGGCGCTTGCGCCGGCTGCCACCACATGCTTCCGGTGCCTCCGGGACAAGCGTCCTGCGAGCTCTGCCACTCGGATCCGCCTCCGTCCCGGGAAGCGGCCGACCCGGACGCTTCGCTTTTAGCGGCGCTGGCTCCGGTCGAGCTCGCCGCCTTGCCGGCTTTCTCGGATTCGTTTCCCCAGGCGCTGCAGCTCGAGGTGCTGGCGGACAGGTACGGGCCGGTTCGCTTCCCGCACGGTCCGATCGCAGCCGCCCTGGATCGAGCGGTTCGCGACAGCCGGCTGGCCCGGCGTTTTCACGCCAAGACCGAGACCTTGTGCTCGGGTTGCCACCACCGCAGCTCGCCGGGTGATCCGACTCCCACTTGCCGGTCGTGCCACGGCGACGAGAACGCCGCGGGCAGGGATCTGCCCGAGCTGAACGCGGCCTACCATCGCCAGTGCATCGGCTGCCACCAGGCCATCGGGCACCCGGCCCAGGGATGCACCGACTGCCACCAGGAGGCGCGCAAATGAGCATCTCCAGAAGAAAGTTCGTCACCGGCGTGGCGGCAGGCACGCTGGTCGCCTCCACGGCCCGGGCCGGGTCGGTCAAGCACTTTCCCGGCCACCCCGACCGCCGGGGGCTATTGCACGACACTACCCTGTGCGTGGGCTGCCGCTCCTGCGAGCACGCTTGCAACGATGCCAACGCCCAGCCGCGGGTCGGGCCTCCGGTAGGCGACATGCAGGTGTTCGAAAACAAGCGCAAGCTCGACCACACCCGGTATACGGTGGTCAACCGCTACGCCGCGGCCGAGGGCAACCGGCCGGCCATCTACCGCAAACACCAGTGTATGCATTGCAACGAGCCCTGCTGCGCCTCGGTCTGCTTCGTAAGCGCCTTCACCAAGACGCCAGAGGGACCGGTGCTCTACGATCCGGACGTCTGCGTGGGCTGCCGCTACTGCGTCTTTGCCTGCCCTTACACCGCGCTGTCGTACGAGTACGACGAGCCGCTGACCCCGCGGGTGGTGCGCTGCACCATGTGCTACCCGCGGATCAAGCAGGGGCTCAGCCCCGCCTGCGCCGAGGCCTGCCCCACCGGCGCCATCGTCTACGGCAAGCGGGAGGAGCTGATCTGGGTAGCGCGCGAGCGCATCCGCAAGAACCCGAACCGATACATCGATCACATTTTCGGGGAGAAGGAGTACGGCGGCACCAGCTGGCTCGCGCTGGCCGGAGTGGACTTCGGCCGGCTGGGGCTGCCCGAGAACCTCTCCCACGAGCCGTTGCCCAACCTGACCACCGGTTTCCTCTCGCTGGCGCCGCTGGCCGCGGCCATCTTTCCCACGCTGCTGGGCGGTTTCTATGCCTTCACCCGGCGGCGCGAGAGCCTGGCCGAGGAGGAGAAGCGCGAGGCGCTGCAGAGGGCCCGGGACAAGGCCCGCCAGGAGATGCAGGAGAAGGTCGCCCGGCTGCAACGGGAGGCCGAGCGAGCGCAGGCCTGGGCCGTGAAGGAAGCGGTGCGGGACGCGCTGCGGGAGGCGGAAAAGAAGGCAGAGGCGCCTAGCAAGGACGAGACGGGAGGTGGGGCATGAACGGAACGGCGGAAAAGCCGCAGCTGATCACCCCCTTCAACGTGGTCGCCGGGGTGATTCTGCTCTTCGGCGGCCTGATCGTGGCCCTGCGCTACATAAACGGCCTGGCTTTCGCTACCAATCTGACCAACGATACCACCTGGGGCCTGTGGACCGGTTTCAAGCTGGTATTCGTGGCCCTGGCCGCCAGCGGGTACAGCCTGACCACCGCGGTCTACATCTTCGGGATGAAGGAGTACCACCCGCTGGTGCGGCCGGCGGTGCTGGCCGGTTTTCTGGGCTACACGCTTTTCATCTTGATCCTGCTCTTTGACCTGGGGCGCGCCTGGCGCATCTACTACCCCTTCTTCGTCCAGCCTGGCCCCACCTCAGCGCTGTTCGAGATAGCGCTGTGCGTGGCCCTGTACTACACCACCCAGTTCCTGGAGCTTACCCCGGTGGGCTTCGAGTGGCTGGGGTGGAAGCGCTGGCGCCGCATGATGAACTCGGTGGTGGTGGCGCTGACGATTTTCGGGCTCTTTCTCTCCATACTGCACCAGTCCACCCTGGGCGCGCTATTCCTGACCGTGCCGGGCAAGGTACACCCGCTCTGGTACTCGGCCTACGTTCCGCTGCACTTCTTCATGTCCAGTGCCATGGGCGGCATCTCCATGGTGGTGCTGATCGGGCTCATCTGTAAGCGGGTGTTCAGCCACAAGATGGAGATCAGCCGGCCGAAGCTGGACGAGCTGACCATCGGCCTGGGCAAGGCCGGGGCCATCGCCGTGCTGGCCTACCTCTCGGTCAAGCTCACGGACATCGCCCTGAACGCCACCTGGCACTATCTCTTGACGCCGATGGGGCTCTGGTACGCGGTGGAGATGCTGGGCTTCGTGCTGCTGCCCTGCCTGATCTTCGCGGTGGGCTACCGGGAGCGCCGACCCGCGCTCGTGCGCTTCGCCGCGGTGCTGACCGTGCTGGGGGTGATCCTCAACCGGCTCAACATCTCCATCATCGCCTTCAACTATCACCTGCCTTGCGAGGAGCGCTACTACCCCCACTGGATGGAGTACGTGGCGGTGGTATTTTTGATCACGCTGGGCCTGCTCATCTTCAAGCTGGTGACCGAACGGGCCGCCATCGTCCACGACCATCCGGACTACGAGGCCCACCACTAGTCCCCCAACCCGGAAGCTTGCCATGGATCACGTTCTGCACGACTTCACCTTTTTCGTGAAAAGCTCGGGTTACCTGGCGGCACTGGTCGTGCTGCTCGCGATCGTGCCTTTCTGGGTCTATCTGATCGGCGGCGAGAAAAAGCGCAAAAAGACGGGTCCCTGACCGGAGCGATGCGGGAAATACCGGCCGGGATCAGCGAGGAAGAACGAAGGGCGATCGCTGCCTGTATCGAGCCCTTTGGCCGCGAGCGGGGGAGTCTCATCCCGCTTTTGCAGCGCATCCAGACCGAACTCGGCTATCTACCCCCCGAGGCCCTGCAAGCGGTGGCCGCGCACCTGGGTCTAACGGCCGGGGAAGTGCACAGCGTGGCGACCTTCTACAACCAGTTCCGTTTCAACCCGCCGGGAAGACATCCTATCCGGGTCTGTCTGGGCACGGCTTGCCACGTCAAGGGGGGCGAGGTCATCCTGGAGAACTTCGAGCGCAAGCTGGGGATAGGCGAGGGGGAGAGCACCGAGGATCGAGAATTCAGTATCGACCGGGTAGCCTGTGTGGGCTGCTGCGCGCTGGCTCCGGTGGCGCTGGTGGGCGAGCAGGTCCACGGCCACATGGCGCCCAGCAAGGTGGAGGGGCTGATTCTCGGCGTTCAGCTGGAGAAGCAGCGGCGGCAACGGGAGAAAGCCGGGCATGAGTAATACCGCCTTCAGCGCGATCCAGCAGGAGGCCGCCAGGCGTCGCACGGCTGCGGAGGATGACGGCACACCTCGCATCACCGTCGGTATGGCGACCTGCGGCCTGGCCTCGGGTGCGCTGGAGACCAAGAGGGCTTTCGAGGCGGCGCTGGCCGAGCAGAATATACCGGCCCGGGTGCAGACGGTCGGCTGCCTGGGCCACTGCTACGCCGAGCCGCTGGTGATGGTAGAAAACCCCGGATTCCCCCCCATTCTTTTTTACGAGGTCAATCCGGGCAAGGCCGGGTTGATCGTCCGCTCGTTCTTGCGCGACGGCGAACCGCCTTTCGAGTACCTGCTGGGCGCTACCGAGGATAATGAGCTCATCCCGCCGGTGAAGGATTTTCCTCGCTTCGGCTACGAGAAGAAGGTGATCACCGAACGTTCGGGGATCATCGACCCCGAGGACATTTACGACTACATCTCTAGCGGCGGATACCAGACCCTGGCGGCCTGCCTGGAGCGGGATCCCGAGCTGCTTTTAAAGGAGATAGCGGATTCGGGGCTCCGGGGCAGGGGAGGGGCGGGCTTTCCCACCGGCACCAAGTGGAAGCTCGCCCGGCAAGCCCCGGGCGAGCGCAAGGTGGTGATCTGTAACGCAGACGAGGGCGATCCGGGTGCCTACATGGATCGTACCATCCTGGAGAGCGATCCCCACGAGGTCATCGAGGGCATGGCGCTCTGCGCTTACGTGACCGGCGCGAGCGAGGGCGTCATCTACGTTCGTGCGGAGTATCCGCTGGCGGTGAAAACCGTCACCCGCGCCTTGGAGCAGGCGACCGAGCTTACCCTCTTGGGAGACGACATCCTGGCCACCGGCTTCGGTTTTCGCCTCTCCGTTTTCCAGGGATCGGGGGCCTTTGTCTGCGGCGAGGAGACCGCTCTCATCCGTTCGGTCGAGGGCTACCGGGGTCTGCCGCGCCACCGGCCCCCCTATCCATCCGACAAGGGATTACACGGGCTGCCGACCGTCATCAACAACGTGAAGACCTTTGCCTCGGTACCCGCCATTTTGCGGCAAGGGGCCGGCTGGTACCGGAGCCTGGGCACGGAGAAGAGCCCGGGCACGGCTGTCTTCTCCGTGGTCGGGGACGTGCTTCACGCCGGGTTGGTCGAGATCCCCATGGGTACCGACTTGAGAAGGCTCGTTTTCGAGGTCTGTGGAGGCATCCCGGACCACCGGGCCTTCAAGGCCGTGCAGATCGGCGGGCCCTCGGGGGGCTGCTTGTCGGAGCAGTTTCTGGATACCCCGATCGATTTCGACTCGCTGACCGAGGCCGGGGCCATGATGGGGTCGGGCGGCATGGTGGTGATGGACGAGAACACCTGCATGGTGGACGTGGCCCGCTATTTCCTCGACTTCACCCAGAAGGAGTCGTGCGGCAAGTGCACCTTTTGCCGGATCGGGACCAAGCAGCTGCTGAGCATTCTCGAGCGCATCACTCGCGGCGAGGGGCAGGAAGCCGACTTGGAGAAGCTGCAGAGCCTGAGCCGCGACATCCGCCTGGGCTCTCTCTGCGGGCTGGGCAAGACCGCGCCCAACCCGGTGATCACCTCGCTGCGCTACTTCCGGGAGGAGTACGAGGCTCATATAAAGGAGAAGCGTTGCCCGGCGGGCATGTGCCGGGCGCTGACCGCTTATGTCATCGATCTGGACCGGTGCGCGCGCGGCTGCGACGCCTGCGTGGGCAGCTGTCCGGTGGAGGCCATCTTCACCACCAAGGGGCGGAAGAAGGCCGTGGACCAGAGCCTCTGCGTCAAGTGCGGGGAGTGCATGGTCGCCTGTCCGGCCGAGTACGACGCCGTCAGGAAAGTATCCCCCGCCCACCTGGCCCCGGTGATCGAGCGACCCGAAAAAAAGTCGCCCGGCAAGGGAGACGGAGCGACGGAGTAGCCCCATGGTACGGCTGATCGTCGACGACAAGGAGCTTCAGATCGAAGAAGGTACGGTCTTGCTCGACGCCTGCCTGGGAAACGGCATCTACATCCCCAACCTCTGCCATCTCCAGGGGACGGAACGCCCCCAGGCATCCTGCCGGCTCTGCTTCGTCGAGATCGAGGGCAAGCTGGTCCCCGCTTGTACCGTCGCCGTTACCGCTCCACTGACGGTCAAGACCGACACGCCCGCGGTCAGGGAGCTTCAGAAGAGCGCGCTTCGCCTGCTGCTCTCGGTCCACCGCGTACAGTGCGCTCGCTGCCCGGCCAACAAGCGCTGCGCGCTGCAGGACATCGCCAAGTTCCTGGGCGTGGGCCTCAAGGCCAAGGGGCTCGAGCAATTGCTCGACAAGCCCGAGGTGGTGCGCGATCACCCCTTCATCGACCACTATCCCAACCGCTGCGTGCTCTGCGGCCGCTGCGTCCGCGTCTGCAAGACCGGCGACGGCCGGCCGCAGATGAACTACGCCTCCAGGGGCTTCGATACGGTGATCAGCTTCTACGGCGCGAGCCAGGAGCAGACCGCCGAGTGCGAGTCCTGCGAGACCTGCGTTAAGATCTGCCCGGTAGGCGCGCTGGTGCTGAAAGAGAAACGCGAGTCGTAGGGGAGGTGCTTGCCCCCTCCCGTTATCTTGTACGCGAGTAGGGGAGATGCTTGCCCCCTCCCGGGATTCGCAATCGAGGGCGGGCGCAAGGCCCGCCCCTACTCAAAGGTGTAGTGCTTGCGGACCGGGGCGATGACCTGCCAGGTGCAGGACATCCCGCCGGGAAAGGTCACCAGATCGCCCTTGCCCACCTTGACCTGCTCGCCGTCATCGGCCGTCACCACCACCTCGCCTTCCAGGAAATAACAGGTCTCCGAGCTGTCGTAGGTCCAGGGAAACTCCGAGGTTTCCTTGGTCCAGATCGGCCACTGCCTCACCCCCAGCGAGCTCAGCTTCCGTTCGTCCGGTTGTCTCTCGATCTTTATCTTGCCCATCTCCTCCTCCTCCTCCCCCGCCTCGTCTGGACTCTACGCGAAATGAAAGGTACGGATGAGACCGTTTGTATACGTGTTGGCAGCTGGATCGGGCGTTTCGCGGCGAGTCCAAACGAGCGCGGAGCGTGTGTACGGCAGTGTAATCCTTAGAGGGTGTTTAAAAAGCGCCGACCGAGTATTTAGGAGCGCGACGGCCCGAGATGCAAGGCGCGACGACGAGGAATAGCAGCGCTTTCGAGGAGGAGCAACGCCGCAGATTGGGCCGTCCCGCCCGAAAGACGACAGGAGGCGCTTTTTAAACACCCTCTTAGAGCGCCCCGCTGTTTTCCCCTGCTGCAATTCCACCTCGAACGGAACCGCCGGCGAACCGAGCAAGGGAGTTTTTTTCAACCAGCTCGAATCGTGACGCGTCAAATGGATGTACTCGGTGAAGCAAAACGTTTTACGAGCTCGTCTCGTGAACCTTTCGGCTGAACATCGAAACGCGGCGCCGCTAGAGGTTGGCGGAAACGACCACGGATTGGCGGCGCCCTTTCGAGTCGGTACGGCGAAGTAGGTCGTCGTGTCCCCCGCGAGGCAGTCGAAAGGATTCACGAGACGGGCTCGGTAACGCGGAGAACGGCGACGGACTCGAAGGGTAAAACCACAGGCGGTTCCGGGCCCCCTCTAGCGGAATCCGGCGGAGCGGAGAGCCTGGTCGGCGCGCTGGGATCGATCATGGCGCGCCGGTTCACCGGCCTGTTACGGGCGAGCGGAAACGAGAAGCTGCTCTGCTTCTCCTTTCGCGACGGTCAGGCCGTGTTCGTGGAGCAGCACGCCTCCGGGGAGTTCGAGAACCAGAACTCGTTCGCCCGGGCGCTGGTTCAGCAGGGCGTCCTCACCCGCCCGCAGTACGCCAAGGCCGTCCGGGAGATGAGGAGCGACGAGTCGACCTGCCCGGACATCTGGTTTTGCGACTCCGCCTTGCGGCTGGGCATGTTGACGGGCAATCAGATCTTCGACGCCTTTACCTCCCGTATTCGTGAGAAGCTGATCGAGGCGGTGGGCTGGGAGCAATGCGAGCTCGAGCTGGATGGATCGCCCGATGCGTTGCACGGTTACGAGCACTATCCGGTGGATCCCGGGCCGGTGCTGCTCGAGGCGGTCCGCCAGCATTTTGGCGCCGAGCTCATCCAGCAGAGGCTGCAGGGAAGGTTCGAGCAATACGCGACCCTCCGCCATTCGCTGTCCTCCATCGCGCGCCGTTTCCAGCTCGACGGTAACGAGACACAGCTGCTGCATCTCTGCAACGGCAAGACGACGTTGACCCGCATCGTGCAACAGTCGACCCTGCACCGCCAGCACGCCTGGCAGCTGATCTGTTTGCTAATGCTTTCGGGTTTCCTGGAACTGTCCGAGAACGCATCGACCCGCCGGTCGGCTCCGGCTAGCAGCAAGCCGCCCGTGGCGTCGTCGGGCCCGGCGCCGCCCGCCAGCGAGAGGCCTCGCTCGCAGCATCCCTCGGATAGCGACGGCGTCATGTCGCGATCGGCGATGGAGAGCCTGACGCGGGAGCTCAGGCGAAGGGGATCAGTGGACCCCGATGCCTCGGCTTCCGGATCGGAGCCGGTTCCGTCGTCGACGCCGGCACCCCACCAAACGGTATCGTCGAGACCAGCCGCGTCGCGGTCGAGATCGTCGCGTCCGGCGTCGTCGCGTCCCACATCTGCCGGAAGCGTTCCGGCCGGGTCGAGCTCGGGCAGACCGCCTACGTATTCGCACGTGGACCTGCTCCTGGATCGTTTGCCTGGCGACGATCTGGAAGCCCTGGCTGCGACCGAGGCCATGGTGGCCTGGGAGGACGGATGCCGCCTGCTGCGCGCGCGCGAGTACGCCTGCGCGCGCGAGCAGTTCCGGCTCGCCTGCCAGCTCGATCGACGCCGCGGCGCGTACCGGATGTACTTTTTGTGGGCAGCGCGCCAGTCCTCCGCGAGCGGCGACGACGAGCAGCGGTATCCCTACGAGCTGAAGCGGCTGGCAGAAGCGCATACCTGCATCGAGGGCCACATGGGCATCGCCTTTTTTATTCTCGGCCACCTCGCCCTTTCCGAGGGCAACGAGCGGGCTGCCGAGCGGTGCTTCAAGGACGCCTTCAACTACGACTCCAGTATGCGCGAGGCCGAGGAGCAGTACTGGGTCCTGGCCCGGCGGCGCGGGCAGAGGTAGAACGCGTCGCTAAAATCACCCCGTCGTCTTTCGGGCGGGGGGCGCGGCGCGCCGATCCGTGCTCTACTACACCGCATGTCCCGGACGGCGAGAACCGCGACCCCTCAGGCGCTGCTATTGCCGGCGCTGCTCTTGCTCTTTCCGGCTTGCTGTCGCCGAGATGCCACGCCGGCCGGCCCGGTCCCGGCCCCGCGCGCCCGGCCCGCGGCAAACGCGGTCCGGGTGGCGCTGGCCCCCCGGCTCGACCCGCGGCAGCGCGCGGCCCGGGACGCCGGCTCGGGGTCGATCCGTTACGCGGTGATCATCAGCATCGACGGCATGGCAGAACGGCTGGCGCGGCCCTTGCTGGAGGGGGGAAAGCTTCCGGCGCTCGCGCGGTTGAAGCGAGAGGGGGGCCATACCGGCAACGCGCGTACCGACTTCTTCAACACCACCACCCTGCCCAACCACGTCTGCATGTTGACGGGCGTGCCCTCCGGCCACACGGCCGGGTTTCCCGACTCGGTGCATCATGGATACACGAAGAACATCCCGCCCGAGCCGGGCGAGACGCTGCACAACGCCGGCAACCAGGCGCGGCGCTATTTGCCCTCGGTATTCGACGTGGCTCACGACCTGGGGCGGGTGACCTGCCTGTTCGCCGGCAAGAGCAAGTTCGTTCTGTTCGCGGCCAGCTACGACGAACAAAACGGCGCCCCGGACCCGGTCCCGCCCGACGACGGCAGGAGCAAGATCGACCACCTGGTCATCGAGCACGATACCGAGGCCTTGGTCGACCGGTTCATCGAGCAGCAGCGCTCGCGGCCCTGCCACCTGTCGCTGCTGCACCTGATCGACCCGGACACGGCCGGGCACCGTTGGGGCTGGGGCAGCGACGAGTACCTGGACAGCTTGGCGCGCTGCGACCGGTTCGTGGGCCGGCTGTTGGAGGCCGTCGAGGGCGATCCGGTGCTGCGCGGCCGCACCGCGCTGATCGTGACCTCGGACCACGGCGGCGTCGGCAAGTCCCACCTGCAGAACAGGAGACCGGAAAACTTCACCGTCGCCTTTTACCTCTGGGGACCGGGTGTGCCCGCGGGCGTCGATCTCTACCGCTGGTTCTCGGCCGCGCGAGCCGATCCGGGCGCGGGCAACCCGCCCTACGGGACGGAGCGGCAACCGCTCCGCAACGGGGATGCCGGCAACTTGGCGCTCGGCTTGCTGGGACTTCCCCCGGTCCCCGGATCGCTCATGTTCATCGATCTACCTTGACCGAGTATCGCCGGGAGCGGGAACGACGGCCGGCGGGCAGCCGGGCTCCCGGTTTTCCGAGTCCTACGCCGCGTTCGCCGCGTTCCGAGGGTACGCGATGCTCGAACCGCGATGGGTCCTCTCGGCGTCGCGTTCGGAGGCTTACGATTCATTAAAACCGGGCCGTACGGTCCCTAACCAGAAAAGAAGGGGAGCATCCTGGGGGGGGAGTAGAGACCGAAGCTGGAAAAAGTACGAAACCCGAACGTACCGAAGTCACTGCGAGAGTAGATGTATTTTCGCATTGCTTCGAGAAGGAGTCTTCGAGTTGGCGCGGCCGGCGACTAGGTAACCCCCAGCTGACACCAACAACCGGCGTCGAGCGGCCCGCATCGCACCCCGTAGCGCTTGCGCAGCAACAGCGTGCCCCCCGGGAAAAGCGCCGCCACCCCCCTCTTGAATAGCTCCCAGGCCTCACGGTACGCGCTTCTGAACGCAACCAGCGCCCGAACCGCAAGGCTCAGCGCCTCCGGGTCGCCGCCTGCCGCAACCTGAGGATTGATCGTGCCCTCCGGACGGGGCGTGCACGGAGAATCAAAGGGGTCGGTGCGCAGCACGGCCTTGACGCCCCGGAAATGCCGGCCCTCGGCCGCGTGCTCGGCAACGAACCCGCTCTGCCGCGCCCGGATGTGCGACTCGACGTCCGCGATCAGCCCCTCCAGGTCGCCCCGGTCCAGCTGGGCAGGCGCCGCCACCTGGTACTCGAGCTCCTCGGGGGTGCCCTTGAAGTAGTAGCGCGGTCGGCGTACCCGACGCACACTCCCCCTCCAGTCCCCCGGGCGGGTGCTCAAGCCCGGCCACTTCCGGTAGTCGGCCACCATGCCGTCCTTGACCGGATTGGTAAGCGTGTACACGATCTTATCCAGAACGGCGTTGGCGTTGACCAGCAGAGTGGCGCCAAAGGACTGGGAAGAGGCCCAGAGCGCTTCGATGCGGCGCCGGGGGAAGCGCTCCCTGTAGTATTGCAGCAGGCAGCGAGCGGCGCAGCGGTTGAGTTCCTGTACGAACTCGGAGAGCTTTCCGTCGGGGTCGGTGACGATGGCGTGGTAGTGGTTGAGCTGCACGCTGATGGCGTGGACGAGGATGCCGTTCTGTCGAGCGGCCCAGGCGAGGCAGTACTCCAAGATCTGGTTGACCTCCTGGCTGGGCACCAGAAGGAACAGGCTCATGACGGTGGTGCGGCTGACCAGGTAGGTGCCGCCGGGGATGGACATGCGGGGCAGGCTCACGCCCTCCTTATCGGCCGGTTGCGGCCGAAGTTGCGTGGTCGGGGCAGAAATCTACTCTTGGAAGG
>CAYVFC010000157.1:0-18207 GCA_964450715.1 uncultured Sandaracinaceae bacterium | reverse complement strand
CCTCTGCTCGACAACACCTGTCCGTTCTTCTACGCTCGATCTCGGAAATCCAGTTTTATTTGTCCTTCACGCTGCGGCCCCGCCTCACGCTCGAAAATGCACCGCATTTCCTCGGTTCGGCGGAACCACATCCCGCATCGTCGCGCTCCGAAATACTCGGTCCGCATTTTTGAGATGGGCTCTAGACTCGAGTTTGGCGGATTTTTACTACTGCGAGCGGTCCAAAACGCGCCCAGCCGCGTCAGGCGAGCCGTTTTTGTGCTCGACGTAGCTCTACTACGCCTGCGCAAAAACGGCTCGCCTTCCTTGCTATCCGCGTTTTATCCTCGCTCTCGCTACGCAAAAACCGCCAAACCCGAGTCTAGAGCGGTAGACCCGGCCCAACTTCGTTATAGCCCCATGTCTTTCCGCATGGCGGCCACGATCAGACAATGGTTGATCAGGTCGTCCTCATTCTCGTATTCGCTCGCGTAGTTCAGTCCGTAAGGCCAGAAGTGCATGGAATCGGCGTGAAGCTGGGTGTCGCGCGGGTTCGCTATCGAGGCGAGAACCGCGTTCGCGTTCGGACCGGTCCAGATGCCGTCGTCGTCGGTCATTTCGGAAAAAGTGTAGTACCCGATGCCCTGCGTATGGGCTATCTCATGCATGGCTGTCGGCAACACCATATAGCTCCGATTGCCGCCGAAGGTCATCCAACCGTCTATATTCGCTTCCGCCGTGGGAACTCCCGGGTTGTAGTTGACCCACAACTGCATGTCGAGATCGGTATAACAGTTGTAGTACCAGACCGCCTCGTCCATGGCGCTGGTGAGATGCTCGTAGGCGTCGAGCTCGTCCGCCGTAGGCGAAGCGGCGCGGTTGAGCGTATACCGTATGTTGCCCGAATGAGGGCACTCGGAGTCGGTTCCGCCGCTACCGCCGTCTGCACCCGCTGTTCCGGCCGAGCCGCCCTCTCCGTCCGCGGTTCCGCTGACGCCCCCTGTAGATCCGCCGGTGCCGGAACCGTCTCCACCGGTCGCGCCGAAATCAGCAGCAGCTCCGTCGAGGCTTCCGGAGTCCATGAGAACGCCCCCATCGGACCGCCCCTCGGTCGCACCGCCGCCGCTATCTCCACCGTATACGGAGCCGTTTTCGCCCGTAGTCCCTGCGCTGCCGGCGTCAATGGCACCTTCGCCGCCCCGGCTCTCGCCCGCGGCCGAGCCGCCGGTGCCTCCGCCAGCAACGGTACCGCCGAAACCCGCCGCACTCGCGTGGTTCGGCACACCGTCGCCCGAATCGGAACAGGCAACGAGCGAGGAGCCGAAGAGGAGACTCAATAGAAAAACCGATGACTTCACGGCGCCACCATCCGTATTCGTATCGTTGCCGCCGGTCGGCGTCAAATCGACTGCTCGTACGAATCCGTCGTTCTCATCAACCAGCTATGCGGACGCCAGCGTACAGCGTACGCCTCCTTCGCGTTCCATTTCGGCGACGCACCGGTTACACGGCTGGCATCCGCTCTCGCGCGCCCGACCGGCAGCGTACTTGGAGATCAGGGCGGGATCGTGGATCAACGGGCGTCCCATCGCTACCGCCTCGAACCCTTCCCGCATGGCCGTTTCGATATCGTCCCTCGAACGGACGCCGCCCAGAAGCACCAGCGGCATCCCTACCGCGCTCCTGACCCGGCGCGCCAGCGGAAGAAAGTAGAGCGGATCAAAGGGGTAGGCGCGGATGACCATCGGGCCGAAAACCGCTAGCGCGAGCTTCTGCACCAGGCTCTTCTCCGCGGCGATCATCTCGCGCAGCGGTCGCTCGCCCCGGAACAGGTAAAAGGGATTGCGGCTCACGAATCCACCGGATAACACCAGCGCGTCCGCTCCCCGGGCTTCGAGCCAGCGCGCTACCTGTACGCTCTCCCCGAGTTCCAGTCCCCCGCGATATCCATCGCGAAGATTGACCTTGGCCAGCACCGGCACCTCCGGCGGCAAAACCGCCCTTACGCGCTCGACCACGCCGAGCGCGAACCGCGCCCGGTTTTCCAGCGACCCGCCGTATCGATCGCGCCGCTTGTTGGCGCCCGGGCTCAGAAACTGACTGAGCAGGTATCCGTGGCCGAGGTGTAGCTCCACGGCGTCGAAACCGGCCCGATGCGCCAGTCGGGCAGCGGTTGCGAACGACTCGGTCACCTGCTCGATCTCCGCCTCGGTCATCGCCTCAGCCAAGGGGCGCCCGCTCAGCAGGCCGAGCTTGTTGACGGCGCGCGACGGCCCCATGGGCCTGGGGCGCACCAGGTCCGGGTTGTTGCAGAACGCGCCCGAGTGTCCGAGCTGGAGCGAAGCGGCCGCGCCCTCTGCGTGCACGGCCCGGGTCAGCCCGCGAAGTCCCGAGACCAGCTCGGGCCTCATATATAGCTGATCGCGAAAGGTCCGCCCGTCTCCGTCCACCGCGCAGTAGGCCACCGTGGTCATTGCCGCCCCTCCGGCGGCAACGGCACGATGGTGTTCGATCAACGCGTCGCTCACCTGCCCGCCGGGGCTCATGCCCTCGAAGGTAGCGGCTTTAATGACGCGGTTGCGCAGCGCAAGGCCGGCCAGTCGTAGCGGTGAAAACGGATTGTCCACATTATTTATACATTCTATCCGGCCATCTTTCTTTCTTGTACTTCCGTCACGAGCTACTCTCCGAGTCTGTCTCTCTCGATCTCTAAGTCGTATCTCGTCTGCAAATTCATTCAAAACCTCTCCGAGGTTCCGAAATACCTCGCAAGTCTCAACGCGGTGTTAGCCGTTATCGCCCTCTTTCCGTGTACAATTTCGTTAATCCTTCGCGCGGGGACGGTAATGTCCGTCGAAAGTCGATACTGGCTTATACCCATCGGTTTGAGAAACTCCTCAAGCAGTATTTCTCCCGGATGGATCGGCTTCAATTTCTTTTCCATAACGAACTTCCTTTCAACGGAATTGTTGTATCATCCAGAATTGTTGTATCATCCAGTATTAATATCGCTGCGCGTTATTATTGTCAGGCGTTATTAATGGGGGAGAGGCAATCAGGGGACGGCGATGGCTGGCGGGGGAAACCACTTGTGTTCACGGAGTCAAGGGGTGCTCGTACGGGTAGAAACGCGGAGTCTGTTGGGGTAGCCGGGGGGTTGTCGGGGTAGCCGGGCGTTCGTGGGGGAAGCCGGGAGTTTGTCGGGGTAGCCGGGCGTCTGTTTGGGTAGCCGGGCGTTGCGTCGATGTGTTGTACGTGCGTGCGTTCGACCCGCAAAGTAAAGAGCGGCGTCTAGGGGCGTTGCGCGGATGGCCGATGTGTTAGACCCGTGCTTTCCACTCTAGCCGACCGGCGTTTAGGGGGTGACATGGGTAGGATTCTAGGGGTGATCTTCGTGGTTTTCGTCTTGTGGGCGCCGCAGGCGCGGGCGGCGACGTGGACGGTGTGCGAGTCGAGCTGCGATTTCACGTTGATCGCCGATGCGGTCGCGGGGGCGACGTCCGGGGACATTATCGAGCTCGGGATCGGTACGCACCTGGAGAGCTTCGTCGTCGTACCGGCAGGTCTAGACCTCACGATTCGCGGACAGGGGCTGAGCCAGACGTTCTGGGATGCCAACCAGGGGTCTCCTTCGCTGAGCACGAACGGCTTCCATCTTCGATACCAACGATGCCGGCGCCGGTACGGTCTACCAGAACGGGACCGGGCCCGTCGTCGTGACCGGGTCCCTCTTTCACGACAACGTCGCGTCGGGGACGGGAGGCGGTATCTGGGCCGTGAACTCCGCTCCTGTCCAGGTGTCGACCACTGACTTCATCGGCAACTCTTCGGTCGGCTATGCCGCGACGATCGTCCATGGCTCGACGAGCGTCGTGCTGAACCAGTGTACGTTTCAGGATAACGTCGCCAGCGAGCAGATCGTGACCGGGGACGTCGTCGAGCTGTCGAGCTGCGCGTTCGAGGACAACCTCTCGAACTACTCGGACGGATACATCGTCTACGGTGTGACGTCGCTCACCACCGACCAGTCGACCTTCCGAAACAACGGGGCGGGTTACGCGGCCGTGGGCGGGGACGGTATCGCCATGACCGACAGCCGGGTGGAGAACACGCGCGGGGGCAAGGCAAGGGCTTGCTCGGCACGGACGCAGAGCTCGCGCGGTGCGCGATCATCGCCAACGCCGAGGGCGGTATCGACCTTGCGGGGACGGGCGTCATCGTCGACTCGACGATCGCGGGTAACACGGGGAATGCGGGAGCCGGAATCCAGTGCTCACCCGGATCGCTTCGCATCCGGAACTCGACCATCGCCGGGAACACGACGCTCGTCGACGGGATGGGCGGCGGGATCTACGCCTACGATTGCCCCCTTGATCTCGATAACGTCACCATAGCCGGCAACCAGGCGAGCGAAGGGGGCGGAATCCACGCCGACTACGGCGGCGTGCAGATGCGCAACACAATCGTGGCGGAAAACGGCGCGCCGGTTGGGCCGGACTGCTACGGCCCGATCATGTCGCTCGGGTACAACCTGGTCTCGACGCTGAGCGGGTGTGCCATCAGTACCGACGACGACAATGTCTACGGCGCGGTGGCCAAGCTCGGCCCCTTGACGGACAACGGCGGGCCGGCTCGGACCAAGCTTCCGCTCGACGGCAGCGCGGCTATCGACGCGGGTAGCTGTATCGACTCGGAAGGGGCGGTCATCTCCGAAGATCAGCGGGGCGTCGCGAGGCCCATCGGCGCCACCTGCGATATCGGCGCGACCGAGTCGGCGGGGATCCCCGGCGGCTCGGGAGCCTTCGAGTGCTGGGACACGAACGAGAACGGCGCCTGCGACACCGGCGTCGAGGACCAGAACGGCGACGGGGATTGCACGACGGCCGACTGTCAGGGGCAGGACGGCGTCGCCTGCTGGGATCTCGACCAGGACGGGATCTGCACGCCCGGTGCCGAGGACTTTACCAGCGACAACCTGTGCAACGTGCTCGACTGCCGCGGGGCGGCCGGAACCAACGGCTATAGCTGCTGGGATCTGAACCAGAACCACGTCTGCGATACGAACTGCAATGTTCTCGATTGCCGCGGTCCCGAAGGCCCCGCGGGCCCCGAGGGGCCGGCCGGTCCGGCGGGAGCCGACGGTGAAAACGGACAGGATGGAGCGACGGGGGCCGAAGGTGCGGATGGTCAGGACGGGGCGCCCGGTACCGACGGCGCCGACGGGGTCAACGGGCTGACCGCGCTCGTGCGGGTATCCGATGAACCGCCGGTCGGTGATTGTCCGGATGGCGGTCTTCTCATCGAATCGGGTCTCGATACCGACGGCGACGGGACGCTCGCCGCCGAAGAGGTTACCTCGACCGCGACGGTATGCGACTCCGCGGTGGGCGACGGGGGCGACGGTGCCGACGGGGGCGCGGACCGTGCGCCGGGCCTGGTCGAGGTGGAGGATGTGCTTCCGGGCGAGCAGTGTGAGGCCGGTGGCAAGCGTATCGATGCGGGGATCGATCTGGACGGTGATGGATCGCTCGATCGCGGGGAGATCCTGGACACGGATTACGTATGTAACGGCGTGCCCGGCGGCAGCTCGGACGACGGCTGCGGGTGCCGCTCAATGCCCGGGAAACCGGGCGAGAGGCGCGGAGCGCTACTCGCTTTGCTGCTCGGACTCATGGTTATGGTCGGCCTGCGGCGGCGCGCCTCCCCAACCGCTCGGCCGTAAGAAGAGGCGGTTTGGTTTTTCGCTTTTCGTGTAACTAGTTCCCGGCTCGAAATGCCGGACCGAGCATCGCGCAGCGCGGCGGGCGCAGCTGCAAGGAGTGACGACGAGCGAATAGTGGGGCTATTTCGAGGAGGAACGACGCAGCAGATGCGCCCGCCCCGCAAGCGAGGCGACGGGAGTTGCATTTTGAGCCGGGAACTAACTATGGAATGGTTCCGATCGTAGTTACCAACTTATAACGAGGTTGCGGTTCTGTTGCTCGGAGGACAGCCCATGTGGACCCACTTTCGTACGGCGCTTGGTTTCGGCTTTGTCGTTTCCGGACCGAAGCCCCTGCGGCGCCTCGGTTATGTCGCGCTTGGTTTCAGCTTCGTCGCCAGCGTAGGTTGCGCCGGTCAATCGGATCGCAGCCAGATGCAGGACTCTTTAAAAGAGTTGAAAACCGCTCAGCAGGGCGAGCTGCAGGACATGCGCCACGAACAACGCGACGCGCTGGAACAGATACGCCAGGAGCTGAGCCTACTGCGCGGCCAGCACCAGGCTCTGGCGGCCAAGGTCGAAGGGCTGGAAACCGCGCGCGCCGTTAAACGGCCGAGTCCGGACACGGTATATGCGAACCCGATTGGGGATTCGTCGATCCGAGGCCCGGAACATGCCTGGGTAACGATCGTGGAGATAACCGATTTTCAGTGCCCGTTCTGCTAAAGGGTACAAACGACTCTGAGCACCTTGCTTCGTACCTATGGCGATGACCTTCGACTCGTGTTCAAACACAACCCGCTGCCCTTTCACAAACGGGCCATGCCGGCAGCCATTGCCGCGGAATGCGCCCGGGAGCAAGGTCGGTTCTGGGAGCTACACGATCTACTCTTTGATAACAACGCCGACCTCGAAGCCAAGGATATCGTCCGCTACGCGCGCCGCATCCGCCAGCTTCGTTTTAAACAGTGGCGCGCCTGCTTTCGGCAGCAATCGACCAAAGCGCGCATCGAAGAAGACGCCAAGACAGCGAGTCGGTTCAAGGCGCGCGGCACTCCGTCGTTTTTTATCAACGGGCGGTTTGTTGCGGGTGCCCAACCGCTATAGGTTTTCACCGTACTCGTCGACGAAGAATTGGAGAAAGCCAAACGAAGCGGCATCGACGCCGAGTCGTACTACCGCCAAGCCGTCGAAGAAAAGGGGGAAGCTGAAGCTCTATAGAAGCGGATCGCCGCGGAAGACGACCGTTGAGGGGTTAATAAGGAGAAGAGGTGCCTTTGGGCGAAAGCTAGGGGACGAAGAGCGCGCGTTGCCCCTGCCCGTCGCTTTTCCGCGCGAGGACGGCGTCTTACCGCGAGCGAGCTCTCCGCCCCTCGGTCCTCGCTCCGGCCCTTTCCTTGTTCTGGAAACGGGATTTTACAGTGACAGTGGAGTTCGTGCGGCCGCGCCGAACAGCGGCCGTTACCGCGTTGTTTGAAGAGTGCGCGGTATTCGCGTCGTACGTCCGTGAACGCGGGGTTCGGCTCGCGGTCTCGCGCGCGCGCTCTCGTGGAGGTGGCCTGATCGGTAAACATATGAAATATATGATTATTTCTGCGCCTCTCCCCTCTGCCGCTCGGAGGATTCGATGCCGGATATCCCGGTTCGCCCTCCGGGCGAATTTTTTCGAAATTCCCCCTTTACATACCGAGCCGTATGTGAAATATTTATTCACATACGAGGTCGTATTCAAAAAGGCGAATCCAGCGGCAGGGAGGAAGCGATGGGAATACAGACAGTCGGTACCAGCGAGCATAGAAGAGAGCGCCGGGACTCGGATCCGTGCAACGCCTCTTGTCAGGCCGGCAACGCCCGGCCGTTGCGGACGGTTCGAAAGGCCGACGGCAGCGCGCGGGTGCTGCTGGTCAACGCCTACGGGCCCTACCCCCTGAAGTGGGGCAAGTCGGTCAACGACTTGCTGGGCGCCCGGCTGGCGCGCGAGAACAACATGGACGGCCGAACCCGGATGTACTCCTACTCGTTGTATCTGATCGCCGAGAACCTGCGCAATCCCACCACCGTGTTGGAATGCCCGACCTGGGAGGGTTTCAAGGCCGAGGTGGCCAAGGGCTACGACGTCATCGCCATCCAGCTCATCAGCATGCACATGAAGCGGGTCTCCCGCATGATGCGATATATCCGTGAAGCCAGTCCGCAGACCGAGATCGTGATCGGGGGTTACGGCGTGGGCATGATCCACCAGCCCCTGCCGGGCGACAAGGAGGGCCACGCCGATTACATCCGCGAGAACGCCGATCATATCTGTCGCGGCGAGGGTGTGACGTATATGCGCCAGCTTCTCGGCGATCCCGATGTGGAGCGACCCATCACCCAGTATACGATTCCCGGGGCGGAGGTGCAGATCACCCGTTTCCAGAACCTGAAGCTGGAGCTGCCCATCATCCTGGTCGGCCTGGGCTGCCCCAACGCCTGCGAGTTCTGCAACACCTCGGCTTTCTTCCACTACAAGAGGATCGGCGTGGCCAACGCGGCGGAGGTCTACGAGACCATGAAGGCACACCAGCGGCGGCTGGGGCGCGAGCAGATCACCTTCATCCTCTTTGATGAAGACATCTTCATGGAGGAGGAGTTCGTCCGCGAGTTGGGCCGGTTGATCCGTTCGGACCGGAAGACCTGGGGATTCCGCTGGATCAGCTTCGGCTCCATGAGCACGGTCTCCCGCTTCACCCCGCGCGAGCTCAGGGAGTTCGGCGTGGAGGGCATCTGGATCGGCGTGGAGTCGGGCCTGGTAGAGGAACAGAGCGATAAATCCAAGACCGGTTACCATAAGCGCGAGGGGCACACCACGCCGCAGAAGCTCTTCCCCGAGCTCACCCGCCACGGCATCCAGGTGATCGGCTCGACGATTCTCGGATTTGACTTCCATACCGTCGACAACATCGAAAAGGACATCGACTACTTCGTCAGCCTCAAGCCGACCCTTTACCAGATCGGCCCCATCCGTCCCTGCCCGGGCACCAAGCTCTACAACCGGATGCTCCAGCAGGAGCGCATCAACGACGTCTTCGACTGGGAGGACATCCATCTCTGGGAGACGGGCTCCTACCAGCTGGAGCACCTGACCGACGAGCAGATCATTCACTACTTCAAGCTGGCCCACGAGAAGCTGCGCACCGTCAACGGGCCGCCGCTGCTGCAGATCTACGAGTGCAGCCTGGAGGCCTACCATACCTTCAAGGACGCCGATACGGAGTTCCTGCGCTACCAGGCCGAGCTGTCGCTCAGGCGGGTACGCTTCCTGCGCGTGGTGATCAAGGCCATCGAGCTGGAGGCGCCCTCGCCTGCGGTCAAGCTGCGCGCGCGCGAGCTGCGCCAGCGCGGCGAGGCGCTGCTGCCCAACGACGTGCTTACCCCGTTCCGCAAGGGCTTTTCCCAGTTCGCGCCGCACTTCGTCTCGCCCCTGGGCGTCATCTGCACCAATCAGCCGCAGATGGAGCTGCGCGGCCAGACCCAGGACATGCCTGAGACCCGCTGGACCTACTACAACCGTCCCGGACACGAGCAGCCGGTCGTGCGCATGGGCTCGAGGCTGCATAACGCGATTCGCACCCAGTTCGAGCGGGCGCGCGCGCTGGTGGGCAGTATCCGCTTCCCCGAGCAACCCACCTCGCTTCCGCCTCGCGTCCCGGAGCTGCCGGCCGAACCGCGCCCGGCGGCAGTGGCTGCCTGAAATCGATCGGCAAGCCTAAAAGCTATTTCATAAATACTCCCGTATTGTACCAAAACTCGATCGGCGAAAAGGCGAGCGAAAACGGAGGGATCCGAGGGGGTGAGGTTAGAGAATTTGACCGGAAAGAGGGTGTTTTTGGCACTGGGGGGAGGGTAGGATAAGGGCCGGAGGCTAGTAGAGGGATGAAGCAGAGTGTGTCGTTTTTATTCACGTTTGCGGTTGTGACGGTAGCGGGGTGGTTGAACCGACGGCAGCAGGCGGAGATAGAGTTTTCCCTCTGCTCGACAACACCTGTCCGTTCTTCTACGCTCGATCTCGGAAATCCAGTTTTATTTGTCCTTCACGCCTGCGACGAATGCCGCGAGTCCATCGCCTCCGGCAGCGTCGAAACCTCTAACGATTCCCCTTCCCCTGACGCCGCTAGCGAGTACAATAGGCAATCGGGTTTTCCCTTATAAATTCAAGGGCCGTGCACTTGCACGGCCCGTTTTGCCGAAGCTCCTGAGAAATACCCGCGTCCACTTTCAGGGGGGAGGTGCGCCGCGCGGACCGACCGCAGGTATCGAATCGAAATGGAAGGAAAGCGCGATCTCCGCGATAGAGGCACCATAGAAGAAGACGAAAAACCTATTAGCGGCCGAAAAGAACGTCTGCCTTGATATCGGCGGCTAGTAACTCGTGGGAGTAGGCGTTCGACGTGGTGCCGAAGGGCGAGATCATGACGAGCGAGACCGATTTACGTGTCTTGACGGCTTCCTTGAAAACCGCCAGGCGGTTTCTCAGCATTTCGGCCTCTTTCTTGTTTATTGTCACCGGCCCGGCCGCGTACTTGATCTCGACCACGGTGATGATCCCGTCCCGCCTGTCGAAAAGCAGATCTATCTGGCTGCCGCGTTCCGCGCCGGGCGCCGAACGCCACGTGGCAACCTCGCTATGAACACCCGAGATCCCCAGGGCGTCGAGTATTTGATCGGCATGCTTCTGGCAGATCCCTTCAAAGGCATATCCGGCCCAGCTTTTCCAACTCGGTGTCTGACTGACGGCAAGCCAGTGGTCGCGTCGTATTTTCAATGCGCGTCGTTTCACTGCGTCCAGCCAGATCAGATAGAACTGCGAGTACTCGTCGACGACTCGGTAGTAGGATTCGCGGTTCTTCTTACCATACGGAACGAATCGGGCGATGAATCCCGCCGCCTCCAGTTCATCGAGAGGACGGTTGATCGCTGCTCCCGAGGGTATCTTCGTGGTTCTGATCAGCTCTTCCCTGGAGACACCGTAGCGCTTGCCGGCAATCCGTCGGATGAGCTTCTTGTGTTTGGTCGAGTGGGCGAACAGAGCGGGAAATACTTGTTCGAACTCGTCGAATAGAAGCCCGCTCCTGCGAAAACACGTTTCATCGACGACCTGGGCCGGGGATTTCCCCGGCGATACGTTTTCCAGGTAGTAGGGAATACCTCCCATGGCCATGTAGATCTCGATGATTTGACGATGGGTCAACTCCACGCCGCGAAGCGCAAGCAACTGGGCGGTTTCTCTCAGGTCGAAGGGCTCGAGAACGATCGTCCGGGTCAGCCTGTTATGCAGCCCTCCCTTGGCCCTGACGACCTTGCTCAACATCCACGAGGCCGCAGATCCGCATACGATGAGCAACAGGTTGTCGAGGCGACTCCACCGGCTGTTCCAGAACCGGTCCAGTTCCTCGATCAATCCAGACCTGGGTGTCGCCAGCCAGGGAAGCTCATCGAGAAAAACCACGCATTTTTCCCCTTTCGTTACCGTGGCCAGTTCGGACGACAGCATCTCGAAGGCTTCGCCCCACGAACCGGGACGGGACGCCGCACCAAGCTTCGGAAAACGCCCTCGAAGCGCCGAGAAGAATATGTGCAACTGCTCGTCCTTCTTTCCGCTCCTTTTTCCGATCGCTTCCAGAAACATCCCGTTCTTCTCGAAGACGTGGCGCACGAGGCGGGTCTTCCCGACCCTGCGCCTGCCGTAGATCGCCACGAACTCGGCCGAGCTCGAATTCTTCAACTCGTTTAACAGGGCGATTTCTTTCTCTCGTCCCACGAAAGATTTCATGTCGGCCTCGTGCTGAAAAGTGGACACAAGTTACCGGGTGTTCGGTGTTGTGTCCACTAATAAACGGCTATAAAAGTGGACGTAACTCTAAAGAGCCACAGATTTATGTCCACTTTTGTGTCCCCTTCTGCCCGGAAGCACGGAGGAGGTACAGGCGATCGTGAAGCTGTGTAACCGGCACGGGATCCGTTACAAGGCCTCGAGCACCTTCTGGTCGGCCCAGGGGTATCCGCTGGAGGACGACACCATCCCGTATTGTACCAAAACTCGATCGGCGAAAGGGCGAGCGAAAACGGAGGGATCCGAGGGGGTGAGGTTAGAGAATTTGATCGGAAAGAGGGTGTTTTTGGCACTGGGGGGAGGGTAGGATAGGGGCCGGAGGCTGGTAGAGGGGTGAAACAGATTGTGTCGTTTTTGTTTACGTTTGCGGTTGTGACGGTAGCGGGGTGGTTGAACCGACGGCAGCAGGCGGAGATAGAGTTTTCCCTCTGCTCGACAACACCTGTCCGTTCTTCTACGCTCGATCTCGGAAATCCAGTTTTATTTGTCCTTCACGCTCTCCCCAGTAGCTCGAGATCTCCATAGCCTTTTGAATCGTAATCGGAAAGTTTCCCGTTCCCGTATAGTTTCCCGCTTTAATCCAGAGGCGACCCCCTCTGGGATACATTGGATAATTATAGACCGGGATCGCGTCTCGCCCCTCCACCAGCGTATCATAAGGCGTGGTCAGACTGCCGCGAGCAGGGGTTTCGGTAGGGCCGGGCCTTCGCCCACTGGGCTCGGCCCGCCCCCCGGGCGGATCCCGGCGTGCGGCACTACCGCACCGGGCTCTTGCCGCAGGTCATGACGCGAAGGTGGCCCTGCCTTGCGTATCTGCTCGAGCAGCGCGCTTGGCGCGTCGTTCCGGCGCAGGGTCCGGGACGCGTTTTGCCCTTGCGGATTGCCCTTGGCCAACTCCCTTCCCTCCACGCGCTCCGCCGCCGCTCGCGCGGTTTTGTTCGCCCGCTTCCCAGGTACTATGGAGCTGTCCGACTCGTCGTGCTCGTTCATCTCGGGATTACGCCCTCGGGCTTGCCCTCGCGGCCTCGGCACCCTCGGCCGAGGCGACCACGACGCCTCCCGGCTTCCGTGCATGGTGCGTGCGTGCATGCGCGGGGTCTACGACCGCGGCAGAGCCGCTGCCGGCTCGCGATAACGCCGACAGCGATATCGCCTTCCGCGCACGTCCAAACGCGTCGGCCTCTGCGATTGATAGCATTTCGCGGCTGAATACCCGGCCTGCACGTACTCCTGTCAACGCTTCGCCCCCTGCCTCGCGGCAAAAGGCGCATGACTCGGAGAACAAGATGGATCGCTACTCCTTTCTCGTAGGGCTCTTGCATCCCCGACACCATGCCGGCTTTGGCCGGCGCTTTCGCACGGGGCTAAGTTTTAAGTTATTGCGCGACGCTCGACCTCGGGGGACGTCGATATCGGGGGACGGGGCTGAGTCATTCATTAGAGAAGGAAAATCAATAACTTAAAACTTAGCCCCGTCCCCTATATACTTAAAACTTAGCCCCGTCCCCTATATACCTATATAAAGCAGTTCTCGACTTCCACGTTCGCATCCGTTCCTGGTCCGGAAGTTTCGCTACTCTCGTAACACGCATGAACGAAGAAGAGGTAAATGCCGATCGTCAACCCAGAGCCTTTCCGCATGTGATTCTCCAGAGAACATCGAGGTAGCGCCCAACCGGGTCTTCATTCCGGCCAGGGTTGAGAGGCGCGGCGTGGTTGTCGGGGGGCGAGGTTTAAAGTTAACATGTGCATATGGCGACCATCCGTTATCCCCCGTTTCGCACCATATTGGTAGGGAATCTGGCCGTGGTGTGGCTGATGCAGAGTTGCTCGTCGGCAGCCGACCCTAACAGGGACGCCTCGATCGGCGTAGCGGTCGATAGCGGGCGGGGGGGTTCGAGCGGCGGCGGGCAGAGGGACGCCGGTATGGCAGGAGACGGCGGTTCCGGCGGGGAGGGCTTATCCGATGCCGGCATGGATGCTGGCGCGGAAGTCGACGCCGAAGCCGAGGGTGTCAATGACGGCAGCATAGGGGGCGAGGAGCGCGAGGGCGGCGGGCTCGGTGTCGATTGCGCGGATCTGGTTTGTATGGAAAACGCTCACTGCGACGATAGTGATTCGCCACCTTCTTGTACGTGCGATGACGGTTTCGTTGGTGACGGGAATACCGCCTGCGAAGATATAGACGAGTGTGATCAGGACTTGGATGACTGCGATGATGATCCGGAGGCGTGTGTCAATACCGTAGGCGGTTTCGAGTGCGTTTGTCCGAGCGGTTACACAGGCGACGGTGCGGATGAAGACGGCTGCATCGATATCGATGAGTGCGGCGATGGCCTGGATGACTGCGACAACGACCCCGATGCTTGCCTAAACGAAACGCCTGGATTCCATTGCCAGTGCCCGAGCGGGTATTCGGGGGACGGAACCGGTTCGGACGGATGTACCGATATCGACGAGTGCGTCGAAGGTGTGGATGGGCATTCGGCCTGCACGTCGAACGCGGGGTGCACGGATGAGGAGGGAAGTTACAGCTGCGCGTGTCTATGCGGGACCGTCGGCGATCCTTATTACGGAGGCACGTGCGACTACCTTGTGTTTCACGCGACAGAGGACATGACACTTCAGGGCGGTAGTCATATCTACTCCTCGTTTATGATCGATGCGGGTGTGACTGTGACCGTTATCGGTACGGAGTCGCTTGACGTAGAGTCGGTTGGTAACGTGGTCATCGCCGGCGCCCTTGTTGCCGACGGCGAATCCGGCCCAAATGCGGCGACGCCGCCTTCGTCGGCGGTTCCGGCATGTCCGGGGGATACCTGTCCAGGCGGCGCGGGCGGGCCGGGCGGACATACTGGAGGCCACGCGCGCACCGGCGGTCTTGGCGACGACGGGCACGGACCGGGCGGCGGAAACGGCGGGTATAACGAGGACCTCGCCTGGTGGGGATCGGGCGGTGGCGGCGGCTCCTTTGGAACAGAGGGTACGACCGGTCACGACGGCTATAGCGCCGAGGATAATCAATCCCCGTATCGTCAACCCGGAACGGTATACGGAGATGTTGAGCTGGCGGTGTTTGAAGGCGGTTCGGGCGGTGGCGCGGGAGGGGACCACGAACCGCACGCGGCGGCCGGCACCGGCGGTGGCGGCGGCGGCGCCGTTCGGATCATTGCGAGCCAGATAGAGATTACGGAAAGCGGTATCGTTTCCTGCCGAGGCGGCAACGGCGGCGATGCGTTGGACAACAACTGGTCTGCGGCCGGCGGTGCGGGTTCTGGTGGTGCGATCTGGCTCAGGGCGACATCATTGGATATCTCGGGCGCGCTGGATGCGACCGGGGGGACGGGCGGTTGGGCGCCAGTTCTCTACGGCGGCAGGGGCGGTAACGGCGGCGACGGGCGGATCCGCCTCGATTACGACACCATCTCGGGTTCTGGATCGGTGCAACCGGCAGCGGGCTACACCGAGGCCTTTACCTATAGTCCACCGGTGATCGGTCCCGGGTGCTGATGAGATAAGAAGAAGAAGAGGGGACGGACCGGATACAGAAATATGAGCGCGGCGCGGTTGTCGGTGGAAACGTGCATGGCGGAGCGGACGTAAGTGCGTTTCGCTTCGCTCCGTCGCCAGGCTTGTACCGCTGCAGCTCCGCGGACTGACGTCCACTTGGCTTCGCAGCGGTATTGTACCAAAACTCGATCGGCGAAAGGGCGAGCGAAAACGGAGGGATCCGAGGGGGTGAGGTTAGAGAAGGGCGCGATCCCGAAAAGGGGCCAACACGGTTCGTAACTACGCATAATTCCGCGGAAAACGCCGTTTTTTGTCGCCTGTATCCCGAAAACTCGTACGTTTTAGCCTTCCTGAATTCCTCTATGATTTCGATCGGTTATGCCGATTGGCCCCTTTTCGGGACCGCACCCGTTAGAGAATTTGATCGGAAAGAGGGTGTTTTTGGCACTGGGGGGAGGGTAGGATAGGGGCCGGAGGCTGGTAGAGGGGTGAAACAGATTGTGTCGTTTTTGTTTACGTTTGCGGTTGTGACGGTAGCGGGGTGGTTGAACCGACGGCAGCAGGCGGAGATAGAGTTTTCCCTCTGCTCGACAACACCTGTCCGTTCTTCTACGCTCGATCTCGGAAATCCAGTTTTATTTGTCCTTCATGCTACCGTACCTCTTCCTGCAACCTCCGTCTCGACCCCAGGCCCTTCGGTTCCCGGCACAGCCCGAGGGCATTCAACGAGCAACGAGCGCCGAGCACCCGGCGATATTGTCTCGATTTCGGGCGCGAGGCGCAACCTCGGCAAAAACATCCAGGAGCACTGAACGGGTGCAAAGCGCGATGATTTCGCGGGCCAGAGCAGCCATCCGCGGCGTCGCTCCTCCTCGAATTCGCACCGCAATTACTCGGCGTCGCTCCTTGCCACGGGGGCCGACGCGCCGCGAAATACTCGGTCCGCGTTCGTGAGACGGCTTCTACTAGATTCGGAAAATGAACTGATAATCGGTGCCTGCAGCCCTTATAGTGCTCATCGAAAAAGAGGGG
Source organism: uncultured Sandaracinaceae bacterium (assembly GCA_964450715.1). Classification (GTDB taxonomy): domain Bacteria; phylum Myxococcota_A; class Polyangia; order Polyangiales; family JAFGIB01; genus CAYVFC01. The sequence goes on along the minus strand of CAYVFC010000157.1, from coordinate 2,116 downwards.
AGGCGTGGTGAGTACGACACGAGAGAACGGGGTCAGGGCATACGTCGTGTCAACCCTCTGCTGGCTGCTGGCGACCGCCTGCGGTGTCGAGTCGGATTCCGGCGGACGACTCGCGAACGACGCGGCTACCGGTACGAACGCCGACGCGGTTACCTCGAGTGGCGGCGTTTCCTCGATCGCGCTCGGTTCCTACGAAATCCTCGGAACTGGTATAGATCCGTGCGGCTATCCGAATGTGCCGTGGACGGATCCAACGCGATTTCATCTCGATATCGTATCGAACGAGATAGCGATCGTTTCGAGCGAAAACCAGGTGGTCCCCGGAGACATCTGGTTCGATCGCACCATTTCGTTCGTCGAACCCGCCGGCGACTGCGCCGGCCCCGGCTTCTGGCCAGAAGGTCCGCTCGCGATCTCCGGGAACCCCTCCTGGGCATTCGAGCTCGACCCGGAGGGCGTGCCGACGCGCGGGAGCGCGCAAAAGGGAGGTCCTCGGATGTGCGGTCAGACGGCCGCGGCATCCGCCTACTTCTCCGGAAGCGTCCAGGCGGACGACACCCCTCCCGCGTTCGAGATCGTGGGGAGCGAAGCGATTGAAGGGGTATTGCTACCCTGGAATTCCGTCGCCGTGGTTGCGAGCGAGGCCGTCGATGCGGACACCTTGCAGAATGCGACGACCGCGAGCATAGGAGGAGAGTCGGTTACATCGATGCCCGTCGGCGTCCCCGGGACGACGACCGCCTATCGACTCGAGCTCATCGACACCGCACCTTGGCTGCGCCGCAACGGCCAGGTCGTGCGTGCCGAGATCGAAGAAGGAGTGGCTGACCTCAGTGGCAACGTCAGCGCCGCCTCGGTCGTTGAGCGATCGTTCGCGGATCTCGGTGAGGCGGTGCGAGAGATATCCTTCGACGGCGGCGCAGCGCCAGTCCTCGCCGGATTCACGGTCCGCGAAGAGGGCGACCCCGACTGCCCGCCCGGCGAAACTTGCGCGGCGTGGAACTTCGCACCCGACGCGCCGTTCGGGCTTGCCGCCCGCCTGGACGTCGCAAACGCGAGCCGGATACGCATTCGATACAGCGCCGGTCTGTACTCTCCGCCAGGGCCCGGACCCGGGAACGATGGAAGCATCACTCTCGGCTTCGAGCTCATCAGCCCCGATGGCGCCCGGACTTTTTGGGGCCTACATACGCCCGGGGGAGGCGAGATAGAGTACGACCTTCCGGAAGGGGCATCCGAGGCAGGACTCGAGCTACGTTGGTACCAGACGGACGTCCCCCCCTGTTATGGCAACGGCTACGTCGATGGAGTCGTCTCGATCTCGTCCATCGTCGTCCTTTAAGAGCGAACCGGGCTGAATCTCCGGGAGTCGCTGCTCATCCGCTCCCACCCGCGTACCGGCCTGGTCTGGTACCTCGTCATGGTGCTCGAGCCCTAGCCCCTTCCATCATTCCTGGCCGTCGTTCAAATACGGACAGTAATTGTAAATTCCGGGCTTCGACTCAGAAGCGTCTACCGGAAGCAGATATTGAGCAGGGGTTCCGCGGCACAGTGAAGGATCGTCCGTGAGATCTAGTAAATCGGGGGCGGAGCGATACACGCAAGTAACCCCATTCGCGTCCGGCGAACCTTGTTGCACCGGAGGATCGACGAGGAGTGCACAGCGACCGGCAGCGCCGGCGGTACACTGTTCGTCCCGTACGCAAAGAGAGACGACGCAACGTTCTGACACGATGAGGAAACTCGGTATGCACGCCGTGCCCGCTTCGCAGTCCCTCTCCGTCTCACAGGCCTCCTCGACGCACTCGTAGTAGGAGGTCGGTCCGCAGGAACACCTCACCTCGAGGCGGCGACAGCGGGTTCCGTCGGCGCACGCGACACCGCCACAGGTACACTCGTCCGAACCGCCGTCCGCGGGGCACTCTGCGTCATCGGGGGGCTGCGCGTCGTCGCATTGGAAGCGATCAAGCATTTACGCGGCGCTTTGATCCCTCCTGATTCCCAGTGAAGCCCTTGATATAAAGCGACAATACTTCGCGCCGAGCGCGATCGAAACGCGGCGCTTAGGAGGCACCGCAAAATAAACGATACGAGACCGGGCGCGTCGGCGGAGCGC
>CAYVFC010000156.1:0-18215 GCA_964450715.1 uncultured Sandaracinaceae bacterium | reverse complement strand
AGTGCGCCCGCCCACGCGGCCGCAACCGGATCGTTTATTTTGCGGTGCCTCCTAAAAGGGTGTTTAAAAAGCGCCTCCTGTCGTCTACGAACACACGGAAAAGATCAGCCGCGGAGTCGCGCGCCGCCCCTACTGTTACCGGATTCTGCTGCCCGTCCTGATCGACACCAGCGCGCAGTCCGCGCGCGCGGTCGGCCTCGGAGTTTCCGGCGGCGCGGTCGGCGCCGCGCTGGCGGACCGCGCTGGCGGACCATGAGCTGCGGCGTACCGGCGCACCAATTTCCCACGGCCATGGCGCCGGTGGCCAAAGCCGCAGACGCGTCCGGTGCCGGTGGGCATGGTGAACACGGAAGGTGTAGCCATCAAGGCCAACTCGGGCGCCTATGTGTTGCGTTACGGGGAACAGTTCGGTGTTCGGCTCCTTTTGGAATGCGGTTCCGTTGCGGTTGTACGATCTAAAGAAAGCGGGGAGAGGCCGTTGCAGTCGTCACGCGGATCGATGAATCCCTTTGCCGGCTCCGCTCGATTCGCGAACCGACGACGCATTCGCCTGTCGCGCCACGGGTTCGGGACCGAAACCGAGCCGGACGCGGTGTCCTATTGACAAACAGCGATACCAATTCGATGGTGTACCATAATTGCGCTGGGATTGATTACGCCCGGATAGCGCTGGAGCAACCGGCATGGAGTTTCTTTTCGGCGCCGCGCGTCGCAACGCGCTGTGGTGTTTTTTAGGGCTGTTGCTGGCGACGGCTGTCGCAGAGGGTTGCGGCTCGCCGCCGTACGCGGAAGACGGTACCGAGGCTACTAGCTCGTGCCTGCCGGGGGAGATCCGGGCGTGCGCTTGCCCGGATCCGGAGCAACAGGGGGAGAAGACCTGTATCGACGGCGCTGGGTTCTCCGAATGCCAATGCTCGTTCGCGGAGTACGGGGACGACGGGGAGCGGTCCGAACAGAGCGGAGGGCAGGCGGATTATCGAGGCGCAGCCGCCGGTACGGCAGAGGGAGAAGGAGGCGACGCCGGACCGGCGAGCAGCGGCAGCGGCGGAATGGATGGTGGAGAGGCGACGGGCGGCGAAGGCGGCGAAGGCGGCGAAGACGCGGTAGGATATGACGCAGCCGGTGCGGGGGCGGACGGTGCGACGGCGGGGGCTGCCGGAACCCCGGATGACGGCATCGCCGGAGCAGGAGCGGGGGCAAGCGGTATAGGCGATGCAGGAGGCGGACAGGCGGGAACCGGGGAAGCAGGAACCGGGGAAGGGGCAATAGGAGAAGCAGGAACCGGTGAGGCGGGAAGCAGCGATGCCGGAACCGGAGACGCGAGCGCTGGCCAGGGCGGTGCGGGCCAGGGCGACGCGGGCGCTGGCCAGGGCGGTGCGGGCCAGGGCGGTGCGGGCCAGGGTGGCGCCGGCGCGGGCGGAAGCGGAGGAAGCGCCGGGTCGGGCGCTACCTTCTGCAATCCAGGACCGGTAATACCCACTACCGACGAACCTTGTCCCACGCTGGCCACCGGAACCGTGACCGTGAAGGGCCAGCAGGTGCAGCTCTGGGTCGGCGAGAGACGCGAGGAGGTACAGGGCCCGGTCTTCTTCTACTGGCACGGAACCGGGGGTAGCTCGGACGAGGCGCTCGGCGGGCTATTCGGCATAGTGGAGCAGATCACGGCCGCCGGGGGGCTGGTGGCGTCGTTCACCACCACGACCGGGAGCGGCACTAATACCGGCAACGGGGTCTGGTACACCGGCGACTTCGAGATGGCTGACATCATCCTGGCCTGCGCGGTACAACAGCTCAACATCGATATTCGGCGCGTATATACCGGCGGCTGCAGCGCGGGAGGGCTGCAAGCGGGCGCCATGGTCTACAAGCGTGCGAGCTACCTGGCGGGCGCGATGCCCAACTCGGGCGGCGTGATCTTCGACTACAGCTGGCAGGATACCGACCACGTGCCTTCGGTGATCACCGCCCACGGCGCGCCGGAGTCGGACGTGGTGGTGGTGAGCTTCGCGGAGACCAGCGCGAACCTCTATAACGCCGTGGTAAACCGCGGAGGCCTGGCCGTAAACTGCAACCACGGAGGCGGACACTGCGGGGGCGATCTCGACTTCGCCACCGCGGTCGACGTCCTGCAAGCGCAGTGGCGCTTCTTGCTCGACCACCCCTTCCGGGTCTGCCCCGACCCTTATGCGGACGCTCTGCCCGATAGCTTTCCGGGCTTCTGCACCGTCATCGAGTAGCGGCGGTCCGGAAACTAGCAGCGACAGCGGCAGTCGAACCCGCGAGCCGAATTACCCCCTTGCCGCTACTGCCGGTATGCAAAATAGTACCGGAGTGCCCTCTCTCTTCGCCACTCGCAACCCGGCCGAATGGGAGCCGGCCGAGACGGGCGCCGCCGCGGGTACCGAGCCCTTTCCCGAACGAGTCGGGCCGGGCGAGCTACAGGTGACCTTCGTCAACCACTCGACCGTCTTGATCCAGATGGACGGTTTCAACGTGTTAACCGATCCGGTCTGGTCCGAGCGGATAGGACCGGGTACGACGTTCGACCTGCGCCGCAGCCGCCCCCCTGGCGTCCGCTTAGCGGATCTGCCCCCCATCGATCTGGTGCTGACCAGCCACAACCACTACGACCACCTGGACCTGCCCACGCTGAAGCGCCTCTACCAGGTCCACCGGCCGGAGTTCTTTCTCGGCCTCGGCGACGCCCATCGGCTTCATCAGCGCGGAATCGGCCCGGCGCGCGAGCTCGACTGGTGGCGGCGACGCTCCACGCGCGGCGGGCTTGAGGTGGTCGGCGTTCCCGCCCAGCACTTCTCCAATCGCGGTCTCTGTGACCGGAATCAGAGCCTGTGGCTAGGCTACATCCTGCGCTCGTCGGCGGGCAACGTCTACTTCGCCGGCGACACCGGCTGGGCGCCCCACTTCGAGCAGATCGGCCGGCGCCTGGCGCCGATTCGACTGGCGCTTCTACCCATCGGGGCGCCCGAGCCGCGCTGGTTCATGCAGCCGGTACACACCGATGCCTACGACGTGGTGCGCGCGCATCGAAAGCTCGCGGCCGCGACCAGCGTGGCCATCCATCACGGCACCTTTCAGCAGGGGGACGACGGCGAGCTGCAGCCGGTGGCACTTTTAGCCGCGGCGATTCACGCCGCCGGAGAGCCGGTACCGCGTTTCTGGGTTCTGGAAAACGGCGAAAGCCGCCGCGTACCGTAGCTTCCGGGGCTTTTGCATGGTTCGATGCCTCTCGGAACAAGGGGTTGAGGTTTTTCTTCGAACGGGTACCGTACCCGGAGGGCACGGGAGATAGACCGGAATGTCATTCAGAGCGACGGCGATTCTGCTTACACTTCTGGCCAGCATCGGCACCATCTCCTGTACGCTGTTTCTAAGCGCCAAGGAAAAAATCGTGATGAAGCGCGCTCCCGATGACCTGCAATGCGAGAGCAGCCTGCTGACGATACGACAGACCGGCGAGCACTCCTATCGCGTGCTGGGGTGTAACCGGAAGGCGAATTATGCGCTGGAGTGCTTGGGCGACGATACCGACAACTGCAGAGCGACTCTGGTATCGATCAATAACTAACCCGGGCGAGATCTTGCCCCTGCTCAGCTCCTGAAGGTATCGGCGAGAGCCGGTTTACTGACTTTCTCGTCGGCAAATCGAACACGGGGGGTTCAACCCTGTGGTGAAAGCCTCGTTTTCCGGTTTCGGGGTTCCGGATCGAGCGATGTGGCGCATTAAGTAAGCGAGCGGCAGTATGTGCCCGGGGCTGCTCGTGTGTCCCCGGTCAGGGAGGTCCGCGCGAGCGGAAAAACGGTGGCGCGCCCGGACGGCGCGCTCTGCAGGACGATGACCCTCATGACACCAGGCGCGGTACCAGAGATGCGTCGCCGGACGGGCGACGCCACGGTACTGCTGTTGGCGTCGCTACTGGCCACCGCCTGCGGCCGCTCGATTCTCGCGCTTCCGGAACGGGAGGCGAACCCGGAGACGCCGGGCAGCCCCAGCGGGCAGCCGGTACAGGTCGAGCAGACGCCGGACGGCGAGCAACCGCCCGGGAGCGAACAGCCAGGTACCGCGTTCGACACGCCCGATGCCGCGGTCGAACCCGAAAGCCCGCCTTCGCCGCCGCCCGTGCCGCTGCTCGACGCCGGCTCGTGGTACAGCGACGCGGATCGCCCGCCTCTCGACCCTCCCCCGGTGACAACGAGAGAGTGCGAACGGAACACGGACTGTCCTTTGGCCGCCGACTGCCAGCGGAGCCTGTGCGGATCGGACGGCAGCTGCACGACCGGTCCCTTGCCGGACCACACGCCCTGCGAGACTTCACTCGGGTATTCCGGATTCTGCGTCGAGGGCTCGTGCCAGCCGAGCATCTGCGGTGACGGCTTCATCGACGCGCGCAATGACGAGGAGTGCGAAGACGGCAATACCGACACCACCGATGGCTGCATCGACTGTCAGCTGGCCCTATGCGGCGACGGTTACCTCCAGGCGGGCCTGGAGGAGTGTGATCCGCGGAACGACATCTTTTGCCGACAGGACTGCACGCCGGTCGTCTGCGGCGATGGTTTGATCGATTCACCGGCGGAGAACTGCGAGCCCTCGGTCTCGGATGAACCGTGTAATGATACGTGCCGTATCTCGGACAGCCCCGAGTGGCTGCTAGAGCTTCAGGACTTCCAGGTCATGTTGAACCCGGTACTGCTTCTCGATAGCTCCGGGAATCCGATAGTCGTTTACGTCCAGCTCGGCGCACTCGACTCCGTCGGCGTTTCCAAGGCAAACAAATACGCGCCGGACGGACAATCCCTCTGGAGCTGGACGAGCGACGAGGACCTGCTCGCATACTATGCCGCGCTCGATTCGAACGATCAGATCGTGCTGGGAGGCAGACCGCGCGACAACGAGTTCGCCTGGATGGCCAAGGTGGACACTGACGGTCTGCTGTCGTGGTTCACCACCATCGAAGACCGGGATCCCCTGCCGCTGTACGCGGCGGCGGCCGCGGAACCGGAACGGGATCGCATCGCGGTCGTGCGGGCGTCGGAAAACGTCGTCGGGGACTATCGGTTGTTCTCCAATCCGGTTCTAGAATTCTTCGATGCGGATGGCACCCCTCGCCCCGAACAGAGCCCCGATTACGCCGGCACCTACGCCTTCGGGGTGCCGCTCGCCTCGACCACGGTCAACGGCTCTACTCGCTACCTGATGGCAGGCGCGATCGAGAACGGCGACGATGTAGAGTCGTACCTTCTGCTGCTGGACGCCGAGGGCGCTCTGGTCTGGAATGAGCCCCTGGGCTACGGCCTGCCCTCCGGGTACGTCGCATTCATGCGGGCCCGGTTCCACGCTGACGGCGATATCGTCGTACTGGGCATCGGCAATGACGGGGAGACGCTCTCTTTCTTCCTGGAGCGTTTCGATCTGTCGGGAACCAGTCGCTGGGGAGATATAAAATGGTTCAGGGAGGGTACCGTCACGACTGACCTGCACTCGGGCGTATACCTCCATGTCCCCATGGCGGTCGACGACGACGGGAACACCTATCTGGGGCTCTCCTACTTCGATTCGACAACCGGCGCCATAACCATCGGCATCGACCGGTACGGCCCGGATGGCTCGCCGTCGTGGGAAAGGCCCTTGCGGTACGATGAGGGATTCCGGACCGTATTGCGTGAGATCCCACTTGAGCTGGCGCTGGACGACCAGGGCGTGATCTACCTGTTGAGCCTCCAACACCGGATCGACGACCAGGGGCTGCTCCTGCAAGGTCTGCGTCTACATAAATGGCGCCAGCCGGAAGACTGAAGCTTCCTCCATATGACCGTGGTCCAGAGCGGATTCCAACACGGCAAGGCTCTGATCGTCGTATCCGTGCTAGCGGTCACCAACAAGGTGGTGGCCATCGCGGGCGGCATGGCCGTGCTGTCCGAATACCTGCCCGAGGATCCGGTCGAGGCCGCCATTCGCATCGGCTCCTTCGTCCTACTCCTGTTCGGCACCTCCGCCCTGGCCCGCTTTGGGGGCGACGAGATAGCGGCGCGGATGGATTCGAGATAGAATTGGGAGTAGACAGGTTCCGTCCGTCCCGACTGAAAAGAGGAGGTTGTCATGCGCGTACTCGGTTGGAACAGCTCGCGCTCGACGAACGCGTTGACGGCCTGGCTGGTCGCGGTGGGCGTTCTGGCGACCATTCCCTGTTGCTCGGCCGAAGGCAAGTCGGTCGGAGACGTGCCCAGCGGCGCTACAGCGGGCAGCAGCGGCAGCGGCGGCAATCCGGGCGTGGGACCTGCCGGCTCGTCCGGTGACCCGTATGACCCGAGCGACCCGAGCGGCGGCGGAACCGCTGCAAGCCCGGGTGACCCGATCGATTTGAATGATCCGAGCAACTCCGGCGCTCCTGCCCCGACCCCGGATCCGCCCTTGAATCCCGACGAGGTCCCGACCGAGTGCATCAAGGATCTGGATCTGGTCTTCGTGCTGGATGTGTCGCTGAGCATGAACATCTTTATGCAGAAGCTGATCGACGAGATCATGGTGGTGGACGCCGCGGTTCAGCAGCTCGGCACCCCCAATCCGCCCCACTACGGTCTGGTGGTCTTCGTCGACGATGTCGAGTGCACCAACGACTGCCAGCCCTACGCGGACGCGCTGGCCACCCAGCAGGCGCTGAACGACTGGTACCTCTTCGTCTCCACCGACTTTTTGACGGGCAACAACCAGCTACACAACACCGACCCGGCCGACAAGAACTACTCCTGGCCCGAAAACAGCCTGGACGCGCTGCACGCGTCCGCCGTGGGCTTCCCCTGGCGTCCGGCGGAGGATACCGTAAGGATGATCATCCACTCCACCGACGCCTCTTTCTGGGACGTCGACGCGGCGTCGAGCAACGATGCGGCCGAGCCCATCGGCGCCTGCGCGCCGGGGTGGGAGAACTTCCCGCTGCCGGGCAACATGTGCCTTACCACCGGCAGCCAGTACGGATACATGCAGACCGTCGAGACCCTGCGCCAGGCCGGTATCTGGGTCAACAGCTTCGCCGCTCCGGTCGGCGGTCCGCCCGACATCATCTCGGCGGCGGCGTTCATCTACCGGGGCACTGCCGTGGATGTCTCGCCGGGCTTTTTCACCCCTTACAACGGCCAGCAGACCATACCGTTGTCCACCGGCGGCGACGTCTGGGACGTGCTCAAGATCAACGAGGGCACCGTCTCGCTGTCGGACTGCATCAACTCGGCCATCGTGGAAAAGCAGGGCTGCGACGTCGAATACCCCGACGAGATCCCGCCCATCGAGTAGACCGGGCTCGCTCGATGTGAGCGCGATGGGTCATAACTACGCGCCTGCCTGTCTGTGCAGCTTGTACGCGAACCGGTTCACCTTCCGCTGGTCGAGCTCGGTGCCGTCATCGTAGAAGAATAACATGGGGATCTCCCCGTGGTATCGCAGCAGACTCTCCTCGATCAGGGGGTAACCCTCGAGCGGCGACTGGAACACCTGCTCGGTAAAGGAGGCGGGACCGCATCCGAAAAAGGCGAGCAACAGGGGGTAAGCTCTCTTCGTCTTCTGGGTCGCGGCCGCCACCCGCAGGTACCGGTTGGCGTCGCCCCAGTAGATCTTGTTCATCGGATTGGTCTCTTCCGGGATGGGGTAGCAATCCATGGGAATCGCCAGAGCACCGCTACGGCGCAGCAGCTCGGGGATGTTGGAATTGGCGGCCCGGTCGTGAATGACGTGCTGCGAGCCGCAAACGACCACGGCCGGAGCTCCTATGCGTTCGGCGTAGCGCAGGGCCTCTTCCCCGATCTCGTCCAGAGACCTTTCGTAGCTCCGCTGCGCTTCCGCCGCTTCTACCACCGCCGAGAAGACGCGCGACGGGTCGGCTTGCAGCGCTGCTTCCTGGCAGGCGTCCTCGGGCAGGACCATCACCGGGCGGAACGTATGGACGATGACCTCGAATATGATACTGTCAACGAAAATTCGCCCATAATTTCGCTTTACCAGAACCGTGCCTCGCGCTGGCTAGAGGGCGGGTGATACGTTTATTCGCAGCTACTTCGGGAGGTAGTCATGAAAGCAGACAGCGTATAATCGATTTGTGGAGCAAAACCGCCCGTGAGACCGGCCCTCCCCGTCCTGCTCTTCTGCTGTCTCGGCCTTCTGCCATGGGGCTGCTCGGCTGAGTCCAACGGCCCCGCCGGCAGCGGGCCGACCGGGGGCGCCGGTCCGGTCGCCGGAGTCGGTCCGGGAGGCTCGGGCGGCACGGGCGCGAGCGGCGCCGGAGGTAGCTCCGGAGCGAGCGGAGGCGGCGGCGCCAGCGGCGGGAGCTCCGGCGGCGGGACTTCCGGCGGCGATTCGGGCGACAACTGCGGCGAGGCGCGGCTCGATCCCGTGGTGGAAGTCACCCCCGGTAATTTGATGGTGATATTCGATCGCTCCATGAGCATGGGTAGTCTCTGCGGGCTGACGCCTTCCGGGGTTACCCGCTTGCAGGCGGCCTACCAGGCCCTGCTCGACGCGCTCGGACCCTTCGTCTGCGCTCCCGCGGAGCCCGACGCGGAGCCCTGCTCCGAGACCTTGACCGTGGCCAGCATTCTGTTGCCCAGCGCTCCCAACGTGCCCGGGCTGTGCTACGTGGAGGATATCAACTCGCCTCAAAACATCCCCTGGATGAGCGCTACCGATTTCGTGGCCGCCTGGCAGGCCTATTTCACCGGTCCCGGCCCGGCACCGGACGAATCGCACCTGGTACTGGGAACGCCCATCACCCCGGCCTTTCAACACGCGGCAGACGCCATCCAGAACGCCGGGCTTTTCGGCAAGACCGCGGTCCTGTTCCTGACCGACGGAGCGGGCACCTGCTTGCAGGGAACCACGGCCGAGGCCCACGCCGCGGCCTGGTTGCAACAGGGTATCCTGACCCACGTGGTATCGACCGCGGTCTCGGACGGCGCGCAGTCCAATCCCTTGCTGTGCGCCGATGGCGGCGCCTTCAACGAGAGCGTGGCACAGTCGGGGGGCACCGCCCCGGCCATCAATCCCACCGACGTGGGCGAGCTCACCACCGCGCTACAGGGCATCGTACAGTCCGCGGTCGGCGTTGCCAGCTGCGAGGTACCGCTGCAGGGCGGGAGGCTATCCACCTTGCAGGAGGCGTGCGAACAGGGGAGCGTAACGGTGGGCGGCCAGCCCGTGCCCTGTGATCAGGAGAACAGGAGCGAGGGATTCTACCTCAAGGACGTCAGCACCATGCAGCTGGTGGGAAGCGCCTGCACGAAGCTGGAAACGGTGGGCTCGCTATCGGCCGTATTTCCCTGCGAGCTCATCATCATAGAGTAGCCCGCGGCGCGCGCCCCGCGGCGAAGATCCATTTTCCGTATCCGTCAACTGCAGCCGCGGTAGCAGCCGTAGGTGCCCTCGCCGCCGCGCCACACACCTGCCTACACCGTAATACAACATCGGAACCGACTTTACGGAGGCGGTTGCTCTGGGATACAGTGGGATCGATTTCGGTTTCCGAGAAGGGGCGCCAAGAAAGGGGAGTGGTGACCGATCAGCCCGACGACCAGGTAAGACCCGAAGGCAATCGCTGTGAGGTACACAACATCGCGGTGGGCCCGAACGGGTGCGTTCTCTGCCGCCGCCAATCGCTCTCGGCCGAGAAGGCCTATGCGAGCGGGAGTCCCGCCTTGACGAACTGGCTTATCATGGTGGGACTGGTGGCCGCTATCAGCGGCAGCGTATACCTATATACCAGCAACAAGGATGAACAGCACTGTCGTTAATGCGAAACGCCCCAAGACGATTGCCGTCTGCGGTAAAGGCGGAGTCGGTAAAACGTGTATAAGCGCGATGGCGACCAGAGTGCTGGCCGCCCGGGAGGGGCAGCGGATACTCGTCATCGACGCCGACCCTGCGGTCGGTCTCTGTACCGCTCTGGGCGTCTCGGTACGAAAATCGGTGAACGACATACGAAACGAGATCATCGAAAGTATCAAAGTGGGAACCGGGGGCGACAAGCAGGAGTTGATCTCCGCTATCGACTACGAATTCCTCGACGCCATGCAGGAGCGTAAGAATCTAGCGTTTTTGGCCGTCGGCCGGCCCGAGGACGAAGGCTGCTACTGTCAACTAAACACGCTTCTCAAGAGCGTGATGCAGGATCTAGCCGATAGATTCGACTATGTCTTGATCGACGCGGAGGCCGGTATCGAGCAGGTCAACCGAAGAGTGATGGAAATGGTTACCCACATGGTGCTGGTAACCGATACGACCGTAAAAGGATGCAACGTTGCATCCGCTATAGCCGAAGTCGCGAAGAAGACCGTCTCTTACGAAAAAATCGGGGTTGTGATCAACCGCGTGAGAAACGCAGCCGAGCTGGAAAACCTAGGTAAGATAATAAAACTCCCCGTCGTCGGGTGGCTTCCGGAAGACGACGCTATTCGCGATTTCGACCTGCAGGGTCGAAGCTTCTTCGAGTTGCCGGATTGCGGTGCCCTCGGCTCGATGAAACAGATCGTGGAGGAATTCGTTTAGGAGAGCGACTTCCGGTACTTGATCTCCACGACGTAGAGCGCCTGTTTCGTCCGCATCGGGAGATCGACCTGACACCCCTTGTTCCTCGCGGTCGGACGCTGACTGTAGGGAGCCGCGGCGAACAGCGGCGTGCGGGCCAGGCCCGGGTTTCGGATGCGCGAAGTGATGTTGTTCAGCACCAGGTTCTCGAACTGCAGCCGCCGAACACTGTTCCCCTCCGGTAACGGAAAAGCAAACGCAACTTCTCCGCGGCGCTGATGCGGTTAGCCGCCTTGCCCGAGAACCGGTTGCAGTGATGCAGTGGCAGCTCTTCGAGGACGGGATCCGACGAATCCCGGCCGGCGAACCCGGTGTTGTTCAGGATGTTGGCCGAGATCCACGCCGACACAGACCCGCACAGCACCAGAACCAGCCTGCGGTGGTTCACCGAACGGGTCCTTACCAGGCCGGGCCGCCGTCTGCCGATCTTCCGGGCTCCAGCTTGGCCGCCAGATAGAACACGACCCAGGCGCCGCATAAATCGCAGTCGACATCGTTGCCGTAGCAGCAATAGGGGGTGACCAGCTCGTCTCCCTCGAGGTAGAGCGGCAGGACGTATTTGGTGGCCGGGCAGTCGTCGGTGATCGCCTTGGCGTTTTCCGAAAGGGTCAATTGCAGGCTGCGGCGGTTGTTCCAGATAAAGTCCGGATACTCGTCTTTGAGCCTCAGCGCTTCCCTCACCGCCGGATCGCGATCCGCAAGCGAGCCCCAGGTGAGATCCGATACGTCCTCGGCGCGCGGCACGTAAAAGGAGAAGGTCATGCCCTCGATGCGGCTTTCTCTCAACCTCTCGACCAGCTCTTGCATGGCGTGCTCGTTCTTGCGGGTCACCACGCACTGGCACATGACGGTCGACCCGAACGATTCGGGTACTCGGCAGAGCGTCTTCATCACCTTGTCGAAAGTGCCCTTCCCCCGAATGGCGTCATTGATCTCGGGCGGACCGTCGATGGAGATTACGTAGATGGTTCGGGGCAGCTCGATCAGGTCCAGCGTACCATTGGTGGTAACGTGGTTTCTCTGGAACAAGCGGGTTCCCTGCCGCAGCACCTCGGGCTTGAGCAAGGGCTCGCCCCCCATCCACAACATGATCTCGATACCGTGACGCTCTTTCAGCTCGGCGATTTTAGCGAGCAGGGCCTCATCGCTCATCTCGCCGCGCCGGTCGTTCGGATTGCCCTCGCGAAAGACGAAACAGTGCCGGCAGCGAAGGTTGCACCTGTTGGTGACGTTCAACATCGCCGCCGGAAAAAGACGGGGGCCGGTTTCCTCGTTCGCCATGGTGCCTCGTGACGTCTCCGACAATGCTCTACCAGACCTCGCGGCTCGGCGTCTCGAAGTCGAGGTCGACCCCGCTATCGCCGGAAGGCGATTCGATCCGATAGCGGGTCGACTGGAAGTCGGCCTGGCAGAAAGGGTTGTCGTAGCGGGAGTACCCCCCCAGCGGCCGGGCCTCGCCATCGACGGTGAAGTCGAGCTGCCAGCCGAACGATACCTCGCCCAGGGAGGGGGAGGTGTAGCTGACCCGCTCGAAGTAGGGCGGAAGCGGCTCGCTGCCGCCGAACGGATCGGCGGGGGAGTCGGCGGAGCGGGCGATGGTGACGCTGCTCGCCAGGATAGACGACTTGAACTGCTCGAACGAGCCCGATTCGGTCTTGCTGCCCAGCTCCACGATCCAGACGTTGTCGGCGCCGCCGCTGGCGCGCAGGTCAAAGGGCTCGGTCATGCCATTGGTCGCCACGTTCTCGGGGTCGTACTCGATCCACTCGGCCGGGCGCAACGAGTACAGCGCGATGTAGCCGTCCCGAAAACGGCCGAAGGTCCAGGAGCCGGGCCGCGCCCCTTGTTCGAGCAGCTGGTGGTCGACCCGGTCGAAGTGTTTTTGGGGGAAGTAGGCATGGGTATAGGGCTCGTAACCGCTCAGCGCTTCCAGGCCCGGTATGGCCCCAGTGCCGTAGTGCGGCGAGTAGAGGTGGATGGCCAGGTTGCGGTGCTGGGCCGAGCGCGGAAGGGTGGCGGTGCCGGTCCACTGGCCGGGCTCGCCGTCCCGCTCCCAGTCGCTCGTCTCCGCCGGCGGCTCTCCGGGATGAGTGGTGAACACGGCGGCGTTGGCGTCAAAGGTCGCCTGCCAGGAGTGAATTTGGGTCGATCGCGAACCGGCCCGAAAATCCTGGGCGGTGGAGAGCATGTAGTCGGCGGTCCGGTAGGTGTAGGTGTTGACCTCGGAGAGCACGGCGAAGTTGACCACGGGGGCGAGCTGCTGCGACAGCGACTGGGCCAGAGGGATGTCGTTCGCCACCAGGCCCTGCAGGGGTTGCAGGTCCTTGAACCCCTCGGTCTCCCAGAGGCCGTAGTCGTTCATGGTGGCGATGGTCAGCGGCAGGCACTGCCAGGGGGTCTGGATGCTGGCGCCCCAGAACACGGGGAGATCCTCGGCGTCGGTAAAGCTGAGCCCGTAGGGCGCCTGGGGGTCATCCACCACCGCCGTCTGCTCGTCGATGGGAATGCTCAATCGCTCGCGGTCGGTGATGGGCTCGGCGTGAAGCCCGACCTCGACGACGGCCCGCGGCGGCCGGTAGCGGGTGCCGGTAGCCAACAGAACGATCTTCGGGTCGACTCCCGGCGGATAGCCGTACTCGGTGGTGTCGAAGAGGAAGCGGGCCAGGGCAAAGGTCCCCTCGTCCAGCGCCGTCATCTTGTCCTTTTTATAGCTGCGGCCGTGGGTTGCGCCGAACGATCCCCGGAAGGTATGAAGCGCCAGATCGAAGAGCATCAGATCGGCGGTGATGGAGGCCAGGGTGCGGATCTCCTCGTCCTCGGCATACTCGGCCAGCGCCAGTAGCGGGGTGAGCTGTACGCCGTAGTAGACGTTGGAGTGCCACTCTTTGAAGCCGAACCTGCGCACGGTATCGAACCAGCCCAGCAGCCGCTGTTTGCCCCGCTGCCGGTGCTCGCTACCCGGCAGGCCGGTTACCGTGAACAGCTGGTCCGGAAAGAGCTGCCCGGCCAGGTACTCGCAGGTGTGGAAGACCGCCTGGTGGTTCTCGGTCCAGTACCACATGTTATCGATCAATCCCTCCGGGGTGGGATCGGTGTACCAGTACTTGAACCCCAGCACCGCTTCCCGCGCCTTACGCCAGGTGTCGGGTGCTACCATGGCGTGATCGGCGTATCCGTACAGCAGCAGCAGCAGCCGCAGGACGTCGAAGTCGCTGGTATCGTTCAACCCGGCTATTTTGCTAAAAACATCGTCCCAGGACGCCTCGCGGACCGCTCCGTTCGCCGCCTCGTACCCGTCCGGGTCGAGCCGCTCGCGGGCCAGGTGAGCGAGGGTGCTGGAGACGCCCGGCGCCTCGACCCCGCCGGTGCGCTGGCGCAGGTAGTCGACCGCCCGCTCGACGAGCCGGGCCTGGTCGACGAAACCGCCACCGGCGCTACCCGCGTCGAGCGCGGCGCCGCCGTCGACCCGGGCGTCGCTCGCGGGCGACGCTTCCCCCTGGCAGCCGGCCAGGAAAAAGGCGGCTGTTGCCAGAAGCCGAACCGCCGAGCGCCGGAAAGAGTCTTTGTCGAACATGGCTCCCCTCTCTGCTTTTCTACACGCGCGTCGGTCAGTCGACCAGCCCCGAGGTCTCGATCAGAGCGAGGATGACCGCCCCCACGCCGAAGTCCATGTCCTGCTCCAGCGGGATGGCCGCGTAGTCGTCGTAGTCGCCGGCGGTCGTCTGGCCCGATATATCCGTGACCAGCGGCCGGCCGGCTTCGTCCCGGACCACCTTGGACTCGACCCCCCCCATGGCCGTTTCGATAGCCGGCAAGACCTCTTCATCGAGATATCCGTACCGGTACCCGCGCGCCATGCCGTAAGCGATGAGCGCCGAGGCGCTGGTCTCCAGGTAGATCTCACCGGGGCGGTTGAGGATATCCCACCAGAGGCCGCTCGCCTGATCCTGCACCTGAAGCAGCGCCCGGACCTGCTCGCTCATGATGGCTTCCACCTCCGGGTCCGACTCGCCGCGCAGGCGGCGGGCGCGCAGGTACTCGAAGCCGGCCGCGGTCGCCCAGCCGTTGCCCCGCGCCCAGAAGATGTCCGTCTCGGTGCTCAAGGGCCAGGCGTGGGTATGCCGGAAAAGCCCGCTCTGGTCCTGCAGCAACTCACCGAAGACGGCGAACTGCTCGCCGAGGGTGTCGAGAAAAGCCTTGTCGTCGGTAACTTCTCCCCACCGGGTCAGGATGACGCCGAACATGAAGAGCGAGTCGACCCATACCGTGTCGGTCAGCTGCCCCAGATGAGAGAAAGCGCCGTCCTCGGTGGGCAGCGATTCGTCCTCTAGATAGGCCATGACGTCGTCGATGACCTTGCGGTACTTCTCGTCTCCGTTCTCCTGATAGAGCGCCAGGGCGGTCACCGCCGGGGGGCAGCTGTCGCTCCAGACGATGGAATATCCCGCCTCGATGTGCGCGTCGATCCAGGTCCGGTAGTAATCCCTGAGGGAGGTGTCGCCGGTTATCCGGTGTAGCTCGACCAGGGACATCATCAGCACGCCCTCGGCCCAGTCCCAGGACAATTCCTGCCTATCGTCGGCCGGGTGTTCATCCATGTATCTCTGAGCGATCTCCAGGGCCAAGGCGACCCGCTCCGAACTCGGATCTCGCTTTTCGACGTAGCAATCCTCGTCCGGTTTGGAGCCCGGCCGGCAGGCGTCGTAAAAGGCAACTGCGTCCGTCGCCCCGGCATCGGCCGGCTCCCCGGTATCCGCGCCGGCATCGTCCGTCCCCTCGGGCACCGACGTCTCGTCGTCAGCGCAGCCGCCCGCGCCCGGGGCGAAGATCAGCAATAGCGCCAGACCGGGCCGCGCAAACCGACGGTAGTAAACTTTCATCCCATCCTCCTCCCGCGCCAATTCCCCTACCTCGCGCACCCATCGAATGCAACGGTAGTGCCAGACCGAAACCGGTACGAACCTTCTGTTTTAACCCGGTCCCGCTGCCCCGTGTCTACGCCGGTGTGAACGATACTATACAGGGTCGGGTGAACGTGTGCCCATCGTTCTCGGCCTTTGGCTCGCGGCAGGTCGAACGGTATTGCGCCGAGGGTGACAGAACGTCGAGATGCATTTTTGGCTTTGACGGGCGGTCCTGGCGTTCGAAGTGCCGCATGGGGCTTCGAACGGTAAATGGGGCGGGCACAAGGCCTCATCATTCGACACATCTAGAGCACCGATCGGGTTGAAAACGACATGATTTCGCGGTCTAGAGGGGCAATCTGCGGCCTCGCACCTCCTAGAAATGGCTCTACCATTCCTTCGTCGGGCCGAGAGCCGCATCTGGCCCCTCTATCCTCGCGAACTCAAAGACGTTTCAACCCGTTCGGAGGTGCTCTAGTTACGCTCTTCGCTTCCTAACGTTTCGGTGGGGGCGCGGGCAGTCCGGGGTTGGACCAGGTCGGATTCGGTGATATGTCGGGCCGATGCAAGAGAGGGAATACGCGCTACGCGCCATGACCGATGACGGCTCCTTCCGAGTCATCACCCTGCGTACCACCGAAACGGCCGGCGCGGCCATCGCCGCCCAGAAGGCCGGCGGCCTGGCGGCGCGCTGGCTGGGCGAGCTGATCACGGGCACCATCCTGGTGCGGGAGACCATGGCCCCGCAGTACCGCGTGCAGGGTCTGCTCGCCGGAGCCGACGGGGAGGTCTGCCTGGTGGCCGACTCCTTCCCCGACGGGGGCACGCGGGGGTTGGTACGGTTGCCGCGGGGCCAGGCCGATCTATCCCCGGGCCATGTCCGGAGGCTGCAGATGATGCGTTCCCTGCCGACCGGCGAGCCGCAGCAGGGGTTGGTCGGGGTGCCGGGAGGCGGAAACATCTCCACGGCGCTGATGATTTACATGACCGATTCCGAACAGGTAGCGAGCGTGCTGGCCGTAGGTTGCGTTATGGAGGAAGGGGCGGTACGCGCGTCCGGCGGATACATAGTACAACTGTTGCCCGAGGTCGGAACCGAGCCCCTGCAAAAGATGGTCGAACACCTGAGCGGGTTTCAGCAGATCGACCGGCTGCTAGAGGAAACCGACAGCGAACCGCGAGCGCTGATGGACGCGATTCTGCAGAGCATCCCCTATACGGAACTGGAAGAGCGCCCCTTGCAGTTCAAGTGCCGCTGCAGCGAAGCCAACCTGCTGGCAAGCCTGGCCACCATCGGCCGCGAGGAGATCGAGGAGATGATCTCTGCAGGCAAGGTCCTGGAGATCGATTGTGACTTCTGCAACAAGAGCTACCGCATCTCGCCCGCTCGGCTGAAAACGCTGCTGGTGCAGGCCTGCTGAGTTTCTCTACGGGGAGTTTCTCTACGGGTAATGGATCGCGACGATTCGTTTCGAGAAGACGCTCGCCTTCTGCCATGTCATCTCGAGCGAAGCGAGAGATCTCGAATTGCGAGGTTTCTCGCTTCGCTCGAAATGACAAAAGGGCAGCAGGCGACGCCCGAGTCGGCGCGTTGTCACGTTACCCGAGGAGAAACTCGGTGAAAGGCCAACCCCTCGGTTTCCCGCCTTGGGCATCCCTACCGGGAGGGGACGGCGTCCAGGCAGGCCGCTTCCAGACAATTCCCCACCTCCACGGCTTTGATCGCCGATGACATGTCACCCCCCGTCATGACCCGGGAAATGATCTCGGAGCACGGCGGGACGCTCTGGCAGTCGAGGGTATATACGCCGGTATCAGCGCAGCAGGTCAAGATGCTCAGGCAATCGTAGTCCACGATACAGAGCCCGTACACATCCAGGCAGTTGCCGCAGAGGCAACTACGGGGCTGGGTCATCACGGTGTAGGGGGTATAGGTGCGTACGAGATGGTCGGATAAGTTGATACACCCCTCGGGCGTGACCGGTACGTCGTAGTACCTGCCGTCGGGGAAGCCAGAAGCAGGTTCGGTCGGGTACGCCGGACCGACCGCGCACATGGTGGCATCGTAGGTGCAGTTGTCTCGATAACACGACAGCATCCCCTCGCCCATCCCCAGGGTGGCGCAGCTGGCGCCGTTCAGGTCATCGCCGTCGCAATGCTCCGGTCCCGAGACGATTCCGTCGCCGCACCAGGACCCTACCGAGCCGGCGGTTGCCGGGTAGGTACCGCCGGTCGAGCCGCCGACCGGTTGCCGGTCGCCTCCCTCTGCATCGGTAGCGATGGGGATGGCACCGCCGCCGGTGCCGGCTCCGCTCGGCTGCTGCGCTTCGCCGCCGCCCATCCCCGCTTCTCCGATTTGGTACGAGCGCCAGCAAGCCCCGCACAGGCACAGCGTCGCGAACAGAAGCTTCAGGTAAACGGCGCGCATAGCTCTCAGCCCCGGTCGATGGCACAATATACCACGAAGACTCCTGCGTTCGCATCCAGGAGCCCAATGCCACCGTGACCGCCGAGTTCCCCTGCGAGGTGATCCTGATCGAGTGAGCGCTTCCGGCGCTGAGCCGGGGTTTGCAGCGGGCACGTCCTTTTTGTAACCTCTACTACGCCGTTCCTGGCGGAGGTGCAGATGCAGATGCCCGAGATACACCCGCTGCTGGCAGAGAAAAAGATGGCTCTGTCCGGATATCTCACCTCAAAATATAGGATAACTGATACGAAGCATC